>DASXAG010000016.1:0-22701 GCA_036406835.1 Thermoanaerobaculia bacterium
CGCGTCCACGACGAGCAGCGCCACGTCGCACTCCTCGATGCGCTTGCGCGCCTGCACGACCGACAGCACCTCCGGTCCGCGCTCGGTGCGCCCGCGCCGGCGGATCCCCGCCGTGTCGACCAGCCGGAACCGGCGGCCTCCCCGGTCGAGGGCCGCGTCGACGGAATCCCGCGTGGTGCCCGCGACCTCGGAGACGATCGCGCGCGGCTCGCCGAGGAGCGCGTTCAGGAGCGACGACTTGCCGACGTTCGGCCGCCCGACGACGGCGACCGCGATCTCCCGCTCCTCCGGCTCGTCTGCGCCGTCACCGCGGGACCCCTCGTCCTCGGGCGGGACGGCCGTCTCCGCGGGCTCGCCTCGCGCCGCGAGGCGCTTCCCGATGGCGTCCTGGACGTCGTCGACGCCCGTGCCGTGCTCGGCGGAGGCCCCGAGCACCTCCGGAAATCCGAGGTTCCAGGCCTCGCTCTCGCCCTCGCTGCCCTCGCGGCGGTCGATCTTGTTGGCGACCACGACGCAGTCCCGTCCGGCCTCGCGCACGACGCGCGCGGCCGCGCGGTCGCCGGGAAGAACTCCCGCGGACGCGTCCATCACGAGGAGGACGAGGTCGGCGCCGCGGATCGCCGCGACGGCCCGCTCGCGCACCGCCGCGGGGATCTTCTCCTTGCCCGACGGGTCGTAGCCGCCGGTGTCGACCAGGCGGTACGCGCGATCGTCCGGGAGCCGCGCGTCCACCTCGAGGACGTCGCGCGTCATCCCGGGCAGGTCGTGCACGAGCGCGCGGCGGCGCCGGTAGAGCTTGTTGAAGAGCGCCGACTTCCCGACGTTGGGCCGGCCCGCGATGACGACGCGGAAGCGGCGCTTCACCGCCTTGTCATCCCGAGGCCCGTGGGGCCGAGGGACCCCTTTCTTCGCGACTCGGCCATCAAAGGGGTCCGTCGCTCCGCTCGGGATGACAGGGCTCTTCTCACTTCTTCGCCCTGGGAACGCCTCCCTCCAGACGGAGCTGAAACCGCGGGTGCGTGAAGGGATGGACGTCCGGGAAGCGCGTGAAGATCCAGCCGGCGAAGACCTCCTTGCCCTTCTCGAAGACCGTGATGCGGGCCGCGGGGTTCTGCGCCTCGACGCCTTCCGACGTGATCGCGCCGCCGCCCATCGTGAACGCGGGGAGAAACGCGTCGGCCCGCACGACGAGGGAGGGATCCGGCAGCGGCGACGCCTCGCCCAGCGGGACGTCGACCGCCCCCTCCTTCCCGCTCTGCTTGTCCTTCCAGCCGAGTCGGATTCCCGACCACGCCTGCGCGACCTCCGGGGGGATGACGAGCTGGGTCGGGACGTTGCCGCCCGGACCTCCCGCGCCGGCTCCCCCGGCCGCCCCCGGAGCGCCCGCGTCGGAGCCCGTCTGGGGCGGCGCCGCCGCGTCGTCCGCCCGCTCGTGCGAGACGGCCATCCGGACGTCGGGGTTGGGGACGCCGCGGTGCTTGCACGCCGCCGCCGCGAGGAGCAGGGCCACGGCGAGCGCTCCCCCTCTCCTCATCGCGTTCTCCCGCGTGCCCTGGGTCTGCCCGTCCGTCCGTAAGCCGGCGCCTTCGCCGCGACGGGCTCGCGGGCGGCCTTCGGGGCGGGCCGCGCGACGGCGGGCGTTCCCGCCAGACGGAAGTCGAGGCGCCGCCGCACCTCGTCGATCGCGACCAGCCGGACGCGGAGCGAGTCTCCGAGGCGGAAGATCTGCCCCGAGGAACGTCCCCGCAGCCGGTGCTGCTTCTCCTCGTAGACGAAGAAGTCGTTCCCGAGCGACGCGATCGGCACGAGCCCCTCCACGAAGTAGTCCTTCAGCGTCACGAAGACGCCGAAGGATGCCACGCCGGTCACGTAGGCGTCGAACTCGCGGTCGACCTTGTCCCGCATGAACACGATCTTCTTCCACAGCAGGCTCTCGCGCTCGGCCTGCTCCGCGCGCCGCTCGCGCTCCGAGGAGACGGCGGCCGTGTCGTGCATCCGGTGCTGCACGGCCTCGAAGTCCTTCGCCGCCACCGGCCGTCCCTCGGCCAGCAGGCGCGAGAGCTGCCGGTGGACGATCAGGTCGGGATACCGTCGGATCGGCGAGGTGAAGTGGCAGTAGTACGGCGCGGCCAGGGCGTAGTGCCCGCGGCACTCCTCGCTGTAGATCGCCTTGCGCTGCGCGCGCAGCAGCAGGTCGTGGAGCAGCCTCTCCTCGGGCTTGCCGTCGATCGCCGCGAGGAGCTTCTGGAAGGCGGACGGCGGCACCTCCTCGAGGTCGCCCTTCAGCTCGTAGCCGAAGCCCTCGAGCACCTCGCGCAGGTCGACCAGCCGGTCGGGATCCGGGCGGTCGTGGACGCGGTAGATCGCGGGCTGCTTCGCGAAGAGGAGCTTCTTCGCCACCGCCTCGTTCGCGGCGAGCATGAACTCCTCGATCAGCCGGTGCGCCTCGTTCCGCGACTCGGGCACGATGCCGACGACGAGGCCCGCGTCGTCCAGCACGATGTCCGCGTCCGGCAGATCGAAGTCGATCGAGCCGCGCGCCTCCCGGCGCCGCCGCAGGAGAGCCGCCACCTCCGCCATGAGGCGGAACCGTTCGACGAACGGCCCGTAGCGCTCCCGATCCTCCCGCGTCGGCGGGGAATCGATCAGCCGTGCGACGTCCGTGTAGGTCATCCGGTGCGCGCTGCGGATCACGCCCTTGACGAACTCGGAGCCGGTGACGCGGCCGTGGGCGTCGAGCTCGAGGATCGCGGAGAGGACCAGCCGGTCCACGCGCGGGTTGAGCGAGCACAGCCCGTTCGAGAGGCGCTCGGGAAGCATCGGCAGGACGCGCCCCGGGAAGTACACCGAGGTCCCCCGCGAGCGCGCCTCGTCGTCGAGCAGCGAGCCCTCCGTGACGTAGTGCGAGACGTCGGCGATGTGGACGCCCAGGCGGAAGCCGCGTCCGTCCGCGGTGCGCTCGACCTCCACCGCGTCGTCGAAGTCCTTCGCGGTCTCGCCGTCGATCGTGACGATCGCGTGCTCACGGAAGTCGCGGCGGCCCGCGAGGTCCTCGCGCCGGACCTCCTCGGGATACCGCTCCGCCTCCGCGACGACGGGCTCCGGGAACCGCGGGGGCAGCCGGTGCGACCGCAGCACGATCTCGATGTCCACGCCGGGATCTCCGAGGAACCCGAGCCGCTCCTCCACCACCCCGTGGGCGACGCGGCGCGCGTCCGGGAAGGAGGTCAGGCGTACCTCGACGATCTCGCCCTCGCGGGCGCCCGCCGCCTGACCGTCCGCGACGCGGATCACGGCATCCACTTTCGGGTCGTACGGCGCCACGATCCGGCGGCCCTCCTGGGTCTCGAAGCGGCCGACGACCCGCTCCCGCGCCCGGTCGAGGACCTTGACGACGACACCCGACCGGCGCTCGGCGTCTCGCCGTCGGCCCGACGCCGCCGCTCGGGAGCGCTCCTCGCGCGCGAGCACGGTGTCCCCGTCCATCGCCCCGTGCATCCCGGCGCGCGGCACGTAGAGGTCCTCGCCCTCGTCGGCGAGCACGAAGCCGAACCCCTCCGGACGGACCGTCAGCCGCCCGGCGACCATGTTCGAGTATTCGATCGCGGAGTACTTCTCGCCGCGGACCCGGACGATCTCGCCGCGGCGCTCCAGGGCGTCCAGCCGCTCGCGGAAGGCGTCCTCCCCGTCCCCCGAGACGTGGAACGCCTTGGCGAGCTCCCGGAAGGTCAGGACCCGGCTGCCCTTCCGGCGCAGCCGTTCCAGGATCTCTGCGTCGCGCGGCAGCACGCGCGCGAGTCTATCTTTTCGGGCTCTTTGCAGACGGCGCCGCCGCCGTCGAGGGCTATTCCGCGTCGTCCTTCTTCGGCTCTTCCTGGTAGGTGCTGAAGAGGCCCGGCAGGTCGTCGACGGGCTCGGCCGCGGCCGCGGCGACCCGCCGCTCCCAGCCGCAGGAGCGACACTTGATGACACCGTTCACGGGCGTGGAGTCGGGGTTGTGCGGCTCCTTGCAGTAGGGATTGGGGCAGTTCCAGGGAAGGCTCATGTTCGGTTTCCGGCGGCTCTGTACGGATTTTACTCCTTCGCGAGGCCGATCGGCGGAGCGTCTTCACCTCCGAGGGGCTCGCCCGACCCGCTCTCCCAGTCTCGCGCCTTCGCCAGCACTCTCGAAACCGCCTCCCGAAGAGGCGCGAGAGCGAGTCCGGCGCAGTCGCCGGAGAGCGGCTCGAGGCGCGCCGCGCCCGCGGAGAGGAGCCGTGCGCAGCCCGTCGGGTTTCTCCGGTCGAGGCCCTGGTGGAATCCCGCGGCGATCTGAATCAGCCCCTGCAGCAGCGCGCGGATCTCTCCCTCCTCGCGAAGCCACGCGGACTCCCAGACTTCGTGCGCCTCGAAGAAACGCCCCGCGTTGAAGAGCCGGCGGCCCTCGGCGAGCGGGCCCTGCGTCTCCTCGCGGACCCTCAACGCGAGGCCGGCAGCTTCTCGACGCGCAGCTCGCGGCTCTCCGGCGGCTGCCAGCGCGCCGCGTCCTCGGCCGGCCCGGCCACGAACGCCCCCAGGAACGACTCCGTCGTTTCGAGCAGCGCGAGCCACGCCGGCTCGGTCTCGGTGGTCGCGGAGGTCGCCCTGAACAGTCCCGGCGAGACCGCGACGAGGGCCCCGATCGTCGTGAAGTGGATGTGGTGGAGCGCGCCGGCGCGGATCAGCCAGCGGTCAGAGCGGTCGAGCGATCGGAGAAGCGTGAAGTCCGGCGCCATCTGCGGATCCAGCTCCTCGTAGACGTGGAGGAGCGGCGCGCGCATCCTCTCGCGGGAATAGCCCCGCGCCTTCTCGAGCAGGCCGGCGCCGGTCTTCGCCCCGATGCCGCCGTCGAGGCTGACCACCGCGGCGACGTCGGAGTCCCGCATGGCGAGCAGCAGGGCCGATCGCGCTCCGAAGCTGTGCCCCGCGACGCCGATCCTGCCCTCGCGCACCTGCGCGCCGAGCGCCCGGCGCGCGAAGCCGAGGTCGGTCGCCTGCTCGTCCGCCTTCTCCGGGATGTCGGCCTCGCTCTGCATCGGGCCCGAGATGCGCGTCGGCGAGGGCACGCTCGCGACGAGGAAGCCGTGCGCCGCCAGGTCCTCCGCGAGCGCGGCCATGTCCTCCGCGGACTGCGCGTTGCCCGGCGCGAGCAGGATCAGCGGGAAGCTGCCCTCGGCCGCCGGCGCGTCGCGCACGGCGCGCATGGGCGTCGCGATCAGCGCCTCGGCGTCGGCCGACTCGACTCCGGTCGCCGCCAGGAACTTGCGGTATTCGCCCAGCATCTGGTCGACCGCCCCGGGAGCCGGCGCGGCGAACGACTTCTCGGAGAGGCCCAGCGCCATGTAGTCGCGGTATCGCATCAACGACGAGGAGGGCGCCTTCGCCGGTCTGGCCGGGTACCAGACCGAGATCTGGACCGGCCGCCCCTCCGGGGCGCCCTTGATCGAGCGCGAGAGGTCCCGCTTCTGGACGACCCGGAAGCCGACGGGAGACTCGGGCAGCGCGAAGGCCGGAAGGAGAAGGAGGAGCGCCGCCAGCAGTCCGCCTCGGCAGAATGGTGCGAAAGGAGGGACTCGAACCCTCACGGTGTTACCCACAGGTTCCTGAAACCTGCGCGTCTACCAGTTCCGCCACTTTCGCAGGGTTTTGAAGGATAGCGACCGCGGCGGCGAGGGTCAACCCCGGCCCAAGTCCCTGGCACGAGGGTTGCTCGTTCTCCCGGCGCAGAGCCGCACGGCTCCGCCGACACTCTTCGCCAGCCGGGCGTCCCACGCGTCCGGCTTTCTTTTTGTCTCGCGCTCGACTCGCCTGAACGCGAACCCCTCTTCGTCCTGTGGCACGCGTGTTGCTCCGCGCCGACGTGGAGGTGAGCGCATGGACGTCACGAAAGATCGTTCGAACATCCCGCCGGCTCCGGGCTCGAACCCGGATCCGATCACCAAGGAGCCGGGATCGCACCCGGTGGGAACGGGCGCCGGAGCCGCGGGCGGAGCCGCGGCCGGTGCCGCGGTGGGAGCCGCCGTCGGAGGGCCCATCGGAGCCGTGGTGGGCGGAGCGGCGGGCGCCGTCGTCGGTGGCGCGGCCGGGCACGCCGCGGGAGAAGCCGTCAACCCGACCGTCGAGGAGGCCTACTGGCAGGAGAACTACAGGACCCGGCCGTACTTCAAGCCGGGCAGCACCTACGCCGACTACGGCTCGGCCTATCGATACGGATGGGAGAGCGCCGGCCGCTCCGACTACCGGAGCAAGCGTTTCGAGGACGTCGAGAGCGATCTCGAACGCGGCTGGGACCGGGCGCGCGGCGCGACCGCGAGGACCTGGAGCGAGGCACGCGAGGCAACCCGCGACGCCTGGGATCGAGTTCGCGGCGGGAACTGAAGGTTTCCGTCGGCACTCTTCGAGCCGGGCGCCGCGCGCGCCCGGCTTTCTTTTTTTGACGTCCGCTTCGGGGAGCTCTACTCGGGCGGCAGGCCCAGCTCGATGTCGCTCTTGGGCAGCACGATCGCCGTCTCCTTGGTGCCGCCGTCGACGCAGACGAAGCAGCCCTTGTAGACGTTCTCGTAGCCCATCTTCATCTCGCGTCCGGTCACGAAGAGCTCCCGCGGCGGGTACGGCGCGTCGACGCGTTGGAGCGACAGGAGGATCCCGCCCTTCACGCGGGCCCGGCTGCGGATCTCGAAGCGGTGCGGCGGCTCCCGGGTGCAGGCGTACGACGCGGGCGCGGGCGACGCCGCCGCCGCGGCCTCAGCGGCCACCGGTCTCCTCGTCCTTCTGGATGTCCGCGAGCGCGAGCGCGCCGTCGATCGACGGGAACACGCGGAACACCGAGTCGAGATGCGTGATCCGGAAGACCGACATCACCCGCTCGCGCGGGTTGACGAGGAAGAAGCGCCGACCCTTCGCCTCGAACCGCTTGAGCCCGCCGACGAGCACGCCGACGGCGGTCGAATCGAGGTGCTCGAGGCCCGACAGGTCCAGGATGATCGCGCCCGTCAGGTCTTCGGCGATCTGCTCGAACTGCTCCTGGAGCATCCGGGTGCTGTCGCCGAGCGAGAGGGTCCCGGTGATCCGAAGGATCGCGTGCGCGCCCTTGGTCTCCTTCTGGAGCTTCACGGCTGCGTCTCCATGCCCTTGCGGACGAGGACGGCGCCCTTCGCGATCGCCCCGGCGTCTCCCTCGTCGACCGAGTGGACCTCGCCGTCGAAACGCGCGACGGCGCCGAAGCGGGCCGTCAGGCGCACGCGCACCTCCAGCGTCTCGCCCGCCCGCGGCGAACGCACGAACGCGAAGTCCTGGAGCCCCGCGAGGAAACCGCGCCGCGCCGACTCCGCGCCGCCGCCCTCGAGCAGCAGCGCGGACTGCGCGACGGCCTCGGCGAGGAGCAGAGGGCTCTGCCAGGCCTCGCCCATCGCCGCGCGGGAGTTCGACGCGATGCGGACCCGGACGCGGCCCGTGCCCGAGAAGCCGGGCCCGGCCTCCTCAGAGACGGTGTCCACGAAGCGGAAGGGGTAGTCGTGCGGGAGTCCCGCTCTGGACATCAGGCGGTCTTCTTCTGCTCGATGAAGTCGCAGAGCGCGTTGACGGAGGCGAAGGCCTTCACGCCGACCTCCTCGTCCTCCACCTTGATCTGAAACTCCTGCTCCAGGCCCAGGACCAGCTCGAGCGCGTCGATCGAGTCGAGGCCGAGGCCCTCGCCGAAGAGCGGCGCCGCGTCGTCGATCGAGCCGGGATCGATTTCGAGCTTCAGGCGCCGGACGATCAGGTCCTTCACACGCGGCGCCAGTTCTTGCCGGGACATGGGGTCTCCTTCCTTCGGGATTATAGCCGGGCGCCGCGGCGCGTCCGGGGCCGGCTCACGCCATCCCTCCGTCCGCCCGCCAGACCTGCCCGGTGACGTACGACGCCTTCTCCGACGCGAAGAATCCGACGAGCGCGGCGATCTCCTCCGGCGTCCCGAAGCGCGCCATGGGAATGCGCCGCAGGAAATCCGCACGGACCTCCTCCTTGAGGTGACCGATGATCTCCGTGTCGACGAGGCCGGGCGCGACGGCGTTGACCGTGATCCCGCGCGTCGCGAACTCGAGCGCGAGCGCCTTCGTGAACGCGATCAGCCCGCCCTTGGCCGCCGAGTAGTTCGCCTGGCCGGGGTGCCCGGCGATGCCGCTGACCGACACCACGTTGACGATCCGCCCCCAGCTCTTGTGGAGCATGCCGCGGATGAGCGCCTTCGTGACCCGGAACGCGCCCTTCAGGTCCACGTCCATGACGTAGTCCCAGTCCTCCTCCCGCATGAACGGGAAGAGCGCATCCTTGATGACGCCGGCGTTGTTGACGAGGATGTCGGCGCCTCCGAAGTCCGTGGAGACGCGGTCCGCCAGCGTCTTGACCTCGTCGGCGCGGCGGACGTCGACCGCGATCGCGACCGCCTCCCCGCCGAGCTTGCGGATCTCCTCCGCCGTGGCCAGGGCGCGGTCGAGATCGTTGCGGCAGGTCAGGACGATGCGCGCGCCCGCCGAGGCGAGCTCGAGCGAGATCGCTCGCCCGATGCCCCGGGACCCTCCGGTGACGACGGCGGTCTTCCGCACCGCATCGCTCATGCGGCGCCGACTCTACCGCCGACGGCCTCGATCGCGGACGTCGTCCCGGCCGGGTGGCAGCGGGCGCCCCGGTCGATCCAGCGCGCCATCTTGCAGAGCATCTCGCCGGGACCGGCCTCGAGGAAGACGCGGTGGCCGTCGGTCACCATCGCCTCGAACGTGTCCTTCCAGAGCGTCGGGAAGCAGAACGCGGTGCCCAGGAGCCGCCGGATCTCCTCCCCCGACCGGACCGCCCGCCCCTCCGGCCCGTAGTACGGGACCGCGGGGTCGCGCGGCGAGGCCAGCGCGGCGATCCGCGGCGCGATGGCCTCCGCGACCGGCCGCATCAGCTCGCTGTGGATGGGCCAGCTCATGGTCAGCGGAAGGACCGAGAGCGCGCGCGGCGTCAGCTCCGCCAGCGCCCGGGCCACCGCATCCTTCGTCCCGGTCAGGACGAACTGGGTCGATGCGTTGACGTTGCCGATCCAGACCGGCGCCCCTTGCGCGCGCAGCGCCGCGCACACGCCCTCCACCGCGTCCGCCCGCGCGCCCACGACCGCGCCCATCGCGCCGCGGATTCCCAGGCGCTCGGTCTCGCGCCACACCGCGATCAGCACGTCGAGCGCCTCCTCGTAGGAGAGGCCGCCGGCGGCGACCATCGCCGCGTAGTTGCCGAGGCTGTACCCCGCCGTGGCCGCCGGGTGATGCCCCCGGCGCGCGAGCGCCCGGGCCGCGAGCGTCGAGACGAGGAAGACCCCGGCCTGCGCCGCGAGGTTCTCGTGCAGCGCGGACTCCGGGCCCTCGAAGAGAATCCGCGCGAGGTCGAGGCCGCACCGCTCCGAGGTCGCGTCGAAGAGCGCCCGCGCCTCGGGGTCGGCGTCGTGGAAGTCGCGGCCCATGCCGACCCACTCGGACAGCTGGCCCGGGAACAGAAACGCGGCGTTTGCGCTCATTACCGCCTCACGCCGGCACGAGCCGCGGCAGGACGTCGCCGATCGCGACGCAGCGCTCGCGGGCGAGCCAGCGCGCGAAGCGCTCGGAGAGCCCCCGGAGCCCCGCGAAGTGGATCAGGCGCGTGACGGCGGGCAGGCCGTCCATCGGCGGATGCGCGGCGTCGAACTCCCACGGGTGGATCGTGAAGACCGCGGGCTCTCCCCGCTCGCGCACCGCCTCCTCGGCGCGCGCGAGCCGCGCCTCGGAGAGCAGCCGGAACGGCCACGCGCCCCCCAGCGGCAGGCGGCGGCCGAACGCGCGGCCCGTCAGGGGCGGGATCTCCGTCAGCGACCACCCGTCCGCCTCGATCCGATGCGGCCCGGCGGGATTGGTCGCTCGGCCGAGCGGTGGCACCGGCATCGTCGAGGCGTCGCAAGGAATCCCGGACAACGCGAGCCGGCGCAGCGCGGGCGCGGCCGCGTCGCGGATCGACCACTCCGCGGCGCGATAGACCCGCGCCGTGGCGCCCGCGGCCCGCTCGACCGACTCCTGCGCGCGCGCGAGGTCGAGCCCGAACTCCTCCGGCGTCATCTCGTCGACGCGCCGGTGGACGTCCCCGTGCACGCCGATCTCGTGCCCGCGCCGCGCGGCGTCGCGGACGAGATCCGGGTACCGGCGCGCCACCCACCCCAGGAAGAACACCGTCGCGCGATGACCGCCGCGCTCGAGCGTCGTGAACAGGCCGCCGAGCGTCGTCTCGAGCCGCGGCGCGAACGAGTCCCAGCGCCGCGGATCGTCGTAGTAGCCGTCGCCGCACACGTGGAACCAGTCCTCGGCGTCGATCGTCAGGACGCGAGGCCCGCGGCCGGGGACGCGGAGGAGAGTGATGTGGGGATCGGACATTGACGCGCATTGTAGCCGCCGGACAAGGGATCCCTCGCCGCGCGGCTCGGGATGTTCGAAATCCGACTGACTGCGTCAGTCGATTTCGAACACCTTGTAATACACCGCGCCCCAGGAGATGAGCCACGTGTCGCGAAAGGGACGGTAATGGGAGCCCGATGGTCCGCTCTCGTAGATCGCGCGCACGGGAACGTGACGGAACCGCCTCAGGTGCGGCGCGGCCTTGAGCAGCATCTCGGTCTCGATGATGTAGCCGCGCGCGTTCAGCGCGAGCCGCCGGAGCAGGTCCGCCGCGACCACGCGGTAGCCCGACTGCGCGTCCTCGATCTCGAGACCCGTCATCCGCGACAGGATGCGGCTGCCGATCTCGTTGGTCCGGTGGCGATACGCCGGGATCGCGTCCGCCTCGCCCATCCGCGACCCGATCACGAACCGATCCCCCGCGCGGGCGGCCTCGAGCAGACGCGGGAGATCGTCCGGGTCGTGCTGACCGTCGGCGTCGACGAAGGCGACGTGCGTGGGCGCCGCGGCGCCGGCGGCCACGAAAAGCCGCGCGAGACCGGCCCGCAGCGCCGTTCCCTTCCCGCCGTTCGTCGCGAGGCGGAGCACCTCGGCGCCCGCCTCGCGGGCCGCGTCCGCGGTGCGGTCGGCCGATCCGTCGTCGACGACCAGGACGCGCGGCACGTGGCGCCGCAGGCCGCGCACGACGGCGCCGACCGTCGCCTCCGCGCCGTAGGCGGGAACCAGCGCGCAGGGCGCGAAGAGCTCCGGCACGGCCGGATCGTAACCCGTCCCTCGGGAACCGCCGTGCGACGCTAGCTCCGTCGCCGCTCTGCGGCGCTAGTTCTTTGTCCTCTTCGACATCCTTTGACTCACGCCAGCCCTTGTGAAAAAGTTCGTGCGCTCCCATGCCTGTCACTTTCCTTCCGATCCTGATCGCTCTCGGCCTCGCCGCCGGGATGGCGGCGACGATCCTCCTGCTCAACTCGCTGCTCGGCCCGCGCCTGCGGACGCGCAAGAAGCTCGAGACGTACGAGAGCGGCGTCCCCCTGGTCGACGCCTCCCACAAGAGGATGTCGATCCAGTTCTTCGTCATCGCGATGATCTTCATCCTCTTCGACGTGGAGATCGCATTCGTGTATCCATGGGCGCTGGTCTTCAAGTCGGCGGGCTGGCCGCTCTTCGTCGAGATGCTGGTGTTCTTCCTGGTCCTGGCCGTCGGCTACGCCTACATCTGGAAGAAGGGAGCCTTCGACTGGTGAGCCACACCCGCTATCGCGTCGAGGACGCGGGTGAGCCGCGGGTCTTTCCGCCCGAGGCGATGGCGCGCATCCAGAAGATCCTGAGCCGCTACCCCACCAAGCAGGCCGCTCTGCTCCCGGTCCTGTGGGTCGCCCAGGAGACCTGGGGCTGGATCTCGCGCGAGGCGGCCGAGGAGGTCGCCCGCATCCTGGACCTGCCGGCGTCCCACGTCGACGGCGTCCTGACCTTCTACACGATGTACAACCTGCGTCCCGTCGGGCGACACCTCCTCCAGGTCTGTACCTCGATCTCGTGCCACCTCGCCGGGGCGGAGGGGCTCATCGAGCAGTGCCGCGCGCGGCTGGGGATCGGCCTCGAGGAGACCACGCGCGACGGCAAGTTCTCGCTGGTCGAGGTCGAGTGCATCGCGGGCTGCGACCGGGCGCCGTCGATGATGGTGAACGACACCTACCACGAGCCGATGGACGAGACGAAGCTGGGCGAGCTGCTCGACAGGCTCGGGCGCGAGGCCTGACGATGGAACCCGTCCTGACCCGCCGCGTCGGCAAGCCCAACTCGCGGGCGATCGACGGCTACGTCGCCGACGGCGGCTACGCGGCGCTCAGGAAGGTCCTGGGCGGCTGGACACCCGAGCAGACGACCGAGGAGGTCAAGAAGTCGGGCCTCCGCGGGCGCGGCGGCGCGGGCTTCCCGACCGGCGTCAAGTGGGGCTTCGTTCCCAAGGACACGAAGGGCAAACCCGTCTACCTGTTGTGCAACGCCGACGAGTCGGAGCCCGGAACGTTCAAGGACCGCCTGCTGATGGAGGACGACCCCCACCAGTTGATCGAGGGAATGGTCATCTCCTCCTACGCGCTGAAGTGCCGCACGGCCTACATCTACATCCGCGGCGAGTTCTACCTGGGGGCGCGCGTCCTCGAGAAGGCGGTCGAGGAGGCGTACGCGGAGGGATTCCTCGGCGAGAACATCCTCGGTTCCGGCTACTCCCTCGACATCACCGTCCACCGCGGCGCCGGGGCCTACATCTGCGGCGAGGAGACCGGGCTCATCGAGAGCCTCGAGGGCAAGCGCGGCCAGCCGCGGATCAAGCCGCCCTTCCCGGCCGTCTCGGGCGTCTTCAACGCGCCGACGATCGTCAACAACGTCGAGACGCTCTGCTGCGTGCCCCACATCATCAACCGCGGCGCGGAGTGGTTCGCCAAGATCGGCCGCAACGAGAAGAACACCGGCCCCAAGCTCTACTGCATCTCGGGCCACGTCAACCGCCCGGGCGTCTACGAGGCGGCCATGGGACTTCAGCTCAAGGACCTGATCTTCGGCGACGCCTACGCGCGGGGCATGACGGGCGGGAAGAAGATCAAGGCCGTCATCCCGGGCGGCGCCTCCGCGAACATGCTGACGGCTCCCGAGATCGAGGACTGCCCACTCGACTTCGACGGCGTCGCCGCCAAGGGGTCCATGCTCGGCTCGGCCGCCATCATCGTCATGAACGAGGACACCTGCATCGTCGACGCGGCGCGCAACCTCTCGAAGTTCTTCTCGCACGAGTCCTGCGGCCAGTGCACGCCCTGCCGCGAGGGCACGCCCTGGCTCTACAAGGTCCTCGACCGGATCGAGGAGGGCGAGGGCCGAGTCGAGGACGTGGACCTCCTGGCGCGCATCTGCAACCAGATGGCGAACGGCATGACGATCTGCGTCTTCTCCGACGCCGCGATCGCACCGCCGCTCTCCTCGGTCACGAAGTTCCGCGACGAGTACATGCACCACGTCCAGAAGAAGACGTGCCTGGTCGGGAGGAAGGCCCTGGTCACCGCATGAGCGCGAATCCGCCCAAGCCGCCCGCGGCCCCGGCTCCGCCGCCGGCGCCCGCGGGACCGCCGAAGGACACCTTCACGGTCGTCTTCGACGGCCAGCCGATCGAGGTGCCGAAACACCTGAACCTCATCGAGGCGGCGAAGCTCGCGGGGATCGACATCCCCCACTTCTGCTTCCACCCGCGGCTCTCGGTCGTCGGCCAGTGCCGGATGTGCCTCGTCGAGATCGAGGGCGTGCCCAAGATCCAGGCCGCGTGCACGACGCCGCTCAAGGACGGCCTGTCGGTCAAGACCACGACGGACAAGGTCAAGACCGGCCGCGCGGCGACGATGGAGTTCCTGCTCATCAACCACCCGCTCGACTGCCCGATCTGCGACCAGGCCGGCGAGTGCACGCTGCAGGACAACTCCTTCGGCTACGGCAACCAGCTCTCGCAGTTCGACGAGACCAAGCGGCAGTACCCGGGCTTCGACCGGACGCTGCTCGGCCCGCACGTCATCGCGGACATGACCCGGTGCATCCAGTGCACGCGCTGCATCCGCTTCTGCCACGAGATCGCGGGCACGAGCGAGCTGACGTTCCTGGACCGCGGCGGCCGGACGCTCGTGTGGACCCACGACGGCAAGCCGCTCGCGAACGACTGGTCCGGCTGCGCCGCGGACGTCTGCCCCGTCGGGGCGCTGACGACGCGCGAGTTCCGGTTCCGCAAGCGGGTCTGGTACCTGAACAAGACCAGATCGGTGTGCCCCGGTTGCAACGTGGGCTGCAACACGTCGATCGAGACGAAGGAGGAGATCGTCTACCGGTTCCTCCCGCGCCTGAACCCCGCCGTCAACGACTACTGGCTCTGCGACCACGGGCGTTTCCTGGCGGAGAGCCTCAACCTCCGCGACGTGCACAAGGCGACGATCCGCACCGGAACGAGCGTGCAGGATGCGCATGTCCCGGCCGCGATCGAGCGCATCGCGCAGGAGATCCGGCGGACGGTCGAGCAGACCGGCCCGTCGGGCCTCTTCTTCCTGGGCTCCGCCCACCTCTCGAACGAGGAGAACTTCCTGCTCCGAAAGATCGCGGACCACCTCGCCTGCCCCAACCGCGACGTCGTCGTCGACAAGTCGAGGACGCGGAAGATCAAGTCGCAGAAGGAGTGGGTGGAAGGCGACGAGGCCGCCCCGAATTTCCGCGGCGCGAAGGAGATGGGCCTCGCGCCGGGCCGCGGCGGCTACGGCCTCGACGCGGTCCTCTCCGGCAAGGCCGCGCCCGAGTGCGTCCTGATCGCCGACGCGGGCTTCGGGACCGCCGGCGACGACGCCGACAAGGTCGCGCTGCTGCGCCGCGCGCGCTTCGTCGCGACGGCCGCGCGGACCGCCAACGCCTTGACCCGGGCCGCCGACGTCGTCCTGCCGGCCGCGTCACTCGCCGAGAAGGAAGGCACCTTCACCAACGTGCAGGACCGCGTCCAGAAGTTCGAGCGGGCGTTCCTGCCCAGGCCGCCGGTCCGCGCGCACTGGGACCTCCTGCTGATGCTCGCGATCGCGCTCGGCTGGGGCGACCGCAACTGGACGCCGGCGGACCTCCTCAAGCAGATCGCCGCCGAGGTCGAGGGCTACGGCGACGTCCGCGAGGAGGAGCTCGAGGGCGGCACCCTGCTCAAGAAGGGCGACTTCGCCTGGGCCGGCCAGCCGTGACGCTCCTCGACTGGACGATCCTGGTCCTCCGCGTCGCGCTGCCGGCCCTCATCCTCCCGGCGATCGTCACTCCCCTCGTCTGGGTCGAGCGGCGCGTCGCGGCGTTCATCCAGGATCGCCCGGGCCCCAACCGCGTCGGCCCGTTCGGGCTCCTGCAGAGCCCGGCCGACATCCTCAAGCTCTTCATGAAGGAGGAGGTCGTCCCGGCGAACGTGGACCGTTTCCTCTTCTTCCTGGCGCCGGGGCTCGCCGTCTTCGCGGCGCTGTCGACGTTCGCGGTGATCCCCTACGGCTCGACCATCCACATCGACGGCCGGGACATCCCCCTTCTCGGCGCGGACGTGTCGATCGGCCTCCTCTACGTCTTCGCCATCACGTCGATCTCGGTCTACGCCATCGTGCTCGCGGGCTGGTCGTCGAACGACAAGTTCTCGCTGATGGGCGGGATCCGCTCGAGCGCGCAGATCATCTCGTACGAGCTCGCGATGACGGCGGCCGCGGCCGGAGTCATCCTCGCGACGGGCTCGTTCCGCCTGAACGACGTCGTCGGGCACCAGGAGGGGACGTGGCTCGGCTTCGTTCCGCGCTGGAACGTCTTCGTCCAGCCGCTCGGCTTCCTGATCTTCTACGTCTCGGCGTTCGCGGAGACCAACCGACTCCCCTTCGACCTGCCCGAGGCGGAGCCGGAGCTGGTCGCCGGATACCACACCGAGTACTCGGCGATGCACTTCGGCTCCTACTTCCTGGCCGAATACATCAACGTCATCGTGGCCTCGGCGATGACCGCCACGCTGTACTTCGGCGGCTGGTCGCTGCCGGGCTTCCACCCGACGGGGATCCTCGGCGCCGCCGCCTCGATCGCGATCTTCGCGGCGAAGACGGCGTTCTTCGTCCTGGTGTTCATCTGGGTGCGGTGGACGCTGCCCCGCTTCCGCTACGACCAGCTCATGAAGCTCGGCTGGAAGGCGCTCCTGCCCCTGTCGCTGGTCAACCTCTTCTGGGCCGCCGCCGTCGAGATGTGGCGGATGGGTACGAGGTAGCCGATGGACCGCCTTGTATTCGAGGCCGCGGCCGCCGTCACGATCGTCTTCGCGGCGCTGATGGTGCTCTCGCGAAACCCCGTGCACAGCGTCCTCTCGCTCGTCGTCGCGTTCTTCTCGCTCGCGATCTGCTACGTGCTGCTCTTCGCCCCGTTCATCGCGGTGATCCAGGTCATCGTCTATGCGGGCGCGATCCTCGTCCTGTTCCTCTTCGTGCTGATGCTCCTGAACGTGGGGCGCGAGCGCCCCGAGAAGACGGGGCACCCGATCCAGACGCTCCTGTCGGGCGTCGGCATCGTCCTGTTCGCGGGTTTCCTGCTCTCGACGCTCCGCCAGAGCGTCACCTCGGCGCCGCGCGCGCTGGCCGGCGAGCCGAACGTCCTCGGCAAGCCCGAGGCGCTCGCGCGCGAGTTCTTCGGCGGCTACCTGCTCCACTTCGAGGCGGTCTCGGTGCTGCTGCTGGCGGCCCTCGTGGGCGCGTTCGTGCTGGCGCGCCGGGAGAGCCACAGGGAGCCGCGCGGATGATCGGCACGATCCCGCTCGCCGAGGTGCTCATCGTGTCCGGCGCGCTCTTCTGCATCGGCCTCTGCGGCGCGCTCCTGCGGCGCAACGCCATCCAGATCTTCCTGTCGATCGAGCTGATGATGAACTCGGCCAACCTCGCCCTGCTCGGCTACGGCGCGAGCCTGGGCACGCGCGAGGGCCAGGTCGTCGTCTTCTTCGTCATCGCGATCGCGGCGGCCGAGGCGGCCGTCGGCCTGGCGATCTTCGTCGCTCTCTTCCGGCACACCGAAACGATCGACGTCAACCGGATCAACCTGTTGAAGTGGTGAGAGGCCGATGACCGGACTCGCCTTATGGGTCATCCCGATCCTGCCGCTCGCCGGCTTCGCGCTGAACGGCCTCCTGGGCACGAGGCTCGGGAAGACGTTCGTGTCGGCGGTGGGCGTCGGTTCCGCGGGGCTCGCGACCGTCGCCGCCTACAGCCGGCTCATCCCGTACCTCTCCGCCGGCGGCGGGACGCCGCAGATCGAGGTGTACGGCAGCTGGATCGTCGCCGGCCCGCTCTCGATCGACCTCTCCTTCCGCCTCGACCCGCTCTCCGCGCTGATGCTCTCGTTCGTGACGTTCGTCGGGTTCCTGATCCACCTGTACTCGGTCGGATACATGCACCACGACGAGACCGACGCGGGATACGCCCGCTACTTCGCGTACCTGAACCTCTTCCTCTTCGCGATGCTGACGCTCGTGCTCGCCGAGAGCTTCCCGCTGATGTTCGTGGGCTGGGAGGGCGTCGGACTCTGCTCGTACCTCCTGGTGGGCTACTACTACGACCGCGAGTACGCCGCCGCCGCCGGCAAGAAGGCGTTCGTCGTCAATCGCATCGGCGACTTCGGCTTCCTGCTCGGGATGTTCGGGATCTTCACGACGTTCGGCAGCCTCAACTACGCGGAGGTCTTCGGCAAGGCGGCGGCCAGTCCGTCACAGTATCAGCCCGCCCTGACCCTCATCTGCCTCTGCCTGTTCGTGGGCGCCGTCGGCAAGAGCGCCCAGGTGCCGCTGTACGTCTGGCTTCCCGACGCGATGGCGGGCCCGACCCCGGTGTCCGCGCTGATCCACGCCGCCACGATGGTGACCGCGGGCGTGTACATGGTGACCCGCTGCAACGTGCTCTTCCGCCTCGCGCCGGGGGCGATGGCCGTCGTCGCCGGGATCGGCGCCTTCACCGCGATCTTCGCGGGCACGATCGCGGTCGCGCAGAACGACATCAAGAAGGTCCTGGCGTATTCGACCGTCTCCCAGCTCGGCTACATGTTCCTCGCCTGCGGGGTCGGCGCGTACGTCGCCGGTATGTTCCACGTCATGACCCACGCCTTCTTCAAGGCCTGCCTCTTCCTCGGATCCGGCTCCGTCATCCACGCCATGGGCGGCGAGCAGGACATGCGGAAGATGGGCGGCCTCAAGGCGAAGCTACCGGTGACGTTCTGGACGTTCCTGATCGCGACGCTCGCGATCGCCGGCATCCCGCCCCTCGCGGGCTTCTTCTCGAAGGACGCCATCCTCGCCGGCGCGTTCGAGTCGGGAGGCTTCCACCTCCTCTGGGCCGTGGGCCTCTTCACGGCGGGACTGACGGCGTTCTACATGTTCCGACTGGTCTCCCTGACCTTCTTCGGCCGCTTCCGCGGCACGCACGAGCAGGAGCACCACCTCCACGAGTCGCCGCCGTCGATGACCGTGCCGCTGATCGTGCTCGCGATTCTGTCGATCGTCGGCGGCTGGGTCGGGCTGCCGGCGGTGTTCGGCGAGAACGCCAACGTCTTCGCGCGGTTCCTCGCGCCGATCCTTCCCGGCATCAAGGGCGTCGAGGAGCACGCCGCGCTCCCCCACGCGACCGAGTGGCTCCTCATGGTGGTGTCGGTCATCGTCGCCGCCTGCGGCCTCCTCCTCGCGTGGAGCTGGTACGTCAAGGGCGAGGGGCGGACGCCGGCCCGCATCGCCGCGTCCTCGCCGGGACTCTATGCGCTGGTCGCCGACAAGTTCCGGATCGACGAGCTCTACGACGTCCTCTTCGTGAAGCCGTTCTACTGGCTCGCCCGGACCCTCTGGAAGGTGGTCGACGTGCTCCTGATCGACGGCGTCCTGAACGCCGGCGCGTTCGTGGTCGAGCTGACCGGCGACCTCCTCCGATTCCTCCAGACCGGGAACGCGCGCAACTACGCGCTGACGTTCCTCCTCGGGCTCGTGGCCCTGCTCCTCGTCGTCGCGGGGTGGATCTAGATGGGGATCCAGCGCCTGCTGGCCGAGCACCTGCTCACCGTCCTGATCTTCCTGCCGCTGGCGGGCGCGGCCCTCCTCCTGCTCGTCCCCCGCTCGGCCGAGGGGCTCACGAAGGCCGCCGCCCTCGGGGTCGCGACGCTCGAGTGCCTGCTGTCGCTGCCCCTCTGGTGGCACTTCGACGCGGCGCAGCGCGGGTTCCAGTTCCGCGAGTCGGTGCCGTGGGTTCCGCCGCTCGGCATCTCCTATCTCCTCGGGATCGACGGCATCTCGCTCGTGCTCGTCCTGCTGACGACGATCCTGACGCCCGTCGCGCTCCTCTTCTCGCTGACCCACGTCGAGAAGGAGGTGCGAGGCTTCTCGATCGCGTTCCTGATCCTCGAGACGGGGATGCTCGGGTCCCTCGTCGCGCTGGACCTCGCCCTCTTCTACGTCTTCTGGGAAGTCATGCTGGTGCCGATGTACTTCATCATCGGCATCTGGGGCGGCAACCGCCGCATCTACGCGGCGATGAAGTTCTTCCTGTTCACGATGGCCGGGAGCCTGCTCATGTTCCTGGCGATCCTCTACGTCGCGATCCGCCACCACGCCGCGACCGGCGCGTGGTCCTTCGCCCTCGAGGACCTGTACCGGCTGACGTTCACCGGCTCGACCGCCGTGATCCTGTTCGCCGCGTTCGCGCTGGCGTTCGCCATCAAGGTGCCGGTCTTCCCGCTCCACACCTGGCTGCCCGACGCCCACACGGAGGCGCCGACGGCGGGCTCGATCATCCTGGCCGGCGTCCTGCTCAAGCTCGGCGTGTACGGCTACCTGCGCTTCGCCCTGCCGCTCTTCCCGGGGCCCGCGCTGCGCTACGCGCCGTGGCTCGGCGTCCTCGGCGTCATCGGCGTGATCTACGGGGCCATGGTCGCCTTCGCGCAGCACGACATGAAGCGGCTCGTCGCGTACTCCTCGGTCTCGCACCTCGGGCTGGTCGTCATCGGTGTCGGCGCGTTTACCTCGGTCTCGCTCCAGGGCTCGATCCTCCAGATGGTCAACCACGGCCTCTCGACGGGCGCGCTGTTCCTCCTCGTGGGCGTGCTCTACGAGCGGCGCCACACGCGCGAGATCTCGGCGTACGGCGGCGTCGCGGGCATCGTGCCGGTCACGACGGCGCTCTTCGTCATCGCGACCCTCTCCTCGATCGGCCTGCCGGGCCTGAACGGGTTCGTCGGCGAGTTCCTGATCCTCCTCGGCACGTGGAGCTCGGCGCACCGGTGGTGGTCGGTGGCCGCGGCCACGGGTGTCATCCTCTCCGCGATCTACATGCTCACGCTGGTCCAGAGGGTCTTCTGGAACCCGGTGACCCACGAGGAGAACCGGAAGCTTCCCGAGATCCGGGTGAGCGAGTTCGTCGCGGCCGCGGTGCTGGTCGTCCTCATGGTCTGGATCGGCGTGCGGCCCAACGACGTGCTCGACCGCCTCCGGGTCTCGGTCGAGAACCTCCGGGAGTCGGTGGCCGCGAAGCAGCTGGCGGAGGCCTCCGCGTCCGGCGGAGCCCAGCCGGCGCGCGTCGACGCCGGGAGCGGCGCGCCATGAACGGCACCTTCGTCCAGATGTCCCAGGCGGACTGGCTCTCGATCCTGCCCGAGGTCGCGCTGGCGACCACGGGATGCGTGATCCTGCTCCTCGAGGCGTTCGCCCCGGGGCTGCGCCGCTGGTTCGCGACGCTGGCGCTCGCCGGAGTCGCCGCGTCGCTCTACTTCCTGCTGGCCGCCCCGCAGGGCACGACCTTCGACGGGCGCTTCGAGACGTCCGGACTGACGGCGCTGATGGGCCTGTTCCTCGGCGGCTCGGCGGCCGTCGCGATCCTCGTCGCGAAGCCCTACCTCGAGCGCACCCACGACGAGAAGGGCGAGTTCTACGCGCTGCTCCTCTGGGGGCACCTCGGCGTCTCGCTCATGGTCCGCGGGCTCGACCTCCTCATCGTCTTCATCGGCCTCGAGGTGCTGTCGCTGTCCTTCTACGTGCTCGCGGCGTACTTCCGCGGCATCGAGGCGTCCTCCGAGGCCGGGCTCAAGTACTTCCTGACCGGCGCGTTCGCGTCGGCGTTCACGCTGTACGGCATCGTCCTGCTCTTCGGCGCGAGCGGCGGCACCCGGATCGCCGGGCTGGCGCAGGAGGGGCTCGCCGGCCGGCCCGCCGTGATCCTGGGGGTGCTGCTGTTGCTCGTCGGGTTTGGCTTCAAGATGTCGCTCGCACCGTTCCACGCCTGGGCGCCGGACGTCTACCAGGGCATGCCGACGCCGGCCGTCCTCTACCTCTCGATCGCCCCGAAGGGCGCGAGCGTCCTCGTGCTCTTCCGCGTGCTCGCCGCGATCTTCCAGCCGGAGCTGCCCGACCGTTTCCATGCCGCGGTGGCCGCGCTCGCCGTGCTCTCGATGACCCTCGGCAACGTCGTCGCGCTCGCCCAGCGCGACGCCAAGCGGCTGCTGGCTTACTCCGGCATCGCGCACATGGGCTACGTCACGATCGCGCTCGCCGTCTTCGGCCGGGAGGCGCTGGCGGCGGCGATCGTCTACTTCTTCGCCTACCTCGTCTCGAACGCGGGCGCCTTCGCCGCCGTCTCCGCGCTCTACCGCGACGAGAGCAAGCCGCACCCCGTGGCGATGCTCGCCGGAGAGGGCCGCCGGGCCCGGTTCGCGGCGGGTGTGTTCGCGCTCTGCCTGTTCTCGCTCGCCGGCATCCCGGCGACCGCCGGGTTCATCGGAAAGTTCTTCGTCTTCAAGGCCGCGCTCGAGCGCGGGATGTACGCGCTCGCGATCATCGGCGTGCTCAACAGCCTGGTGTCGATCGGCTACTACCTGAAGGTCGTCTACATCCTCTACATGCGTGACCCGATCGAGGCGGAGGCGCCTCCCCCGCTCGCCTTCGCGGACCGTCTCGCGCTCGCGATCTGCGCCGCCGGCATCTTCGTCGTCGGCATCTTCCCCGCGTCGCTGTGGAACCTGGCCCGGTCGGCCGCCGCCACGCTTCCCCTGCCCGGTCCCTGAGCCCGGCTTCGTCCCTGCGAACCGTTCGAGCATAAGGAGACAGACGAATGGCATCGAAGCGTCGAAACGCACAAGCCCGCCGCGCGACGAGCTCCGCCGCGAAGCCGGCCGCCAGGACCGCCACGAAGGCTCCCGCGCCGGCATCCTCACCCGAGAATCTCAACCCGTTCGAGTTCGCGCAGCGGCAGTTCGACCGCGCGGCCGACCACCTGGGCCTCGACGCCGGCGTCCGCGAGGTGCTGCGGCAGCCCAAGCGGCAGCTGACCGTCTCGATCCCGGTGCGGATGGACAACAAGCGGGTCAAGGTGTTCATCGGGCACCGCGTCCAGCACTCGATCGCGCGCGGACCCTCCAAGGGCGGCATCCGCTTCCACCCCGGCGTGACGATCGACGAGGTCAAGGCCCTCGCGATGTGGATGACGTGGAAGTGCGCCGTCGTCAACATCCCTTTCGGCGGCGCCAAGGGAGGCATCACCGTCGACCCGAAGAAGCTCTCCGAGGCCGAGAACGAGCGGCTGACCCGGCGCTATACCTCGGAGATCTCGATCCTCCTCGGCCACGACAAGGACATCCCCGCGCCCGACGTCTACACGACGCCGCAGCACATGGCGTGGATCATGGACACCTTCTCGATGACGCAGGGCTTCTCGACGCTCGG
>DASXAG010000017.1:0-22171 GCA_036406835.1 Thermoanaerobaculia bacterium
AGAGCCACTCCGCGTTCGGCGACGTCACGCTCCGCTCGTTCCTCGAGCTCTGCATCGCGGAGAACGAGCGCCGCCTGGCGCCCTACGACGCGCGGCTGCTGCGTCCCATGATCGTGCCGCCCGTCATCAAGGCGCTCGTCAGGGTGCTGCCGAAGGGCTCGAAGAAAGTCGCCGAAAGGGAAGAGAGGGCCGCTTAGGCCGAGCTCCGTGGGGCCAAATGGGGCGGGGCCCGTCCCCGCCCACTCATGGAGTCGCCGGTTCTCCTCGATCCAGCGCCTTCTTCAGCCGCTGTGTGATGAGGAAGACCTCCGGCCGCGAGACCTTGGATCCCGGGCCGTGCTTCTCGACGCGCTCGAGCGCGGCCCAGGCGAGCTGCACGGGCAGCGCCGTGAACTCGACGAGTCCTCGTGGAGCATTGACCGATTGCAGCGCGCGGATGTACTCGCCCGCGACGCCGAGGTCCCGGCGCGCGAGGGCGAACACTTCGCTCTTCGGGACCTCCGCCGGCAGGTAGCGGCGGCCCTCCTCCGCGTCCACCGCGGAGTCTTTCAGGATGTTGACGAGCTGCAGCGCCTCGCCGAACGTCGCGGCTCTCTCTCTGAGCCGTGAGGCGATCGGGGAAAGTGCGGGACGGTCCAGGAGGAAGAGCTCCGAGAGCATCTCGCCCACGATCCCGGCCACGATGTAGCAATAGTCCTTGAGCTCCGGGATCGAGTGGAGCGTGAGGGCGCCGTCGCGCGTCCGCGAGACGATCGAGGCCATGCCCTGCGCGGAGCGGATCACGTGCACGCGGATCGGCTCGATCGCGCCGGGGGAGAGCGCGAAGAACGCGTCCAGCACGAACGGCACCTCGCCCATGAGCTCCTGGTAGCCCGCGTGGTGCGCGACGTTGCGGGCCACCCACTCGCTCGCCAGCCTCTCCGCCTCGGGCCGCGAGTACGAGCGCAGGAGCCGCTCGAAGTCGGCGAGCGCGGCGATGCGCGCGTCCGGCTCCCAGTGCGCCGCGTCCTCGAAGGTGTCGGCGATGCGGAAGAGCAGGTAGGCGATCATCACCTCGCGCCGCGTCGGCTCGGGCAAAACCGGAATCGACAGCGCGAAGGTGCGGCTCGTCTTCTCGAGGAGGTCGTCGAGGCTGGCGGTCTTCGCCATGGCGCTCAGTCTGTCATCCCGACCCTGAGCGTAGCGGAGGGGAGGGACCCCTTTGACGCTGCGGGGCGGCTCGAAAGGGGTTCCTCGTCGCTCCCCTTCGCGGTGCTCAGGGTTCGCTCCTCGGAATGACAGGGAGAACGACCTCGCCCGCGACGTGGAGGACGAACTCCGCGAGCCGGTCCGCGCAGTCGAGGACGACGCTGCGCAGGCGCCGGAGCCGGGGGATCGTGCGGGGGTGGAGCAGCGCCGACAGGGCCACCGCGGAGCGCCGGATGCCTCCCTGCGAGTCCATGCACCGCGAAAGATATCCGGGCAGCTCCTCCTCCGCGGTGTCGCTCACGATCCGGACGATCAGAAACGGGACGCCGTGGCCGGCGGCCGCGCGCGCCCAGGCCGCCGACTCCATGTCCACGGTGGCCGGAGGCGGCCCCACGCGGGCGCCCCACTCCTCCTTCTCCGAGGGGGAGACGAGGGGCCGGTCGAGCGTGAGAAGGGTTCCCTGTTGCGCGCCGGGCTTCGCGGCGGCGGCCACGACGAGGCCGCCGAGCGGCGGCGGCGCCTCGCCGTCCGCGTCGAGGATGCGGTGGCCCACGACGAGGTCTCCCGCGCCGAGGTCCGGCGTCAGGCCGCCCGCGACGCCGGCGCCGATGAGGAGCCCGGGACGGTAATGCGCGCAGAGGGCGGCCACGGAGCGCGCGGCCCGGACGGGACCGTCGCCGGTGGCGGCCGCGACGACGCCCGGCGGGAGCCTCTTGCGCGCGAAGGCGGCGAGCTCCTCGCGGATCGCCGTGACGACGAGGATCCGGGCGGCGCCGCCGTCAGTGGACATACCCGTTCGCCTTGAACCACTCGACCGCGCGCGCCAGCGGCTCCTCGACCGGCGTCTGCGGGAATCCCAGCTCGCGCACGGCCTTGCCCGGATCGAAGAACATCCGGTGGGTCGACATTCGCACCGAGTCGAGCGACACGCGCGGCGGTTTTCCCGTGACCCGAGCCGCCGCGCTGCTCGCGGCGCCGACCAGGAGAGGGATCCAGTGCGGCAGCTTCACCGTGGGGGCCGGCAAGCCGGTGAGCCGCGAGAGCGTGTCCAGGATCTCCTTGAGCGTCATGTCGCGGTTGCCCAGGATGTAGCGCTCGCCGGTCTTCCCCTTCTCCGCGGCGAGGAGGTGCCCGCGCGCCACGTCGCGCACGTCGACCAGGTTCAGGCCCGTGTCGACGTAGGCCGGCATGCGCCGGTTCAGGAAGTCCACGATCATCTGCCCCGTCGGCGTCGGCTTGATGTCGCGCTCGCCGATCGGCGTGGACGGGTTCACGATCACGATCGGGAGGCCGCGCCCCGCCCACTCGAGGGCGACGCGCTCGGCGTCGTGCTTGCTGCGCTTGTAGTGGCCGACGATCCGGTCCCGGACGACCGGCGTCTCCTCGTTCGCCGGCGAGCCGTCGCCGGTCAGGCCGAGCGCGGCGACCGAGCTCGTGTAGACCACGCGCCGGACGCCCGCCGCCGCGGCCGCCGCCAGGACGTTCTCGGTTCCCCCGACGTTGGCGCGGTAGAGATCCTGCGGATCCCGACACCAGAGACGGTAGTCGGCGGCGACGTGGTAGAGCGTGCCGACGCCGGAGACGGCGGGCGCGAGCGAGGCGGCGTCGGTGAGGTCGCCCTGGGCGATCTCCACGGGTAATCCCGCGAGGTTGTCGCGCCGGCTGCCCGGGCGCGCCAGGCACCGGACCGCGCGCCCCTGCGCGAGGAGCGCCCGCACGACGTGCGTCCCGACGAAGCCGGTGCCGCCGGTGACGAGATCCATTCCCGCCTAGTCTGTCATCGGGCGGCTTACGCCGTCATCCTGAGCGTAGCGAAGGATCCCGTGACGATTAGGGCAGCTCGGGATCGCGGGATCCCTCGGCCTGCGGCCTCGGGATGACGGCGATGCGAACGCCGGAGCGATCGCGACGCGGCTGTGCGAACGCCGGGGCGTTGGCTACGCCGCCAGATTCCACGCGATCATCCGGACCATGTCGCCCGGATGCTTGGGCAGCTCCATCACGACCGACGCCTCGAAGCCCGAGTGCATGAGGCAGTTCTGGCAGAGCGGATCCTGGCGCGACTCCCAGTACGCCCAGTCGGTGCCGTTCCAGAACTCCTGGAACGTGGGCGACCACGTCTTCCCGATCAGGTAGCACGGGCCCTTCCAGCCGTTCGGCGTGTACGTGACCGTCGACCACGGCGAGCACTTGTAGTCGCGCAGGCCGGCTGCGAACTCCAGGAACATCGGCGTCGAGGTCAGCTTGTACTTCTTCGAGATGTCGAGCACGCGCTGGAACTTCTTGTGGATCTCCGACTTGGTCAGAAAGATGTCGGCGCCGACCGACTCGTAGTGGTAGCCGGGGGAGACGAGCATCCCCTCGACGCCCATGTCGGTGAGCAGTTTGCAGAGCTCCTCGACCTCCTCGACGTTGGTCTCCTTGAAGACCGTCGTGTTGGCCATCATGTGGTGCCCGAGCTTGACGCCCTCCTTGATCATCGCGATCGCCTTGTCGAAGACGCCGTCGCGCGCGCAGACGTAGTCGTGCGTCTCGCGCATCCCGTCGAGGTGGACGTTGATCATCAGCCGCTTGTGCGGGGCGATCGTGCCGTAGACGTTCTCGTCCAGGAGGAGGCCGTTCGTGCAGAGGTAGATGTGGCGCTTGCGCTTGATGATCTCCTCGACGAGCTGCGGGAGCTCCGGGTAGATCGTCGGCTCGCCGCCGCAGATCGAGACGACCGGCGCCTGCGAGACCTCGACGGCCTCGATGCACTTCTCGAGAGAGAGGCGGTCCTTGAGCTTGCCGGTGTGGCGCTCGATCGCGCAGCCGATGCACGCGAGGTTGCAGGTGTAGAGGGGCTCGAGCATCAGGACGAACGGATACCGCTTGTTGCCCCGGATCGCGTTGCGAACCGAGTTCTGGATCGTGTCCGTCATGATGTGGACCGGGAAGCGCATCAGTTCACTCCGTGATCGGCGGGGCCGGGGGCCGCCGAGTCGCTGCCGGCATGCGCCGGAAGGGTCGCACCGGCGGCCTCCTCCCGCGCGTAGAGCGAGAGCGCCCAGAGCGGGAAGTAGGTCGCGTAGAGGTGGTAGCGGAGATAGAAGACCTTCGGGAATCCCGTTCCCGTCCAGTGCTCGTCCTTCCAGGAGCCGTCGTAGGCCTGGAGCGACAGCAGGTACTCGACGCCGCGCCGCACCGTGTCGGAGTCGCGGTCGCCGGTCGCGAACAGGGCCATGAGCGCCCACGCCGTCTGCGACGGAGTCGAGGGCCCCAGGCCCTTGAGACTCGGGTCGTCGTAGCTCGCGGGCAGCTCGCCCCAGCCGCCGTCCTTGTTCTGGTGGGCGCGCAGCCAATCGGCCGTCTTCTGGAAACGGCGCTCGCGGAGGTCCTCGCCCGCGTGCAGCAGGCCGCGCAGCGCGAGCCACGATCCGTAGAGGTAGTTGCAGCCCCAGCGGCCGTACCAGGTCCCGTCGCCCTGCTGCTTGCGCTCGAGGAAGCTGGCCGCGCGGCGCACCGCGGGGTCGCCCGCGTGCACGCCGAGGCCGTGGAGCGCCTCGAGGATCCGGCCCGTGATGTCCTCGCAGCTCGGGTCGATCATCGCGTTGTGGTCGGCGAAGGGGATGAACGTCAGGACCTCGTTGTCGCAGTCCTTGTCGAACGCGCCCCAGCCGCCGTCCCTGTTCTGCATCGCGAGGATCCACGCCTGCCCGCGGGCGACGGCGCCCTGGCGCGCGAGGTCCTCGGCCTCGCCGGGGAAGCGGACGCGCGCGAGCGCGGTCAGCACCTCCGCGGTGTCGTCGGTGTCGGGATACCACTCGTTGGCGTACTCGAAGTACCAGCCGCCGGGCTCGGCCTCGGGGCACGCCTTCTTCCAGTCGCCGACGCTCTTGACCTCGCGGTCGAGCAGCCAGCGCGCGGCGTTGAGCAGCGCCGGGTCGTCCGCGGGGAGGCCGGCGTCCGAGAGCGCCACGATCGCGAGCGCCGTGTCCCAGATGGGGGAGAAGCACGGCTGGAGGTGGATCGCCTCGTCGTCCTCGAGCTCCAGCTTCTCGAGCTCGCGGACCTGGCGGAGAACGCGCGGATCCTGGGCATCGTAGCCGAGGCAGCGGAAGGCCAAAATCGTGTTGATGATCGGGGGGAAGATCGCGCCGAGCCCGTCGGACAGCGCCAGCCGCTCGTGGATCCACGACTCGCAGGCGGCGAGGGCCTTCTTGCGCAGCGGCGTCACGCCCGAGCGCTCGAGACGCTTGAGCGTCGCGTCCACCGCCGTGAAGAACCGGCGCCACGAGCGCTCGCGGCGCGTCTTCGGAACGTGAGGCTCCGGATGCTTGCCCACGTGCAGCTCCGTGATCGCCGCGAAGTCCGGCACGGGGCAGAAGGGCTTGGACGCCCAGATCACCGAGAGCGGCACGACGATGCCGCGCGACCACGACGACATCTTGTAGATGTTGAACACGGCCGAGTCCGGCAGGAGCACGATCTCGGGCGGCACCGCGGGGCAGTCGTCCCAGCTGCACTGGCCGAAGATCGCGAGATAAATCCGCGTGAAGGAGTTGCACGCCTCGATGCCGCCGTGCGCGAGGATGACCTCGCGCGCCCGCGTCATGTGCGGCGCCGAGGGATCGTCGCCCGCGAGCTTGAGGACGAAGTAGGCCTTGACCGACGCGCTCACCTCGGCGGGGCCGCCCTCGTAGATCGCCCAACCGCCGCCGGGAAGTTGCTTGCGCCTCAGGTACTGCGCGAGCTTCTTGAAGCGGGAGTCACCCGAGCGTCCAAGAAAGTGGAGCGTGAGCGCATATTCGGATTCGAGGATCGTGTCGCCTTCCAGCTCGCCACACCAATGCCCATCCGGCGCCTGAATCGACAGGAGATAGCGCTGCGCGGCCTCGACGGCGTTACGAACTGCGGTGCGGGATCTGCTCGGGGCGCTATCAGGCCCCAGGCCCGTGTCCGGTCGGACCGACATACTCGTAGCCCTTCGTACTAATGAATCTTGAGCCGGGCGGGACCCCCACCACCTGTGCCGGAATCGGCCCTATTTCGCCCAGACCTGCGAGTCTATACCATACGCCCGGCGGCCCAAAAGGCCGGGGGTGGACCGTGAAACGCTCAACCTGGATGGTTCTGGCCGGAATCCTCGCCTCCTTCCCGCTCTCTTCGATGTCGTATTACGTACTGGAGTTGCGCGGGGGTTCGCACATTTACGCAACGGACCTGCCAGTCCGGAAGGGCCGATTGACGCTTTTTCACCGCTACCCGGACGGGGTCTACATCAGCGTGTCGAGCTCGGAGCTGGTCAAGATCGAGGCGGCCCAGGAGCCCCCGCCGGCCGAGCCGGCGAAGGCGGCCGGGAAGTTCGCTCCGGGGGACCTCCGCTACATCGGGGGCGAGCTGCACGGTCCGGGTGCGGACCGTCCTGCGCCCGCGCACCCCGCCTCGGGCGAGCCGCCGGCCTACACGGACGGCGGATACGGGTATTACGACTACGGCTACTGGGGTGGCGGATACGTCCCGCCGCGGCCCGTTCCTCCGCCGCCCGCCGGCGGCTCCCACATCGGACCGAACGGCTTTCCGATCATCGCCCCGCCGGGCTCGCCGGGCTCCGTGCCTCCGCCGATCGGGTCGAACGGGTTCCCGATCATCGCGCCGCAGCCTCCGGTCGCGGCGCCGAGGCGGCAGTGAGGGCGTCCTCGGAGCTGCCTCAGCCGTGAGGGGTCCCGCCACTGCTGATAGTGTCTCGCGTCCAGGAGGTCGCATGTACCGCAAGCTCGTGTCCTCTCTCTTCGTGTTTTTCCTCATGCTCGCCGCGATTCCTCTCCATGCCGAGGACAAGACGATCGCCCGCTTCCGCGCCTTCGCCGTCAACATGAACGGCGGTCCGCGGACCAGCGCGGGTACGGTGGACATCGGGATCACCCGCTGGTCGACCGAGGCGGAGCGCGACGCATTGCTCCAGGTGCTCCAGGAGAAGGGCTCGACCGCGCTTCTCGACGCGCTCATCAAGCAGCCCGAGGCCGGCTTCATCAAGATGCCGAACACGCTCGGCTGGACGCTCTTCTACGCGCGCAAGAGCGAGATGCCCGACGGCGGCACGAAGATCGTCATCGCGACCAACCGCCGGCTCGGCTTCGGCGAGGTCCAGAGGCAGACGCGCTCGGTCAACTACGACTTCACGCTGATCGAGATGCACTTCCCGAAGGGCGGCGGAAAGGGCGAAGGCAAGATGGCCCTGGCCGCCAAGGTCTCCTGGGACAAGGAGACGCACCAGATCGACGTCGAGAACTACCAGGCCATGCCGGTGCAGCTGAAGAACATCGAGGAGGTCAAGCCCTAGCGCCCGGCCACGGACCGGGCCGACCTCGGGCTGACGAGAAGCCGCCGCCGTCGAAACAGCGGCGGTTTTCGTTTCTGCGCTCGCGGGGCGCATGCTCCGAACGCGCCGCCCGACGGAGAGCTCAGGCGCGGCGGAGCAGGACCGCCGTGACGATCGCCGTCGCCACGACCAGCACCGCGCAGATCACCGAGACGAGCGACATCGACGCGACGAAGGCCTCGTGCGCCTCCCGCAGGAGACCCGCGGCGTCGGGCGCGGACAGCCGGCCTCCAGAAGCGGCGGCGGCGGCGCCGCCCAGCGTTCCGCGAGCCTGGGCCAGCAGGTCCCGGGGGATGCCCGGCAGCGCGGCGGCCTCCATCCGGCTGCGGTAGGTCACGGTGCCGAGGCTGCCGAGCAGGGCGATCCCGAGCGCGCCGCCGAGCTCCGCGCTCGTCTCGGAGATCCCGGCGGCCGCCCCGGCGCGCTCCGGCGGCGCCGCGGCGATGATCAGGTCGTTGGCGAGCGTGAAGGCCGGCGAGGAGCCGAGCGCCCAGAGCGCCGATCCGACCGCGACGGCGGCGAGCCCGGCCGAGACGCCTGCCCTCGCGAGGATCACGAACCCGGCCGCGCCGACCATGAGGCCGACCCACATGACGGTCGCGGTCGGCGCCCGCTTCGCCAGCGCCGGAGTGACGAGAGACCCGACGACGAAGCCGCCCGACCAGGGCAGCGTCCACAGCCCGGCCCGCAGCGGCGAGAGACCGAGGACGAGCTGCAGGTATTGCGCGATGAACACGTAGGACCCGAACGCCACGAAGCAGGCGAGCGCGTAGGTGGCGAGCGACGCCGAGAACGTCCGCACGCGGAACAGGCGAAGGTCGATCAGCGGATCGGCCAGCGTCCTCTGCCGGCGCACGAACATCCATCCCGCGAGGAGGCCCAACGCGACGGCGCCCGCGGCCGGGAGGGCCTGCCGCGCGCCGGCCTCGGCGATCCGCTTCAGACCGAAGACGACGGCCAGGACCGCGACGAGCGACAGCGCCGCGCTCGGAAGGTCGAGCCGTCCCGCCGCGGGATCGCGGTACTCCGGCAGGAGCGAGGGTCCGAGGAGGAGCAGCAGCGCCATGACCGGAACGCTCAGGAGGAAGACGGAGCCCCAACGGAAGTGCTGCAGCACGAGGCCGCCGAGGAGGGGGCCGATGGCGGCGCCGACGGAGTAGCTCATGACCCAGACGGAGATCGCCACCCTGCGGTCCCGCGCGTCGTGGAACATGTTGCGGATCAGCGAGAGCGTCGAGGGGGCGAGCGTCGCGCCGGCCATGCCGAGGAGCGCGCGCGCGGCGATCAGCATCGCGGCGGTGCGCGAGAAGGCGGCCACGACGGAGGCGAGCCCGAAGGCGGCCGCTCCGATGAGCAGGAGGCGGCGCCGGCCGATCCGATCGCCCAGCGTTCCCATCGTGATGAGGGAGCCCGCGACCATGAAACCGTAGATGTCCACGATCCAGAGGAGCTGCGCGCTGCCGGGCGCGAGCTCCTCGGAAAGACGCGGCAGCGCGAGGTTCAGGACCGTCAGGTCCAGCGAGTAGAGGACGCAGGGAAGCGCGAGCACGGCGAGGCCGATCCACTCGCGCCGCGTCGCGCGCGGCCCGGCTTGCTCGCGATCCTCCAAGACGCTACTTCGCGGACGCGGCCCAGTTCGTCACGACGACGACCTGGCGCGAGGGCTCGTCCTTCTTCACGAAGCGCGTGGCGAAGATCTCCGCGCCGTCGTGGGAGACGTCGAAATCGCGAAAGGCCTCCTCGCGGTTCCCTCTGGCGCCCCACTGGCCGCCGAGATTGACCTCCGACGTGAAGAGAAGCCGTGGCACCGATGCCGAGAACGTCGGCGCCGTCTCGACGTCGATCGACAGGAACCGTTCGCCGCGATCCCCCGCGCGGTACAGGATCTCCCGGCCGCCGCGCGACCAGGCGGGCTCCATTCCAGGCTCCGTCGAGACCTTGATCGGCGCGCCGGGGCCGGGGTAGGGCCGGACGTAGATCTCGCGGTTGCCCGAATCGTCCGAAACGTAGGCCATCCATTTGCCATCCGGCGAGAAGGACGGCCCCGCCTCGCGATACGGGCTCTCGAACCAGGGAGCGCGCGGGGACGCCGGGGAGCCGTCCGCCCGGATGAGCCACACGTCCTCGGAAAGGGCCCTGCGGGTCGTGCTCTCTTCCGAGCCATAGCTGACGGTGTAGGCGATCGTGCGGCCGTCGGGCGACCACGAGCTCGGAAAGTGGGCGTCCTCCGAGGATTCCGTCAGGCTTCGGATCTCGTCGCTTCCGTCGGCCTTCTTGATCCCGATCGAGGGTCGCGCCGACGTCATCCGGCTGAACGCCACGAATCGGCCATCCGGAGACCACGTCGGACAGAAGAACCGCCCCATCTCGGGCGTGAGGGTCGACACGACGCGTCGCTCCCGGTCGTAGATGACGATCGTGGTGCGCAGCGCGCCGAAGAGAACCAGCGCCAGCCGCTTTCCGTCGGGGGACAGGCGAGGGTTGAAGTACGCTCCGGGCGGCAGCGCGATCGGCGTCTCCGCTCCCTGCCGATCGAGCCGCACGAGAGTGGTGGTCGGCGACGTGATCGCCGGGCCATCGACGAACGCGAGCGTCCCGTCGGCGGCGAGAGCGAAGTAGGCGATGCCCTCGGTGGGATCGATGGCGACATTCTCGCGAAGCGCGACCGGCTCTCCTACCGTGGCGAGGCGCGACAGGTCGAAGGGGACGCTGAAGATCGAGGCGCCGCGCACGAAGAGAAGCCGTCCCGCGCCGTAACGCGCGAAGCTCGCCCCTTCCAGAATCGCCTTCCTCTTGCCCGACGCCGGGTCGATCACGACGAGATTGGACCGCTCGACGTCCGCGAAATCGCGGCCCAGCCGCTGCGTGCACAGAATCGCTCGCCCGTCGGGCAGGAGCTGCGGATAGAGCAGGGCGTGCTCGCCGAGCGCGTCGTCCAGTCGGACCAGGACCTTCAGAGCTCCGCCGCTTTCGGGGACGGTGTAGAGGCCTGTGTTGATTCCCATGGTCATGATGAGACGGCCATCCGTTCCCCAGGTGCCGCCCAGGCTGATCGGGGGGACGTTCGCGAGCCGCCGCGCGGGCCCGCCGAGAAGGGGGACCTTGCGGAGCTCGTTGCGCACGATGAAGGCGATCCATTGCCCGTCGGGGGAGAAGAACGGCCGGGATCCGCGCTCGGTGCCCTGGATCGGCTCGGCATGGTCTTCGGCGAGCGCCCGGCGGAAAAGCATCTGCGCGCCCTGCTTGTCGTATCCCGCGAAGATCACCGTCCGGCCGTCGGGCGAGATCGCGAGGGGCGGCCGCGGCGTGAAGAGCGACTCCGCCGAGCCCAGGGGGAGGACGGCGTGGACGGGCGGGGCGGGGGCGGGAGCCGGCGTTCGCGCGAGCGTCAGGGCGATCGCCGCGATCACGGCACCGAGCAGCGCTCCGCTGACGGCCCAGGTCAGTCTTCCTCGCGCCCTCGCGAGAGGAGCCGCCGCCGCCTCGCCCACCTCGTGGGAAGCCCCGCGCGCCTGCGCTTCCTCGACCTCGATCCGCGCGTCGGCGATGTCGTGAAGGCGGCGCTTCGGGTCCTTCTGCAGGCAGCGGCGGAGAAGGTCGCGCACCTTCGCCGGAGTCCCGGAGGGAAGCGCCGACCAGTCCGGCTCCTTCGAGATGATCGCGGAGAGAATGTCCGTGACCGACTCACCCGAGAAGGCCTGCCGTCCGGTCAGACACTCGTAGAGGACGCAGCCGAAGGAGAAGACGTCCGTGCGCTTGTCGAGCGCTCTCCCGCGCGCCTGCTCCGGGCTCATGTACGCCGCCGTCCCGAGAATGACGCCCGCGAGCGTGGCCGGCGTCGTGCGCGTCGGCGAGAGCGAGCTGTCGAGCGCGCCGGGCGTGTCGACCGTGCGCGCGAGGCCGAGGTCCAGGACCTTGACGGAGCCGCCCGGCCGGATCCTGACGTTCGACGGCTTCAGGTCGCGGTGGATGATCCCGGCCTCGTGCGCGGCCTCGAGGCCCGCGGCGATCTGCGCGGCGACCGCCAGCGCCTCGTCGAGCGGCAGCGGCCCCTCGGCGATCCGCTCGTCGAGCCCCTGACCCTCGACGAGCTCCATGACCAGGAAACGCGCGCCGTCCTGCTCCTCGAGCCCGTGGATGGCGGCGACGTTGGTGTGGTTGAGCGAGGCGAGCAGCCGGGCCTCCCGCTCGAACCGCAGGAGCCGGTCGCGGTCCTGCTCGAACTCTTTCGGAAGCGCCTTGATCGCGACGTCGCGCTGCAGCCTCGTGTCGCGCGCTCGGTAGACCTCGCCCATGCCGCCCCGTCCGATCGGGGCGATGACCTCGTAGGTCCCGACGCGCGTGCCGGGGGAGAGAGGCATGACTCTGTCTCGAAGTCTACAGTCCGGGACGGATCATCGCCTTGACGACGGCGAACTTTTCCATGTCCTCGAGCGCGCTCTGCGCCTCGGTCAGCCCGTACTCCCGAGTCACCAGCTCTCTCCATCGGAAGCGTTCCCGGTGCTTCGCCAACATCGCGAGCGAGCGGTGGAGGTGCGTGAACTCGTAGCCCCAACAACCCAGGATCGTCGCGTGCTTCCTGTTGACGTGGCGGTGGGGATTGAGCGTGGTGTCGCCGGCGTCGGTGTAGTGGCCGACGACCACGTAGCGGCCGGCGTCGCGGAGCATGTCGAGCCCCTCCGGCACCGCGGCGGCATCGCCCGACGCCTCGATGACGACGTCGGCGCCGCGCCCCGAGGTTCGGTCGAGGACCCATCGCACGCGCTCCGCCGCGCTCGGGACTTCGGAGATGTCGAGGACGTCCTCGGCGCCGAGCCCCCGGGCGGCTTCCAGGCGCGCCTTCGGCGCTCCGACGACCAGGACGCGCAACGCCCCCGCGAGCTGCGCGAAGATCGCCGCGTTCAGTCCGACCGGCCCGCTGCCCTGCACGACGACCGTGTCGCCGAGCGCGACGCCGGCGCGTTCGACGGCGTGGAATCCGGTCGGCAGCCCGCAGCCGCCGCCCAGGAAATCCTTCTCGTCGACGCCCTCGGGAAGCCGCACGAGGCGCACTCCCGGGAGGATCTCGATGCGCTCGGTCCATCCGCCGAGGAGTCCGTCCTCGGCGCCGGCGGTGATCCCGTAGACGCGGCGCTTCGGGCAGCGGTTCGGCGCGCGCGCGACCGCGCACTGCCAGCACGCGCCGCACGCGCCGAAGACGTCGTAGAAGGTCACGAGCGTGCCGGTCGCGATCGCGCGGCCCTCGACGTCGGCGACTTCGCCGCCGGAGTCCAGCAGACGGCCCACGCTGACGTGGCCCGGGATGATCGGGTACGGAACGCCCGCGAGCCGGCCGTGCCAGAGGTGCACGTCGGTGCCGCAGACCTCGCTCGCGACGGTCTCGAGGATCGCGCCACCCTGGCGCGGCCGCGGGGTGGACACGCGCCGCCGCTCGAGCGGCCGCCCGGGTGCGGTCATGAGTACCGTTTCGACGTCATTGCCCATGAGGGCAGACATCATAGATGTCCTTCCGGGGCGGCCTTTCGCGGTGTAAGAATCCGGCTCATGCGGTTCCGGCTCCAGGTGACTGCGGCCGTCCTGTCTGCGCTCGCCACAGCCGTGCTTGCGGCCGCCCAGAACGCGGCTCCGCAGCCGCCCGCGACGACGCTGCCGAACGCCTCCGCCTCCCCTTCGGTGGCTCCGGCGACGGCAATCGCTCTTCCGAATGCGTCGGCGTCGCCGGTGGCGGCGCCGACCGCGCTGGACACGAAGCAGGCGCTCGAGAACATCGGGAACCTCGTGAAGGACGGGAAGATCGGGATCGAGGCCGATCTCCTGGCCGGCAAGATGCCCGTGATCCCGAAGTACCTGCTGGAGGTGGAGGGATCGCCGACGACCACGATCGACGTGAACGCGACCAACGGGAAGGTCGACAACTTCAAGTTCGGCGTGAAGAACGGCCGGCTGATCGTCCGCGGACAGGGGCTCCGGCCCCGGCTCTGGATCGAGGGGCTGTCCTACCAGGACCCGAAGGGCCTGACGGAGTTCAAGCTCCACGGGATCGGAATCTGGCGGCCGATCATCGCGGTCTTCGGCGGGATCGCGCGCGCCGCGGTGCGCAAGCTTCCGCTTCGCACCGACGTCCCCTCGGTCATGAAGGGCGAGATCATCGGCGCCAGGAAGGAGCCGGCCGCTTCCCCGACGCCCGCGCCCTCGCCGACGCCGCCTCCGACGGAGACGCCCGCTCCGGGGCCCGCCCCGGCGCCGACGCCCTCCTTCATGGACCTCGTGCGCGAGGTCCGGATCAACGAGATGGTCGTGACGGCGTGGCCGGGAAAACCGATGAATCTCCGTCCCTTCGTCTCGTTCCAGACCGCCGCGCAGCCCAGGGGCGGCGAGGCGATGAAGGTGTCGGTCGAGAAGGGGATCTTCCGGCCGGGCCACGACGGGGCGCCCAACTTCATGGACTTCCACGGCCACCTCGACGGCGAGATCGAGAACGGCGACATGTCGTTCCAGGAGAACTCCTGCTCGATCGCGCACGGCGAGATCCGCAAGGGCGAGTTCGAGGCGAAGAGCGGGGACGACGGGAAGCTCCTGACCGAGCTCTCCGCGGCGACCCTCGCCTTCGAGCTCTCCTCCGGCAAGTTCTCGGTCCCCGGCGGAATGAACGTGGAGCTCGACGCGGGCTCGACGTTCCAGGTCGATCGGCTCACCGTCACCTCGGCGGGCGTCTTCTCGGGCGTCGCGAAGATCGACATCGCGGGCAAGACCGGCGAGCTGTCGCGCAGCGGCGCGACGATCTCGGCGTCCGACATCAAGGTCAAGACGCAGGGACTCAAGATCGTCGAGAACAAGGCGACGGGGCCGGTCCAGGTCACCTTCGACTACAAGCTCGAGTACCCGTTCGAGGTGAAGTACCCGATCAAGGAGATCCCGGTCAAGAAACTGGACCTCGACTTCCACGGGCCGTTCGCAGTGAACCTCAAGCTCGACAACGCCGGCAAGGACACGGGCGAGGTCACCGGCACCTACGTCTTCAAGGCGCCGTGGGACCCGATCGAGCAGGCGGCCCTGGTCGTTCTCGAGGCCAAGTGGCAGCAGGACCTCGCGGTCAAGAACGTCGACTTCGCGATCACCCCGAAGATGTTCCGCCCCTGCGGCGAGACGTGCTTCACGCTCGGGATCGAGGTCACGGCCGAGAAGCGGTCCTCGACGAATCGCCTGAAGAAGCTCTTCTCGCAGTTCTGCGCGCCGGTCGGCAGGGCGAACCTCTTCATCGACAAGCCCGCGCGCGCCTTCGTTCTCAAGGACGTCAAGATCGAGACGCACTGCAAGGGCATCGTGGGCTGGTTCGTCAACTTCCTGACGCCGTTCCTGACCAAGACGTACGGTGAGATGAAGCTCTTCCAGATGCCGCCGGACCTCCCGCTCACGGTCGATTCGGTGCGCGGGGGCGCTCACCTCGTCGAGATCGGCGGCTCGATCGACTACAACGTGGCGCAGCAGGCGAAGCCGAAGGTCCCGCCCGAGCCGCAGCCGGTGGTGGTGGAGCCGGAGAAGCCGCCGGGGAAATGACTAAGCTGTCATCCTGAGGAGCGGAGCGCCAGCGAGCGACGAAGGATCCCGTCGAAACGAGCCGCGGATGCCGGCTCGAAGCCTGCCGGTGACGGGATCCCTCGCTATCGCTCGGGATGACGGCTAATTTGCCGGAATCTCCCTCTTGTACTTCTTCAGCATCCCCTCTTCCTTCATCACCTTCTCGATCGCGTCGACGTCCCACGGCGCGTCGGTCGAGACGACCTCGGCGGCCTTGTCGCCGATGAAGATCACGTCCTCGAGCCGGACGTAGGTCTTCTCCTCCGGCACCGTCAGCGCGGGCTCGATCGTGAAGACCATGCCGGGCTTGAGCGGCCCCGTGTGCGGGCCCACGTCGTGCGTCGCCATGCCGACCCAGTGGCCGAGCGCGGCGTTCTCCCGTCCCGCCGCGGTCTTGTAGTCCTCGACGAACTTCTCGGCGCCCTTGCGGTACGCGTCCTTGGAGAATTTCGTCGACGCGAGGATCCCGTCCATCTTCGCTCCCGCCTCCTTCATGATGGCGGCCGGCGTCTCGCCCGGGCGGATCGCGTTCAGGATCGCGCGGTAGCACGCGAGGTAGAAGCCGTAGAGCTCGCGCTGCCACGGCGCGAACTTCCCGTTGACCGGGAACATGCGCGTGACGTCGCTCTCGTAGTAGCCGTAGTCCGGCGCGTAGTCCATGAGGAGGAAGTCGCCGTCCTCCATCTTCCGCTTGCCGGCGTTGTAGTGCGGCCAGAAGGCGTTGCGGCCGCTGCCGATGAGCGAGTAGTACGCGTCGCCCTGGGCCCCGTTGCGCCAGAAGACGAACTTGCCGACCGCGTCGAGCTCCCGCTCGTACTGCCCGGGACGGACCGAGCGCATGCCCTCCAGGATCGCGAGCCCCGCGAGGTGCGTGGCCTTGCGGATCATCGCGAGCTCGCGCGGACTCTTGATCAGGCGGAGCCCGTCCAGCGTGGGGGAGAGGTCGCGGACCTCGAAGAACGGGAACTTCTCGCGCACGAGCCGGACGAAGTTGCCCTCGCGCGACGCGCGGCCGTCGAAGGGATCCGACGCGGCGTCGGCGGTGAAGCGCAGCGCGAGGTCGCGGCTCATCGAGGTTTCCTCGGCCGGGGCGAGCGGGGTGTAGAGGACCCGCTTGCCGCCGCGGAGGTAGCGTCCCTCGATCTGCTCGGCGAGCACCTGGGTGGAGGCGACCGCGTCGACGCCCGAGAGCCTCTTGATCTCCTCGGCGTCCTCGGCCGAGAGCACCTTGCCCTCGCCGCGCTCGCGCCCCTCGTTGCGCGGCGGCAGGTAGAGCGTGGCCTTCTTCGTCGCTCCGTCGAGAATCAGGTACGCGTGCGGGACCTCGACGCCGCACAGGTAGTAGAAGTCGTTCGTCTGCCGGAAGCGCGTGTAGCCGGGCGGCGAGGGCGCTCCCTGTACGACCGCGAAGGCGTCGGCGCCGATCGCCTCGTACACGGAGCCTCTCCGCGCGGCGAAGTCCTCGGGAGGAAAGTCCGTCGTGAAGAGCGGAAAGCCCTCCTGCGCGAGAGACGGCGCGGCGAGGGCGAGGGAGAGCAGACCCCAGGCGGCGAGCAAACCGCGGCGCATGATCATGCGCCGCAGTCTACTCAAGCGTCCGCGTCGGACGAAATCGCCGCCCGGTACGGCCTCAGGAAACCGTGAACGTCGTCGAGCCCGCGGGCTGGCCGTTCAGGAAGAGGTCGACCTTGTACGTCCCGGGAGCCCAGCCCGACTTCTTCGCGGCGTGGAACTCCGAGTAGCCGGAGCCCGGCTTGTCGGTGACGATCTTGTCCTCGGTCAGCTGGGTTCCCTTCGGATCGCTCCAGCGCGCCTTCAGCTCGGTCCCGACCGGCGCGTCGGCGACCCAGAACGAGACGTAGACCGTGTCCTTCTTGCCGAAGCCTGCCGCGGCCTCGCCGGGGCTCTTGTCCGCGTTGACCGACTTGGAGACCGTGATCTTGTCGAGGTGAGCGGCGGGCACCGGCGTCGGGACTTCGACGGTCGGCGCCGGAACCGCGGTCGGCTCGGGCGGCGGCGCGGGCGGTTCCTTCTTGGCGCAGGCGACGAGGGTTGCGGCCAGGGCGAGGGCCAGGGATGTGGCGAGTCTGACGCGGACGAGTGCCTTCATGATTCTCTCCTCCCTCTCAATGCGCGGGCGCGCGACGGATCAGATCTTCGGAATCCTCAGGACCTGCCCCGGCCGGATCAGGTCGGGATTGGGAACCTGGTCCTTGTTGGCGGCGTGGATCCTGTTCCAGAGGTTCGCCTTGCCGTAGAACTTCTTGGCGATCCCGGAGAGCGTGTCTCCCTTCACGACGGTGTAGCTCTGGTCCCCGGTGTCCTCCGAGGCGAGCGAGCTCGAACCGCCGGAGATCATGTCGTCGTCGTCTTTCTGGAGCTGGCTGGATCCCCCCGAAACCATGTCGGGGTCTTTGGTGGGGTCTTCTGGCATGGCCTGACCTCCTGTAACGAGGAACCCTAGTCCAAGCCGGGACACCAGATCCATTGCCCCAAGGGGCAGGCGGTTCAGCCCGCCTTCGCGGCCGGAGGGATGCGGTACTGGGCGATCACGACGGTGACGTTGTCTTTGCCGCCCTCCTCGAGCGCGAGGTTCACGAGCCGCTCGCAGGCCGCGTCGCACGAGGGGGCCGAGGCGAGGACGCTGGCGATGTCCCTCTCGTCGACCATCTCGGTCAGCCCGTCCGAGCAGAGCAGGAGCCGGTCGCCGTCCTCGAGGCGGAGGCGCCGCAGGTCGACGCGCGCGAAGGCGCCGCGCGACGCGAGCGCGCTCGTGAGCACGTGGCGCGAGGGATGGTTCGCGACGTCGGCCTGAGCGATCGCGCCGGCGTCCGCCAGCGACTGGGCGAGAGTCTGGTCGTGCGTCAGCGCCTGCAGCCGTCCCTTGTGGAAGAGGTACGCGCGCGAATCGCCGACGTGCGCCGTCAGGAGTTCCGGCCCGAGGCTGCACGCGAGCGTGAGCGTGGTGCCCATGCCGCGCAGCCTCGGGTCTTCCCTTGCGCGCTCCACGAGGACCTCGCGGATCTTCTGGAACCGTCCCTCCATCCGCCGCAGGACCTCCTGCGAGAGCGACTCGTCGAAGGGCATGGTCCAGTCGGGCGTGTCGAGCACGAGATCGACGAGCGTGCGGATCGCGGTGCGGCTCGCGACCTCGCCCCCGGCCGAGCCGCCCACGCCGTCGGCGACGAGCATGCCGTACGCGGCCTCCGCGTAGCGAGGCGTGACCTCGCCCTCGGGAAGGTTCGTCACGAGCGTCTTCATCGTTCGCTCGAAGCGGGCGACCAGGAAATGGTCCTCGTTGTTGGCGCGGACCTTCCCCGGATCGGTGCGTCCGGCGAGCTCGACCTCGACGAGTGAGGAGGTGCCGCGCCGCAGCGTCTCGTCGGGAAGGGGAATCGAGAGCTCGGCCGTGTCCTCCTGGTCGTTGCGCATGGGAAACCTCTCTCCGGGGCGGCCTGACGTCTCCTTACGAGGCGCTCATCGACGCCAGCGCCTTCTCGGTGGCCGTCAGGAGCGCCTTCGCCCCGACGGGCGCGCCCGTGGCCTCCTCCATCCAGATGTCCGGAGCGACGTCGCCGATCTTCGCCATCCGCTCGAACTCCTGTCCGAGCGCCGCGGCGCCCGGCTTGTTGATCCTCTGCTCGATCTGGAACGCGATGAGGTGCCCGATCGGGTAGTCCGGAAGGTAGAGGAACGAGTCGATCATGTGGGAGTAGATCCCGAGCGTGTAGACGACGTCCTTCTTGCCGAAGACCGGCGCGTAGTACTTGTTCCAGACGTCCTTGCAGATCTGGAGCGTCGCGTTCTTGAGCTCGGCGGGGGTTGCGTTCGGATGGTCGTACATCCAGTGCCAGACCGCCATGTCGACGAGGGCGACGCCCGCGATCTCGTAGGTCATCCAGAAGTCGTTGAGCGTCTTGAGCGCCTCGCTCTTCGCGTCGGGCTTGGGAAGGCCGAGCAGCTCGAGGTCGTGCGCCTGGAAGACGAAGGCGAGCGCCTCGGTGAACGCCGTGTTGGGCACGCCGGCGAGCAGCGTCGAGTCGACCTCGTTCAGCGAGAACGTTTGCTCGACGTTGTGACCCATCTCGTGGATCGCGATGTTGTACCCCTTGTAGTTCATGCCGCCCTTCTCCACGCGGGTGCGCAGGTGCGCGTGGTCGGCGCGGCGCTGCGCGCCGAGGGCATGGCCCGACCCGCGCGCCGGATCGACCTCGATGCGGTCGGCGAGGTACTTCGCCTTCTCCTTCGAGAACCCGAGGCCCTCCAGGAGATTCGGGATGTCGGCCTTGTACGCCTGGGCGGTCGGGTATTTCTTCCGGACCATCGCGTCGAGCTGGTCCTCGGTGTACTTCCCGCGCGCCTGGAATCCGTTGTACCAGACGTCGAACGGTTCCAGAGGCCGCCCCAGGCGCTTCGAGATCAGCGCGGCGACCTTCGGCACGAGGGGGGAGGAGAGGACCTCCTCGAGCATCGCCTGGACGCGGGCCTCGGGGATCTCGCGGTTTTCGTCGAAGCGCCGCGCGATCAGCGTGGGCGCGGTCGGCGAGTACGGATCGGCCTTGCGCGCCGCCTGGAAGGTCTTGAGCAGCGTCGCGTAGCGCGTGTCGGGCTCCGGCGCGTTCGTCGGCTTCACGGTGCCCGGGTCCGCCCGGTCGGAATCGCGGGAGGTCGTCGGCGTCACCTGGTTGGTGGCGGGATTCCAGTCGACGTACGGATTGTCGACCACCGCACCCGGGATCGTCTGCGTCACGATGCGGTCCATGACCTGCGCGATCTCCCGCTGCTTCGCGAGGCCGTCCTTCGCGTCGGAATAGTCGGCCTTGATCTCGTCGCGGAGGTTCCAGTGGGAGAGGAGCCGCAGACCCTGCGGGAAGAGCCGCTGGCCCTTCGCGTCGACGAGGTGATGCATCCAGATGTTGTACTGCGCGATGTACCGCGCGCTCTCGGCCTGCGCGTCCGCGATCGCGAGGTTGACGTCGGCCGGGATGCGCTTGCTGAAGCGCTCGGCGAGCCTCGCCTCCGCCCACTGGCGGCGCGACCATTTCGGGCCGTCCGTGAGACGCTGCTCGAGCGTCGTGATCGGGAAGTTCAGCAGGACGGCGAACGCCAGCCGGTTCTGGAAGAAGTCGTCGTTGACGTGCGCGGCCGGGTCGTATCCGGCGAGGATCTCGTCGAACGGGTAGATCTCGCCGAGGTCGAGGTCCGACTGCCGCTTGAAGTCCCGCCCGATCTCGTTCATGTGCCCGTCGAGCGACTCGAGCGCGAACTCCATTCGCGAGAAGAGCGCGTTGTGCGCGACCGAGTCGGCGGCGATCAGCTGGCGGGCCATTTCCGCGAAGGCCTTCTCGTCGCCGTCCTCCTTGCGCCAGTAGGCGGCGGCCTGCTCCAGGCCCTGCTTGATCCGCGGCCGCTCGGATTCCCCGATCTTCGAGGCGAGCTCGTTCTCGACCCGGGTCATGGTCTGCTTCATGGCTTCGGACGGACCTCCCTGCGGCGTGTTCGGCGGGGTCGCCGCCGTGGCGAGCCATCCGGCCAGCGCGGCGGAAAAGAGGAAACGGGCAGGCATTCGGGCAACCTCCAGGACCGGAGTCTATCGAAGGGAGGGATTGGCGAAACCTTTCGCCGGATCCTACGAATCAGAGAGCACGCACGCGTGTGTCAGGAGGAAGGTATGCGCAAATTTCGGATTCTTCTGGCGGCGGTCTCGGTCGTAGCGGCTCTCGGCCCGGGAGGCCTCCGGGCCGCGGTCCCCGATCCCGCGCCTCCGGCGCTGCGGCTCCCCGAAGTCGCCGAGCCGATCGCCTACTCCCTCGACCTCACCATCGACCCGGGTCAGGCCGGCTTTCATGGCGCGGTCGACATCGACGTGCGGGTCAAGCAGAAGAGCGACGTCCTCTGGCTCAACGCGAAGGAGCTCGAGATCCAGAAGGCCTCGGTGTCGATGCCCTCTCTGGCGTCCGGCACGCTCACGCCGCGCATTCTGCCCGGCGGCACCGACTTCGTCGGCCTCGCCTTCGAGCAGCCGCTTTCGCCGGGGCCGCTGCATCTGCGCCTCGAGTTCACCGGCGTGATGGACGAGACCTCGACCCAGGGCCTCTTCCGCCAGAAGGACGGCGAAGACTGGTACGCCTTCACCCAGTTCGAGTCGACCGACGCGCGCCGCGCGTTTCCGTGCTTCGACGAGCCCGCGTACAAGGTCGCCTGGAACCTGACGCTGCGGATCCCGAAGGGGACCTCCGCGGTCTCGAACACGCTTCCCGCGGCGGACACGGAGGAAGGCGGGCGCCGAGTCGTCCGGTTCGCGAAGACGCCCCCTCTACCGAGCTACCTGGTCGCGTTCGCGGTCGGCCCCTTCGACTACGTCGACGCCGGGAAGGCGGGCGCCGGCAAGACGCCGATTCGCATCGTGACCACCCGCGGCAAGGCGGCGCAGGCCCGCTACGCGGCGCAGACGACGGGACCGCTGCTCGAGCGGCTCGAGGCGTACTTCGGGATCCCGTTTCCCTACGCGAAGCTCGACCAGCTCGCGATCCCGCAGACGGTGACGTTCGGCGCGATGGAGAACGCGGGCCTCATCACGTGGGCGGAGAGCATCCTGCTCGCGCCGTCCGCCGAGGAGACCGTCCGCTTCCAGCGCGTGCAGGCCTCGATCAACATCCACGAGATGGCGCACCAGTGGTTCGGCGACCTCGTGACGCTCGCGTGGTGGGACGACGTCTGGCTCAACGAGTCGTTCGCGACCTGGATGGCCGACCGCACGCTCATCGAGTGGAAGCCGGAGTGGCACGAGGACGCCCGGCGCGTCGAGGACACGTCGCGGGTCATGTTCACCGACGCGCTCGTCAGCACGCGCAAGATCCGGCAGGAGATCGCCTCCGACGACGACATCGTCAACGCCTTCGACCCGATCTCGTACCAGAAGGGCGCCGCGGTCATCGCGATGTTCGAGTCGTGGATCGGCGAGGAGAAGTTCCGCGCCGGCGTCCACGCGTACCTCGTGGCGCACGCGAACGGCAACGCCACCGAGCGCGACTTCCTCGAGAAGGT
>DASXAG010000018.1:0-60460 GCA_036406835.1 Thermoanaerobaculia bacterium
GAGGGCATCGACGTCGAGATCGTCGACCTCCGCACGCTCTTCCCGCTCGACGAGACCACCGTGCTCGAGTCGGTCGCGAAGACGAACAAGGCCATCCTGCTGCACGAGGCCACCCGGACCGGCGGGATCGGGGCCGAGATCGCGGCCGTTCTCTCCGAGCGCTGCTTCGAGTATCTCGACGGCCCGCTCGTGCGCGTCACCGCGCCGGACACGCCCGTTCCCTATTCCCCGCCGCTCGAGGAGTTCTTCCTTCCCAACGCGGAGAAGCTCTGCCGGGCGGCGAGGGCCCTCGCGGCGTACTAGCCGGACGCCGATCGATCGTGCGCGCCTCCCGGGTTCGCGAGGAGATCGAGAAGGACGCCTGACGTGCGCGAGGTCCTCGGCGACGTCGAGCGCTGGCGGTCCGCGGGAGAACCGGTCGCCCTCGCCACGGTCGTGGCGACCTGGGGCTCCGCGCCCCGCCAGCCCGGCGCCAAGATGGCGGTCTCCGCATCCGGAAGGATCTCGGGCTCGGTCTCGGGCGGCTGCGTCGAGGGCGCGGTCGTCGAGGCCGCGAAGCAGACGCTCGCGACCGGAAGGCCGGGACTCCTCTCGTTCGGGGTCTCCGACGAGAACGCGTGGAGCGTCGGCCTCGCCTGCGGCGGGACCATCCAGGTCTTCGTCGAGCCGCTCGCGGGTGAGGTCTACGAGACCACGAGGGACGCCGTGGCGACGCGGCGCGCGATCGCCGTCGCGACCGTCGTCTCCGGCGCCGAGGAGCTCATCGGACGGAAGCTCTGGCTGCGCGACGACGGCGTGTCCGGGGGCGGCCTCCCCGAGCCCGCGGCCGTGCACGTGCGCGAGGCGCTCGCGGCCGGGGCGAGCCGGCGCGCGGTCATCTCCGGCTCCGAGATCTTCCTGGACGTCCTCCTGCCCGCGCCGCGGCTCGTCGTCGTCGGCGGCGTGCACATCGCGATCCCGCTCGTCGCGCTCGCGAAGACGCTCGGGTTCGAGACGATCCTGGTCGACCCGCGGGAGTCGTTCGCCAGCGCCGCCCGCTTCCCGCACGCGGACCGCATCGTCTCGAAGTGGCCGGACGCGGCGCTCGAGGAGATCCGTCCGGACGCCGCGACGGCCGTGGCCGTGCTCGCCCACGATCCCAGGCTCGACGACCCCGCCCTGATGACCGCGCTGCGCGGCGCCGCGTTCTACGTCGGTGCGCTCGGGAGCAGCCGCACGCAGGAGAAGAGGCGCGCGCGTCTGCGCGAGGCCGGGCTGTCCGAGGAGGCGCTCGCGCGCCTCTACGCGCCGATCGGTCTCGACCTCGGCGGGCGCTCCCCCGAGGAGATCGCGCTCTCGGTCATGGCGCAGATCGTCCAGGCGCGCAACCCGCGGCGGACCGGTCTCAAGCGCGAGTCCCGAGACGGATGAGCGCCTTCCGCAGGCGCGCGTGGCGCTGGAGGCGGCGCAGGTAGCCGCGCTCCGATCGCCCGGCCTTCGCGCGGATGACGTCCGCGGCGTCGCGCTTCTCGGCGGCGCTCCAGCGGGCGAGGCCCGGGATCCGGTCGAGGACGAGCGCGAAGTCCGAGAACGCGCGCCGGACGAGGGGCTCTCGCGGGACCGCCATGCCGAGCGCCTTCGAAACGCGCCGCTCGGCCGCCGCCCGGAGCCGCGAGGCGGAGCCGCCGAACTCACGGCGCATCCGGCGATTGACGGCGAGGCCGATCTCGCGGATGTGGAAGCGGTCCCACTCGCGCGTCCGGGTGCCCGGCGCTTCGTACAGCAGGTTGTGCGTCACCAGACGGCGCAGCGCGGCCGGCGAGGAGCGATAGCGCGGATCGGCCGCGATCCGCGACTCCTCGCGCTCGACGCCGCGCGCCACGACGGGATCGGTCGGGCGGAAGCCGAGCTTGCGATAGAACCAGAACGCGCCGGATGAGATCGCCTCCTCGTTCTCGAAACCCAGCTGATACGGGTCGATCGAGAACGAGGTCACCCCGAGCGCGTCGCGATGGAGTCGGAGCACCTGCGCGTAGATCCAGGCCGACTCGCCCTCGCGGAACGTGTAATAGAGGTTGAACCCGATCTCGAGCCGCTCGAGGAACGCGAGGCCCTCGATGTAGCCGACGGGGATCCCGTTCTTCACCACGAAGCCGCCGTACGCGGCGCGGAGCGGCAGCCGGCGCTCGGGGGTCACGCCCAGGAGGAAGAGCTCGACGCCGCGGCCGGGACGCGCGGCGACGACGGTCGACGGGTCGGCGTAGGTGAACGTGTAGAACTCGCGATAGCGGACCGCCGTCGCCTCGCGGACCATGTCGCACACGCGCTCGCCCTCGCGGCGCGAGAGCCGCGTCAGGCGCAGCGGCGGCCCGCCGACGATCGCGTCGAGCGAAACCTCGCGGCGGGCCAGCAGCGGCGTGTCGTGGAAGAAGCGCGCCGGTCCCGGACGGCGCATGAGCGTGCGGGACGATTTCGACCGCGCGAGGTCCCACGCGACCGGCGCGCCGAGCGAGTCCCACCGCTCCGCCCGATCGGGCTCCGGCGCCGGCAGCGCGGCGTAGCGCGAGACGATCCACGCGGCGTCGTCGCGCCGCCGTCCCGCGGCCGCCGCGAGCCAGTCGAGGTAGGGCACGTTGGCGTCCGCGAGCGCCTCCTCCTCGAGGAGCGGGACGAACGCCGGCCAGCTCGCGCGCATGCGGTCCTCGGCTTCGCAGGCGTCCCAGTCGATCGAGAGCTCCCGCGGATGCCGGCCCAGGAGACGGCGCACGAGGTCGAAGGAGAAGTCGGTCGAGACGACGGTGCCGGACACGCCCGCGACCTCGAGCGCGTCGAACGCGTCGAGGTCGGCGTCCGAGTCCCTCAGGCGCGCGAGGCGGCGCGCGAAGGCCTCGAGCACGCGGTCGGCGGCGGCCAGCACGCGCGTGTCGTGCGGATAGGCCCGCAGGAACAGCACCGCCTCGTGCAGGCGGATCAGATCCTCGGGCGCGCGGAGGTCGAGGCGCGCCGCCTCGCGGAGCGCGCGCAGCGCGGCGCGCGCGCCCGGCCGTCGGTGCCGGACGGTCTCGAGCCGCGCCAGGACGTCGCCGGCGCCGGGTTTTCGTGACACTGCGCGGCGATGCTACTTCTTGTTATGCTCCCCGACTCCTCAAAGCGGAGGAAAGATGCGGCACTCGCGCTCGTGGCTGGCGGCTCTCACGACGGCTCTCCTCGCGGCCGTCTGTCTCGCCGCGCCCGACCCGCCGCCTCCGACTCCCGCGTCCTCCGGAACCCCTGCGCTCGACGCGCGCGGTCTCTTCGACAAGGCGGTCGTCGCGCTGGGCGGGAAGGCGAAGATCGCCGGGGTCCACGACATCCGCACGCACGGATCGGTCTCCGCGAAGGCCGAGTCGGGCGAGATGAACATGTCGCTCGAGACGACCATGGTCTTCCCGGACAAGCTCGTCCAGCAGGTCGACGGTCCCTACGGCCGCTTCGTCATGATCGCCACGCCGGCGGGCGCCTACGTCCTGACGGACCAGGGGCCGAAGGACCTCCCCAACTCGATGCGCGACGAGCTCCTCCGCCAGGTGACCCGCACGGCGTTCTCCCTCGTGCAGAAGGCGGACGATCCGAAGTTCAAGCTCGCGCTCGGAGCCGCCGAGCCCGTCGGCGGCGTCCCGACGCGCGCGCTCGACGTCTCCTACGGGGACGTGTCGGTGCGGTGGTTCGTGGATCCCGTGACGGGGCGCATCCTGCGCTCTTCGCACGACTCGATCTCGCCGGCGGGGAAGACCGAGCGCGTCACGTCCGACTTCTCCGAATTCAAGACGGCCGACGGGCTCACGCTGCCGTACCACATCCAGGTCAAGACGCAGGATTCTCCCGACCAGACGGTCGTCCTCGAGGAGGTCAAGGTCAACCCGGGCGTCGACCCGAAGCTCTTCGAGAGACCGCCCTCCCCGACGCCCACCGCGAAACCCGCCGCCTAGACGGAGCCGGACGCGTCAGAGGCGCGGCGCCACGCACGTGTTCGGCGCCGTTCTCCCCTCCACACGGGCCACCATCCACTGGATCGCGCTCGACGCCGAGATGCGCGCCGCGCGCATGTGCCCGGCGCCCGGGAGCTCCTCGTAGCGGACGACTTCGCCCCGCTCGCAGAGGCCGTGGACGAAGTCGGCGGTCACCGAGGGCCGCACGATCGGGTCCTCGGTGCCCTGCGCCACGTAGACGGGCGCCCCGATGGGCTCCCGGCCCGGCCGGTTCTCCTCGAGAAGGCGCTTCCACGGCTCGGCGTCGAGCGCGCCCTTGACCAGGAACCCGTCCCCCATCGCGAACGAGTCGAACCCGACGCGGTAGCCTTCGCCCTCGCTCTCGACGCAGTCGCGGACGACGCGCTCGATCCCCGGGATCGCGGACGGCTCCACGACTCCCTGGAGCGGCGCGCCGAAGACCTCGGCCCACGACCACAGCGCGTAGGCGGCGAGAATCCTCCCGACCCGCTCGGCGAAGTCGTCCTGCAGGAGCTGGCGCAGCTCGGTCGCCGGGGCGATCGCGGCGACGCCGACCAGCGCGAGGTCCGGCGCGTAGCGCCTCGCGAGCTGGCCCGCGAAGAGGGCCGCGTGCCCTCCCTGCGAGTGCCCCCACGGGATGAAGCGCGGCCCCGCGCCGGTCTTCGGCAGGTTCACCGCCGCGCGGACGGCGTCGAGCACGGAGCGGCCCTCGCTCTCGCCGACCAGGTAGGGATGAGGCCCCGGCGTGCCCAGCCCGGCGTAGTCGGTGGCCGCCACGACGTAGTCGAGCGCGATGAGCGCGGGCAGGTGCGGGATCGTGTCGAAGAATTCGGGGTTGATCGACGGCGCGCAGTTGTCGTGCACGCCCGTGGTCGGGTGCGCCCACGCGATCACGGGCCGGCCGCCGGGCGGCGGCGGCAGCTCCGGCGCGATGATCACGCCCGAGACCTCGATCCGCTCGCCGCGCAGGCCGGTGGAGGCGTAGAGCACGCGCCACGCCTTGGAACCCGGCGGGGATCCCTTCAGCTCCTCGGAGCGGATGATCGCCCCCGGCTCGCCGATTCCGGGGCGCGGGTCGCGCGCGTAGAAGGTCGAAGGCGGTGGCGGCGCGCCGCCGCATCGAAGCGCGCCGAGCGCGAGCAGGCCGCAGACGAGCGTCCATGCACGCAACGGGACCCGCGGGTTCATGCGCAGAGTCTACGCGCGGACGCCTCCGCGAGCGCGGCGGGTGCTATCCTGTTGGGGATTCGGTGGGAGCGGCGCACGCGTTGCGCCGTGGCGCGCTTCGATCAAGGAGAGAGGTACCCATGTCGACTCAGGTCATCATGCCGCAGATGGGCGAATCGATCGCTGAGGGCACCATCACGAAGTGGCTCAAGAAGGTCGGCGACACGGTCAAGCGGGACGAGCCGATCTTCGAGATCTCGACCGACAAGGTCGACGCCGAGATCCCCTCCCCCGTCGCGGGGACGCTCCTCGAGATCAAGGTCAACGAGGGCCAGACGGTCGCGATCAACACGGTGGTCGCGGTGATCGGGGAAGCCGGCGAGCAGCCGGCGACGGCGGCGCCCGCCGCTTCGGAGTCGCGGCCCGAGCCTCAGCCCGCCGCTCCGAAGCCCGAGCCCGCGCCCGCCGCGGCTCCTCCGGCGCCCCAGCCGCCGCCCGCGGCCGCCGCGCCCGCGCCTCCGAAGCCGACGCAGCCCGCGCCGATCGACGGATCGCCCTCCGGCCCCGTCCCGACCCGGCCGGATCTTTCCTCGTCGCGACCGGCCTCCCCGGCCCCGGCCCCGCGCCCGGCCCCGCCCGCCTCCGAGGGCGCGCAGGTCGAGTCGATCGAGGAGCGCATCCGCCGCCGCTCCTCCCCCCTCGTCCGAAAGATCGCCCAGGAGCACGCCATCGACATCGGCGAGGTCGAGGGCACCGGGATCCACAACCGCGTGACGAAGAACGACATCCTCTCGCATCTCGAGAACCGGAAGGTCGCGGCCGCGGCCTCGGGCGCCCGTCCCGCGGCGGCCGCGCAGGCGGCCCAGCTCGGGCGGGCCGAGCCGGCCGAGGCGCCCGCGCCTCGCCCCGCGATTCCGATCACCGACCGCGACGAGGTCGTCGCGATGACCAAGATCCGCCGGATCACCGCCGAGAACATGATCCTGTCCAAGCGCACCTCGGCGCACGTGACGACGGTCTTCCACGTCGACTACTCGAACATCGCGAAGCTCCGCGCGAAGCACAAGGACGACTTCCTGGCGAAGACCGGCGTCAAGCTGACCTACCTCCCGTTCATCTTCCGCGCCTGCATCCAGGCGCTGCGCGAGTTCCCGCAGGTGAACGCCTCGATCGACGGCGAGAACATCGTCTTCCACAAGGACATCAACCTCGGGATGGCGGTCGCCCTCGACTGGGGGCTGATCGTTCCGGTCATCAAGGGCGCCGACGAGAAGTCGATCCTGGGTCTCGCGCGGGCGTCGCAGGATCTGGCCGAGCGCGCGCGCACGAAGCGCCTGAAGCCCGAGGAGATCCAGGGCGGCACCTTCACGGTGACCAATCCCGGCGTGTTCGGCTCGCTCTTCGGGACGCCGATCATCCCGCAGCCGCAGGTCGCGATCCTCGGAGTCGGAACGATCGAGAAGCGGCCGGTCGTGGTGGAGGACGAGCACGGGCAGGACGCGCTGGGCATCCGGACCGTCGGATACCTCGCGCTGTCCTTCGACCACCGGCTGATCGACGGCGCCGAGGCGGACCAGTTCATGGCGAGCGTCAAGAAGACGCTGGAGAAGGGAGAGTTCGATCTCGGCTGACGCGCCCGCGTCCTCGCCCCTCGGATCGCGTCTCCTCCTCTCGCTGTTCCTGCTCGGGTTCCTCGTGCGGCTCGCCGCCGCCTCCGCCGCGGGTCTCGCGACGCCGCGCTTCGGGGACTGGGACGCCTTCGTCAGCGGCGCGCGCTCGCTCGTCCGGACGGGCACCTACCCCGACCGCACGACCTACTTCTTCTTCGAGGCGCCGGGGTATCCCTTCTACCTCGCCGTCGCGACCCTCGGACATCCCGAGAGCATCGCGCGCGACAAGGTCGTCTCCGCCGCCGCGGGCGCGCTCGCCGCGCCGCTCCTCGCCGGGCTCTCGCTCGCGCTCTTCGGGTCGCGCCGGATCGCGGCCGCCACGGGAGCCGCCGGCGCGCTCCTCCCGAGCCTCGTCCTCTTCTCGAGCGACGTGCAGAGCGAGTCGCTCTTCGTCCCGCTCCTGCTGGGGGCGGCCGCGCTGCTCCTTTCGGGCGCGGACCGTGCGGCCGCACTCGGCCACGGCGACCGGGGCACCGACAAGCGCGCGGCCGGCTCCGGGGCTCTCCTCGCCGCCGCGGCGCTGACGCGGCCTTCGGCGCTCGCGCTCGCCCCGCTGCTCCTCGCGCCGCTCTTCGACCGCCGCTTCGTCCCTGGGGTCCGCCGCCGGCTCGCCCTCCTCGCGGCCGCAGGACTCGTCCTCGCGCTCGCCCCGTGGACCATCCGCAACGCGCTCCACTTCGGCGAGCTCCTGCCGGTCAGCGACGGACTCGGCGCGACCTTCTTCGACGGCAATTCGGTGTGGGCCAACCGAATCTACGCGCTCGAGGACCGCCGCGACGTCGCGCCCATGAACGCGGCGATGCACGCCGACCGGGTCGCGCGGCTCGCCGTGCTCGGCATCGTGCCCGGGACCGAGGCGTTCCGCTCGCCGTCGAAGCGGTCGTGGGCGCTCATCCACGCCGCGCTCGACGACCGGCGCGCGGATCCCGCGGGGACGCGCCTCCTGTACGCGCGGAAGCTCTGGCACTGGCTGCGACCCTACCCGACGCTCTTCTGGGGGTGGCCGATCGTGCTCGGCGCGACGATCCTGTATCTCGCGCTCTACGCCGCGGCCGGCGCCGGGATGATCTCCGCGGCGCGCCGGGGCGCCGTGTGGTTCTGCGTCGCGGTGCTGGCGACCGCGATGATCGTCCATCTCGCGATCCTGGTGCTGTGGCGATACCGGGTGCCCTACTGGGACCCGATCCTTCTGCTCTACGGAATCCCGGGCGCCGCGCGGTGGATTCCGGCGACGAGGAGTGAGGTCTGAGCGCGACGACTCCTGCGGTTCCCGCGGTTCCCGCGCGCCTCGGGCGCGCCGCGCTCGTCCTCTTCGCGCTCGCGCTGGCCGTGCGGCTCGCCGCCGCGGCGTACACGGGCTTCTCGGCCCCCCGTTTCGCCGACGCGCCCGCGTATCTCCTCGCGGCGCGCTCCCTCGCGCAGACCGGCCACTACCCGCTGCGGACCGACCCCTACCTCTTCCGCCCGCCCGGGTACCCGGCCTTCCTCGTCGCGGCGACGCTGGGACATCCGGAGCGCATCGCGATGGCGCGGCTCGCGAACGTGCTCGTCGGCGCCCTCGTCGCACCCCTGCTCCTCGCCCTGTCGGCGCGCGTCGTCCGGCGGCGTGGCGTGGCCCTCGCGACCGGCGCGGCCGCCGCCGTCCACCCGACGTTCGTGCTGGCGTCGTCCGATCTCCAGACGGAGCCCCTCTTCCTCGTGCTGCTGCTCTCCGCGGGCTACCTGTTGCTCGCGGCGGACGACCGCCCCTCGTCGAATTTCGCGCTGCTCGCCGGGGCGCTCCTCGCGCTCGCGGCGCTGACGCGCTCCTCGGCCCTGGTTCTCCTTCCGCTGCTGCTCGCTCCGCTGTGGGACGCCCGGTTTCCCCGGCGCGTCGGGGTGCACCTCGCGGGATCCGCCCTCCTGGGGTTCGCCTTCACCCTCGCTCCCTGGACGCTGCGCAACGCGCTCGTGTTCCACGAGCCGATCCTGGTCAACGACGGCGCGGGCTACGTCTTCTACGGACGGAACGCGCAGGCCGCGCTCCGGATGGCGGACGCGCGGACCCGCGAGGAGCTCCAGGCGGCGACCGACGCCTTCGAGGCCGAGCGGGAGGCGCGCATCGCCGCCCTTCCGCCCGAGGTCCGGAGCTCCCCGGGCCGGCTCTCCCGCGCCCTCTTCCGCGCGGCCCTCGAGCAGCGCGCGGCGGACCCGAGCGGAACCCTCCGGCTCATCGGCTGGAAGGCGTGGGACTGGCTCCGTCCCTACCCGGACCCGAGGTTCTGGCCCGGCGTCGTGGTCGTCGCCTGCGGCGCCTACTTCACGGCGCTCTACGCCGCCGCCGCGGTCGGCCTCGCCCGCGCGGCGCGGCCGGGCGTGCGGCGCTTCTGCCTCGCCTTCCTCGCGATCACGCTGCTGTTCCACCTCGCCCTCGAGACGAGCTGGCGATACCGCGCGGCGTACTGGGACCCGGTCCTGCTGCTCTACGGCGCCGCCGGCGCGGCGTCGCTCGCGGGGACGCGGCATCCCGACGCCGCCGAGGCCGCGTGAGAAGCGAGGCGGAGACGCCCCGAATCGGATCGGGAGCGGGGCTGGCTCTCCTGATCGTCGCGTTCGGCGTGCGCCTGGCCGCGACGGCCGCCGTCGGCTTCGCGACGCCCCGCTTCGGCGACGCCGACCGTTACCTCTCCGCCGCGGCGGAGCTCGCGCGGTCGGGAAGCTATCCGGATCGGACCGAGCCCTACTTCTTCCGGCCGCCGGCCTATCCGCTCCTCCTCGCGGCCGTCACCGGCGGACGCGAGGACCGCGTGCCCGCGGCGAAAATCGCGAATGGCGTCCTCGGTTCCCTGGCGGCGCTGGTCCTGGCGCTGCTGTCGGCGCGGATCTTCCGCCGCCGCGACGTCGCCCTCGCGACCGGCGCGGTCGCCGCGATCCATCCGAGCTTCGTCCTGCTGTCGACCGACGTCCAGAGCGAGCCCCTGTACCTGGTCTTCTTCCTGCTCTCCGGATTGCTGCTGCTGCGCGCCGCCGACCGCGTCTCGTGGCCGGCCGCCCTCGCCGCGGGAGCGCTGCTCGCGCTGGCCGCGCTGACGCGTCCGTCCGCGCTGGCGCTCGCTCCGCTGCTGGCGTCGCCGGCCGTCGATCGCCGGCTGCCGGGGAGCGCGCGGCGGGAAATCGCCGCCGCCGCGCTGCTCGGCTTCGTTCTCGCGCTCGCGCCGTGGACGCTCCGCAACGCGCGGCGGTACCACGAATTCATTCCCGTCAACGACGCGGCCGGCGTCAGCCTGTACGCCGGCAACTCGTCCTGGACGCGAAGCTTCTACCGGCTGCGCAGCCGCGAGGAGTACGCGGGCTGGCTGGAGGGATTCGATCGCGACCTTCGGGCGCGGCTGGCTTCGATCGAGAAGGACGGAGAGCTGTCCCCCGGCCGCCGGTCCGCCGCCTTCGCGCGCCTGGCCCTCGCGGAGGCGCGGGAGAATCCGGCGGCGAGCCTGGAGCTACTCGCGCACAAGGCGTGGCAGTGGGTGCGGCCGTACCCGACGCCCTGGTACTGGCCGCCCGCGGTCGTGGTCGGGATCGGGATCTATTCGCTGGTCCTGTACGCGGCCGCGGTGCGCGGCTTCCGGCGCCCGACGCGTCGCGGCGTCGCCGCCGTGTCCCTCGCCGTCCTCGCGATCGGCATGGCGGCGCACGTGCTGCTGCAGGTGGTCTGGAGGTACCGGGTCGCCTGCTGGGATCCGATCCTGATCCTCTACGGCGTCTTCGGGATCGGCCGCGGGGCGCTTCCTCGATGAACCCGGAGCCGCTCCGATGGGCCCGCACGGCGGCGCTGCGGCTCGCCGGTCCGCTCGACTGGCTCTGGCGGCAGGCGCGAGGAGGCGGCCGCGCGGCGCTGCCGCCGCTGTGGCTGCGCCGCCACACCGGCCCGGTGGGCGACTTCGAGAGCGCCGCCGCCGGCATGGTCCGGCTCCTCGAGGAGCTCGAGCTCCTGCCGGTGTCGGGGACGGTCCTCGACTGCGGCTGCGGCGCCGGCGCGATGGCCGCCGCGCTCGAGGGGCGCCTCGGTGAGGACGGCCGCTACGTCGGCTTCGACGTCCACGCCCCGTCGATCCGCTGGTGCCGACGCCGCTTCGCGTCGGATGGCCGACTGACGTTCGCGCTCGCCGACGTGGCGTCCGCGTACGGCTCGCCGCGCGGGGCGCCCGCGAGCGGCTACCGATTCCCGATCGACGACGGCGGCGCGGGGCTCGTCCTCGCGAAATCGCTCTTCACGCACCTTCTCCGCGACGACGCCGCCCACTACCTCCGCGAGATCCGCCGCGCGCTGCGGCCCGGGAGCCCCGCGCTCGTGACGGCGTTTCTCTTCGACGAGACCGGTCCGGCCATGGACGCCGTGCGCCGCGAGTTTCCCCACGAGGACCCGGAGGCGCGCGGGCGCGTGCGCTTCCGGCTCCGCGCGCGACCGACCGCGGCCGTCGCCTACGCGCGGGCCGAGCTCGAGGGTCTGGTGGAGCGCGCGGGACTGCGCGTCCAGTGGCTGCGGCCCGGCTTCTACCCGGGAGTGAGCCCGGTGCGCGGCCAGGACACGCTGCTCCTGGGGCACTGAGGAACGACTAGACTCGACGGCGATGGAGGCCTCTCTCGCGCCGGATCTCGCCCGCGCTCCGCGCCTCGAGGCGCGCTGGCTGGGCCGCGTGTCCTACGACCGCGGGCTCGAGCTGCAGCGGGAGGCGGCGGCCCGCGCGCTCTCGGGCGGCGACGAGAGACTGCTCCTGCTCGAGCACGAGCCGGTCTACACGCTGGGCCGCAACGCGTCGCGGGACGACGTCCTCTGGAAGCCGGAGCAACTCGAGGCGCTCGCGATCGCGGTGCGCGAGTCCGACCGCGGCGGGAAGGTCACGTACCACGGCCCGGGTCAGCTCGTCGGATACCCGATCCTCCGGCTCGCGCCCGGGCGCCGCGACGTGAAGCGGTACGTCCACGACCTCGAGGAGGTCCTCATCCGCACGCTCGCCGACTTCGGCGTCGCGGGTGCGCGCTCCGACCGCCGCGAGCGCGTCACGTCGGTCTGGGTCGGCAACGCGAAGATCGCCGCGATCGGGATTCACGTCGCGCGCTGGGTCACGACGCACGGCTTCGCCCTGAACGTGACGGACGAGCCGCTCGCCCGCTTCGCCGGGATCGTGCCGTGCGGCATCACCGACGGCGGCGTCACCTCGATCCAGCGCGAGACGGGCGAGGCGCCGGCGATGGCGGAGGTCGTCGGGAGCCTGCGGACGCACTTCGAGCGCGTCTTCGAACGGGCCGTTAAGGGATAATCCGCTCGTGAGCACCGAACCCTCCTTGCCCGTCCACGCCGCCGCCTCGCGGCTCCAGCGTCCCGAGTGGCTCAAGGTCCGGGCCAACACGACGGGCGAGTACGAGGAGGTCCGCGCGATGATGCGGCGGCTCTCGCTCGTGACCGTGTGCGAGGAGGCCCGCTGCCCCAACATCCACGAGTGCTGGGCGCGGGAGCGCACCGCGACGTTCATGCTGCTCGGCGACATCTGCACGCGCCACTGCGGGTTCTGCGCCGTCGGCAAGGGGAAGCCGGGCGCCGTCGATCGCGACGAGCCCGAGCGCGTCGCCCGGGCCGCCCGCGAGCTCGGCCTCGCGCACGCCGTCGTGACCTCCGTCAACCGCGACGACCTCCCGGATGGCGGCGCCTCGCAGTTCGCGGCCACGATCCGCGAGATCCGCCGTCTCAATCCCGCCTGCACCGTCGAGGTCCTCGTCCCGGACTTCCTGGGCAACTGGGACGCGCTCGACGCGGTGCTCGACGAGGCCCCCGAGATCCTCAACCACAACACGGAGACCGTGCCGCGCCTCTACCGCCGCGTGCGGCCCGACGCGCGCTACGCGCAGTCGCTCGAGCTGCTCGCCCGGGCGGACCGGCGCCGCCGCGACGAGGGCCTGCCGCTGCGGACCAAGTCCGGCCTGATGGTCGGCCTCGGCGAGGAGTGGGACGAGCTCGTCGCGACGCTGCGCGATCTGCGGGCCAGCGGCTGTGACATCGCGACGCTCGGCCAGTACCTCCAGCCGCACGCAAGGCGGCTCCCCGTCGAGCGCTACTACACGCCGCAGGAGTTCGAGCGCCTGCGCGAGGCGGGCGAGGCCCTGGGCTTCTCCCGGGTCGAGTCGGGCCCGCTCGTTCGCTCCTCGTACCACGCCCGCCGCGCGTTCGACGCGACGGCGGCGTCGCCCTCTTTCCGAGGCCCCGCCGCTTGAGGCCGCTCGCGGCGGCGCTCCTCGCCGCTCTGGTCTGCGCCGGCGCCGCTCCGCTTCGGGCCGAGGACCGCGGCGCCGAGCAGACCCGGAACCAGAAGCCCGTCTATCCCGACGACCTGCTCAAGCAGCAGAAGCAGGGCAACGTCCTCCTGACGGCGCACATCGACCCCCAGGGCAAGCTCACGGACATCCGCGTGCTCGCCGCCACCGACCAGGGCTTCGTCCGGCCCGCGGCCGAGGCGGTGCGGGCGTGGGAGTTCCGGCCCGCCACCCGCGACGGCAAGCCCGTCGAGATCTTCGCGAACGTCGCCGTCCGATTTCGCGTGGAGGGCGAGCGGCGCGGGCTCATCCCGGCCCCGATTCTCGGGGATCTCGCCATCCATCCGGCCGACGAGGCCGGCAAGGCGACCGCGCCGGAGGGCTTCCCCGTTCGACGCGGAAAGGACAAGGCCCTGCGCGCCGAGGCCCTGCTCGACCTGCCGCCGAACGTCAACGCGCGGACGCTGTCGCTCAAGATCGAGGCCGTCTCGCCGAGCGGCAAACACGTGGCGGTGTTTCAGCCGCCGGTCGCCGTGCCCGCCGGCGCCAAGGAGGTCAAGGTCCCGGTCGTCGCGCGGATAGGCCCCGATTGGGAGGAGGGCGTGTGGCTGCTGCGCTTCACGGTCGACGGCGGCTTCGCCGGCTCCGGACAATGGTGGTTGGCGAACGATCCCGAGCACTTCCACTTCGTGATGCCGACTCCGAAGCCCGCGCGGTGAACGGAAGGACGAGGGTCGGCCCGGCGCTCGCCGCGCTCTCGCTGGCAGGCGCGCTCGCGTGCACGACGGCGACGGCCCCGGCGGTGTCCGAGGGGCGGCCGTGCGCGGGCCTGCACCCGCCCGCGGCGACGCGCGTCGTGCCGCTCGAGCTTCCGCCCACCTACGCCGCGGCCCGCGTGTCCGCGGAGCTGCCCGCCGAGGTCGTCGTGAGCCCGGACGGCGGCGTCCGCGAGGCCTCGCTGCGGACCTCGGATTTCGGGCTTCTCGCGCCGTTCGCCGAGGAGACGCTGAAGCGGGGCCGCTTCAGCCCGGGGACCTTCGAGAACAACGCCGCGGCCGTCCGGCTGCCCGTGCGCGTGCCGCTCGGCGCGGCGCCCCGGCGCGACGACGCGCACGCGCTTCCGGAGATCTGGGCCTACGTCGCGGCGGGACAATCGCGCGAGGCGCGCTGGCAGCTGCGCGACAGCGTCTCGAGCGTGACCCTCGTCGGACGCGTCCCGAAGCTCGGCGCGCCCGGCGGCTCCCCCGCCGCGAGCGACGCGAGCGGCGCTTCCGTCGTCGCCATCGCACCGACCGGGCAGACGAAGACGCTCCTGACGATTCCGCCATCCGACGCGCCGCAGGAGATCCGGCAGACGGTCGCCACCGGCAAGTTCTTCGCGGCCGCCGGCGAATACCGCCTCGAGCTGCGCGGCGCGGGCACGACGCCGCTCGCGTCGGCGCGTTTCACGGTCTCCGACGATTTTCGCGGGGCGGTGATCAACGCGTGCGAGACGCTCGTCCTCGCCAGAAAAACCGGGCCGGGGAATTGATCCCCGGCCCCCACGCGATCCCTCGACTTCCCGCCTGACGAATAGTGTGGCACGCGGCGCTCGCCGTGTCGAGACGGGAAGAAACGCCGGCGAGACTCAAGACTCGAAGTCGCGGATGTCCTTGAAGGGTGTCGCCCGGTCGCGGAAGTCCGGCCGGTAATACTTGTTGGCGGTCTCCAGCTCCTGCTGGAACCCATTATCCATTCCGTTGGACACGAGGGAGGCGAGCGCCTGCTCCCACTCCGCGGCCGTGATCGAGCGGCTCAGCGCCGTGTACTTGTCGCCGGAGAGAGCGCGGTGGATCGGGTAGTACTGGGCCATGAGCGAGATCGCGATGCGGGGAGAGAGCGTCTCGGCGATCCACGAGAGCGACTCCGCGACGCCCGCGACGCCGTTGGGAAGGACGAGGACGCGGACGAGCAGCCCGCTCTTGAGGAGACCGTCGTCGCCGACTTCGAGACGCGCGCCCTTCTGCCGGTACATCTCGAGCAGCGCCTCGCGCGAGCGCTCGGCATAGTCCGGGACCTTGGAGTAGAGCCACCCCGCCGCGGAGTCGGCGTACTTGAAGTCCGGCAGGTAGACATCGACGATCCCCTCGAGCAGTTTGAGCACTTCGACCGAATCGTAGGCATTCGTGTTGTAGACGATCGGGAGACGCAGGCCCTCGCGCGCCGCCAGGAGCACCGCCTTCGCCATCTGCGGCGCGAAGTGCGTGGGCGAGACGAAGCCGACGTTGTGGCAGCCTCGAGCCTGGAGCTCGAGCGCGATCTCGGCGAGCCGCTCGACCGTGACCTCGTTGTGCTTCTGGACCGGGTAGTCCTGCGAGATCTGGTAGTTCTGGCAGTAGACGCACCGCAGGTTGCAATTGCCGAAGAAGACGTTGCCGGCGCCCCGCGTCCCCGAGAGCGTGGGCTCCTCGCCGAAGTGGGGCGCGTACGCCGAGACCACGGGGCGCTCGGCCGAGGCGCATGAGGCGAGGACACCGGCGAGGCGGTCGTTGCCGCAGTTGCGGGGGCAGACCGTGCAGGCTCCGAGCAGGGCGTAGAGGCGCTCGACCCGCTCCTCGAGCTCGCCCGAGGCGAGCAGGCCGACGTAGCCGGGCTCGTACACCGGGAAAGCTTAGCAGCTTAGGATTCCACCGTGCCCGAGAAGCCCGTGCCCCATGAGGAGTCCTGGGCGACGCGCCGGATGCGCTGGGGGTTCAACCTCTTCCCGGCCTACCGCGGCACGGGGGCCCGCGTCACCTACATCGCGGCGGACTGGCGCGAGATCCGCGTCGCGCTGCCGCTGTCGTGGCGGACCCGCAACTACGTCGGCACGATCTTCGGCGGGAGCCTCTACGGCGCGGTCGATCCGATCTACATGATCATGCTGATCCGGATCCTCGGCCCGGGCTACACGGTCTGGGACAAGGCCGCGACGATCCGCTTCCTCAGGCCGGGGCGGTCCACGCTCTCGGCGCGGTTCCGGATCGAGGACGCGGAGGTCGAGGAGATCCGGAGGCGTCTCGAATCGGAGCCGTCCGTCGACCGCGTCTACGAGGTCGCGCTCCACGACGCCGCCGGCGTCCCGCACGCGGCCGTCACGAAGACGATCTACATCCGGAAGAACCGCTGACTCACTCCCCCGGCATCCTCACCTCGGTGGGCTTCTTGTCGTCCCGCAGGCCGAGGAAGACGGGCTGACGCAGCTTCCGATCCGCGGTCCACTCCTGGAAGGCGATCTGCGCGACGAGACGCGGCGCCAGCCACTGCGCGCCCTTCTCGCGGGGCGGATCGGCGAAGGGCGACGCGGCGCGCACGAGGGGCCGGAGCCGCCGCGCGAGAGCGGCGAGCGACTTCGCCGAGAAACCGGTCCCGACCTTGCCGACGTACCGCAGCTCCTTCCCGCGATAGGCGCCCAGCAGCAGCGCGCCGAGGTGCGTGCGCGCCCCCCTGGGCGGCGTCATCCCGCCGATGACGAACTCGTCCTCCTGGTGCACCTTGACCTTGAGCCAGCGGGAGCTGCGCCGCTCCTCGTACACCGACTGCGCGTCCTTGGCCACGATCCCCTCGAAGCCCTTGCGCCGGGCGACGCCGTAGGCGGCGAGGCCGTCCCTGGCGAGCCGCCGCGAGAGCAGGAGCCGCGTGGCTCCGGCGATGCCGGCCTCGAGCGCCTCGCGGCGCTCCGAGAGCGGCCGCCGACGGAGATCCGCGCCGTCCCGGTAGAGGCAGTCGAAGACCGCGAAGACGTGCGGCGCGTCTCCCCTCTGGAGGAGCTGGAAGCGCGACACGAGCTTCGCGTCGAAGGCGACGACCTCGCCGTCGAGGAGGACCGTGCGCGCGCGCAGGCGCGCCACGTCGCGCGCGATCTCCGGAAACGTCGCCGTGCGGTCCTTCGCGTTGCGCGAGTAGAGCGTCACCTTCGCGCCTTCCTTGTAGGCGAGGATGCGATAGCCGTCGTACTTCTCCTCGTAGACCCAGCCCGGACGATCGAACGGCTCGTCGACGAGCGTGGCGAGCATGGGGCGGACGCGGAAAGGGATGCGGTCGCTCAAGTCCGGTTACACTAGCAAACGAATGCGGGACATCCTGGCGTGGGCCTTCACCACCGAGGTGTTGGGGCTCGCCGTCCTCCCGCTGCTTCGCCGCTACTTCGACGACCGGCGTGACGCCGCGCTGCTCGCGCGGCCGATCGGCCTCGCCGCCGTCGCGTACACGGGATGGGCCCTCTCCTTCGTCCTGCCGACGCGGTTCTCGCGCCTGACGCTCCTCGCGGCGCTCGCCCTGGTCGCGCTCGCGTCGTGGTACGTCCGGCGCCGGAGCGCCGAGGACTCCCCGGCGAAGGCCGCCTGGTGGGGCGACGAGGAGAAGCTGGCCGCGATCCTCTTCTGGGCCTCGACCGGGGTCTTCCTCCTGATCCGCGCGGTCGGACCGGCGGTCTTCGGCGCCGAGAAGTACATGGACCTCGCGTTCCTCGACTCGCTCGCGCGCTTCCCCGCCATGCCCCCGGCCGATCCCTGGATGGCGGGCAAGACCATCAACTACTACTACTGGGGGTACCTGCTCGCCGCGGTGCAGTGCAAGCTCTCCGGCCTGCCCCCGGTCCTCCCCTCGGTGACGCCGACCGTCGGGTACAACCTCGCGGTCGCGAGCTTCCCCGGCTTCGCCTTCGTCGCCGCCGCGTGCCTCGGGCTCCGCCTCTCGCGCGGCCGCCTGGGCGTGGGCCTGGCCGCCGCCGGCGGGACCGTCTTCGCCGGGAACGTGGTCGGCGCGCTCGACGCGTGGAGCGCGCCGTTCGCGAAGGACTTCGACTACTGGCACGCCTCCCGCGTGATCGCCGCGGGCAACACGATCAACGAGTTCCCCTTCTTCACCTTCTTCCACGCGGACCTGCACCCGCACCTGCTGGCGTTTCCCTACTTCGTGGCGGCGTTCGCCGTCGCGCACCGGTTCATCGAGAGGGGGATCGGGATCGGCGAGCCTTCGCGCGGATGGATCACGATCGCCGCCCGGTTCGGCCGGCCGCTCCTGCTCGCGCTCGTCGCCGGCACCGCGTGGGCCGCGAGCCTGTGGAACGAGCCCGCGATGGCGATCCTGCTGGTCGTCTCGGGAATCCTCGTCACGGTCCAGGGGCGGCGGCTGCCGGGCGCGAGGCAGGCCGTTCCGGGATTTCTCTACGGCCTCCTCCTCGTCTTCGTGGCGTACACGCTCTTCGGCGGGTACTACGCGTCGTTCCAGCTCGTCAACCAGGGCCTCGCCCGGGCGGACCTCACCTCGGGCTGGATCGAGATGCTCGGCGTGTGGGGAACGTGGTTCGTGATGCTGGCCCTCGTGCTCTGGCCCGCCCCGCGCGAGGACAGCGAGCGCGGCCGGCGGCGCCGCGACTTCTTCCTGGCGCTGGCCGCCCTGGCGGTCCTGCTCGCGGCCTTCGCGCTGAAGGCGACGGCGCTCGCGATGATTCTCTTCCTCGCCGCGCTCGCCGCGCGTGCGGCCTGGCTCGCGATGCGCTCGACGGCGTCGGGGGGCGACTGCGACGGCCTCTTCGCCGGCTTCCTCGTGCTCCTGGGCCTCGGGATGATCGCCGGCTGCGAGCTCATCTACTTCCGCGACAGCTACGGCCACGACCTCGAGCGGATGAACACGATCTTCAAGTTCTACCACCAGGCGTGGCCGCTGCTCGCGATCGGCGCCGCCGTCTTCGCGGGCCGCGCGTGGCACGCCGGCGGCCGCCGCCGCGTGGCGTTCCGCGGGGTGATCGCGGCCGTCGTGATCGTCTCCGTGATGTATCCGCTGAACGCCGCGATCTCGCGCGTCCGCCAGAAGGACGGACCGCTCTCCCTCGACGCGATGGGGCCGTTCGCGAAGCGGAATCCCGGAGACGCCGAGGCCGTCCAGTGGATGCTCCGCGCGATTCCCGCGGGCTCGGTCGTCCTGGAGGCGACGGGCGACCCGTACTCGGACTTCGCCCGGATCGCCACGCACACGGGCATCCCCACCGTGATGGGCTGGGGGAACCACGAGGGGCTGTGGCGCAACAACGACCGCGAGGTGGCCGAGCGGATCGCGCGCGTCCGGAGCTTCTACACCTACGGCGACCCGCGCGGCGCGTGGGACACGATCGACAAGATGCGCGTCACGCACGTCGTCGTGGGCGACCTCGAGCGGCGAACGTATCCGCGATGCGAGGACATCGTCGGCAACTATCCCTTCCTCGAGCCGCTGCACCTGGGCTCGACCACCGTCTACAGGGTGAACCGCCCGAAATGAAGATCCTGATGGCGCTGGACTACTACCGGCCCAACGTCTCGGGACTCACCCTCTACGTCGAACACCTGGCGGAGGGGCTCGCGGCGCGTGGACACGAGGTGACGGTGCTCACCCACCGCCACGTCGCCGATCTCCCGGAGGAGTCTCGCGAGAACGGCGTCCGCATCGTCCGGGCGCCCGTCGGGGGCCGCTTCGGCAAGGCCCTCATCGCGCATCCGACCGCGATCCCGCCCGCCGCCGCCGAGATCGGCCGCGCCGACGTCCTGCACCTGCACTCTCCGCTCGTCCGCGCCGTCGGGCTGTCGACTCTCGCCGCGACGCTTCGCGTCCCCATCGTCGTCACGTATCACTGCGACCTGCAGCCGCCGGCCGGGCTGATCCACCGCCTCGTCGAGATCTATGCGCGCGTGTCGCAGAACTTCGCGCTCGACCGCGCGGAGTGCGCCGTGACCTACACGGAGGACTACGCGCGGAACACGCGCGCCCTCTCGGACCGCATCGACAAGATCCGGTGGATCCTGCCGCCGGTGACCGAGCCCCCGGACACGGGCCGGACGGAGCCGCAGGTCCGCGAGCGATTCGGGGTCCGCGGCGATCCGGTCCTCCTCTTCCTCGGACGGTTCGCCGAGGAGAAGGGGCTCTTCTTCCTCCTCGAGGCGCTGACGCGCGTGCGCGAGCGTTATCCCGACGCGGCGCTGGTGCTGGCGGGAGAGAACAAGCTCGTTCCCGGCGAGACCGTCGGCGAGCGGCTGGCGCCGCTTCTGGCCGACCCGGACTCCGGCGTCGTCGCCACGGGCATCGTGCCTCCGAATGCGATCGCCGACCTCTTCACGATGTCCGACGTCCTCGTCCTACCCTCGATCAACTCGACGGAGTCCTTCGGCCTCGTGCAGATCGAGGCGATGCTGCGCGGCGTTCCGGTGGTCGCCTCGAACCTGCCCGGGGTCCGCCAGCCCACCCGCATGACCGGCATGGGCGAGGTCGCCCCGATCGGCGACTCCGAGGGACTCGCCCGACAGATCCTCAAGGTGCTCGACTCCCCCGAGCGCTACGCGCGGCCGGCCGCACGGATCCGCGCGATGTTCTCGCTCGAGAAGACGCTGTCCGACTACGAGGAGGTCTACCGCTCCGCGATGGGCGGCGGCGGCCACGCCGCGGAACATGCATCGAGTCCCCGGGACGGAACCGGAACTCCTGTAGAATGAGCATTCTCGGACCGAAACCCGGGGGAGAAAAAGAATGCGTTTCCTGATCACCGGTGGCGCCGGTTTCATCGGCTCGAATGCGGCCCACAAGCTCCGGAGCCTCCGACACGACGTCGTCGTGTTCGACAATTTCAGCCGTTCCGCCTCGCGCTTCAATCGGGAGTGGCTCGAGAAGAGCGGCGGGCCCATCCGGTTCATCGAGGGGGACGTCCGCGACTCCGAGGCGCTGCGCGCCGCGCTCGCCGATCCCTACGACGTGGTCCTGCACCTGGCGGCCCAGGTGGCCGTCACGACCTCGATCGTCGACCCTCTGACCGACCACGACATCAACGCGCTCGGCACCTTTCGGCTCCTCGAGGAGATCCGGAAGAAGCACGCGAACGCGCCCGACAAGGCTCCCCTCCTGATCTACGCCTCGACCAACAAGGTCTACGGCCACCTCACGAGCGGCGAGACCATCCGCGACGGGCGGTGGGACTTCGCGAGCCTGCCCACCGGAGTCTCCGAGGCCGAGCCGCTCTCCTTCGAGTCGCCCTACGGGTGCTCGAAGGGCGCGGCGGATCAGTACGTGGTCGACTACCACCGCAGCTTCGGCCTCCCGACGGTCGCGATGCGCCAGTCCTGCATCTACGGGACACGCCAGTTCGGCGAGGAGGACCAGGGCTGGGTCGCGTGGTTCGCCCTGGCCGCCGTGTTCGGGCTGCCGATCACGATCTACGGCGACGGGCTCCAGGTGCGCGACCTCCTCTGGGTGGAGGACCTGGTCGACCTCTACATCGCGGCGGCGGAGCACCGCGCCACGGTCGACGGCAAGGCCTACAACGTCGGCGGCGGGCCTCGTTGCCGCCTCTCCCTGCGCGAGCTGATCGCGATTCTCGAGAAGCGCCTGAAGAAGCCGATCCCGTTCGCGAAGGCGGCCACCCGCCTCGGCGACCAGCCCGTCTTCTACTGCAACGTCGACCGCGTCGCCGGCGACCTGGGCTGGAAGCCGCGCGTCGAGCCCGCCGAGGGCGTCGACCGCCTGCTCGCGTGGATCGAGTCGAACCGCGACGAGATCGGCCGCTTCCTGACCCGGAAGGGGCTCCGGGTCGCGGCGGGCTGAGGCGCTCCTGAGCCGACTCTCCCGCGCGCGTGCGCGCGCGATTCTCCTGGCGGTGCTGGCCGTCGGCGCGGTGTTTCGGTGGCAGGGCCTTCGGTGGGACGAGGGCCACCACCTGCACCCGGACGAGCGCTTCATCTCCATGGTCGAGGAGAAGCTGACCGTTCCGAAGACGGTCGGCGAGTACTTCGACTCCTCCCGCTCGAGCCTCAACCCCTACAACCACAACGAGGGGTCCTTCGTCTACGGCAGCCTGCCGATGGTGTTGACGAAGGGCGTCGCGGCGGCGGTCGGCAAGAAGGGCTACGACGGCGCGTACGTCGTGGGCCGCGCGCTCTCGGGACTCTTCGACCTCATCACGGTCTGGCTCGTCTACCTCATCACGCGCCGCTTCGCGCACCGCCGCGCGTCGCTCTTCGCGGCCGCGCTGATGTCCTTCTGCGTCCTCGGCATCCAGCTGTCGCACTTCTGGACGGTCGACACCTTTCTGACGACCTTCACGGCCGCCGCCCTCCTCGGCGCGGTCCGGATCGCCCAGGGGCGCGGCGGGATCGCGTCCGACGCCGCGACCGGGGTCGCCCTGGGCCTCGCGATCGCGTGCAAGATCACGGCGCTCGCCCTCATCGGGCCGATCGGCCTCGCCCTGCTCGTCGCCGCGTACCGCAACGGGGCGCGGTTCGTCCCCGCGACCCTCCGGGCGGCGCTGCGGCTCGCCGTCATCCTGGTCCCCGCGGCCGTCGTCGTCCGCGTCGCGCTGCCCAACGCGTTCAAGGGCCCGAGCGCCTTCTCGCTGCGGCTGGATCCCCGGTGGATCAACGACTTGAAGACGCTGTCGGCGATCCAGCACTCGGTGGCGGGATTCCCGCCGGCGGTGCAGTGGGCCGGACGCACCTTCCTCTTCCCGATCGAGAACATCGTGTTCTGGGGCGCCGGGATCTTCTTCGGAATCACCGGACTGATCGCGGTCGCCTGGTCGATCCACGCGATCGTGCGCCGGCGCGAGCTCGACCTCCTGCCCGTGACGAGCCACGTCCTCTTCCTGCTCGCGTACCACGGGCTCGCGCTCGTCAAGTCGATCCGGTACTTCTACCCCGCCTACCCCGGGCTCGCGGTCCTCACCGGAGTGCTCTTCTCGGCCTGGCTGACCCGCTCGCCGTTCCCGCGGCTCGCGCGCGCGGTCGCGCTCACGGTCCTCGGCGGCACGTTCCTCTGGGCGCTCGCCTTCACCTCGATCTACCGCCACACGCAGACCCGGGTCGCGGCCTCGCGCTGGATCTTCGCGCACGCGAAGCCGGGCTCGCGCTTCGCGAACGAGTCCTGGGACGACCCCCTGCCGATGGGCGAGGAGGGCCACGACCCCGGTCCGTACTCCGGGCCGAGCCTTCCGCTGGTCGACCCCGATTCGCCGAAGAAGGCCAACGAGGTCGTGCAGGCGCTCGAGGGCTCCGATTGGGTCGCGGTCACGAGCGGCCGGACCTACATGAACTTCACGCGGATCCCCGCCGTCTTTCCGATGACGATCGCGTACTACCGCGCGCTCTTCGACGGCAGCCTCGGGTTCGATCGGATGGCGGACATCACCTCGTATCCCTCCCTCGGCCCGCTCCACTTCTCCGACGACCGCGCCGAGGAGCAGTTCACGGTGTACGACCACCCGCGCGTCCTGCTCTTCCGCAAGTCGCCGCGCTTCTCGGCGGCGAAGGCGAGGGCGCTCCTCCTCGAGGCGATCCCGCAGACGCCGCCCACCATGAACGACTGGGAGCGCTGGCCGCGCGCCCTGCGGCGCGTCACGGAGCCGGTCCGGCCGGATCGCCGCGCCGAGGCGGAGCCGTCCGCGCCCCCGGCGCTCGAGACCGGGATCGCCAACTCGTTCCTGGCGGCGATCCTCTGGTACGTCGCCCTCGCGGTCGTGGGCATCGTCGGCCTGCCGCTCTGCTGGACGCTGTTCCCACGGCTCCAGGACCGGGGCTTCGGGTTCGCCCGCCTCTTCGGGCTCGTCGCCACGACCTACGTCCTGACGGCGCTCCTCTCGGCGCACGCGCTCCCCAACGGCCGGCGCGCGGCCGTCGTGAGCCTGCTCCTCGTCGCGGCCGCGGCCGCCGTCCTCTTCCTTCGCGATCGCCACGACGTCGCGCGCTTCCTGCGCGAGAACCGCCGCGCCCTGCTCCTCTCCGAGGCGGTGTTCGCGGCGGGGTTCCTCCTGTTCCTCATCATCCGCGCGCTCAACCCGGCGATCTACTGGGGCGAGAAGCCCATGGACTTCTCGATCCTGAACATCCTCGTCCGCACGCGCTCGCTCCCGGCGTCGGACCCGTGGCTCGCCGGAGCCCCGCTCGGGTACTACACCTTCGGGCACGAGATGGTCGTGCTCCTGACGTTCCTGACGCACCTCTCGACCCGCTTCACGTTCAACCTGGCCTTCGGCCTGCTCGGGGGCGTGGTGCTGCAGGGCGCGTTCAGCCTCGCCCGCAACTGGGGCGGGACGCTGCGCGCGGGGATCGCGGGCGGGGCGCTGACGCTGCTCCTCGGCAACCTCTCCGGCCTGCGCGAGTGGCTCCTCCAGAAGCGCCACCTGGACTGGGACTACTTCTGGGCGACCTCGCGCGTCATCCGCGACACGATCAACGAGTACCCCATCTGGAGCCTCGTCTTCGCGGACCTCCACGCGCACGTCCTCGCGATTCCGATCTTCCTGCTCTTCGGCGCCGCCGCGCTGAATCTGATCCGGCTCCACGCGGAACCCGTCGCCTCGAGGGCGCGCCGCGTCGCGGCGGCCTGCCTGCTCGGCTTCCTCGCGGCGGTCCAGGCGCTGACCAACGTCTGGGACGTGCCGCTGCTCTCGGGACTCCTGATCCTCGTGCCGATCACCGCGGCCGTCGCCGCGCCGCGCCTGTCGCTCCGCGGCCTCGGCCGGGGCGGGCTCGCCCTCCTCGCGGCGGCGGCGTCCGCGTACGCGTTCGCGCGTCCGCTGTGGGTGCGGATCGGGCACGGCCCCGCCCTCGGCCGGAACGTCGAGGCCTCGTCCACCGGGTTCGACCAGTTCACCGCGTTCGGGCTCTTCTTCGCGCTGGCGATCGGCTGGTGGCTCTCCGCCTCGTCGGATCGCATGGCCGCGAACGGCCGCGCGCGCGGCGCGCGGATCCTCCTCGTCGCCGCCACGATCGCGATCCTCGGCGTGCTCCTCTGGCGCTGGCCCGACGCGTTCCTCGCCGCCGCCGTGGTGCTCTTCCTGGCGGCCTACGTCACGCTCGCCGAGATCCCCGAGGACCGGCTGGCGATCGCCTACGTCGCGACCGCGTTCTTCCTGATCCTCTTCTGCCAGCGCGTCTACATCTACGACCGGATGAACACGTTCTTCAAGCTGTACCTCGAGGCGTGGCTCCTCTTCGCGACCGCGACCGCGGTTCTCGTGTTCCGCGGGAAGGAGCGCCGGGGGACCTGGGAGCACTGGGCCTGGCCGGGCCGCGCCGCCGTCGCGCTGCTGGGGGTGGCGGCCCTGTTCACGTCGGTCACCGGTGTGCGCGGCGCCGTGGGCCGCCACTTCGCGCCCTACGACGGACCGACCCTCGACGGCCTCAGCTATCTCGAGACCTCGCATCCCGGCGAGTACCGCGCCGTCCTGTGGATGCGCCGCTCGATCGAGGGGACCCCCGCGATCCTGGAGGCGCAGGGGCCGTCCTACCAGGACTTCGGCCGCATCGCGATGCTGACCGGGCTGCCGACCGTGATCGGCTGGGACTACCACGTCAAGCAGCGCGGCAACTCCGACACCGAGATCGACGCGCGCAAGCGCGCGGTCGAGGCCATCTACTCGACGCCGGACTCCGCGCGGGCCGAGGCGCTCCTGAAGCGGTACCGCGTGGCCTACGTCTACGTCGGCTGGCTCGAGCGCAAGACGTATCCCGCGGCCGGGCTCCAGAAGTTCAAGGCGAACCCCGCCTTCGAGCTCGTCTACGAGAACCCCGAGGCTCAGGTCTATCGCTTCGCCGGCGGACCGAGCCAGGAGGTCCTGCTCCCCACGACGGAGGACCTGCCGGAGGCGCCGGCCGCGCCCGGACAGCCCCAGGACGAGCCCGAGGTGGCGCCCTCGATCCTCGAGAAGCCGGCCGAGGTCCAGCCGCCGTTCGCCGACCTGAAGGAGCCGCGGGGGCTCGCGGTCGACGACCGCGGCCGGATCTGGATCGCCGACTTCGGCCACTCGAAGCTCCGCGTCTACGATCCCGACGGAGGCTCGCTCGGCGGCTGGGGCGGGCGCGGGTCCGGGAAGTTCGGATTCCGCGAGCTCTGCGGCGTCGCGATCCGCGGCGACGCGCTCTACGTGGCGGACACCTGGAACGGACGGATCCTCGGGTTCTCGCTCGCGGGGGTGCCGCACTCGATGGCGACCGAGCTCTACGGCCCGCGCGGCGTCACGGTCTCGCCGGACGGCCGCGTCTGGGCGAGCGACACCGGCAACCACCGCGTCGCCGTCTACGACTCCGAGCTCGGCGGCGCGCGCTTCATCGGCCGCAAGGGCACCGGCTGGGACGAGTTCTCGAGCCCGGTCGGCATCGCGGCGGCGCCGTCCGGCGTGGTCTACGTCGCGGACACGGTCAACCGGCGGATCCAGGTCCTCAACGCGGACGGCACCTTCCGCGGACACATCGCGTTCCCGGGATGGGGCGAGAACGTGGAGCCCCAGCTCGCCGTCGCCTCGGACGGCACGATCTACGCGACCGACCCCTCGGGTCCCGCCGTGATCGCGCTCGAGCCCACCGCCGGCCGCGTCGTGCAGCGCTGGACGGCCGACGAGGCCGGGAAGAAGTTCGAGATGCCGACCGGCATCGGTCTGGACGAGAAACGCCGTATCCTCTACGTGGTCAACGCCGGCAACAGCTCCGTCTCGAAGCTTCCCCTCCCCGAACGGAGGTCCGCACCGTGAGCGAAGTCTCGGCCCCGGCTCCGACTCCCGCCCCGACCCCGGCGGCCCGGCCGTCCCCGGGACGGGTGCTCGTTCTCTGCGGCGCGATCCTGATCGCGGCCGTCCTGACGCGCTTCTGGGACCTCGGCTCGCGGCCGCTGCATCACGACGAGTCGATCCACGCGTACCAGTCGCTCTCCCTCGCCAAGGGCGCCGACTGGCGCTACGACCCCGCGTACCACGGGCCGTTCCTCTATTACGTGAACGCGCTCGTCTACAAGGTCTTCGGCGCGACCAACACGACCGCGCGGCTGATGCCGGCGCTCTTCGGAATCCTCCTGATCGCGTTCGCGCTGCCGCTGCGTCGCTGGATCGGCGACACGGCCGCGCTCGCGTACGCGCTGGCCATCCTGACCTCCGGCCACATGGCGTACTTCTCGCGGTTCATCCGCGAGGACCTCTACTCCCTCGTGTTCACGCTCGGGACCATCCTCGCCTTCCAGCGCTTCCTCGAGACGGACCGCGCCAAGTGGCTGTCGCTCTCCGCGGCCTCGTTCGCCTTCGCCGGCGTGACGAAGGAGAACGGCTACATGACCGGCGTCCTGTTCGTGGCGTACGGCGCGTGGTGCCTGTTCTCGGAGGCGCTGCTGTCGCAGCGCGAGGGCGGCAGCCTCGCGAGGCCCATCCGGACGACCGCCGCGTGGATCCGGGAGCGCATGCTGCCGATCGCCTCGGCCGGCATCCTCTTCCTCGTCATCTGGATCACGATGTACACGGGCTTCGGACGGCACCCCGAGGACTGGCTCGCGATCCCGAAGGCCGTCAAGTACTGGATGGGCCAGCACAGCATCGCGCGCATCCCCGGCCCGTGGTGGTACTACTTCCCGCAGCTCGCGTACTACGAGACCGCCATCGGCATCGCCGCGCTCTTCGCCTTCCCGTGGACGGCGTGGCGGCGCGACCCGTTCCTCCGCTCGGTCCTGCTCGCCGCCCCCTCGCTCGCCCTCTACGGCGTCGCCCGCGCGTATGTCCCGATCCTCGCCGGCCACGCGGTCGTCTGGGTCGCCGTGATCTTCGCGCTCGCGTCGTTCCTCGCGATCGCGTCGCTGCGCCCGGCGCCCGAGCGCGTCCTGACGCCGTTCCTGCGATTCGTCGCCTTCTGGGCGGTGGGGTCGCTCGGGATCTACGCCTGGGCGCGCGAGAAGGTGCCCTGGCTGACGGTCCACCCCCTGCTCCCGCTGACGATCCTCGCGGCGATCGGCTTCGCGAGGCTCTGGCGGGACCGCCGCCGCGCGACCGCCGGCGTCGCGATCGCCGCGATCGCGCTCGCTCTGGCCGTCAACATCGGCGGGATGTATCTCGCGTGCTTCCGCTACGGCGCGCACGACGTGGAACGCGAGCCCAGGCACGCGGAGATGCTGGCGTACGTGCAGACCACCCGGGACCTGATCCGCGCCCTGGACGTCGTCGACAAGGCGAAGGACCGCGTCGCCCCGGGCCAGCCGGTCATCACCGCCGGCGGCGAGGCCAGCTGGCCGCTGACCTGGTATCTCCGGGACGTCCAGACGAACTGGGCGACGCGGATCGAGTCCGCGACGACGCCGATCATCGTCGCCGACTGGGACCCCGAGGGCGCGCTCGAGAAGCAGCTGGCTCCGCAATACGACGCGAAGCGGGTGCCGATCCGCGCGTGGTGGTTCCCCGAGACGCGGACGGAGGCGGGAAAGTTCCATCCGACGGTGAAGGAGCTCCTGCGGTGGTGGCTCTTCCACGAGATCTGGACTCCCATCGGCTCCCAGGACACGGTCTTCTACGTGCGCAAGGACCTCGGCAACGGCTCCGGGCCGCTGCCCGCGCTGAACCTGCAGATCCAGGACATGACCTCGCGCGACTACCCCGCGGAGGCCGACGCCCTGCCCACCCCCGCGCGCAGCTTCGGATCGACCGGCGTCGGGCCAGGCCAGCTCGCCGAGCCGCGCGGGGTGGCCGTCGACGGGCGAGGCTGGATCTACGTCGCGGACACCAAGAACAGCCGCATCGCGATCTTCGACGGCAACGGCGTCTTCCAGCGCATCCTCGGCTCGAAGGGCTCGGCGGAGGGCCAGCTCAACGAGCCCTGCGGCGTCGTCGTCGGGCCGGACGGCATCGTCTACGTCGCCGACACCTGGAACCACCGGATCGCGCGCTTCGGCGCGGGCGGCGAGCCGCTCCCGGCCTGGACCGATCCGGAAAAGACGTTCTTCGGCCCGCGCGCGGTCGTCCTTCTCCAGGGCAACCTCTACGTGGCGGACACCGGCAACAAGCGCATCGCCCGCCTCGACGCCACCGGCAAGGTCACCGCCAGCTTCGGCACCGGGGGCGGGGAGCCCGGCCAGTTCGTCGAGCCCGTCGGGCTCGCCGCGGACGCCGCGGGCCACCTCTACGTCGCCGATACCGGAAACCACCGCGTCCAGGTCTTCGACGCGGCCGGGAAGTTCCTCCGCCTGGTCCGGGTCTACGGGTGGAAGGACTTCTACACCGAGCCGTACCTCGTCGCGGGCCCGGGGGACGCCATCGTCGTCACCGACGCGTGGAAGGGCCGCCTCGCGACCTACGACGCGGCGGGAAACATCGTGCACTCCTTCCAGTATCCGGAGCTCAAGCGCCCGACCGGCATCACGCTCGACGCCTTCGGCCGGATCGTCGTCACGGACCGGGAGACCGGCAGGGTCTTCGTCTGGGGGCTTTCGGACCTGATCAAGTAGGCGCGGGCTCGAACGCCTCGATCCCCGACCCTACGGCCGGAACCCGATCTCCCGGATCTCGAGGTGATCCGGCTCGGTCCGTCCGGGCTCGCCGACTTCCATGTGGATCTTCGTGACCTCGAGCGCGGTCGCGCCGAAAGAGAACCCCTGCTGCGTGTTCTCGATTCCCCGGTGCACGACCTTCGTCTGGCGGACCGGCTCCCCGCCCGCCGCGGTCGTGACCTCGATCGCGATCTGGCCCTCCATCTCGCCGACGCGGACGTCGAGGCCCGTCATCTTCCGCGGGGGGTCGAAGACGAACTCGAGGCGGAAGGGATTGTCCTCGAGCCCGCGGATGAGCGTGTTCTTGTCGCCGTCGAAGAGGTCCGGCACCTGGCCCATGTCGAGGTGGGAGTGGCGCACGAGGACCCGCGGGGAATCCACGCGGTCCTCCTTCAGGATCCGCCGCGCCTCCCGCTCCTCCGCGAAGATGGCGTCCGCCTGCTGCGAGTAGCGGACCCGCGCGAAGTAGAAGCCCGGCTTCCCGTTCGGAAACAGGATGACCCGCTTCGGCGGGAGGACTTCGAGCTTCGGATCGTGACTGTTCCGTTCGTATTCCTGCGGCGTCATCACGAAGAGAACGTTGTCCGGAGGGCTCGTCCGGGTCGACAGGTAGGGGCCGAGCTCGCCCAGCTGGACGCGCGAGCGAAGCGGCGGCTTGAAGAAGAAGTCGAGGAAGGTCTCGGGGTTGTTGGCCCATCCCGAGCTGATGTGGACTCGGATCTCGGGGTCCTTCTGGAGCTCCTCCCGCGCGGCGTCGGTGACCTGCTTGGCTCCCCACTGCATGCCGTAGAGGCCGTACTCGGGGAACCAGCTCGCCGACTGCGTGAAGCTCATGGCGCAGAGCCGGAGCGTCGCCGCCGCGAGCACCCCGGCGAGCCCGGCGGCCAGGACCACGTTGGGAATCCACCGCGCGAGCGGCCGGCGGATCTCCTCCATCCCCACGAGCGCGAGCAGCGCGATCGGCACGAGCATCGGCAGGAGCCGCAGCGTCTGCCTCTCGTGCACCGCGGCGGCAAACGGCACGCCGAGCGGAGACAGGAGGATCACGCGGTGCGCCGGCGACCGCACGCAGCGGACCAGGCACGCGGCGACTCCGATCAGGAGAAAGGGCGCGAGGGCCATCGGAATGAAGGCGAGGTGGTCGATGCGATGGCGCATCATCTCGGCCTCGGCGGGGTAAAACCAGTATTTCGGCTCGAAGCCCGAGGCGTAGTTGTGCGCGAAGATCTTGAGCTTCTCGGGCATCGGCATGGGCCGGACCCAGTAGGCGCCGAGCTTGGTCAGCTGCTGCACCGTGGTCCCGGGGTGCAGCCGGTGCTCGCGCCACGCCGGAAACGCGAGCAGCAGGGCGAACGCGATCGCGGCGAGGAGCAGTCCCGGCTTCTGCCGGAAGTGATAGCGGGCATCCGTGACGAAGAGCAGGATCCCCATCACGAGGACGATGCCCTGGCCCGCCGTGTAGCTGTAGAAGGTCGCCGCCGCCATCGCCAGCGCGAGGAACACGTAGCGCGGCGACCGCAGCCGGTAGAGCAGATAGGCGCACAGCAGTCCCGCGTAGCAGGCGGGCGTGGTCTCCATCGCCCACCGCGAGTGGACGAAGTCCATGGGGATGGCTGCGAGGAGAAACGGGGCCGCCCACCAGAGACCGACGCCGGCCACCCGCAGGCCGATGCCGACCGCGGCGGCGCCGAACGCGCTGACGACGGCGAAGGTGCCCCGCGTCACCGCGATCGACTTGCCGAAGAGGACGACGGGCGGGAGGAGCATGTAGATGTTCAGGCTCATGGCGCGCCGCTCGTCGTTGGCGAAGTAAGAGGGAAGGAGCACGCCCTGCGGGTCGCGGAAATGGTGGTGGTACAGGTCGGAGGCGGTGTTCGCCTGGATCGCCTCGTCGCAGAAGAAGAAGCCCGGGAAGTCGTTCAGGTGGACGAGCCGCGTCGCGAGGTAGAACGCGAGGCCCGCGGCGAACCACCAGGGGGACGGATCCCGGCGCGCGCGCGTCTCCGGCTTCTCCGCCGCCGCGGACTCCGGGGCCGGGCCGGAGACACTCATCGCGCGGCGCGACCGGAACGGATGCAGACACTCGAGGGCGAGACACGGCCCGGCCGACGCCCCGCCTCGATCTGCGACATTGACTCCATTTTAGCAAGCGCGCGCCCCGGCGTTCTTGTCGCCGGCGGCGGAGGATGCGATACTGCTCGACGACGATTCGGACTCCCATTTCGCAGGACGCGGGAGGCTGTGCATGGCGCCGACCGAGCCAGGGAACCCGATGCGTTCGGACGACACGGGCTCCTCCGAGCCCCGGGCGGCCTCGTCGCGGACGGCGGCGCTCGTCTGGGTCGTCCTGCTCGTCGTCGTCGCGGTCGCGGCGTGGGCGCTCTGGAGATTTCTCCCGCATGCCTCCGCGCCGAAGCCCGAGCAGGCGGCCGCACGGCCCAACGCGACGGTCGAGGAGCCCGACCTCCCCGGCCGGGCGCTGATCCGCAAGTCGGCCGAGCCCAACCAGGCGCCCTACTCGGGTCTCGACCAGCCGCGCGGCGCCTCCGTCGACGGCGACGGCCGCCTCTGGGTCGCGGACTTCGGGACCTCGCGGGTCCACCTCTTCGATCCCAACGGCGGCGACCTCGGCGGCTGGGGCGGCTTCGGCAACGCCCAGCGCCGCTTCAGCCACCCGTACGCGGTGGCCGTCTCGGCCGACACCGTCTACGTCGCCGACACCGAGAACAGCCGCGTCACCGCGTTCTCGCTCCAGGGGGACTGGAAGGCGTCCTCCGGCGGTCTCTACGGCCCGCGCGGCATCGCGATCGCCCCCGACGGCCAGATCTGGGTGACCGACATGGGCAACCGGCGCCTCATGCGGTACGACCCGGGCCTGACCCGCTTCGACAGCTTCGGGAAGGGCGAGAAGGGAATCGACTTTCGCGCTCCGATCGGCATCACGGTCGCGGCGGATGGAATCGTCTACGTCTCGGACCCCGACGATCACAGCCTCAAGGTCTTCGACGCCCAGGGCAACCCCAAGGCGCGCTGGCCGATCGCGACGTGGGGGCCCAACTCCGAGCCGTACCTGATCAACGGGCCCAACAACACCCTGATCGCGACGGACCCGCTCAAGAACGCGGTCTTCATGCTCGACCGCTCGGGCAAGGAGACGCACCGCTGGACGACGGATTCGCGGAATGCGGCGTTCTCGAATCCCACGGGCATCGCGATGGACCCGAAGACCCACCTCGTCTACGTCGTCAACACGGGAACGAACTCCGTCACGCGGATCGACCTGTCGCCGAAGAAGTGACGATCGCGCCGGGTCCGCTTCGCAACCGGATCCCGTCCTGGCTGGTCCCCCTCTTCCCCTTCTTCGATCTCCTCGGCGCCACGGTTCTCCTCCTCGCCCTCGTGTTCTCCAAGCTGTTCGCGAACGGCTTCGCGTACTTCTCGGCCGACCACAGCGAGCTCTACTTCCCGTGGTGGGTCTTCATCAACCGCACCGTCCGCGCCGGGAGCTTTCCGGTGCTGAACCGGTTCTGGTTCTCGGGCTCGCTGCCCTTCGCCGCGATCGAGACCGGCGTCTTCTACCCGCCGACCATGTTCGTCCAGCTGTTCTTCGACGCGCAGAAGGACCTCGACCGCGCGTACTTCTTCTTCCTCGGCTCGCTGCTGCTCCACTACCTGCTCGCGAGCGTCGCGTTCTACCTCCTGATGACGGTCGGGCTCCGGCTCCGCCGCTTCCCGGCGCTCTTCGGATCGCTCGTCTTCTGCTGCAGCGGGACCTTCATCGGCCGGTTCGTCCACCCGCTCCTGCTGATCAACCTCGCCTGGGTGCCGCTCGCCTACCTCTTCTTCCTCCTGTTCCTACGCCACCGACAGGTCCTCTACGCGCTCGGGGCCGCGGCGGTGCTCGCGTTGATCGTGGCCGCGGGACACCCGCAGATGGTCTACTACACGTTCCTCGTCTTCGGGTTCACCGCGCTCGTCGCGTCGCTGACCGCGCGCGTCGACCGGCCGCTGATCCTCGCCTTCTCGGCCTTCATCGTCATCGTGGCGGTGCTGCTCGTGGCGCAGAAGGTCTTCCTCGGCGTCGAGCTGGCCAACAACATCGTGCGCCTCGGCGCCTCGGAGTCGGCCGAGAACCTGTTCAACTCCCTCCACCCGCTCTACTACCTGACGCTCTTCGTGCCCTACCTCTACGGTCGCCATGGCGTCGGGTACTGGGGATCGGAATACCACTGGGGCAACTGGGAGAACTTCCTCTACATCGGCCTGCTGCCGATCCTGTGCCTCCCCTTCTGCCTCTTCTGGAAGAACCGCCGCCTGCTGGCGTTCTTCGGCTCGGGCCTCGGGCTGTCGGTCCTGATCGCGCTGGGCCGCTACAGCGCGGTGTCCGCGTTTCTCAACCGGAGGCTCCCGTTCTCGTCGTCGCTCGGTTACCTGAGCAAGATGACGGTGCTCTTCCACTTCTTCCTCGTCGTGCTCGTGACGGTGGGATTCCAGGAGCTGTGCGCGCTGACGCCGAACAAGCGGCGGGTGGCCTGGGCCGTCGTGGGCGCCGCCTTCGTGCTGCTCTTCGTGATCCTGACGCCGGGAGTGGTCGCGCGGCTGCGGCCGGCGGGCTCGCCCGCGCCCTCGGAGGCGGCGCGCGATTTCGCGTTCCACAACGTCGTGCAGGCGCGCTGGCTGTTCGCGCTGGTCGCGGCGCTCTTCGTCGCGCCGCTGCTGTTCGGGCGCCGCGTGGCCCTGCGGTTCGTCCTGCCGCTCTACGCCCTGGACCTCCTGGTGAACGTCTCCGGCTTCAACCCGATCGACGCGTCGATGGGCGCCCCCTCCGCCTATCTCGGCGACACGGCCATCTTCGAGAGGATCCGGAAGGACCCCGGGATCTACCGCGTCCAGAACCTGACGCCCGTCAACGTCAACATGGTGGCCGGCATCGAGACGACCTACGGCTACCACACGGTCGCGACGCGCTCCTACGCGGACCTGCTCGGCTCGCTCGGGCCCGAATACCATGGGATCCTCGACTTGCTGGGCGTCCGCTACCACGTGACGCGCACGGACCTCGGCCAGTACGGGCTCGTCCCGGCCGGCGAGGGGCTCTGGAAGAGCCCGTCGGCCCTCTCCCGCGTCAGCTTCATCCCGGCCTTCCAGACCGTTCACGACGCCGTCGAGATGCGGAGCCGCGTGATCAACCGGCAGTTCGATCCCCGCCGAGCGGTCCTCCTCGAGACGTCCGCGTTCCCCCGCCTGCCGGGAGGTTTCCACGCTCCCGGCGAGGCGCACGACGGAGACGCCGAGACGCCCGTCCGGATCCAGGAGTACTCGGCGACCGCGGTCCGCGCCTCGCTCGACGCCCCGTCGGACGGCCTCCTGCTCTTCGCCGAGCCGCGCTACCCGGGCTGGGAGGCGGTCCTCGACGGCCGCCGCGCGGAGCTGCTGCCGGCGGACCTCTCCTTCTACGCGCTGCCGGTGCGCGCGGGGCACCACCGGGTCGAGTTCCGGTTCCGGTCGAAGGCGCTGCGGTGGGGTCTCGTGGTCTCGGGCCTCACCGGCGCGCTCGCGTTGCTGCTGCTCGCGCTGCCGAAGACGCGGCCGTTCTTCGTCGTCCCGTTCTCCGAGTGGGGCGGCCGCGGGAGACGGAGAAGCGAGGAGGACGGCGGCGTTGCGTCCGCGGAGGCGGCCCGTCTCCCCCGGGCCCCGGCCTAGCTCCGGAAGACCTTCTCCTCCGAGCCGTCGAGCCAGCGGTCCACGAGCTCGACGCCCTGCATCAGCGAGTGATCCTGGTTGCCGATCTCGTACTTCCACGAGCCGAAGCGCCCGCGCGAAAAGATCCCGCGCGGCTCGAGGTACGCGTGGATCGTGTCGAGCGCGGGGTTCCGGTCGATGGACGGGATCGGGTACGAGTGGCCGGCGTGGATCAGGAAGACCGTCTCGATCTTCGAGAGGTCGGAGGGCTGCAGGATTCCCTCCGCGAGCAACCCGTCGACCACCGCCTTGCCGAAGTCTCCCTTCGGCAGCGGCTTGAACTTCGAGTAGGACGTCTCGGTCAGGATCGAGAAGTACCGGCTCGTGTCGCCTCCGGGGACGATCTGGGGCGAGTAGTTGGACAGGTACGTCATCCGGTAGAACGGCGTGTTCAGGTTCGGGAAGTAGATCCAGTTCTTGTCCGAGGGAGAGGGGCGTGAGAGCCCGATGCCGGCCGAGAACAGGCGGTTGAAGAGGAGCTTCCCGGCGGCCGCGCGCACGCTCTCCGGCGCGTGCCGCAGTCGCGCGACCAGCGCGTCGAGCGGCATCGTCGACAGCAGACGGTCGTAGGAGCGGGTGGTGCCGTCGGAGAAGACGACCTCGCGCTTGTCCTCGTCGATCGAGACGACCCGCTTGTGGAAGCGGACGCGGTCGCCCAGGAACGGAAGCACCGCGCTCCACAACCCGAGCGTCCCGCCCTTCGCGGGATACCCGAACTTCGCGTTGGGCCCCCAGTCGGTCGACTTCGGCACGAGCGTCGTCTCGATCGCCTTGCGCCACTCGACGACCGACACGCGCTCGGCGATCCAGTAGTACCCCATCCGTTCGAGCGGCGTGGCCCACACCTTGAAGTTGTACGGGTTCATGAAGTGCTTGGCGACGCCCGCGCCGAACTTCACGTGCACCCACTCCTCGAAGTTGTGGAACGCCTTGTCCTTGTCGATCGTCTGGGACTCGACGAGGCCGATGAGGCACTCGAGCATGGCCTGCTCGGGCAGCGACGAGAGGTGGTTCTGGAAGGGATAGCGGACGTACTTGTCCTCGAACTTGATCCAGCTCTCGCGGTCGATCCAGCGGATCCCGTCCTTGCCGAGGACCTTGCCGAGGAAGTCGTTGAAGTACTTGAAGCCCGAGAAGATGATGTGTCCCGACACGTCCCAGGTCCAGCCCTTCGGGTCGGTGAAGCTCGTCGCGAGGCCTCCGACCTGCCCGGCGCGCTCGAAGATCTCGAAGCCGGTCTCCTTGCGCTCGGCGAGTCTGTAGGCGGCGCCGAGACCGGTGGGGCCGGCGCCGAGGATGACGATGCCGCCGCTCACTTCGCCGCCTTACGGTTGTTCTCGGTCAGACGCCGCATGGCTTCCGCCCGGTGCATCTCGGAGCGGAGCTCGAAGAGGTAGCGGATCACGCGGAGGATCGTGCCGAGCATCTTGAAGGGGCGGTGGATCGACTGCCCGGCCTCCCGCGGGAAGTGACGCACGATCACCTCGTCCACCTTCCAGCCCGCGATGCGGCAGCGTACGAAGATCTCGTCGCCGACGAAGTTGATGCGGTGTTTGATCTCCATGCGCCGCGCGATGTCCCCGCGGAAGGCGCGGCAGCCGGCGTTGATGTCGTGCAGCGGCGAGCCCAGGATCCAGTGCGAGAGGAAGCGGAGACCCAGCGACAGGATCTTCCGGCCCGCGCCGTCGTAGCGGATCTTCTTCCAGCAGAACACGACGTCGTTGCCGCGGTCGATCGACTCCAGAAACAGCGGCGCGTCGGCCATCGTGTGCTGGCCGTCCCCGTCGACGACCATGACGACCTCGCCCGGCACGTTGCGGAGTGCCGTCTCGGTCGCCACCGCGTAGCCCTTGTTCCCGTCGTGGTGCACGACCGAGATGCGGGGGTCCCCCTTCGCGAGGCCCTCGGCGATCTCGCCCGTCCGGTCCCGGCTGCCGTCGTTGACGACCACGACGTGCCAGGTGAGGTTCGGGATCGCGGAGAGCGAGGTCACGGCCTCCTCGACCGTCTTCGCGATCAGCTCCTCCTCGTTGTAGGCGAGGAACCCGATGCCGAGCCGCACCCGGATGTCCTTCGGGGGCGGCTCCGGCCGGCGCCCGACCTCGCGCTCAGAGACCATAGATGATCCATCCCGCTGTCGCCACCCAGGCGATCACGATCGCGAGGAGCCAGGGGTCGTCGACGAGGAGGGCCTGGGTGGGGTTGCCTCCTCCCCCGCGCCGGTAGACCAGACGCACGTAGCGCGCGAGCCCCAGCACGACGAGCGGAACCGTCGGCGCGAGCGAGCGTCCGCCGTACTTCGCCATCGTCGAGGCCGACACGCTGTACGCGGCGTAGCCGGCCGTCGTCGCCAGTGCGGTCACGACGAACAGGTAGTCGAGGCCCTCCTCGCGATAGGCGGCGAGGGCCGGGCGGTGCTCCGACGAGGAGCGGGTGCCCGCGTTCTGGAACTCCCACTGCCGCTTGCCCGCCACCAGGAACAGGGCCAGGAGGTACGCGCAGCCCATCAGGAACGGCGACGCCCAGACGCCGGCGAGCGCGGCCCCGGCGAGCGCACGCAGCGGCATGCCGGCCGCCACGATCAGGGCCTCCAGGAAGGGGATGTTCTTCAGCACGAGCGAGTACGTGACCATCAGGCCCGCGTAGATCGAGCACCACATCCCGAACTCGGGCCGCAGGAGGTACGCGAGCGCGAGCGCGCACGCCTCGAGCAGCGCCGCCGCGATCAGCGCGGTGCGGACGGAGAGCCGGCCGGAGGCGATCGGGCGGAAGCGCTTGACCGGATGGGCGAGGTCGCGCTTGCGGTCCATGACGTCGTTCAGGATGTACATCCCGCTCGAGACGGCGCAGAAGACCGCGAGTCCGGCCGCCGCCAGCGCCCAGCCGCGAGGCGTGGAGAGCGCGTGGCCGAAGAGGAACGGCAGCGGCACGACCAGGTTCTTGACCCACTGCGACGGCCGCGCCGCCGAGACGAGCGCCCGCAGGGAGCCGCCCGTGGCAGCCGAACCCTTCGTCTCCGCCGGCGTCGATTGTCTCGACGGGGTCGCTGCCATTGCCGCCATTTTAGCAGGCCGCTGTAGGATTTCGGTCGCGAAGGAGGTGGCCATGGCGGATCGCACGATCGCGCGCGTCGTGGATCTGACGGACCCGTCGACCCAGCGCATCCCGAACGGCTCGGTCGCGCAGGCCCGCGACAGCGTCGCGAGCGGCGATCCTCGACGCGTGCTCGCGATCCCCGGCTCGTTCGCGCTCGTCGCGCGCGATGCCGGCAGCGCGACCGTCCGGATGGCGCGGTCGCTCGACCGGCCGCTGCGCTACTTCCTCGCCAAGCAGACCGACGGCCCGATGCTCGTCGTCGCCGAGCGCATCGACGCGATCCGCGCGTTCCTGGACGCGGAGGGCCTCGGCGCGCAGTTCCATCCGAGCTACACGCGGATGGTGCCGGCGCACCACGTCGTCACGCTCGAGCTGCTGGGCTGCCCCGATCCCGACGCGGCGTACACGCGGTTCCTCGAACCGGAGCCCTCCGACGCGACCGATCTCGACGCGATCGGTCGGCGTTACGTCGGCGCCCTGGCCGACGAGATCGCCCTCTGGCTGACGAGCCTCCCCCCGGACGCGCCGATCGGCGTGTGCTTCTCGGGAGGGATCGACAGCGGCGCCGTCTTCCTGACGACTCACCACCTCGTGCGGCGGCTCGGCGTCTCGCCCGCCCGCCTCAAGGCCTTCACGCTCTCCGCCGGCGCCTCGACGGGCCCCGATCTCGCGCAGGCGCGGGACTTCCTGGAGTCGCTGTCGCTGGGTCTCTTCCTCGAGGCGATCGAGGTGCCCGCCGACTGGATCGACCCGCTCGCGGCCGTCCGCGTCGTCGAGGACTACAAGCCGCTCGACGTCGAGAGCGCGGCCGCGTCGCTGGCGCTCCTGCGCGGCATCCGCGAGCGCTACCCCGACTGGCGCCACCTCGCGGACGGCGACGGCGGCGACGAGAACCTCAAGGACTACCCGATCGAGGAGAACCCGGAGCTGACCATCCGCAGCGTCGTGAACAATCCCTTCCTCTACCAGGAGGGCTGGGGCGTCGGCACGTTCAAGCACTCGCCGACCTACTCGGGCGGCCAGAGCCGCGCGTGCACGCGCACCTACGCGCCCGCGCGGCGGTACGGCTTCGAGGGCTTCTCCCCGTTCACGCGCCCGTCGCTCGTCCGCATCGCGGCGGGTCTGCCGTTCGCGGGTCTCGCGGGCAACGACGTCGCGCGGCTCTATGCGCTGAAGGGCGAGATCGTCGGCCGCGGGATCCGGGACCTGACGGGGCTCACGATGCCGATCTTTCCGAAGCGCCGCTTCCAGCACGGGGCGCGCGCGACGGCGACGGCGAGTCGGCCCGGTTCGCCCGGAGAGCCCGAGTACCGGCGGCACTTCCTCTCGCTCTACGCCTGAGGATGCGCCCGAGCGCCTCCTATCCCGACTCGCCCGGTGAACGGGACCGATGGATCCTGGAGCGGCGCGGGCCGCGCAACCGGCTGGACCCCAGCGTCCCGGCCGCCTTCCTCTTCGAGGAGGAGCCCGACGAGGACGGCGGGACGGCCTCGATCGCCACCGTGTTCCTGACGAACCGGGAGTGTCCGTGGCGCTGTCTGATGTGCGACCTCTGGCAGAACACGCTGCCGGGCGACACCCCGCCCGGGGCGATCCTCCGCCAGATCCGCGCCGCCGTCTCGGCGCTGCCCGCCGCGCGGTGGATCAAGCTCTACAACGCCGGCAGCTTCTTCGACCCGCGCGCGATCCCGGCCGCGGAGACGGAGGCGATCGCCGGGGAGCTCGCGCGCTACGAGCGCGTGATCGTGGAGTCGCACCCGGCCCTCATCGGAGACCGGTGCGCGGACCTCGCGGCGCGGCTGCCCGGCAGACTCGAGATCGCGATGGGGCTCGAGACGATCCACCCGGAGATCCTGCCGCGCCTCAACAAGCGCATGTCGCTCGACGAGTTCCGCGAGGCCGCCGCGTTTCTCCGAGCGAGAGACATCGCGCTGCGCGCCTTCGTCCTCGTCGGGCTGCCGTGGATCGATCCCGCCGACGCCGTGCGCTGGGCGATCCGCTCCGCGGCGTTCGCCTTCGAGTCCGGCGCGCGCGTCGTCACGCTGATCCCCACGCGCACCGGCAACGGCGCGATGGATTCGCTCGAGGCGTCCGGCGAGTTCGTGCCGCCCACGCTGGGCCAGCTCGAGCAGGCGCTCTCCGGAGCCCTCGCGCTCTGCCGCGGCCTCGTCTTCGCCGACCTCTGGGACCTCGCGCGCTGGCGCCGCTGCCCCGTGTGCTTCTCGGAGCGCGAGCGGCGGCTCGAGGCGATGAACCGGCGCCAGGAGGCGACGCCGCCCGTGGCCTGCCCGGTCTGCGCGGGACGGGGCTGAGGACGAGGCGCGCGGTGCGCGGACCGTTCGACGTCGCCGTGCTGGGCTCCGGCTTCGCGGGCTCGCTCAGCGCGAGGCTGCTGCGCGCGCTCGGCCGGTCGGTGCTGCTGGTCGAACGGGGATCGCACCCCCGCTTCGCGATCGGCGAGTCGTCCTCCCCGCTGGCCAACCTCCTCCTCGAGGGCCTCTGCCGCCGCTACGGCCTGGGGGACATCCTGCCGCTCGCCTCGTGGGGAAGCTGGCGGCGGCGATATCCCGAGATCGGCGGCGGCCTGAAGCGCGGCTTCACTTTCTACGGCCACCGCTTCGGAGAGCCGTTCGCCGCCGCGGCGGACCGCTCCGACCAGCTCCTCGTCGCGGCCAGCCCGTCGGACGAGGTCGCCGACACGCACTGGTACCGCGCCGACGTCGACCACTTCCTGCAGCGCCGCGCGCAGGAGGCCGGAGCGGAGTACGTGGACCGCACCGAGCTCGAGGCGGTGTCGTTCGCCGGCGGCGCGTGGACGCTGGAGACTCGACGAAGCGGGCGGCGGCGGACCTTCCGCGCGCGGCTCCTCGTCGACGCGTCCGGGCCCGGCGGCTGCCTTCCCCGCGCGCTGGACCTCGGCGCGGCCGACTTTCCCGGCCTCCCCGCGACCGAGGGCCTCTTCACGCACTTCACCGGCGTGCGCCGGATCGACGCGATGGGTGTTCTGGCGCCGGAGGAGGAGGCGCCTCCCTATCCGCCCGACGACGCCGCGCTCCACCACGTGTTCCCGGGCGGCTGGATCTGGCTGCTGCGCTTCGCCAACGGGATCACGAGCGCGGGCGTCGCCGCGGTCCCGAGCCTGGCGCGCACGCTGCGTCTCGAGGAGGGCGCGGCCGCGTGGGGTCGGCTCCTGGCGCGGCTGCCCACGGTGCGCGAGCAGTTCGCGGACGCGCGCGCGGTCCTTCCCTTCGTCTACCGCTCCCGGCTCCCGTTCCGCGCCGCGCGGGCCGCGGGCCCGGGCTGGACGCTCCTGCCCTCGGCGGCCGCGTTCGTCGACCCGATCCTCTCGACGGGGTTCCCGCTGACGCTCCTCGGGATCGAGCGGCTGATCGGCGCCGTCGAGCGCCGCCGCGGCGACGAGGGCCTCTCCGCCGCGCTCGAGCGGGACGGCGTCCGCACGCTGGCCGAGGCCGACACCGCCGCGCGGCTGGTCGCGGCGCTCTACGCGCGCTTTTCCGACTTCCCGGTCTTCGCCGCGCTCACGCACCTGTACTTCGCGGCCGCGAGCTACGCGGAGGCCGCGCGCCGGCTCGAGCGGCCCGCGCTTTCCGGAGCGTTCCTCTCGGGCGACCATCCGCTGTTCGGCGACGCCCTGCGGGCATGCTGCGCGGCCGCGCTCGACGAGCGCGGCGAGACGCGCGAGGCGCTCCTCGCGCGCATCGGGCGCGCGATCGCCCCGCTCGACGTCATCGGACTCGCCGACGCGGACGGCCGCAGGCGGAACTGGTATCCGGTCGACGCCGCGGATCTGCGCGCGGCGGCGCACAAGCTCGGCGCGACCCCGGGAGAGATCGACGCGCTCGTCGAGCGGATGGGCCGCCCGATCGACGCCGCGGCTCCGGCGACCCCTACCCCTTCGTCAGCTTCCGGTAGCTCTTCAGATGCTGCAGCGCCTCGGCGTGCCGGCCGAGCCGCTCCGCCAGCGCCGCCGCGTTGAAGTGCGCGTCGGCGTTCTCGGGATCCAGGCGCACCGCCTTCTGGTAGGCGAGGAGCGCCTCGGGGAGGCGGTTCAGGTCCTCCTCGGCGACTCCGAGGTTGTACGCGGCGACGGCGTCGTCGGGCCTCGCCTCGAGCGCGGCCTCGTAATGCGTCGCGGCCTCGCCGGCGTCGCCCGCCTCGTGGAGCAGGCGGCCGAGGTTCACGTGCGCGTCGGCGTGCGCCGCGTCGAGCGCGAGGGCCTTGCGGTACGCGGCGATCGCCTCCTCCGACGAGCTCGCCTCGAGCTCGCAGGCGAGCTCGAACCACTGCTCGGCGGAGAACTCGGGCCCGGAATCCTCGCGAGGGACGGCGGGCACCGGGACCGGCATCGTCGCCGGGGAGGCGGCGTCCGCCGGCGCCGTTCCGAAGTCCAGCAGGATCTGTCCCGACTCGGGCTGCCACCGCCGCGCGCCGTCCTCGGCCACGATCCGGTTCCCCTCGACCGCCAGCCGCACGGCGGTCAGCGGCCGGCCCTCGGGAAGCTGCTCGCGCAGGCGCGAGAACGCGCGCCGGATGCGGCGCGGCGGCAGCCGCGCCTCGCTGAGTCCGCGGGCCGTGCGCAGGAAGACGAGATCCTGGAAGGAAAAGAGGAGCTCGCCCTTCTCGCCGCGCTCGGGAGAGAGAAACCCGGCGCGGACGTAGCCCCGGAGCTCGCCCGGGGACATTCCGAGAAGACGGCCGATCTCTTTCGCGGAGTAGCCCGTCACCAAACTTCAGGATACCCGACGGGTCAAGGCCGGGGAGCGGTCAGGAGCGGCGGCCGCCGCCTCCCGCCGCCCGCTTCGCCGGTTTGCGGGACGCCGTCCCCGACGCGGCTGCCTTGGGCGCCGCGGCGCGCGGCGTGGCCTCCGGCTTCTTGCCGAGGCTCGCCTTGAGCGCCTCCATCAGGTCGATGATCTGCCCGCCCGTCTCCTTGGGCTCCACGAGCGAGATCTCCTGGCCTTCCACCTTCTTCTGGATGAGGGACAGGACCCGCTTGCGGACGTCGTCCTCGTACTCCTCGGGCTTGAACCCGTCGGCGGCGCGCTGCTCGACCAGCAGCTTCGCGAGGTCCAGCTCCTTCGTGCTGACCTCGGCCGATTCGATCGGTACGTCGTCCATCGAGCGGACCTCGTCGGCGTACAGCAGCTGCTGCATGACGATCCCGCTCCGCTCGCCGGGCCGCAACATCACGAGGTACTGCTTGCCGCGGGCGGCGTAGCGCGCGAGCGCGACCCGGCCGGTCGCCTGCATGACCTTCGAGAGCAGGGCGTAGGCCTTCGCGCCGCCCTTGTCGGTGCCGAGGTAGTAGGTCCGGTCGAAGTAGACCGGGTCGATCTTGCTGATCGGCACGAACTCGACGACCTCGATCGACTGGGTCGACTGCTCCTCGAGCGCCTTGAGCTCCTCGGGGGTGAACGTGACGTAGTGGTCCTTCGAGAACTCGTAGCCCTTCACCATCTCGTCGCGCGGCACGATCTCCCCGTCCTTGACGCAGACGTACTGCTGCTTCAGGCGGGAAGCGTCCTTCGAATGGAGGAGGTTGAAGGAGATCGCCGACGACGCGTTGGACGCGGCGTAGACCTTGATCGGGATCGAGACCAGCCCGAAGGAGATCGTCCCTGACGCTATCGGCCGTGCGCTCATACGTTTAGGACCAGGAAATGTAGCATGGTCCCGGGAGGAGGATCGTTGCCCCTCGAGAAATACCGCCGGAAGAGGTCGGCCGACCGGACCCCGGAGCCCTTCGGCCGCGCGGGCGAGGATCGCCCCCATCTCTTCGTGGTTCAGAAACATGCGGCCCGGCGGCTCCACTACGACTTCCGTCTCGAGTGGGGCGGCGTCCTCCGTTCCTGGGCGGTGCCGCAGGGCCCCTCGCCGGACCCCGCCGACAAGCGCCTCGCGGTGGAGGTCGAGGACCATCCCGTCGAGTACGCCGACTTCGAGGGCGTGATCCCCGGCGGCAACTACGGCGCGGGCGAGGTCATCGTCTGGGACCAGGGCCGCTGGACGCCGATCGGCGATCCCGACGAGGGGATGCGCGAGGGCAAGCTGCTCTTCGAGCTGCGCGGCTACAAGCTGCGCGGGACGTGGACGCTCGTGCGGATGAAGAGCCGAAAGAAGGGAGACGCCGGGAAGGAGTGGCTCCTCATCAAGGAGCGGGACGGCTGGGTCCGGCGGGGCCCGGACACGGCGTATTCGCCGGAGTCGATTTTCTCCGGGCTGACGCTCGAGGAGCTCGCGTCGGGCGCCGGCCGCGCCGCCGAGATCCGCGCCGCGCTCGAGAGGCTGAAGGCGCCGCGGCGGACGGTGCGCGCGGCCGACGTCGGGCTGATGCTGGCGGAGAGCCGCGACGCGGCGTTCACGCGTCCGGGGTGGATCTGGGAGCTCAAGTACGACGGCTTCCGGCTCCTCGTCGGGCGTCACGCCGGCGCCGCCGAGCTGCGCCTGCGCCATGGAGGAGATGCCACCGCCACGTTCCCCGAGATCGCGCGTGCGGCGGCCGCTCTCCCGTACGACGGCTTCGTCCTCGACGGCGAGGTCGTCGTGCTGGACGCAAACCTTCGCCCCCGGTTCGGGCTGCTCCAGAAGCGCGCGCTCCTGCAGCGCAGGACCGACATCCAGCGGGCGGCCGTCGAGCTCCCCGCGACCCTCTTCGCGTTCGACCTCCTGGGCTTCGAGGGCTTCGACCTCCGACCTCTCCCGCTCCTCGAGCGCAAGGCGCTGCTCCAGCGCCTCCTGCCGCGCGCCGGCCCGATCCGCTTCGCCGACCACTTCGAGGAGCGCGGCGAGGACCTGCTGGGCGCGGCGGGCGGGCTCGGCCTCGAGGGCGTCGTGGGCAAGAAGGCGGACGCGCCCTACCGCGAGGGCCGCTCGCCGAATTGGGTCAAGGTGCGTCTCGAGCGCACCGCGGACCTCGCCGTCGTCGGTTACACGAAGCCCGAGGGCGGGCGCAACGGGTTCGGCGCGCTGCACCTCGCGTATGCGCGCGAGGGCGAGCACAAGGGAGCCGGGGGGCTCGTCTATTGCGGCCGCGCCGGGACCGGCTTCACGGAGAAGCAGCTCAAGGACATCCACGCCCGGCTGCGCGCGCGCGAGCGGGCGACGCCGGCCTGCGCCGGCCCGCTCCCCACCGGGCGCGGGCACGCCTGGGTCGAGCCCGAGATCGTCGTCGAGGTGCGGTACCGGGAGTGGACCGACGAGGGCCTGCTGCGCCATCCCGTCTTCCTGCGCCTGCGCGAGGACAAGAAGATCGAGGAGTGCGTCCGCGAGGAGGAGACCGTCGATGAGGCGCCCCCGCCCGCCGCCGCCGTCGCCCCGGCCGCGCCGGTGGAGCGCGCGGAGAGGACGGTCCCGTTCTCCAACCTGACCAAGGTCTTCTGGCCCGACGAGGGCTACACCAAGGGCGACCTCCTCGAGTACTACCGCGCGATCTCACCGTGGCTCCTCCCCCACCTGCGCGACCGCCCGATCGTCATGACGCGCTACCCCGACGGCATCGCCGGCAAGTCGTTCTTCCAGAAGGACGCGCCGTCGTTCGCGCCCGAGTGGATGCGCCTCGAGCGGATGTGGAGCGAGCACGCGGAGCGCGAGATCGACTATTTCGTCTGCGAGGACCTCGAGAGCCTGCTCTACGTCGCCAACCTGGGCTCGATCCCGCTGCACGTGTGGTCGAGCCGCGTGCACTCGCTGGAGCGGCCGGACTACTGCATCCTCGACCTGGACCCGAAGGGCGCCCCGTTCACCCACGTCGTGCAGGCCGCGCGGACGATCCACGACCTCTGCGAGGAGATCGGACTTCCGAGCTTCATCAAGACGAGCGGGGCGACGGGACTGCACGTGCTTCTCCCGCTCGGCGGCCAGTGCACCTACACGGAGTCGCGGACGCTGGGCGAGATCCTCGCGCGCGTCGTCGAGAAGGAGCTGCCGGAGACCACGACCACGGCGCGCATGCTGGATTCCCGGGGCGGCAGGGTCTACGTCGACTACCTCCAGAACGGCCACGGCAAGACGATCGCCGGCCCTTTCTCGGCGCGGCCCGTGCCGGGCGCGACCTGCTCCGCGCCGCTGCGCTGGGACGAGGTCGGACCGAGGCTGGATCCGAAGGCGTTCACCCTGAAGTCGCTTCCCGCGCGCATGGAGCGGCTCGGCGAGGACCCGCTCGCGCCGCTCCTGGCGCTCAAGCCGGACCTCGCGGGAGCGCTGACGGCCCTCGCCGCCCTGGCCGAACGGGCGCGTGCGCCGAGGCGAGTCAGGCCGAAGGCGGCGAAGCGAACCGCGCGAGCATCTGCGAAGCGAGGCGCGGGCCGGCGCCGGCGTCCTCGTGCTTGAAGAAGACGTACGCCTCGTCCCAGGACTGCGCGCGCACGCGGTCGGCCCACGCGTCGATGTCCGCCTCGCCGTAGTCGGGCCGCCTCAGTCGCAGGTATCCCCAGCCCGCGGTCGCGACGAGCGGCGCCGCGAGCTCCTCGTTTTCGTCTTCTGCAAGGCACAGCGCGGCGCCGCGTGAGCGGAGCGCGTCGAAGACGTCGTCCTCGAACCACGACGCGTGGCGGAACTCGAGAGCCGCGCGCGTCGCCGCGGGCAGAAGCTCCAGGAACGCCGCGAGGCGCGGCAGATCCTTCTTCAGATTGGGCGGCAGCTGGAACAGGATCGGGCCCAGCCGGTCGCCCAGCGTCGCCGCGACGCGGAGGAAGTAGCCGACCTCCTCGCCGACGTCCTTGAGCCGCTTGAAGTGCGTGATGCGCTGCGAGGCCTTGAGCACGAAGCGGAAGCCATCCGGGACCTGCTCCGCCCAGGAGGCGAGGAGCTCGGCCTTCGGCATCCGGTAGAACGTGTTGTTGATCTCGACGGCGGGTAGCCGCTCCGCGTAGTAGCGGAGCATCGCGTCCGCGTGGAGGTCCTCGGGATAGAAGCTCCCCTTCCACTCCTTGTACGAGAAGCCGGACGTGCCCGTCAGGACGCGCATCGCCGGAGACTGTAGCAGTGTCGGCGTTCACGGACGATTCACGCCCCGTGAGGTACTCTGCGCCGCGTGACGTCCCCGACGCCTCCGCGCTTCGACCCCAAGCGCCGCCGCGCGGTCACCGCGGCGTTGATCCTCGTGACGGCGCTCGCCTCGTTCGAGTCGACCGTCGTCTCGACGGCCATGCCGACGATCATCGGCGACCTCGGCGGGCTGCCGCTCTACTCGTGGGTCTTCTCGATCTACCTGCTGACCGCGACCGTCATGATGCCGATCTACGGCCGCCTCGCCGACATCTACGGCCGCCGGCGCGTCCTCCTGATCGCGATCGCGGTCTTCCTGATCGGCGCGGTCACCTGCGGTCTCGCCCGCTCGATGCCGCAGCTGATCCTGGCGCGGGCGGCCCAGGGCCTGGGCGCCGCGGGCCTCGTCCCGATCGCGCTGACCGTGTCCGGGGACCTCTACTCGCTCAAGGAGCGCGCGCGGATCCAGGGGCTCTTCTCCGGCGTGTGGGGCTTCGCGAGCCTGGTGGGACCGCTGATGGGCGCGTGGATGACCGTGAGCTTCGGATGGCGCTCGATCTTCACGATCAACATTCCGCTGGGGCTGATCGCGTTCGCCCTGGTCTGGACGCAGATGGTGGAGTCGCGCGCGAGCCTTCCGGATCCGCTCGACGTGGCCGGGGCGACCAGCCTCGCCGCGGGAGTGACCGCGCTCCTTTTCGGCGTCCTCCACGAGCCTGGCGAGGGCGGCCTGGGACTCCCCTTCCGCGTCGTGCTGCTCCTCTTCGCCGTCGCGTCGCTGTACCTCTTCGTGCGGCTTCAGGTGAGGCGCGCGCACCCGCTGATTCCGCCCGAGCTCTTCCGGCACATGCGCACGGCGGCGCCCTACCTCGGCGGCGTGCTGCTCGGAACCACGATCTACGGCGTCGACACCTTCGTCCCGCTCTTCGTGCAGGGCGCGCGCGGGGGGACCGCGGGCGCCGCGGGCGCCGTCGTGACGCCCCTCGTCTTCCTGTGGGCGGTGTCGGCCACGATCGCGGCGCGCCTCATCGTGCGCTTCGGGTTCCGCAAGACCGCGCGTTGGGGCGCGCTCCTGATCCTGGCGGGGTTCGTCGCGCTCATCGCGGCCGCGTGGTGGAACGCGTCGGTGCCGTGGATCTCGGCCGCGTGCGCCCTGATCGGCGCCGGGCTCGGGCCCTCGTCGATGTCCCAGGTCCTCGGCATCCAGAACGTCGTCTCCGAGCGCCAGCGCGGCGTCGCGACGAGCCTGGTCCCGTTCTTCCGGACGATCGGCGGCTCGATCGGCGTCGGCGCGATGGGCGGGCTGCTCGCCGCGGGCCTCTCGCACCGTCTGGGCCCCGCCGCGGAGACCGCGGGACGCATGCTGGCCAGCGGCCACCAGACGCCCGGCGGCGCCGTCATCGCGCCGGCCGCGTTCCGTCTCGCGATCGAGCGGTCGCTCCTCCCCGTCTTCGGGATCCTGGGCGTCCTCGCGATCGTCAACGTCCTCGTGACCGAGCGCTTCCCCTCCGAGGCGGAGATGACGGCCGAGCCGCACGCCCTGGAGACCGAGCTGCCGGGCTGAGCTTCTTCGCCTTCTCGGCCGCCTGCTTTGTCGCCTCTTTCTGCGCGGCTTGGCGCCGCGACAGCTCCGCGTACGCGTAGACGAGCGCGAAGCCGCGGTGCGGGCGCCAGCGTTCCGCGAAGCGGCGCATCTCGTCCTCCTTCGCGCGCGCCGAGCGGCCGAGCAGGCCGACGGCGAGGTACTTCACGACGCCGAGGTCCCCGGCGGGGAAGATGTCGATGCGTCCGAGGCCGCGCAGGAGCGCGATCTCCGCGGTCCACCGCCCGACGCCGGCGAAGTGCGTGAGCGCCTCGATCGCGGCCTCGTCGGGCAGCGCCGAAACCGTTTCCTCGGACAGCGCTCCCCCGGCGAACGCCCGCGCGAGCCCGCCGATCGCCACGGCCTTGTTGCGCGAGAGGCGGAAGCGGCGCAGCTCCCGCGGGGTCAGTCGCGCGACGGCGCGCGGCGCCGGGAAGTCCACGAACACGGCCCCGGCGATGCGCGCGCGGCGGCCGAGCGCGAGGGCGAGCTCGCGGCGGATGTCGTACGCGAAGCGCAAGTTGACCTGCTGGCAGAGGATCGCCGTGACGAGCGCTTCCCAAAGCGACGGGTGCCCGGCGATGCGCAGGCCGCGGAAGTCGCGGATCGACGCGGCGAGGAGCGGATCGGCCGCGGAGGCCGCGTAGAACGCCGCGAGGTCGGAGGAGGCGCCGAGCGCGCGCACGACGAGACGCCGCGCCGCCTCGGCGGCGTCGGGCGAGGCCGCGCCGGGCCCCTCGAGCGTCACCTCGAGCACGGCACGGTCCGGGCCGCCGCGCTGGGTCACCGAGACGAGCGCCGCGCCGCGCCGTCCGGCCTCCGGCAGGAGCAGCCGCCGGTACGCGCGGCCGTCGAACAGATCCACGGCCTCGGGAAACCGCGTGTAGCGCGCCGCGGTCAGAGCGAGCGAGTACGGACGGGCCGGGACGATGGTGAAGGAGTTCACGGTTCTCAGTTCTCGGTTCTCGGTTCTCGGTTCTCGGTTCTCAAGACTGACAACTGAAATCTGACAACTGATAACCTATCTCCATGCGATTTCTTCTCCGACTCCTGATCAACGCCGCGGCTCTGTGGGTCGCCGTCAAGCTCATCCCCGGCATCACGTACGACGGAAACGGCTGGCTGCCCTTCCTCGGCGTCGCCCTCGTCTTCGGCGTGGTGAACGCGTTCATCCGGCCTCTCCTGAAACTCCTCTCGCTCCCCCTGATCTTCCTGACGCTCGGTCTCTTCGCTCTCGTGGTCAACGGCGCGATGCTGTGGCTGACGGGCAGGCTCTCCGCCGCCCTCGGGCTGGGCTTCCACGTGAACGGATGCCTGACCGCCATCCTGGGCGCGATCGTCGTGTCGATCGTGAGCGCGCTCCTGTCGGTCTTCCTCGCCGAGGTGGATTAGCTCTTCGGAAGTCGCCCCGCCAATTCCGTCAGGCGGCGGAGCCGCTCGGCCAGCTCCGGCCGGAGCGCGTCGGGCGCCAGCCGCCAGTGCCAGTTGCCCTCGGGGCGGGACGGGTCGTTCATCCTCGCCTCGCCGCCGAGACCCAGCACGTCCTGCATCGGCACGATCGCGCGGGCCGCGACCGACGTCCAGGCGGCGCGGATGAGCGCCCACTCGACGTCGCTTCCGTCGGAGCCCAGGTAGTCACCGACGCGCCGCTTCTCCTCGGGCGTGAGCCGCTCGTACCATCCGCGCGCCGTGTCGTTGTCGTGCGTGCCCGTGTAGACGACGCACTCCTTCGGGTAGCGATGCGGGAGGTACTCGCCGTCGGCGCCGTAGAAGGCGAACTGGAGCACCTTCATCCCCGGGATCCGCAGCGCCGCGAGGAGATCGCGCACGTCCTTCGAGATGTCTCCGAGGTCCTCCGCGAGGAGCGCCAGGGGTTGTCCGCCCAGAGCCGCGCGAGCCGCGTCGAAGAGCTTGCGTCCGGGACCGGGGACCCAGTGCCCGTTGAGCGCGGTCGGCTCCGACGACGGCACCGCCCAGTACGCGGCGAACGCGCGGAAGTGGTCGATGCGCAGGAGGTCGCAGACCGAAAGCGCCGCGGCGATGCGGTCCACCCACCACGCGTAGCCGTCGCGCTCCATGCGGTCCCAGCGGTAGAGCGGGTTCCCCCAGAGCTGCCCGGTCGCCGAGAAGTAGTCCGGCGGCACGCCGGCGACCTCGGCGGGACGCAGCCGCGCGTCGAGGTCGAAGAGCTCGGGCCGGGACCAGACGTCCGCGCTGTCGTACGCCACGTAGATCGGGATGTCGCCGACGATGCGGATGCCGCGATCGCGGGCGCGCGCCCGAAGCCGCCCCCACTGGCGGAAGAAGAGGAACTGGAGGTAGGTCTGGTACTGGATCTCTCCCTCGACCGCCATCGCGGCCAGCCGCAGCGCGTCCGGATCGCGGCGGGCGAGGTCGTCCTCCCAGTCGGTCCACGACCGGCCTCCGAAGTCGCGCCTCAACGCGGCGTAGAGCGACCAGTCCGCGAGCCAGCTCGCCCGGTCCGGCGCGACGCGGAACGCCTCCAGCTCGGAGCGGTCCCGCGGCGTCGCGTGGGCCTCGAAGTGCGCCCACGAGCGGCGAAGGAGCGCGTCCTTCCAGCGGGCGACGGCGTCGAACTCCACGCGGTCCCACCGGAACGCGGGGAACTCCGCCAGCGCGTCGTCCGGCAGGAACTCCTCCTCGATCAGCCGCTCGGGCGAGATCCAGAGCGGATTCCCGGCGAAGGCCGACAGGCACGTGTACGGCGAGCCGCCGCCGGTCGGGCCGACCGGCAGGATCTGCCACAGCGACTGGCCGGCCGACGCGGCCCAGTCCAGGAACTTCTCCGCCTCGGGGCCCATGTCCCCGATGCCGAAGGGCCCGGGAAGGGACGTGGGATGGAGCAGGATGCCGGAGGACCGCACGGTCGGCCTCTCTGAGGGATGGCCTAACCGAGAGCGGGCGCCGCCGCGTACCGCCGCGCCTCCCGGCTCTTCCCCCACCAGAGCACGAAGCCCGTCTCGTTGGGGTGGCCGAGGTCCGTGTGGAACGGGCGGACGCGCAGCGTGTAGCCGACGCCCTCGCCGGGGGGCTTGCGGTGGGACATGCGGAAGATCGCGAACTCGCCCTCGCGCCCGGCGGGCTCGAGGCGGACGGCGGCGCCGGACTCGAGCGTGCCGTCCGGCTCGAGCACGCCCTCGAAGAGCTCGACCGCGACCTCGGAGGAGTCGAGCGGGCCGAGGTGGAGGCGCGCCGCGATGTCGAACGGCGTCCCGAGCGGCAGCGTGGCCGGATCCGGCTCGACCGTGACGCTCTCGAAGCGGACCCCGGGCCACGCCTCGGCGAGCCGCTGCTTCCACGCGACCAGGCTCTTCAGCCGCGCACGGTCGTTGTCCTTGAGCGCCCGTCGGCGGAACGCGCCCGGTACGTAGCACTGCTCGAGGTACTCGGACACCATCCGGTCCGAGGAGAACGTCTTCGCGACGCGCGACGCGGCGGCGACCATGCGGTCGAGCCAGCGGTTCGGCAGGCCCGCGACGTCGCGGTCGAAGAACATCGGCAGCACCCGCTGCTCGAGCGCCTCGAAGAGGGCCTGCGCGATCTCCTCGTCCGGCGCGTGGTCCTTCGCCTCGCCGACGACGAAGCCGGCCTCGTCGTGGGGCGCCTCGTCCCACCAGCCGTCGAGCACGGAGAGGTTCAGGACCCCGTTCATGGCGGCCTTCATCCCCGAGGTCCCGGAGGCCTCGCGCGGCCGCTCCGGCGTGTTCAGCCACACGTCGCAGCCGGCGACCAGCGCGCGCGCCAGGCCCATGTCGTAGTCCGGCAGGAAAACGATCCGGCCGCGGAACTCGGGCTTCTCGGCGGCCTGCGCGACGGTGCGGAGGAACTCCTTCCCGTCCTCGTCGCGAGGATGGGCCTTGCCGGCGAACAGCATCTGCACGGGGCGGCCGAGCTGGTGGAGCAGGTACTCCAGCCGCTTCGGGTCGCGGAAGAGCAGCGTCGCGCGCTTGTAGGTCGCGAAGCGCCGCGCGAACCCGATCGTGAGCGCGCGCGGATCGAGGAGGCGGCCCGCCTCCTCGACCTCGTCCTCGCGCAGCCCGCGCTTGCGGCGCTCCTCGGCGATCTTCTCGCGGCACAGCGCGACCAGCCGGCTGCGGAGGATCTCGTGCGTCTTCCAGAGCTCCGCCCGGTCGACGGCCTCGGGCTTCTCGGCGACCCCCGTCGCGGCGATCTCGGGCGCCGTCCAGGTCGGCGGATGCACGCCGTTGGTGATCGGTCGGATGGGGACCTCGGCCAGCGGAAGATCCGGCATCACGCCGCGCCACAGCCGGCGCGAGACCTGCGCGTGCAGGCGGGAGACCGCGTTCTGATGGGTCGACAGGCGCATCGCGAGCACGGCCATCGAGAACAGCTCGCGGCGCTGCTCGCCGACCTCGCGGCCCAGGTCGAAGAACTCGTCGAAGCTGATGCCGAGCTCGCCGACGTAGCTGCCGAAGTACTTCCAGAGCATCTCCGGCGTGAACACGTCGATGCCGGCGGGAACCGGCGTGTGTGTCGTGAAGACGTTGCCGGTGGCGGCGACCTCGCGCGCCTCCGCGAAGCTGAGGCCCTCGTCCTGCACGAGGTTGCGGATCTTCTCGAGGGAGACGAACGCCGCATGCCCCTCGTTGATGTGCCGGATCGTGCTTCCCCAGCCGACCTTGTCGAGCGCCCGCGATCCGCCGATGCCGAGCACGATCTCCTGCTGCAGCCGCATCTCGTGGCCGCCGCCGTAGAGCCGCTGCGTGACCTCGCGGTCGGGCGGCTCGTTCTCGGGCAGGTTCGAGTCGAGGAGGAAGAGCGGCACGCGGCCCACCCGGGCGAGGCGGATGAGCAGATGCACCGTGCGGCCGGCCAGCGACACCGAGACGACCGGCGGCGATCCGTCCGGCGTCTCCGCCACCGCGAGCGGAAGCTCGTCCGGCTCGAGCACGGGATACGCCTCGGTCTGCCGGCCCTCGGCGTCCAGGATCTGGCGGAAGTAGCCCTCGTAGTAGAAGAGGCCGACCCCGGCGAGCGGGAGGCCCATGTCGCTCGCGGACTTGAGCAGGTCCCCGGCGAGGACGCCCAGACCCCCGGCGTAGATCGGCAGGACCTCGGTCAGTCCGAATTCCGCCGAGAAGTACGCGACCCTCTCCCCGTGCGTGACGAGCTCCCGGGCCGAGGGATGGCGGGGCTCCGCGAGGTCCTCCTCCGTGAGGCGCCGGACCATCGCGAGCAGCTCCTCCTGGTAGGTCGGGTCCTCGGCGGCCCGCCAGAGACGGTCCGCGGGCACCTCCCGGAAGAGCCGGACGGGATTGCCGCGGACGCGGCGCCACGCCTCGGGGTCCAGGAACTCGAAGAGCGCACGCACCTCCGGCCGCCAGGTCCACCGGAGGTCATGGGACAAGGCGAAGAGGGGGAGGAGCTTTTCGGGTACCCCCGATACCCGAAGGGCTTTTTCGAGGACGGGCGTCAACTCGATCTGTAGTGTACCAGAGCGCGCCATGGCACTAAGTGATGTGGTACCAGCAGCTACGGAGCCTTCGCGCGCGGCGGCGCATCGACGCGGACCGAGAGCTTCTCGCCGAGCGCGAGGAAGCGATCGATCCATCGCGCGGCGTCATCGAACCCCCCGTCGGCCTCGCGGCGGCGTCCCGGAAGCAGGTGGACCAGGAGCTGGTAGTAGCCGTTCTGCACCTTCCAGAAGTCCACTTCGAAGGGCAAGGATCGCGCCAGGTCCACGGTCCGCTCGAGCCGCGAGAGGCGCTCGAGGTCGGTCGGCGCGAGCCGCAGGTCCTCGAACAGCCGCTCGACGGTGTTCTCGACCGCCAGGCCGAGGCCGTCCTCGTGCAGCGCGATGCCGACGCTCCGTGCCTCCTCGAGGATCGCGGCGAGCCGCTCGGGATCCGGCCCAGGCGATTCGAGCTCCCGCCGCAGCGAGGTGTTCAGGGCGAGCTCCGCCGCCAGCCGGAAACCGCGCGGCTGCGCGATCCCCTGGCTCGACAGGAACCGCATGAGCGGCACGTGCTCCTGGTAGAGCTCGCGGTAGACGTCGTCGGCCTGGCGCAGGACCGACTGGAGGATGTGGCCGAGGATGCGCTGGCGCTCGTCGCGGAAGACGAGCCGCAGGGAGTAGATCCCGGAGGAGAAGGTCCGGTCGACCACCCGGAGGATCTCCGGGATGTCGGCGCGGCGGAAGGGCTCCGCCAGCTCCTTCCCGATCCTCCCCCACGCCTCCTCGCCGGGATCGGCCAGCGCGCCGCCCGACACGTTGTGGTCGCCGAGATGGAGCACCCCGTACGCCACGCGGAGCGACTCCTCCGTGATCGTCGAGGCCACCCGCACGCGGCCGAGGGCGAGGCGCGCCTTGCCGCTCGTGAGCACGCGCGCGTCCTCCCTGTCGACCCGGTAGCAGTAGACGCGGTCGGCGTCCGCGTAGTCGGTGAAGAGCGAGGAGACGCCGTAGTGCGCGCCGACCCGCTCGAGCGAGACGGGGGCGTCGCGGAGGCACTCCTCGTAGACGCGGCGTCCGTCGCCCGCGTCCGGCACGTTGCTGACCGCCTTCTCGAGCCGCGCCAGGAACTCCGGCTCGAGGTCCGCCCCGAAGACTTCCCTCGCCAGCTGGACGACGCGCGCCGCGTACTGGATGATCTGCCGCGCCTCGATGCCGGCGACGTCGTCGAAGAACCAGCCGCAGCTCGTGTACATGAGCTGCGCGTGCCGCTGGAGCTCGAGGAGCTTCCACACGGCGACGCGCTGGCCCTCGGTCAGGGCCTGCGCGGCGTGCGTGCGCAGAAAGCGGCCCGTGGTCTCGGGCGAGCGATCCAGCACGACGCGGACGTAGTCGTCCCGCGCCGCCCACGGGTCGCGGAGCAGCTCGCGCGCCCCGCCCTCGAAGAGCGGGATCGCCGCGTCGCGCAGCCAGTCCAGCGCGTCGCGCAGCGGCCCCCGCCAGGCCTGGCTCCAGCCGGGATGCGCGCCGGTCTGGCAGCCGCAGTCGCTCCTCCAGCGCTCGACGCCGTGCGCGCAGCTCCACGCCGTCTTCTCGACGATGCGCGCCTCGTGGGTCGGAGGGTGCCGCTCCAGGAACTCGCCGTAGTTCGTGAGGCGCGCGAGGCCCTGCGACTCGAGCGTGTGGAGCGCGTACGCCAGCGCCATGTCGCCGTGGCGGTGATGGTGGCCGAAGGTCTCGCCGTCGGTCGCGACGTGCACGAGCTGGGGCCACGGCCGCGCGTCCGAGAACGCGCCCACGAGGCGCTCGGCGAAGAGCTCCCCCTTCGAGAGCAGGCGGTCGAAGGCGACCGCGCGCGAGACCGGCCCGTCGTAGAAGAAGAGCGCGATCGAGCGGCCCGACGGCAGCGGGCAGCGGTAGGAGCGCGTCGGGTCGACCGCGCCGGCGACGTCCACCCACTCCTCCGCGCCGATCTCGCGGACGTGGCTCGCCTGGTGCGGCGAGAGGATCGTGAACCGCAGGCCCTGCTCGGCGAGGACCTCGAGCGTCTCCGTGTCGACCGCCGTCTCCGGCAGCCACATCCCCTCGGGCGCGCGGCCGAACCGCTCGGTGAAGTCCGCGACCCCCCAGAGGACCTGCGTGCGCCGGTCGCGGGCGTTCGCGAGCGGGAGGATCATGTGGTTGTAGGGCTGGGCGAGCGCCGACCCGTGTCCTCCGAAGCGGCGGCGGCTCTCGGCGTCCGCGGCGAGGATGTCCCGGTAGACGTCCGGCTCCTTCTCCTCGATCCACGAGAGCAGCGTCGGGCCGAAGTTGAAGCTCATCGACGCGTAGTTGTTGACGATCGAGACGATGCGGTTCCCCGCGTCGAGGATGCGCGCGTTCGCGTTGGGGGCGTAGCACTCGGCCGCGATGCGCTCGTTCCAGTCGTGGTACGGGTACGCGGAGGGCTGGCTCTCGATCGCCTCGAGCCAGGGGTTCTCGCGTGGCGGCTGGTAGAAATGCCCGTGGATGCAGACGTAGCGCGGCGCAGACGGGGAGGGCTCGGCGCGGGCTTCCAACTCAGTCCTCGGCGAGCACCGACTCGGTTTCGGCGTCGGCCTCCGCCTGGGCCTCCGCGGCCTCGGGCGCGTTCTTCTCCTCGGGCGGCGGCTTCAGGAAGACGGCGCCGAGGGGCGGCAGGGTGAGCGCGATGCTGTGCGCGCGGCCGTGCGCGGGCACGGCGAGCGCGACGGCGCGGCCGCGGTTGCCGACGCCCGAGCCGCCGTACTCCGCCGCGTCGCTGTTGGCGATCTCGGTCCAATCGCCCGGCGTGTCCACGCCGACGAGGTACCCGTAGCGCGGCACCGGGGTGAAGTTGAACGCCGCCACGATCGCGTCGTCGGAGCGGCCCGAGGCGCCGCGACGGATCAGCGACACGACGCTGTGGTCCGCGTCGTGGCAGTCGATCCAGTCGAACCCCTTCGGATCGAAGTCGAGCGCGTGGAGAGCCGGCTCGGCGGCGAGGAGCCGGTTGAGGTCCCGGACCCACATCTGAAGCCCGGCGTGGCGCGGCCGCTCGAGGAGGTCCCAGTCCAGGCTCGTGTCGTGGTTCCACTCCTTCCACTGGCCGATCTCTCCGCCCATGAAGAGGAGCTTCTTGCCAGGCTCCGCCCACATGTAGGCCAGGAGGAGCCGCAGGCCCGCGAACTTCTGCCACTCGTCGCCTGGCATCTTCGACAGCAGCGACTTCTTGAGGTGGACGACCTCGTCGTGCGACAGCGGCAGCACGAAGTTCTCGGAGTACTGGTACATCCGCCGGAAGGTCAGGTTCGTGTGGTGGAACTTGCGGAAGACCGGGTCGAGCTCCATGTAGTCGAGCGTGTCGTGCATCCATCCGAGGTCCCACTTCATGTGGAAGCCGAGGCCGCCGATGTAGGTCGGCCGCGTCACCATGGGCCAGGTCGTCGACTCCTCCGCGATCGTGACGGCGCCGGGATGGCTCGCCTCGACCTCCTCGTTGAAGCGGCGCAGCAGCGTGATCGCGCCCAGGTTCTCGGAGCCGCCGTACCTGTTGGGCACCCACTCCCCCGGCTTTCGCGAGAAGTCGAGATGGAGCATCGACGCGACCGCGTCGACGCGCAGTCCGTCCACGTGGTAGCGGTCCAGCCAGTAGAGCCCGGAGGAGAGAAGGAAGCTGCGGACCTCGTGGCGGTCGTAGTTGAAGACGCAGCTGCCCCAGTCCGGCTGGTAGCCCTGCCTCCAGTCGGCGTGCTCGTAGAGGTGCGTCCCGTCGAAGTAGACGAGGCCGTGCTCGTCCGAGGGGAAGTGCGACGGCACCCAGTCCAGGATGACGCCGATCCCGGCCTGGTGAAGCGCGTCGACCAGGTACATGAAGTCCTGCGGCGTGCCGAAGCGCGAGGTCGGGGCGAAGTAGCCCGTCGTCTGGTAGCCCCACGAGCCGGCGAACGGATACTCCGCGATCGGCAGGAGCTCGACGTGCGTGAAGTGCATCTGCCGCGCGTACTGCGCGAGCGCGCCCGCCGCCTCCCGGTAGGTCAGCGAACGGTTGTTCTCCTCGGGGACCCGGCGCCAGGAGCCCAGGTGGACCTCGTAGATCGTCATCGGCGCGCCCGCGTCCTGGCGCACGGCGCGCGACGCCATCCAGGCCTTGTCGCGCCAGCGGTACTCGAGGTCCCACACGACCGAGCCGGTCCGCGGCGGCACCTCCTGGCGCACCGCGAACGGATCGGCCTTGTCGACGCGGTAGCCGGCGAGCCGGCTGAGGAGGTGATACTTGTAGACGGCGCCGCGCGGCACGCCGGGAACGAACGCCTCCCAGACGCCGGACTCGCCGATCCGGGAGAGTGGATGGCGCTCCTTGCTCCAGCCGTTGAAGTCGCCCATCACCCAGACCCTCTCGGCGTTGGGCGCGAACACCGCGAACGAGGTCCCCGCGACGCCGTCCACGACGCGGGGATGCGAGCCCAACCTCTCGTAGAGCCTCGTGTGGTTGCCCTCGTTGAACAGATAGAGATCGTCCGGCGTCAGGAGCGACGCGCCGTAGCGCGGCTCGCCGATCGGCGCGGGCGGTGTGGGGCGCTCTTTCGTGACCAGCGGTTCCTCCGCGAACGCAGTGTAGCAATTGGCGGATAATGCGCCCGCCATGGACGGGACCGCGCTCGTCGTCTGCGACGACCTCTTCGCGACCGCCGACGCCAAGACGGCGCACGGCCTCGTGCGCGGCACCGAACGCTACACGATCGTCGGCGTGATCGACGGCCCGACGGCGGGGCGCGACGCCGGCGAGGTGCTCGACGGCAGGCCCCGCGGCATCCCGGTGTTCGCCTCGATCGCGCTGGCGCTCGCCGCGCTCCCGAAGAGGCCGGACTTCTGCGTCGTGGGCGTCGCGACGTCGGGCGGGCGGGTCACCCCGGGCCTCCGCGCGCTGCTCCTCGAGGCCATCGAGGCGGGCCTGTCGGTCGTCAACGGCCTCCACGAGCTGGCCTCCGAGAATCCGGCCCTGGCGGAGGCGGCGGCCCGTCGCGGCGTGCGGATCGTCGACGTGCGGCGCGCGCCGCCGCGTTCGCAGCTGCACTTCTGGAGCGGCGCCATCGCCTCCGTCCGCGCGCCCCGGGTGGCCGTGCTCGGCACGGACTGCGCGGTCGGCAAGCGGACGACGGCCCGCTTCCTGCGGGACGCCTGCCGCGCCGCCGGAATGAAGACGGAGCTCGTCTTCACCGGCCAGACCGGCTGGATGCAGGGCGCGCCCCACGGCTTCATCTTCGACTCGATCCCGAACGACTTCGTCTCGGGAGAGCTCGAGCACGCCGTCGTGTCGTGCTGGAACGCGACGCGCCCGGACCTGATCCTGCTCGAGGGGCAGTCGGCCCTGCGCAATCCCTCGGGTCCCTGCGGGTCCGAGTTTCTCCTCTCCGGCGGCGCCCGCGGCGTGATCCTCCAGCACGCTCCGGGACGCGTCTATTTCGACGGCGAGGAGAAGCTCGGCTTGCGCATTCCGTCGGTCGAGAGCGAGATCGCGCTCATCGGAGCGCTCGGCTCCGACGTCCTCGCCGTCACGCTGAACGGCGAGAATCTCTCCCCCGGCGCGCTCCGGGCCGAGCAGGAACGCCTGAAGGCGTCCCTGGGCCTTCCCGTGATCCGGCCGCTCGAGGAGGGCGTCGACGCGCTCGTCCCCGTCCTTCGCGATTTCGTCGCGACGGAGACGAGCGCCTCGAAGGATGCGCGGGAGAGGATGCCATGAGGATCCTCGCCGCCAACGCCGCGCTCGAGGAGTTCCCGCTCACCCGGCCCTACGCGATCGCGCAGCAGGAGCCGACCACCCGCGTCGACAACGTCATCGTCCGGCTCGAGACGCTTTCCGGGCTCGTCGGACACGGCGCGGCCTCGCCCGCGGAGAACGTCACCGGCGAGACAGTTGCCGCGTGCCTCGCGGCGCTCTCGGTGGAGCGCCTCGCGTGGCTCGTGGGCCGGGACGTGCGGACGCTGCCGCTGCTGTGCCGGGAGCTGCGGGCGCGGATGCCGGCCGCGCCGGCCGCGAGGGCGGCCGTCGACATGGCGCTGCACGACCTGCTCGCGCAACACCTCGCCGTCCCGCTCGTCGACATGCTCGGCCGCGCGCTCGAGCAGCTGCCGACCTCGATCACGATCGGCATCAAGCCCCTCGACGAGACGCTCGCCGAGGCCGACGAGTACCTGGGCCGCGGCTTCCGCGTGCTCAAGGTCAAGACGGGCGACTCCCTCG
>DASXAG010000019.1:0-51334 GCA_036406835.1 Thermoanaerobaculia bacterium
ATCTACCCGGCCCTACGCGATCGCGCAGCAGGAGCCGACCACCCGCGTCGACAACGTCATCGTCCGGCTCGAGACGCTTTCCGGGCTCGTCGGACACGGCGCGGCCTCGCCCGCCGAGAACGTCACCGGCGAGACGGTCGCCGCGTGCCTCGCGGCGCTCTCGGGGGAGCGCCTCGCGTGGCTCGTCGGCCGGGACGCGCGGACGCTGCCGCTGCTGTGTCGCGAGCTGCGGGCGCGGATGCCGGCCGCGCCGGCCGCGCGGGCGGCCGTCGACATGGCGCTGCACGACCTGCTCGCGCAACACCTCGCCGTCCCGCTCGTCGACATGCTCGGCCGCGCGCTCGAGGAGCTGCCGACCTCGATCACGATCGGCATCAAGCCCCTCGACGAGACGCTCGCCGAGGCCGACGAGTACCTGGGCCGCGGCTTCCGCGTGCTCAAGGTCAAGACGGGCGACTCCCTCGAGGAGGACCTCGAGCGGCTCGCGAGGCTGCGGGAACGCTGCGGCAGCGGCGTCACGATCCGCGCCGATGCCAACCAGGGCTACACCGTGGAGGAGACCCGGCGCTACTTCGAGCGCACGGCGAGGCTCGACATCGAGTTCGTCGAGCAGCCGGTGCCCGCCGCGCAGATCCAGGCGGCGTCGCGCGCCGTCGGGGCGGACGAGCGTCTCCGGATCGCCGCCGACGAGAGCCTGCACGGCGAGGCCGACGCGCTCAGGCTCGCGGCGCCCGAGCCGGTCTGCGGCGTCTACAACATCAAGCTGATGAAGTGCGGCGGGATCGACTCCGCGCGCCGCATCGCCGCGGTCGCCGAGACGGCGGGCATCTCGCTCATGTGGGGCTGCATGGACGAGAGCCGCATCTCGATCGCCGCCGCGCTGCACGCGGCCTTCGCCTCTCCCGCGACCCGCTACCTCGACCTCGACGGGAGCCTCGACCTCGCGCGGGACGTGGCGGAGGGCGGCTTCACGCTGAAGAACGGCGTGATGCGGACGACCGAGGCGCCGGGGCTGGGAGTCGTCGTCGAGCCCTAGGCGTCCGCCCTCCACACCAGCGTCACGCGGCGCACGGTCACGTCCGACTTCTTCGGCCGCAGCGTCAGCGTCTCCAGCTTCTCGCTGGCCGGGTCGCTGGCCGCGCGGGCCGCGTCGAGCTCCCCCTGGACCTGCGCGTCGAGGTCGTGGATCTGCTGCTCCACCGCCTCCACCGTCTCGTTCGCGCGCCCGATGTCCCCCGCCTGCTTGGCCGTGCGTCCCGCGGAGCGGGCCGCCGTCGCCGCCTTGTTGATCGTGGTCGCGGAGATCGCCTTGCGGCCGAAGAGCGCGCCGAGCACCGTCGCCCCGACCGAGATCGCCGTCTGGACGCCGGACACGGTGGCCTCCTGCTTCTCCCGCCCGACGGCCTGCTGCGCCCGGCGCAGCCGCTCCTGCAGCGCCGCCTGCTTCGCCGCGTACTTCGCGCGCAGCGTGTCGAGCGCGGCGTCGCGGGCCTCGCGCGACCCCTGCCCGAGGCGCGCCCGGAAGTCGGTTTCGGTCTCGCCGGGCCGCGACGCCTCGCCCGCGGAGGGGCTGCGGAAGATCGCGAGCGTCCTCTCGCGATAGATCCACGTCGCGAAGTCCTTCTTCCACGAGTCCGCGGCCCTGGCTCCCGAGGCGGCCGCGTGACCGGGATCCGCGAACCGCGCACCGGCCTCCGGCTCGCCCTCGAGATCCTCGATCGCGAAGTCCGGCTCCGACGCGGCGCTCCAGTCCACCGGATCGGCGATGGGCGCGACGCGCGAGAGCCTCTCGGTCGTCGCCACGCCCGTCTTCGCGTCGGCGAAGTGCACCTCCGCCTCGGCCAGCGCGAACGGGCGGTACAACCGCGGGCCCGCCGGTCCGCGCACGGGGACGAACGCCTGCGGCAGACCCGGAGGCAGGACCGGCCGCGGTCCTCCCTCGGCGGAGCCGGGAGAGACCGCCGAGGCCTTCGCGGCCGGCGGTGCGGCCGCGCCGCTCGCCGCTCCGCGCCGCGGATCCATCAGCGTCTTGATCTGGGGCCGCGTCAGCGGACCGCGAAGGTAGGAGAGCGCCCAGCGCGACTCGAAGGTCTCGGGAGCGTCCTCGTGGACGTTGTTGAGCAGGAACACGCGGTTCCCGAGGCCCGCGAGGATCTTCTCCATCCGGCCGCGGTCGAAGCCCTTCCCTCCGACGGCCGCCCCCTCGAGGCCCTCGAGCACGCGCGCCTTGTCGCGCTCGGTCTGGAGCCGCCCCAGGAACCAGGTCCCCGTGTTCGACAGCCCCTTGTAGTCGAGGTCGACCGGGTTCTGCGTCGCCAGCACGACGCCGAGGCCGAACGCGCGCCCCTGCTTGAGCAGCGTCAGGAGCGGGGTCTTCGCGGGAGGCGCCGCGACCGGCGGGAAGTAGCCCGCGATCTCGTCCATGTAGAGGATCGCGCGCAGGCTCGTGGTGCCCGACTGCGCCCGCATCCACGCCAGCACCTGGTTGAGCAGCAGCGTCACGAAGAACATGCGCTCGGCGTCCGAGAGGTGCGCGATCGAGAGGATCGCGATGCGCGGCTTGCCGGCGGCCGTGCGCAGGAGGGTCCCCGCGTCGAGCGGCTCGCCCTCCAGCCACGCCGCGAACCCCGGGGCCGCGAGGAGATTGTTGAGCCGCATCGCGAGCGCGAACCGGTCCTTCGCCGGAAAGAACGACTCGAGGTCGACCACGCCGATCCGCGCGACGCCGGGATCCTGGATCCGCGCGATGAGGCCGGCGAGGTCGAGGTCTTCTCCCTTCTCCCAGGCCCCGGCGAGGATCGTCGAGACCAGGATGTGCTCGCGGCTCTGGAGCGGATCCGCGTCGACCGCGAGGAGCGTCAGGATCGAGGTCGCCGTCGAGGCGACGCGCTCGCCCAGGAGCTCGGGATCGCCGCGAACCTCCTGTGGAGGCGCCGCGAAGGAGCGCAGGATCGACACCGGCAGCCCGGCCGTCGACCCCGGCGTGTAGATCGCGAAGTCGGCGGCGTCCCGGAGGCGGCGGATGCGGTCGCCGTCCTCGCCCCACTCGGCCAGCCCCTTCTTCCACGTCTCGGCCTGCTGCTTCGCGTAGTCGTCCGGCGAGAGGTTCTTGCGCGCCGCGTCCTCCTCGTTGATCCAGGGCCGGAAGTCCGCGGGCGCGAGATTCGGGAAGGTCAGGAGCAGGTTGCCGAGGTCGCCCTTGGGGTCGATCAGGATGGCCGGCACCCCGTCGATCGCGGCCTCCTCGATCAGCGCGAGGCACAGGCCGGTCTTTCCGCTGCCCGTCATCCCGACGCACACCGCGTGGGTGACGAGGTCTCGCGAGTCGTAGAGGAGGAGATCCTCCGTCCGTCTGCGGGCGGAGAGGTCGTAGCGCTTCCCGAGGTAGAAGACCCCGAGCTTCTCGAAATCCACGGAGAGAAGTTATCAGTTGTCAGTTATCAGTTGTCAGTTCGCGAACTGAGAACTGTGAACTGTAAACCGTGAACTACGCGTTGGCGCGGATCTTCAGCGCGCCCTGCTCGACCCAGTGCGCGAGCACGCGGCGGATCCGGTACGAGTCCGAGGCCACTTCTTTCTCGATCTGCTCGGGCGTTCCGCCCTGCGACGCCCTTTCCCAGAGCGCCTGCAGGAACGTTCCGTCCTTCTCGCCGGGATGGGCGGACGGCTTCGTCGCCGTCGCGTCGAGCTGCACCGTGTCGGGGACGAGCGCCGCCATCTCCTGGAACTCGTCGTAGCGACGCATCGCCTCGAGCGTCAGCGGCAGGATCTCGCGCGGCGTGACGCCCGGCTTCGCGGCGACGGTTCCCTTGACGAAGGCGAACTGGCCGGGATTCGGCTTCTCGAGGAGCTGATAGAACGCCTCCTCGCCCTTGAGGTGCGCGCGCGAGCACTCCTGGAGCTTCCCCTCGCGCATCGTCAGCATGCCCCAGATCTCGCCGCCCTTGGGCCCGCGCAGCGTCAGGACGCCGCTCGCCGCCGAGTCCGACAGGCTCTGCAGGAGCGCCGGGAGGCCGAACACCTCGAGATCGCCCTGAAGGCTCGCGGCCGCCTCCGGAGGCGCCGCCTCGGCCGTTGCGGCCGCGGTCGCCGTCGCGGGGGCCTTGTCGAAACCCGAGAGCACGCGCGTCGCGGTCTTGCCCGCGTCCTGGCCCGCGAAGCGCGTCGCGATGTCCTCGAGCGCCTTGCGCACGGGAGGCAGGGGCGTTCCGCCCAGCGCCTCCACGGCATGGACCAGGTTCTGGTCGTTCTGCCGCAGGGTCATGCCCAGGAGCTTGAAGGGCAGGTTCGCCTTCACGATCGCGAGCAGCATCTCGACCGTGCCCGGATCGTCCGAGAGGTTCTGCGTTCCCAGGTCCGCGATGCGCGCCATCGTGTCGCCCAGGTAGGTCTGGCGCTTCCCCGCGTGCTCGAGCAGCGCGCGACGCACCTGCTGCGAGGGCATCCGCGCCATCGTGGCGGCGACCCGATCGAGCAGGATCCTCATGTCCTTGGCCTCGTAGGGCGCCTCCTCGGGCTTCGCGAGCATCCCCTCGATGTCGCCGAGCAGGCGGATGAGTCCCGCCTCGGTCTTCTCGTCCTTGAGCTGGCCCAGCGCGGCGATGGCCTCCTTGACGACGAGCAGCGGAAGGCCCATCTGCGAGTGCGTCAGGAGCACGTCCCCCTCGGCCCCGATGTCGGGCGAGCTCGCGTCGCGCGGGATGCGGCGAAGCAGGTAGAGGAGGTTGCGGCGGAAGAACCACTCCTCCTCGCCCGTCGCCTTGCCGAGCGAGTGCGTGAGGTGCTCGTACGCGGCGGCGCGCGTGGGAGCCCCGTGGACCTCGGCGAGCAGCAGGATCAGCCGGCGGCGCTCCCGCTTCTGCTCGCGCCTGAGCTCGTCGAGGAGGCCCTCGGGCGTCAGCGACGTGAAGAAGCGCAGCACGGTGCGCAGGAGCGCATGCTGTTCCGGCAGCTCCGCGACCTTCTTGAGCTGCTCCGGGTCGAGCGTGTCGCCCAGCTTGCGGCGCACGATCTCGGCGTTGCCGCGGTCCACCTTCTTCTCGGAGATCAGCTTCTCCGCGAGCTCCAGCATCGCGACCGCCTGCGGCAGCGAGCCCTCGTTGAATCTCTCGATGCCCGCCTTGACCATTTCCTGGAAGCGCTTACCGCTCTCGATCGGATCCTCGGCGTCGCTGACGATGCGCCGCATCGCGCCGAGCGCGCCGGTCTCGATGCCCGCGAGCGGACTCGCGGCGCCTCCGGCCCCGGGGAGCACCCAGCCCGGCAGGCTCTGGGCGAGTGCGCGGAACATGTTGTCGGTCCCGGCCTCCACGCCCATCTCCTTGAAGCGCGACAGGTACAGCTGCAGCTCCTCGTTCGAGTGCGAGCTGCGGGCCGCGAAAGCCAGCGCCGAGGGATCGACGGCCCTCAGCACCGGCATGGGAATCGCCCCGGCGGGGGCCGACCCCGCCGCCGGCGCGTTCGAGGCGGGCGCGGCCGCGACGGCGCCGGGCTCCGCCGCGACGACCGGAACGCCGCCGATGCCGATCCCTCCCTGTGCCTCGAGCCGCTCGAGCAGGATCGAGAAGCGCCGGAGCGCCTCGGCCGAAGCCGCCGCGGCCTCGGCGCCCCGCACGCCGCCTGCCGACGACGACGCGGCGGAGCCCGCGCCGCGCGACGCGGATGCGGACTCGCTCGAAGCCTGCCGGTGGATGGTCTGGGCCTGGGAGATCGTCGCCGTGCCGGTCGACTCTCCGAGCCGGGCGAGATTCTCGAGGAGCATCGCCTTGTCTTCGTCGGGACAGAGCGCGAGGACCACCTGCTTGAGCTGGCCCAGGTAGGCCTCGAGCGGCTCGCGGGCGACGAGGCGGAACTCCCCCATCATGTGGATCTTCTTGAGGGCGTGGAACAGGTAGTCGGAGAGGGGGACGCTGCTCGCCGCGGCCCCGCGATACTGGGCGGCCGTCCAGGCGCGGATCGTGGGGATCAGCGCCTGGGGCGGGTATTTCATCAAGAGACCCATCGAGTCCGCCACCACGAGGGGCGGAACGGCGTCGGACAGGTATTGCTGGAGCTCGAGAAGCGCCTCTTGGAGCTCCGGATTCGGCGTTTGCGCCGTCATGAGATTCCCGATCGGGTTCGCGTCTGTGCTGCTCTAGGGTAACTCAAGCGGGCCCAGTCTCATAGTGGCGGGCCGCACCGGGCGTTCCGGCGCACGCGAAGATCGGGGCGTTTTCGAACCTCTAGCGCCCGTCTCCGATCGCGATCGGCGCGGTCCGCGCGAGCTTCCCGGCGAGGGCGCGCCAGCGGGGCTCGCCGCGAAGCGGATCGAAGTTGGGCATGTGGAGTCGATACCAGAGCAGCGCGTTTCGATCCTCGTACGCCTTCTCGAGGGCCGCGAGCGCCTCCTCTTTCTCTCCGAGCGCGCAGTGCAGCAGCGCGAGGTCGAGGCGAGGCACGTAGGAGCGGCGTGAGCGCTCGAGGAGCTCGTCCAGGATCGCCCGCGCCTCCTGCGCGCGGCCCGCCGCCGCGAGCGCGCTTCCCCAGAGCGCGATCTCGAAGCAGTGCTCCCGCTGCGTGACGGTGACGGCCCGCTCCAGGATCGCGACGGCCTCCTCCACCTGGCCGAGGTGGTGGAGGGTGAGGCCCAGCGACCAGAGCGGAAACGCGGCGTCCGGATCGAGCGCCACGGCCTTGCGCAGCTCGGTCGCGGCTTCCGCAAATCGCCGCACTCCGGCGTAGGCCCAGGCGAGCGCCGCGTGCGCGTTGGCCGAGTGCGGCTCGAGGGCCACGGCCTCGCGCCCGGCCGCGAGCGCGTCGTCGAACCGGCCGGCCACGCCCACGCAGAGCGCGAGCCAGAAGTACGCGTCGCCCAGCCTGGGGTTGCGCTCGATCGCGAGCTTCATCTCGCGCTCCTCGCGCGCCGTGTCCCATCCGTAGTAGTGCTCGAGGACGCCCAGCGAGATGTGGACGTCCGCGCTGTCGGGTGTCAGCTCCTTCGCCCTCTCGGCCGCGGCCCGCGCGCGCGCGTACGCCTCCCACGTCGTGATGCCGCCGTAGAAGCCCCAGATGGCGTAGGAGTCGGCCAGCATCGTGTACGCCGCCGCATATTCGGGATCCTTCTCCGCCGCCTGCTCGAACGCTTCGATGGCCTGCCGCATCTTGCGCTGCTTCCAGAAGTGGCGGCCCTTCAGGTAGAGGTCGTAGGCCTCGACGTTCTTCGTCGGCCTCTCGGGAAGGGCCGCCGTCCGCCCGCCCGTGAGTTTCGGCGCGAGCGTCTCCGCGATCGACCGCGCGATCTCGTCCTGCACCGCGAACACGTCCTCGAGCTCCCGGTCGAAGCGCTCCGACCACAGGTGGTAACCCGTCGCCACGTCGACGAGCTGCGCGTGGATGCGGAGCCGCCGGCCCGCCTGGCGCACGCTCCCCTCGAGCACGGTGCGCACGCCGAGCTCCCGGCCGATCTGCCGGACGTCGGTGTCCTTGCCCTTGAACGCGAAGCACGAGGTCCGGGCCGCGACGTGCAGCTCCGGGATGTGGCCGAGCACGCTGATGATCTCCTCGGTCACGCCGTCGCTGAAGTACTCGGCGTCCGGGTCCGGGCTCATGTTGCGAAACGGAAGCACGGCGACGGACGCCTCCGCGGATCCCTCGACGGGCCCGCTGATCCGGGGGGCCGACGTCGAGCGCGAGCCCGAGTCGTCGCGCTCCGCGCGGCCGCCGGAGCGGTCCAGGACGCGCAGGGAGAACCCGAGGTCGCGGGCCGACTGGAAGCGGGCGCTCGCGTGCTTCTCGAGGCAGTGCGCGACGATCTCCTCGAGCTCCGGCGAGATCGTCCGCACCGAATCGGAGAGCGGCGGCGCGTCCTCGCGGAGCAGCGCGACCATCGTCTCGGCGGCGGTCCCGCGGCGGAACGGATTCCGCCCCGCGATCATCTCGTAGAGGATGACCCCGGCCGCGAAGATGTCGGACTGCGGACCCGCTTGCTCGCCGCGGAGCTGCTCCGGCGACATGTAGCCGAGGGTGCCGAGGATGACGCCGGCCTGCGTCCCCAGCGTCTCGAGGGCGGTGACGTCGGCCTCGCCCTCGGGCGGGCCCACGCTCTTCGCGAGGCCGAAGTCGAGGACCTTGATGTGCCCGTCGGGGCTGACGAAGACGTTCTCGGGCTTCAGGTCGCGGTGCACGATCCCCTTCTCGTGCGCCGCCGTCAGGGCCTGCGCGATCTGGACGGCGAAACCGACCGCGCGCGGGACGGGAAGCGCGCCGGCGCTGATCCGGTCACGCAGGGTCTCGCCCTCGAGCAGCTCCATGACGGCGTAGGTCACGCCGTTCTCCCGGCCGTAGTCGTGGAGCGCCAGGATGTTCGGATGAGACAGCGCCGCGACCGCGCGCGCCTCGCGCTCGAAGCGCGCGAGCGCCTGGGAGTCGCCGGCCACGCGCTCGGGCAGGACCTTCACGGCGACCTCGCGGCCGAGTCGCGTGTCCCGCGCGCGGTAGACCTCACCCATCCCTCCCGCGCCGAGGCGGGACAGCAGCTCGTACGGACCCAATCGCGCTCCGGCGGCGATGGTCATTGGCGCGATCATACGTTGAGGCGCGGGGCCGCGCGGCGTTCTCACGGATTGGTCATCCGCGACCCGCCACTCGGCATGACGGACGCGGCATCGGTCCGGACGCGGCGCGGGTTCGGCCCCCGAGGGCACATAGTCCCGAGGCGGGAGGCTTCCATGAGAACCGCCGCGTCTCCCCTCCGGGCCGGCGCGATCCTCGCGGCCGCGCTCGCGTGCGCCGCGCCGTCGCGGGCACAGGCGCCGACGCCGGCGGGACAGGCGGTTCGCGAGACCGCGGCCGCGACGGTGATCGAGATTCCGGTCACGGTCGTCGGGAAGGACGGCCATCCCGTCACCGGCCTCACGGCCGCCGACTTCGAGCTCTACGACGAGGGCAAGAAACAGACGATCGCGAGCGTCGACGTCATCGACCTCTCGCGGCCGGCGGCCGCCGCCGCTCCTCCGGCCGGCGCGGGACCCGGGACTCCCGAAGCGGCGCCGATTCCTCCCGCCGCCCGGCGGCTCTGGCTCCTCGTCTTCGACCTCTCCTACGCGAGCGTCTCCGGACTGACCCGGGCCCGCGAGGGCGCGCGCGATTTCGTGATGCGCTCGATGAAGGAGAACGACCTCGCCGCCGTCGGCACGCTCTCCGTCGACACCGGCTGGAGGCTGCTCGTCAACTTCACGCGGGATCGAGGCCAGCTCGCGGCCGCCGTCGACACGCTCGGCATCCCCTCGCTCATTCATCCGAGCCCGGACCCGCTGGTCTTCGCGTTCTCGGACCCCCGCGCGGCGGAGGCCGGAGTCAGCGAGAACCCCTACAACGGCGGCATCGGCGCCGGAGCGTTCCAGGACGCGATGCGCGATTTGCAGACGCTGCGCCGGAAGTCCAACGACGAGCTGCTGCGCGGCCGCGCCACGACGCAGGTGTCGACGCTGGCCGGCATCGGCCGTGTGCTGGACTCGGTGCGCGGCCGGAAGCACGTCCTCTTCTTCTCGGAAGGCTTCGAGTCCCGCCTCCTGAACGGCCACTCGCTCGCGCAGACCCACGACGGCTCCGAGCAGGCGCTCTCGGCGCAGGACTCCACGACGGCCATGGGCGCCGGCGACGCCTCGCTGTCGGGCGAGATCTGGAAGATCGACAACGACGCGCGCTTCGGCAGCACGGCGTCGCGAGACCTGCTCGCCGCCGCGCTCACGCAGTTCACGCGCTCCGACTCCGTCATCGACGCGGTCGACATCGGCGGGCTCCGCGCCGACGGCGACCCCTCTCCCCGGAACGAGGGCGGCACGGACACGCTCTTCACGATGGCCGCCGACACGGGCGGCGACTTCGTCCGCAACGCGAACCAGCTGGGCGGTGAGCTCGAGAAGGTCGCGGACCGCACCTCTCTCGTCTACCTGCTGGTCTACAGCCCCAGAGCCCTGACCAGGCCGGGGGCCTTCCACGCGCTCAAGGTCACCGCGAAGGTGTCCGGCGCGAAGGTGATCGCCCGCAGCGGTTACTACGAGCCACGGCCGTACCGCTCGCTGTCGCCGCTCGAGAAGATCCTCTCCGCGGGCGACCTGCTCACGGGCGGCGAGAGCGGATCGCGGATCGATCTGCGGCTCACGACGGCGGCCTTCGCGTCGCCGAGCGAGACGCCGCAGGTCCCGATCGTCCTGGAGGTCCCGGGACCGTCGCTGCTCGCGGGCGAAACCGCCGAAAAGAGCGGCGTCCAGATCTACGCGTACGCCAACGACGCGAGGGGCAACCTGGTCGATTACGTCGCCTCCGAGCTCGCGCTCGACCTCGCCAGGGCGCGCCCGACGCTCGAGGCGAGCGGGCTCAAGTTCTACGGGACGCTCTACCTGCCGCCCGGCGACTACGGCCTGCGCGTGCTGGTGCGGAACACGTCGACCGGCCACGCCGGCATCGCCTCGGCCCGACTCGCCGTGCCCGCCATTCCGGGAGGCGCGCCGAGCGTGCTGCCGCCCTTCTTCCCGGAGCCGGCCGGGCACTGGCTGATGGTCCGCGGGAACCCGCGCGCCGACGCGCCCGCGCGTCCGGCGGACTATCCGTTCGCGCTCGGCGGCGAGTCGTTCATCCCCTCCGCGCTGCCCCACCTCGGCAACGGGGCCGACGCGCAGATCGCCGTCGTCGCCTACAACTTCGGATCCGCCGGGAAGCCCGCCCCCCTCGCGGTCGACCTGCGGATCGTGGGCGCCGACGGGAAGGAGATCGCCGCACCCGCCAGGGCCGACAAGGCCTCGGACGTCGAGCGGGGCGGCGGCCAGAAGCGGATGTACACGCTGCGCCCGACGGGCCTGCCGCCCGGACGCTATGCCCTGAAGGTCGTGGTCACGGACACCGCGACCCACTCCTCCGCCGAGAGCGCCAGCCCCTTCGACGTCCGCTAGGCGGTCGACGGCGGCGGGTTGCCCGCCCGCGGCATTTGCGCCGCCCTCTGCTCTGGCGCGAGACTTGCCTCCGGAGATCGACAGGAGGCGCGGCCCATGGCCCTCGAGGAATACCGCAAGAAGCGCCGCTTCGGAGTGACGCCGGAGCCGAAGGGAAAGACGCCGGCGGCGAAGAAGCGCAAGAAGAACCTCGTCTACGTCATCCAGAAGCACCGCGCCACGGCGCTTCACTACGACTTCCGCCTGGAGTGGAAGGGCGTGATGCTCTCGTGGGCCGTGCCCAAGGGCCCCTCGCTCGATCCCTCCGTCAAGCGCCTCGCGATGCAGGTCGAGGATCACCCGATGGAGTACAACGCCTTCGAGGGCATCATCCCCGAGGCCGAGTACGGCGGCGGGACCGTGATGATCTGGGACGAGGGCTACTGGATGCCGGCGTCCGAGGACGTGGACGCGGCGCTCCGGAAGGGCGAGCTCAAGTTCGCCCTTCTCGGCGAGAAGCTCCAGGGCGAGTGGGTGCTCGTCCGCACGCGCCGCCCCGGCGAATCGAAGCCGGCCTGGCTCCTCATCAAGCACAAGGACCCGTACGCGACGAAGCGCGACGTCGCGGAGCAGGAGCCCCGGTCGGTCGTCTCGAACCGGCTCCTCGTCGAGATCGCGCGCGACGAGGGCGGCAACATGAAGAAGGCCGCGGACGGAGATCCTCCCGCGCTGCTCCAGAAGATGATCGAGGACCCGAAGACGATCACGCCGGCGAAGACGCGCGGGAAGAAGAAGGTCTGGCACTCGAACCGTCCACGCGGATCGGCGCGGGGAATGGCGTGACGAGCCCACGGCTACGGACTGTCCGGAAGACTCGGCCGGCGGGCGGGCGGAAGACGCGCTCCGCCGCGGCGGTGCCGCCGGACGACCTGCGCGGCGTCCGCGTTACGCATCCCGACAAGGTCTACTGGCCGGACGAGGGCTACACCAAGCTCGATCTGCTGCGCTTTTACATCGAGGCGTTTCCGCGTCTCCGGCCATTCGTCGACGACCGCCTGCTCTCGCTCGAGCGCTGCCCCGAGGGCATGAAGGGGCAGTGCTTCTTCCAGAAGGAGAAGCCCGGCGGGCTGCCGGCGGACACGCCCACGATGCCGATCCAGCACGCGAAGAAGGTCACCAACTACGTCGTCGGCGGCCGCATCCAGACCCAGCTCGCGCTCGCCAACCTGGGCTGCATCGCCGTCCACGTCTGGGGCTCGCGCGCGTCCGCGCCGCGCAAGCCCGACTGGGTCTGCTTCGACCTCGACCCGGACTCCGGGAAGCTGTCCGACGCCGTCGCGGCGGCGCACCGCGTCCGGGAGGCGCTCGACGCGCTCTCGCTCGTCTCGTTTCCCAAGACCTCCGGCGGCAAGGGCCTGCACATCTTCGTCCCGATCCGCCCGGGGCCGGACAGCGACGACGCGCTGGAGTTCGCGGAGCGCCTCGGGTCGCACCTCGCGGCGGCGTACCCGAAGGAGCTGACCATGGAGTCGCGCATCGCCAACCGAAAGGGGCGCGTCTACCTCGACCCGTTCCGCAACGGCTTCGCCCAGACCGTGGTCGCGCCGTACTCGGTGCGCCGGCGGCCGGGCGCGCCCTTCTCGGCGCCGCTCGACTGGTCGGAGGTCGGGAAATCGCTCGACACGAACGCGTTCACCCTCGGGAACTTCGCGCGCCGGCTCCGCGCGAAGGACCCGTGGGCGGGCTTCTTCGCGAAGCGCCAGTCTCTCCAGTCGCCGCTCCGCGCCCTGCGGGATCTCAAGACGGGATGAAGGATCGCGAGGTCCCGTGAGCCCGCGTTAGCGTAGCCTCGTGGCGGCGGTGGACAGGCTCCGGATCGTCGTCGTCAAGCCGAGCAAGTACGACCCGGCGGGATGGGTCGAGCGGTTTCGCCGCGGGTTCATGCCCAACACGACCGTCCGCTACCTCGCCAGCCTGACGCCGAGCGAGCACGACGGGCGGCGGTGCGAGGTCCGCGCGGTCGACGAGTACGTGGAGACCGACCTCGCGTACCTCGAGGCGCTGAGGCCCGAGCCGGGCTCCTCGTCGCGCACCCTGGTCGCGCTGGCCGGCGTCCAGAGCCACCAGCTCCACCGCGCCCTCGACCTCGCGGCGCTCGCCGTGTCGCGCGGCGCCATGGCGGTGATCGGCGGCCCGCACGCGATGACCTGCGACACCTCCGAGCTCCAGGGCCGCGGGGTGGCGTTCGCGCTCTCCGAGGCGGAGCTGATCTGGCGCGACATCCTCTCCGACGCGGCGCGGGGAGGGCTCGCCCCCGTCTACGGCGGCACGCGTCGCTGGCAGGAGCGCCTCGATCCGCCCGTCGTCGAGCCGCCCTCCCGGCGCGACCTCACGCGCTACGTCGTCCCGATGCTCGGCGTGTACCCCGCGCGCGGCTGCCCCTACTCCTGCACCTTCTGCTCGGTGATCAAGATCGCGGGCCACCGGATCCGCAGCCAGCCGGTCGAGACCACGCTCGCGACGCTGCGCCGCGCGCGCGAGGCCGGCGTACGCGTCGCCCTCTTCACCTCCGACAACTTCAACAAGTACCCGGAGGCGGAGGCGCTGCTCGAGGCGATGATCGCCGAGAGGATCCGGCTCCCCTTCTTCGTCCAGTGCGACGCCCAGATCGAGCGGCAGCCGGACCTCGTCGCGAGACTCGCGCGCGCCGGATGCTTCCAGATCTTCGTGGGGGCCGAGTCGTTCTCGCCCGAGGCGCTCCGATCCGCGCACAAGCTGCACAACACGCCCGCGCGCTACGGGGAGATCGTCCGGCTCTGCCGCGAGCACCGCATCAGCAGCCACTTCTCGAACATCCTGGGCTTCCCCGAGGACACGGAGGAGTCGATCCGCGGCCACGCGGAGGCGCTGCGCGGCCTCGACCCCGACGTCGCCTCGTTCTACGTCCTGACCCCGATCCCGGGGACCGAGCAGTGCGACGACTTCCTCTCGCGCGGCTGGGTCTCGGAGCGAAACCTCGACCGCTTCGACGGCTCGACGCTGACCTGGACGCACCCGCGCCTGCGCCCGGAGCGCCTCGCGCGCCTGCTGCTCGAGTCCTATCGCGGCTTCTACGGCTGGAAGAGCATCCTGCGGAAGGCCGTCGCCGTCGCGCGCGGGCGGCGCGATTTCCGCACCGGCCAGACGCTCTTCGCGATCCTCGGGCAGGCGGGCCTCGTCCGGTGGGCGATCCCGCGCGGCGAGCACCCGATGGCCGGCGGCGTGGGGCGCGTCCGCATCGACCGCGCCGGCGATTACCGGGCGCTGCGCCGCCGCGTCTTCGGCGTGGACCTCGCCGCGATCCCGCGGAGCCTCGCGCTGTCCCCCGCAGACGAGGAGCTCAATCGAACGGCGAAGTTGACCGGGATGTCGGGCGCCTAGGGAGGAAAGCCCGTCGGGTCGATCGCCGGGATCACCCTCAGCGCGTTCTTGTAGTAGATCTTCTTGAGGACCTCGTCCGGCAGGTCCAGGCCGTACATCTTCCAGAAGGCGTGGCGCTTGCGGTAGTAGTCGAAGTACTCGTCCGCGGTCTCGAGGACCCGGAAGTACACGAGGTACTCGTCGGCTGCCCACGAGTCCTTCCCCATCATCACGCGGTCCTGGTACTTCGTCAGGAACTCGCGCGCGAAGCGGGGCTGGCGGCCGAGCTCCGCGAGCACCGCCCCGATCTCCGTGTAGACGTTGGGAAGCTCGTCGAAGAGCTTCCCGAGCCGCGCGAGGTCCCCGCCCAGCCACCCGAGGTGCGCGTCGATGTAGCGCGTCCGCGGATGCTTCGCGAACATCCGATGCTGCTCGCCGATGATCTGCTCCCACGGGGGATAGCGGTCGGGCGGCCGCGCGCGCTGCGGCATCTGCTTCAGCTCGAGCCAGCGCTCGTTGTACTTGTCCTGCGGGTCGAAGAAGGACCGCGGCTCCGCCGAGTGGATGAGCACCGGGATGTTCAGCGCGGCGCACTTCTCCCAGACCGGGTCGAGCCGCGGGTCGTCGACCGGGACGCGCTTGCCGTTCGAGTCCTTCACGGAGAGGCCGAGGTCCTTGAAGATCTTGAGACCGTGCGCCCCGTGCTGCACGTCCTTCTCGAGCTGCGCCGCCGCCCGCTCGCCCCATCCGGGAGCGTCGATCCCCTTGTAATCGAGGTTGGCGAAGACGATGAAGCGCCCCGGATAGCGCCCGGGAAGGTTGCGATACCCGGTCTCGAGCTCCGCGCCCTGCCCCCCGCTCAGGTTGACCATCACCTTCAGGTGCAGCCGGTCCATGTCGGCGACGAGCCTCGCCGCGTCCGCCGCGGAGATGTCCGTGTCCTGGTGGTTGTGCACGTCGATGAACGGGTACTTCGCGTGCTGCGGGTGGTGCTCCGGAACGACGAGCGTGGACTTCGGCTCGTAGTCCTCGATGGACATCGTCTGCGCGCGGAGGATGCCGTCGGCGGGAATCGCGGCGACAGGTAGCGCGAGCGCGAAGAGGTACACCCGCAGTGAGCCAGAACGACGCAGCGTCAAGACATCCTCCTTCCGTGGTGGCGCACTCTCAAACCCGGGCGGATCGGGCGGGATTCCCCGGGATGCGTCTTCCTACGGTGACCACGCCGCCGGGCTTCGTCGGCGACGTGGTCCCGTGACGGCGTTCCGCGCCGTCGGCGCCGGTCAGGGCCGGGCGCGCGCGAACGGGACGTCCACGAGCCGGGCCGCCTCCACGGGCGCCCGTCCCCGGCCGCGGACCAGCTCGACCATCAGCGCGGCGAGCGGCTCGAGGTAGCGCGCCGAGGACAGCGGGCCCGCGTCGACGGCGCGCAGCCCTGCCTCCTCGAGCAGGCTCGCCACGACGCCCTTCGAGGCCTCCTCGTCGCCGCAGTGGAACGCGACGGGACGCGTCCCGCCGCCGCGCAGGGCGTCGAGCGCCTCCGCGTAGATGTGGTTGAGCGCCTTAACCACGCGCGCTCCCGCCGCGGCGCGCGCGATCTGCTCGGCCCCCGACGTCGCGTGGCCGAGAACGAGGCCGCGTCCCGTCTCGGGCTCGGGGTTCGTGCAGTCGAGCAGGATCCGTCCGCTCCAGACTCCCGCGGCGGCGAGCACCGCCGGGACGTCCCGCCACACCGCGGCCAGCGCGACGAGGTCGCCGCCGACGAGCGCTCCCTCGTAGGAGGTTCCCGTGGCCCGGCGCACCGCGGCGGCCGCCGTCCGCGCGCGCTCGGGCGAGCGCGACCCGAACACCACGTCGTGGCCGCTCCGGGCGAAGAGGCGGCCCAGCGCCATCCCCATCGTCCCGGTCCCGAGGACGCCGATTCTCACGACGCCGCCTCGGCCGCACCCTCGGCGGCCACCGCCGGCCGCGCGAACCGGCTCTCGCGGACGACCTCGGCGACCTCCGAGACGTAGTACTCGTACCAGCGTTCCCGCCCCATCTCCTGCGCGGCGCGGTGACGCGGATCCTCGCGCCAGCGCCGGAGGCTCTCGAGGTCTCTCCACCGTACGATCGTGAGCCGCTCGCCGTCCGCGGCGGTGTACGCCTTGACGTCCACGAACCCGTCGGCCTTCTCCGCGAGCTCCTGCATGCGCTCGTTCATCGCGACATAGTCGTCGCCCGCCGCCGGGGTCAGTCGGGATCGGAAGAGGATCAGGATCATGACGCCTCGGCCTCCATGAAGAGCCCGCGCGCCTGGATCGACGCGAGGTTGCGCCCGTGGAAGAAAGTCTCGAACTCGGTGGCGGGCTCGCCGGGAGGCAGACACTCCCCGATCGGGATCGCGCCGATCGGAGCGCCGGCGCGCCGCGAGGTCCGGACGCGCTCTCCCAGCCCGGCCAGGTAGCCGCGCGCCGAGCGCAGCGCCTCCGGCCCGGCGACCGGGCCGTGCGAGCGGAGGATCCGCGAGCGCCCGCGGCGGAGGGCGCGCTCCAGCGCGCGGTCCAGCGGGTCCGGCGCCGAGTAGTGCAGGTAGGCCATGCGGCCGACGGCCGCGTCGCCGACGTGGAGGAGGTCGGCGTCCGGGATGTCGACGTTCAGGGCGTCCATGGTGTGGCCGGGCGCCTCGAACACCTCGAGCCGGTAGCGGCCCCACGTCAGCTCGAGCCTCCCTGCCAGCAACCGCGTCGGCTCGCGGAAATGCGCGGCCTCCTCGGGAGTCCGGAACTGCTCGTTCCAGAACGTCTGGATCGCGTTGACGTGCGCCAGCAGCTCGGCCTCCGGGAAGAGGTTCCAGGCCGCCATGTGATCGCTGAAGAAGTGGGTCGCGAGGCACAGCGTCACCCGGGCGCCCCAGTCGTCCACCAGGATCCGGCGCATCGCCCGCGCGTCCGCCACCGACGCGAGACCGTCGATCAGCAGGACGCGGCCGGCGTCCCGAATCGCGAGCGAGCCCGAATCGTACGTCTCGCCGCGGAAGTGGAAGAGGTCCTCGGCCAGCTCCGTGACGCGCATCGCGGTCATCCCGGCACGAGAGTAGCGCCGCCGGTCCCATTCGCCGAGCGAATTGTTTTCATGAATACCATGAGATATCCTCATGCCATGAGCTCGCCGCCTCCGCCGGTCTCCCCCGCGCTGCCGCTCCGCCACCTGCCCCTCCTGCTCGCGGTCTCCGAGGAGGGAACGCTCACCGCGGCGGCGCGGCGGCTGAACCTCTCGCAGTCGGCGCTGTCCCACCAGCTGGCGGACGCGGAGCGCGCGCTGCGGACGGCGCTCTTCGAGCGGGGCCACCGCCGCATGTCGCCGACCCCGGCGGGCGCCCGGCTCATCGAGGCGGCCCGCGCGGTCACGCGCGAGATGGAGTCCGCCCGCCGCGACGTCGCCGCCCTGGGCGCCGGGCCCTCCGGCGTCGTCCGGATCGCGACCGAGTGCTACACCTGCTACCACTGGCTGCCCCGCACGCTCCAGGCGTTCCAGGCCGAGCATCCCGAGGTCGAGGTCCGGATCGTGGTCGAGGCCACGCGCCGGCCGATTCCCGCGCTGCTCCGCGGCGACCTCGACGTCGCGATCGTGAGCGACCCGGTCCGCAACCGGCGCGTCGTCCTTCGGCCGCTCTTCGCGGACGAGCTCGTCGCCGTCATGAGTCCGACGCATCCGCTGGCCGGCCGGCCCTTCCTCGCGGCGCGCGACTTCGCCGCGGAGCACCTGCTGACCTACAACGCGAATCGCGAGGAGCTCGACGTGTTCCAGAAGGTCCTGGCTCCCGCCGGCGTCTTGCCCCGCTGGTCGCGGGTCGAGCTGACGGAGGCCATGATCGAGATGGCGCGCTCCGGGCTCGGGATCGGGGTGCTGGCGCGCTGGGCCGTGGCCCCGCAGGTCGCCTCGGGAGTCCTGCGCGCCGTGCGCATCACGCGCGGGGGCCTCCGCCGGGAATGGAGCACGGCGACGCTGAAGCGCCGCCGGCCGGACCCTGCCGTGGAGTCCTTCGTGCGCGCGCTCGCGGAGTCCACGCGCCGGACGCGCGCCGGCGCAATACCCGGCGTCCTGAGCTAGGAGGCCGCCGGGCTAGATCGGCTCGAGGGCGAAGTCGCCGCTCGAGGTGCGGACGCGGATCTTCGCCCCGTGGTCCCCACGGTGGTACGCGAACTGGCGTCCGTACTGCTCGATCGAGACGCCGTCCCGGAACCCCAGGTTCGTGTCGCCGCTCGACTGCCGCGCGCTCGCGTCGAAGCTCGCGTCGCGCGGGAGGCGGAGCGTGACGTCGCCGCTGCTCGTGGAGACGTCGACCGCCTTCAGGTTCCCGCTCGTCTCCTCGAGCTCGATGTCGCCGGAGGTCGCCTCCGCGCTGAACTCCTCGACGTCGGCGTCGAGGAACCGCGCGTCGCCGGAGTTCGTCTCGGTCACCACGCGGTGCGCCTTGACGTTGCGGATCGCGAAGTCGCCCGAGCTCGCGTGGAGCTCGAGGCTGTCTCCCTCGAAGCCGTCCAGCCGGACGTCGCCGCTCGAGAAGTCCGACTTCCAGGCCCCCTTGATGTGGCGCGCCTTGACGTCGCCCGAGGACCCCTCGAGCTCGAGCGCGCCCTCGAGACGGGCGAGCCTCAGGTCGGCGCTCGCGACCTCGAAGCGGAGATGTCCGCTCAGGCCCTCGGCGTCGACCAGGCCCACGAGGTTGACGAACCGGCCGGCCTTCTCGCCGCGCGGCACCTGGACCTCGAGATCCGCGTGGAGCCGTGTCCCGCGGCCCGGGTTCACCTTCACGCTGTGCCCGTCGTAGGAGTAGGTGCTCGACGAGGAGAAGTTGAGCCAGAGCCCGTCGTCGTGGCTGCCGGGCTCCCGGTAGCGGAACGTGGAGACCCGGTCGTAGGGATAGCGGACGCGGATCGTGGCGGCGTCGCCCGGCACGATCTCGAAGCGCACCGCGTCCGCGAGCGCCTGGCTCTCGGCGTATACGGTCGCGACCGCCGTCACGCCGGCCACGTCGGCCTCGCGGATGCTCATCGTGCCGAGGAGGTTCTCGACCGAGAAGCGCGCGGCGCCCGGGGGCAGCTCCGCGCGGATGGTCCGGACGATTTCGTCGGCGCGCGCGGCGGGCGCCGCGGTCCATCCCAGGGTCAGAGCGGCCAGGGCGAGCCCGGCTCGCTGCACGGAAATTCCACGCATGGGTCCCCTCCCTCGAACCGGTTACGCACCTCGCCCGGAAAGGTTCCCCGGATTCAGGGCTTTCGCGCGAGCAGCGTCCCGGGCCGCAGGGACCCGAAGGTCACGAGGGCCAGGAAGGCCGTGGCGAGGGGCGAGTCGAGCTGCCGGATGTCCTTCACGCCGTTGGCGGCGAGCACCGCGGCGTAGTCGCGGGTGTGGCGGATGTCCCGCAGAAGCGTTCTCCCGCCGGGGGCGAGGACGCGCGCGATCTCGCCGATCGCCTGCGCGCGGCCGCCGGCGTCGTAGACGTTGTGGATCGCCTGCGAGGACACGATGACGTCGAAGGCGCCGTCCGGAAAGGGAATCTTCCGCATGTCGGCGGTCTGGACCTCGACGCGGTCGGCCACGCCCTCGAGGCGCGCGTTCTCGAGCGTCGCCTCGGGGCGGTTGCCCGAGAGATCCTCGGCCTGCCAGATGTCGATCCCGGTCGCGCGGCCGGTGGTCAGCCGGCGCGCGGCGCCCACGAGCATCAGCCCGCGCCCGCAGCCCACGTCGAGCACGCGCTCCTCGCCGGTCCAGGGGATGCGGTCCAGCAGCTTCTCGCGGTCCCGCACCTTGCCGACCTTGCTCGACCACAGCATCCAGAGCGCCATCGCGGTGCAGCCCGCACCCGGCCAGAGCGCGCCGGCGGCCGGGAAGCGCAGCTCGACGCCGCCGATTCTTGCGGACAGCACTCCCGACCAGAGCCCGAAGTACGCCGTTCCCCAGATCACCAGTCCGAGCGCGCCCGCGAGGAGGAGGTTGCGCACCACGTGGGGCGCGTCGAGCCCGTAGTCGGCGCGGCCGGCGGTCGCCATGCTCAGAGGGCCGCCGCGAACGCGTCCACGAGCGCGCGCGGCGCGACGCCGCGCAGCGACTCGTTGACCGTCAGCCAGAAGCCGCCGTCGGCCGGCTCCCGCAGCGCGACGCCCTTCGCCGCGAGGCGCGCGCGGTACGCCGCGGCGTCGGCCGTGCGCGGGGTCAGGCGCAGGAGGCTCGTCCCGTTGGGCACGCGCTCGATCGCGAAGCGCGAGTCCGCCGACAGCAGGCGGACCGCGTCCTCCGCGACGCGCACCGCCTCGGTCAGCCTCTCGAGGTAGCCGTCCGCGTAGTGGCGCGCGACCGCGGCGTACGGCCACGCGTTCCACAGGGCTCCGCCGAACATCCGCCGCACCTGGTAGAGGTCGGCCAGCGGCTTCGCCGGGCCCGCGAGGATCGCGCCGCCGCCGGAGTTGAAGCACTTCCAGAGCGACACGTAGACGGTGTCGCAGAGCGCGGCGTACTCCTTCGGGCTGCGGCCCGAGTAGGCGCACGCCGCGAAGAGCCGCGCGCCGTCGAGGTGGAGGCCGATGCCCCGCTCGCGCGCCTCGGAGGAGATCTTCTGCATCTCGCCGAAGTCGAAGGCCTCTCCGTGGAGGCGGCGCACCGGCGACTCGATCGAGATCGCGCCGACCGGCGCGGGCACGCGGCCCGAGGCGCCGCGGTCGACCGCGGCGAGCGCCTCGTCCCACGTGAACGTCGCCCTGCCCGGCGCGAGCGGCACGAGGGTCAACTCCGACAGCTGCTGCGCACAATCGCCCGAGTCGTTGTAGAGGTGGCTGACGTCCTGGACGAGCACGCGCCGCCGCGCGCCCGCCAGCGTCCGGACCGCGAGGTGGTTCGCGAGCGTGCCGCTGGGCATGAAGACCGCCGCCTCCTTGCCGAGGAGCGCCGCGAACTGCTTCTCGAGCCGGTCGACCTCGCCTCCCCGCGAGTACTCGTCGCCCTCGATCCCTCGCGACAGCCGCGCGAGGAGCTCCGCGTACGCGGCCGGCGAGAGCTCGAGCCCGTCGCCCGTGAAGTTCACGGCGAGCCCGGCGGACGCCGTCGGCGCGCGGCGGGCGGCGAGCGTCCCTCCCGCGAGCGCCGTCGCGCCGGCTCCGATCAGGCCGCGGCGCGTCCACTGCCTCACGGCGCGAGCACCTTGACCATCCGGATGGTGTCCGGAAGGTAGCCCACCCGGTCGTACAGCCGCCGCGCGCGGTGGTTCGCGTCGAAGACGTTGAGCGTCAGCAGGCGATGGCCCCGGGCGCGCGACCAGTCCTCGGCGGCGGCCAGCAGCGCGCTTCCCGCGCCGCGTCCCTCCGCCCCCTCGGCCACGACCAGGTCGGACACGTGGCCGTGCGGCTCCGCCGTGAAGTAGTCGTGGAACGTCTTGACGTGCGCGAAGCCGAGCGGCCGGCCGGAGGCCTCGTCCTCCGCGACGAGGACGGCGACGTCCGCGTCCGGCGAGCCGAGACTCGCCCCGATGTCGGCCGCGACCGCGCGGTCCATCTGGTCGCGCGGCCGGAACGGCGGCGGCCCGAAGTCGTGCAGCCGCGAGGACATCGGGAGGATCCACGCCGCGTCCGCCGCGGTGGCGGGCCGAATGCGAAGCGCCTGGAACACTTGGCGCGCATCCTACATCCGCGCGCGGGCCCGAAGGCACGCTCCTTGCTCCCCTCGCTCCCGGGAGGAGGAACATGCCCGAAACGAAGAAGCCGGAGCGGTGCCCGCACTGCGGGAAAACGCAGACGCCGAGCTTCCTGGTCCGCACGCATTGCGAGCGGTGCGGCAGGCCGCTGAAGAACGGGCGCCGCTACTGGCCCGAGCCGGGCAGGCCCCGTCCCCAGCCCGGCGCCTGACCGCCCGGCGGCGTCACCACGTCTTGCGGATCGGGTGCGCTTCCGTGTTCAGGACCGCCTTCTCGAGATCCAGCGTCTGCTCCGGCGCGAACAGCAGGTACAGGTACTTCAGCGTCTCCGCCAGAAAGTAGCTCGGCATCAGGTCGCCCTGTTTCCGCGCGACGAGATCCGTCAACACGGTGAAGCCGGCGTCCGTGCGGCAGCGGCGCACCAGCGCCTCCAGAAACGTCCGGCCCATGTCCTGGTACTTCGGGTTGCCCGTCGCCCGGTAGAGGAAGAAGGTCGACTCCATGATCTCGGGCCGCAGCGGGTAGCGCGGGTCGAGGATCTTCATCGTCTTGTAGTCGATCCGCTCGGGCTCGATGCCCTTCAGGTTCCACATCCGGAAGCAGGACTCGCCGAGGCGGCGCGCGCGCGGCAGATCGCCCGCGAGGCTCAGCGTCGCCGGCAGGAACGCCTGCAGCGCGCCGAACTCGGTCGCGGTGCGCTGACCGGTCTCCATGTCGGCCTGGCCGTACCAGAGGCCGGTCGGGAGGTCGTCGGCGAGGTACTGGTCGATCGCCACCCGGCTCTCTCCCCACAGGCGCGCGCAGTCGGCGTCGCCGAAGAGCCGCGCGCACTTCAGGAGGTACTCGTAGTAGGAGTCGATCCCGCCACCGACGTGGCTCGCCCGGCTCGTCCATTGCCCCGTCTCGACGTCGATCTCCTCGCCGACGAGCCCGATCGCCGAGCGGCGCTTCGCGAGCTCGAGCAGCGCCCGCTTCGGCTTGTCGTAGAACGCGGCCTTGCCGGTCAGCTTCGAGAGCGTGCCGAACTCGAGCAGCAGCGTGCCGATCTCCGCCGGATTGGAGCGCGCGCCGCTCGCCTTGCCGGTCTTCAGGTTGACGTACATGTAGGGCATCCCGGTCGGCGAGTCGAACGCCGGCAGGAGGCGCGTGCCGAGATCCTCCGCGAGGCGCAGCAGGCCCGCGTCGCCCGAGAGCTGGTACGCCGACAGGAGGCCGCCGAGCAGCCGGATCGTCACCTCGAAGTTCTTGACGGTGACGTTCCGGTCGAACGACAGCCGCGTGAGGATCAGGCGCTTCGCGCGCTCGGCCTCCGCGGTCAGCCCCACGAGCTGGAGCGTGTCGAGCGCGTCGACCGGCGTCATCAGGAGCGGCTCGGCGTACCAGTCGTGTCCGGACTTGCTGACGGGCTGGAGCTCGTCGTGGCCCCACGCGTACCGCTCGTAGCCGCGCCAGGAGTGCAGGAGCTCCGCGCGCACGCGTGCCGCGAGATCCGCGCGATCGATCGGCGCGGCGATCCTCTCGGGCTTCGAATCCTGGGCGCCGGCCGGCGACGCCGCGAAGGCCGCGACGAGCAGGACCACGCCTCCCCTCCGGACATGGCGCATCGGGATCTCCCGCGTCATCCTACCGGGGAGTCCCCGGCGGCACGGCAGGCAGGCCCACGCGCCTCACGAGATCCTGGAATCGGGGGTCCGAGCGGATCGGGTCGAACATGAACTCGATGTTGAGCCCGGTGACCCAGGGATCGCGCTCCTCGTTGGCCTTCTCGAGCCAGAGCATGGCTCCATTACGATCGCCGAGCCCCGAGAGCACGAGCGCCACGGCGCCCGGCGGCACGTAGTGTTCCTTCGAGATCGCCTCGAGCCGCTGGGCGACCTCGAGCGCCTCCGATCGGCGGCCGGCCGCCGCGTACGCAAATCCCAGGGATCCCAGCTGGACGCCGCTACCCTGAGAGAGCTCGACGGCCTTGCGCAGCTCGGCGATCCCGTCGTCCAGCCTTTTCAGAGAGACGAGGGTCATCCCGAGCCCCCAGTGCGCCCGGGCGAAGTTCTCGTCCATGTCGAGGGCGTGACGGAACCACGGGAGCGCCTCCTCGTCGCGCCGCGCGATGTGGAGGATGATGCCCGGGGCGATGTTCCCCTCGAGGGAGAGCGGGTCGAGCTCCTGCGCGTGCTTGACTTCTCGGACGGCCTCGTCGAACCGGGCCATCCGCGCGAGGAAGATCGCGAACGACCGGTGGCCCTCGGCGTAGTTCGGGCTGAGCTGCAGGGCCTGCCGGTAATGGCGCTCGGCGGCAGCCCAATCGTGGTCGAAGGCGAAGCTGCCCCAGGCGAGCGAGGCGTGCGCCTCCCCGAGCGAGGGGGCCAGCTCCAAGGCCCGCTGCGCCGCGGCCTTCGCGGCGGGGTACGCCTCCCTCGGACGCAGCACGTTGTGCGCGGAGCTCGCCAGCCTCTCGTAGGCGTTGGCGATGCCGGCGTAAGCGAGCGCGTAGTCCGGCTGCCTCGCGACCGCCTGCTGGAAGCTCTCGAGGGCCTTGATGGTATCCGGCGCCGTGGCTTTGCCCATGTGGTACTGGCCCTGGAGGTACACCTCGTAGGCCTGCGGGTCCACCGTCTTCCGCGTCGTGAGCCCCGCGCGTTCCTCGGCCGTCAGTCGGACGCCGATCTCCCCCGCGATGGCGCGCGCGACCTCGCCCTGGAGCGCCAGCACGTCCTTTACGTCGCGCTCGAAGGAGTCGGCCCAGAGGTGACGGTCCCTCGGGGCGTCGATCAACTGAGCCGTGATCTTGACGCGCGAGCCCGCGTGCGCGACCGAGCCTTCGACGACCGCGTCCACCCCGAGCTCCCTGCCGATCTCGGGCATCGGCTTGGTCGAGCCTTTGTAGCGCATCACGGAGGTCCGCGAGGTGACGCGCAGGGAGCCGACCCTCGCGAGCGCCGTGATGAGCTCGTCCGTCATTCCGTCGGCGAAGTAGTCCTGCTGCGGATCGCCCGACAGATTGGCGAGAGGCAGGACGGCGAGCGACTCGATCCTTCCGGCCGAGGAAGCGCGATGACGCCCGAGCAGGACGGCCGCCGCCGCGATCGCCGCGGCGAGCAGGATCGCCGCCGGCCACCAGCGCCGCGGACGGGCGGCCGGAGCCTCCGGCACCGTGACCGCCGCCGAGCCGCCCGTCGCCTCCTTCAGCGCGAACGCGAGGTCCCGGGCCGACTGGAAGCGCTCGTCCGGGTTCTTCTCCAGGCAGCGCCCGATGATCCGCTTGAGCGGCGAGGCCTCCGGCATCTCGGGCGTGTCTCGCAGGATGGCGGCGGAGGTCTCGGCGGCCGTTCGCGCGGCGAAGGCCCGGCGGCCCGCCACCATCTCGTAGAGCACGCAGCCGAACGCGAAGAGGTCGCTGCGCGCGTCCGCAGGGTGGCCCTTGAGCTGCTCGGGCGACATGTAGCCGACGGTTCCCAGGACCGTCCCCGGCTCGGTCGCGGACGGTGCGGAGGTCGGCGCCGACGTCTCGCTGTCCGCGGTGGCGGCGCCTCCCGGGCGCGCGAGCCCGAAGTCCAGGATCTTGACGCGCCCATCGGCGGTCAGGAAGACGTTCTCGGGCTTGAGATCCCGATGAACGATGCCCTTTGCGTGCGCGGCCGCCAGGCCCTCGGCCATCGCGGCCCCGATCTCGACGACCTTTGACGGCGCCAGCCGCTCGCGGACCAGCCGCTGTCGCAACGTGTCTCCTTCGAGCAGCTCCGCAACCGCATAGACGATGCCCTCGTCGCGCCCGAAATCGTGCAGGGACAGGATGTTCGGGTGCGAGAGCGAAGCCACGACGCGCGCCTCGCGTTCGAAACGCTCAAGCGCCTCCGGCGACTCCTGGAGCCTCGCGGGGAGTACTTTGACCGCCACGTCGCGGCTCAGCCGCGTGTCGCGCGCCCGGTAGACCTCTCCCATGCCGCCGGCGCCGAGGGGCGCGAGGATCTCGTACGGACCCAGACGGGTACCGGCGGAGAGGGGCATGAACAATCGATTCTAGATCCGGACCGGATCCTCGAACTCGGCCCCCGACGCTACGTATGATCACGTAACCGCGGGTGCGACGCGCGACAGCTCCGCCCGCTCGAGGAGGACCCGTGCGAATCCATCCCCTTTCGGTTCCGAGCCGTTTGCTCTCCGCGGCCGCACTGGGACTGCTGGTCCTCGGCGCCTCGCCGGAGACGTCCCCGAACGCGTCGGCTCCCTCCGACGCCACGAACCGGACCCGCACCCTGGACGTCGCCGACATGGACACCGGCGCCAACGCCTGCGTCGACTTCTACGAGTACGCCGATGGCGGCTGGCTGCAGAAGAACCCGATCCCGTCCGACCGGCCGCGCTGGGGCACCTTCGACGAGCTGCGCCAGCGCAACCAGAACGACCTCAAGGACATCCTCGAGAGGCTCGCGGCCGACAAGGCGGCGCCGGCCGGCTCCGAGGAGCGCAAGCTGGGCGACTTCTACGGCGCCTGCATGGACGAGGCGGCGATCGAGCAGAAGGGAACCGCCCCGATCGACGCCGAGATCCACCGGATCGAGTCGATCAAGGACGTGCCGGCCCTGCGGGCCGAGATCGGCCGCCTGCAGACGATGGGCGCCGGCGTCCTCTTCCAGTTCGGGTCCGAGGAGGACCGCAAGGATTCCTCGCGCGTCATCGCCGCCGCCCTCCAGGGAGGACTGGGCCTGCCCGAGCGCGACTACTACCTCAAGACGGACGAGAAGTCGGTGACGCTCCGCGACCAGTACCTCGCCCACGTCGGGAAGATGCTCGAGCTCTCCGGCGAGAAGCCGGAGAACGCGGCGACCGAGGCGAAGGCGATCCTGGCGCTGGAGACGAAGCTGGCGGAGGCGTCGCAGAGCAACGTCGACATCCGCAATCCGGACAAGACCTTCCACCCGACCACGGTCGCCGCGCTCGCGAAGGCGAACCCCAACCTCGAGTGGACGCGGTACTTCCAGGAGCAGGGCGTCGACCCGTCGGTCGCGATCAACGTCTGGCAGCCCGACTTCTTCCAGTCCGCGGACCGCCTGCTGCGCTCCGAGCCGCTCCCCGTCTGGAAGGCGTACCTGCGGTGGCGGCTCGTGTCGGCGGCCGCGCCCTCGCTGCCGAAGCGGTTCGTGGACGAGAACTTCGCCTTCTTCGGCAAGACGCTCTCCGGAGTGCCCGAGATCCAGCCGCGCTGGAAGCGCTGCGTCACGGCGACCGACTCCGCGATGGGGATGGCGCTCGGGAAGATCTACGTCAAGGAGCACTTCCCTCCCGAGGCCAAGCAGCGGGCCGACGAGATGGTCAGGAACCTGCTCGCCGCGCTGGCCGACGACGTCAAGACGCTGGACTGGATGGGCGAGGACACGAAGAAGGCCGCGCTCACCAAGATCGCGGCGTTCGACACGCGGATCGGCTACCCCGGCAGGTGGCGCGACTACTCGACGCTCGCGATCTCGCGCGCCTCGCACGGGGCGAACGTGCTCGCCGCGAACCAGTTCGAGTGGAATCGCGACCTCCGGAAGATCGGCAAGCCCGTCGACAAGAGCGACTGGGGCATGACGCCGCCGACGGTCAACGCCTCCTACAACTCCGCCAAGAACGCGATCACCTTCCCGGCCGGGATCCTGCAGCCGCCGTTCTTCTACCCGGAGGGCGACGACGCCATCAACTACGGCGGGATCGGCGGCGTGATCGGCCACGAGATCACGCACGGCTTCGACAACTCCGGCCGCAAGTTCGACGCGAAGGGCAACCAGACCGACTGGTGGACCGAGCAGGACGCGAAGAACTTCGACGCGCGGGCGAAGTGCATCATCGAGCAGTTCGACGGCTACTTCGTCGACCCCGACGTGCACCAGAAGGGCGAGCTCGTGCAGGGCGAGTCCATCGCGGATCTCGGCGGGCTCACGATCGCGTACCGGGCCTACAAGAAGAGCCTCGAGGGCAAGCCCGCGCCGGCCCCGATCGAGGGCCTGACCCCGGACCAGCGGTTCTTCGTCTCGTGGGGGCGGATCTGGGCGTCCAACCACCGGCCCGAGTTCGCGCGCCTGCTCGCCCAGACGAACGAGCATCCCCTGGGCAAGTACCGCGCCGTGGGGACGGCGTCCAACATGCCCGAGTTCGCGCGCGCGTTCGCCTGCACGCCGGGAGTCGCCATGGTGCGAGAGCCGCGCTGCCAGATCTGGTAACCGCGGGACGTTGACCCCGGCCGGTCGTCCTGCTACCGTTTTCGGGCCTCCGAGAGCGCCTCTCATGCCGGAAGACCTCAAACAGATCGACACTTCCTCGATCGCGGAGCTGACGCGGATCCGCGAGGAAGAGGACCGCTTCCAGGAACGCCTCCGGAAGATGGAGTCGAGCCGCGGCACCGTCTCGCAGGCCGTGTACGACCGCGTGCGGCTGGACTACACCGATCGGCTCGCCGCTCTCGACGCCGAGGCGCGGCCGCTCCGGCAGCTCGCCCGCGCGGAGTACGCCAAGCTGCGCGCGCTCCAGGCGGAAGCCGAGCGCGCGCTCGACGCGGCCGGTCTCGCCAAGGAGGAGGTCGAGTTTCGGCGGTCGCTCGGCGAGTTCGAGGAGGACGACTACGCGAAGCGCCTCGAGGCGTGCCAGCAGGATCTCTCCGAGCGCAGGGCGTCGGCCGACGCGATCGGCGAGCTGCGCGAACGGTTCCGCAAGGCGTTCCGCTCCGACGAGGAGCTCGAGGCCGCGGCCGAATCCGCCCCGAAGGAATCGGCTCCTTCGGGCACGATCGTGGTCCACGTCGACGAGACGGTCCGCGCCGCGAGCGCCGACCAGACGGTGGCCGTGCCGCCGCCGGGCGCCGAGACGGCCAAGGTCCCCGTCACGACGCAGGTCACCGCCCTGCCGGGCTTGGCGGCGGCAGCCGCGACCGCGCGCATGGTCCTGGTCGTCGACGGCAAGGACGACAAGGTCTTCGCCCTCCGGCACGACACCAACACCATCGGCCGTCACCCGAAGAGCGAGATCGAGCTCCCCTTCACCGAGATCTCCCGGCGCCATGCCGAGATCAGGCTCGGGCCCGAAGGCTTCCGCATCGTCGACCTGAAGTCCAACAACGGCGTCTTCGTCAACGGCCAGAAGGTGCAGGAGCAGGTTCTCGCCGACGGCGACCTGATCCAGATCGGGACGCAGAGCCTCCGCTACCGCGCCTAGCGCTTCGTGGGCGACTCCGTGCGCGTCGGGCGGATGCGCTCGAGACTGTCGCCCTTCGGACTCGTGAAGCGAAACGACAGCTCCGCGTGCGCCGCGTCGAGGAAGCGCAGCTCGACTCCGTCCACGTGCGGACCCGGCCGCCTCACCGGCCGCCGCCCTCGTCCCCCTCGTCGACGCCCGACAGCAGCACGGGAGGGTGCTCGTACCACTCGTGCCCCTCGACGGCCATCTTCTCTCCGAGCGCGAAGAGCGCGCGCATGTACGCGGTGTCGAACTCTTCCGGATGCGGCGTCTGGAACGTGTCGGGGATGTACGTGAGCTTGTACCGGATGTGGTCCCGCCGCGCGATCGCGTAGATCCGGTACAGATCGCCGATCCCCTGGTTGTGGATCAGGCAGGTGATCGCGCGCAGGGAGATGGGCAGGGTCCGCCGGTCCACCTGCGCCCACTCCGGATCCATCCGCGCGTTGCGGATGAGGTAGAGCGTCCGGTCGCGCTGCGCGAGCTCGTGGAGCTTGATCGCCGACGGATAGACGAAGACCTGCGACGCCGTCCCGCCGTCCACGTGCATCTCCTGGTATCGCTTGCCGCCCGCCTCCACGTCGATCATCACGGGCGGGAACGTTCCCGGGATCGCGGCCGAGGCGATCAGGATCTTGTGGACCAGCTCGAGCGCGCCGGGAGCGCGCGTCGCGGCGATCTCCGTGATGTTCCAGATGACGGGCCGCCGGACGTCGAGGTTGGTCGTGGCGACGAGAAGGATGCGCCCCTTCTCGTGCTCCGCCGCGATCGCGTCCAGCATGTCCTGCGTCACGCTCTTCTTCACCAGCTTCTGAAGAGGCGCGTTGTCCGCCAGGGCGTCGTTGTACAGGACGGAGAGGAGCGAGCGTTCCTCGGCGACGTCGCGCATGGAGATGCCGGTGTAGAGCGCCTTGAGCTTCTCGTCGTACGCCGGGCCGAGAAACGCGAACGGCGCGATGAGCGCGCCGGTGCTGACCCCCGTGACGAGCTTGAACTCCGGGCGGGTGCCGGCCTTCGTCCAGCCGTTCAGGAGGCCGGCCCCGAAGGCTCCGTTGTCGCCTCCGCCGGAGATCGCGAGGTACGCGTTCGGCGGAAGCTCGTCGACGCGGCGATATTTCTTCTCCGTCTCGTTGGACGCGAGAAAGTCCCTTTCGAACTCCTTCACGTCCGTGGCGTCGCGCGGGAAGTAGCGAACGCCGGCCGGGAAGCCGACGACTGTCGCCTGGGTCGAGAGCCCGAACGGAACCGCCGGACGCCGCTCGGCGCTGGCGCAGCCGATGAGACCGATCGACACCGCGAACGCCGCGACCAGAGGGAGTCGACTCCAAGAGAGCATTTCGCTTCCTTTCCTTCTCGCTGCGCCCGCCTCCCGGCGGGCCGCGCGGCCAGCGTCAGGGCGTCGGGACACTCAGCCGATCCCAATCCTCTTCGCGGTCGACGTCCGCGAGCGCCTCGGCCGGCCATTCCACGCGGACCACCGCCCCCGCGTGGCGTCGGACCACGCGCCGGCCGCCCCCGTCTCCCTCGGGCCCGCCCAGCTCCGGGAACAGGGAGCGCGCGTACAGCGTCGGCGGGGCGTGGATGCCGCCGTAGTCGGACGCGACCAGCGGCGCGCCCGTCTCCTGGAAGACGCGCACGAGCCGCGCCACCATCTCCGCCGTCACCCGGGGCATGTCGGCGAGCAGGACGACGGCGGCCGGGACCAACGCCGGAAGGGCGGCGATGCCCGCCGCGAGCGAGGTGTTCATGCCCTTCTCGTGCGCGGAATTGACGACGGCGAGCACCAAGAGGCCGGAGAGCTCCCCCGCGACGCGTTCCGCGTCGTGCCCGAGCACGACCACGACCGGTTCGAGCCCCGCCTCGAGCGCGGTGCGCGATGCCCGACGCGCGAGGGACTCACCCTGCCACGGCAGCAGGAGCTTGTTCCGGCCGAAACGCGTCGAAGCGCCGGCCGCGAGGACGATTCCCGCGACCGATCCGCCCCGGTTCCCGGGCGCCGTCATTCGATCACCGGGCGCCCGTTGCCGCCGGCGCCGCCGCGGGCGCGTACGCCTCGTCGAGCGCCTGCGCCAATTCCGGGTCGCGCCCGTAGGGGTCCCGCTTGAAGACGGTCCGCTTCTCGTCGGTCGGGTCGATGGTCCAGTACATGATGAGCACGGGAACGGGCTGCCTGAGCCGCACGGTCTGCGTCTTCCCGGTGGCCACCGCCGCGTCGATCTTCGCCGCGCTCCAGTTCTGCGGGTCGGCGAGGAGGAGCTCCGCGAGCTCGAGCGGCCGCTCGACGCGCATGCAGCCGGAGCTGAACGCGCGGGCCTCCTTCTCGAAGAGCGCCTTGCTCGGCGTGTCGTGCAGGTACACGTGGTACGCGTTCGGGAACATGATCTTGACGCGGCCGAGCGCATTGTCGGGCCCGGGCTCCTGCCGGACCGTGTACGGGAAGCTCCGGGAGGCCCAGTCGACGCGGGCCGGGTCGACCTTCTTCCCGTCCCTGTCGAGCAGGTCGAGGCCTTTCTTCTGGAGATACGCCGGGTTTTTGCGCGCCGCCGGCAACACGTCCTTCGCGAGGATGCCGGGCGGCACCGTCCAGGTCGGGTTGAAGACGAGATGGTCGATCTTCGACTTGAAGATCGGCGTCTGGCGGAAGGGCTTCCCGACCTGAGTCTTGGCGCGCCAGAACGGCTTGCCATCACGCGCGAGAATCGTCTGGAAGCCTGCCACGTCGACGATCACGAGATCGCCGGGTCCGATCTCGTGCAGCACCCAGCGCGCCCTCTCGAGGTTGATCCGGATCTGCCTCATGCGCGCCTCGACCGGCACATTCAGCTCGGCCAGCGTCTCGGCTCCGACGGCGCCGTCGCGCTCGAGCCGGTGCCGCGACTGGAATTCCGACACCGCGGCGGACAGGGGCGCGTCGTAGACGTCGCCGTCGAGCTCACCGGGCTGTCCGGCGAGCTCCCCCGTCGCCGCGAGGCGGCGCCGGAGCTCCACGACGCGAGGTCCCTTCGAGCCGGGTTTCAGCGCGGGCCCCGCCGAGACCATGGGCCATCCGCCGCGCGCGGCCAGGTCGCGGTACGTGGCGAGCGCGGCGCGCGCCTTCGCATACCACCAGTGATCCGGACGGACACGCTCCACCGCCTCGCGCAGGCGGCCCTGCCGGACCGCGTCGAAGACGAACCGATCGCCCTCCTGCCCGCCCACGGGGCGCGGCTCGAAGTTCCAGTTCGGGTCGAGCGACTTCGGATCGACCTTCCCGAGATAGAGGTGGTACAGGAGGAGGAAGAAGGAGTCGGTCGCCAGGATGTCGGCGTCGGCCCGCGCCGCCGGGTCCGCGCCGGGCGCGACCGAGGGCGCCATCCGCGTCAGCTCCGCGAGGTGGTAATCCTCCGGGCGCAGGCCGTCCTCCTCCGACTCCCGCACCAGGGCGAGCAGCGTCTCGAACCGCTCGGGATTCCACAAGGGCCGGTAGCCGCCCTCGTCGTAGATCTCGGGAAGCGCGGTGTGCGCCACGGCCGAGGAGCGCGATCCTCCGGCGGCGGCTCCCGCCCGCAGGCGCTCGATGCGCTCGCGCAGGATGGGCACGACGGCGGCGTCGCCGTCTCCCGCTCCCTGTGCGGCGCCGAGGGCGCGCACGAGAATCCCGAACGCCGCGAGGAGCGCTGCGAGCGCGAGCCGCGAGCGGATCCGATCAGCCCGCATGGATCGCTCCTTCCTTCTCGCGCAGCGACCAGGGTTGCCGCGACGCGTGCACGGCGAGGAGCTCGCCGACGATCGCGACCGCGATCTGCTCCGGTCCCTCCGCGCCGAGATCCAGCCCGACCGGCGCGAAGAACCGCTCGCCCGCCTCGGCGCCGATCTGCGTGAGAATCTTCCGGCCCCGCTCCCGCGGCCCGAGCAGGCCGACGTAGGGAACGCCGGCGTCGCGCAGGCTCCGCGCCCATTCGCGATCGTGGGCGAACGAGTGCATCTTGACGACCGCGAAGGAACGCGGGCCGAGCGGCAGACCGCCGGTCCCCGCCTCGGGCCTGCGTGCGTCGAGGCGCACGTCCTCCGCGAACCGTCCCGGGAGGAGCGCCGCCGGCCGGTGGTCGACGACGGTGACACGGAAGCCGGACGCCGAGGCGTACGCGGCGAGCGGGATGGCATCGTCGGCGCCCCCGAAGATCACGAGCGCGGGCGGCGGCGCGTAGGTCTCGACGAAGACGTCCCGGTCGGGAGGCGGCGGGGCGGACGACGCCGCGCCGCCGGGATGCAGCGTGACCGTCCCCGCGGCCGCGCCGCGCAGGACCGTCGAGACCGCGAACGGACGGTCGCCGCGCAGGAGCCCGAGGATCTCGCCCGAGGTCTCCAGCGCCTCGGGGCTCGTCGCGTCGCTCACGAAGATCTCGACCGTTCCGCTGCAGCCGAGCCCCAGCCCGAAGACGGACTCGTCGTCGCCGGTCTCGTAGCGCAGGAGTCTCGGCTCTCCCGAGCGCAGGACCTCGAGCGCGACTTCGCGCACGTCGCCCTCGAGGCAGCCGCCGCTGACGCCCCCGGCGGTCGCCCCGGACTCCTCGACCAGGAATTTCGCGCCCGGGCGCCGGTAGGCCGAGCCCTCGACGCGCACGACCATCGCGATGGCCGCCCGCCCGCCGGCCTCGGCCACTCGCGCGGTGCGCGCGAGGATCTCCGCGGTCTCCTTCCAGTGCTTCATCGAGAGCGGTTTACGGTATACCCGGGTTTTCGGAGCGTCAAACCGCGGATTACCATCACCTCATGACGAAGCCGTGGTCCGACGCCGAACGCCGCGTCCTACTCGCGCTCGACGCGGCCGTGTCCTCGCCGGGAGCCGCCGCGGCGCTTCTCCCGATCGGCGAACGCGTCCTCGCGACGCTCCGTCGCGCCGGGCCCGAGACGATCGAGGCGTGGGAGGCGGTGCCGCTCGCGCTCTACGCGTCGCCGCTGCCTCCGGAGATCAAGTCGAGCTGGGTCTTCGTGCTTCGCGCGGGCGCGACGACGGGCGCGGAGCGTCATCCGAACAGCGTGCAGCGGATGATGTCGTGGAGCGGCGGCGGCGACTTCCAGGTGCACGACGGCGCGCGCTGGAAGTCGCACCGTCTCGCGAGCGATCCGCGCGCCTCGCTCGAAGAGCGCTGGCTCTCGATCCCTCCCGACACGTGGCACCAGGGAGTGGTCGGCGCGCAGGACTGGCTCGTGGTCTCGTTCCACACCGTACCCGCCGAGGAGCTGATCGAGGAGCGTCCGGATCCCGCCGATCCGGATCCGTTCAACCCCTCCCGAACCCGCCGGCGCCGCTATGCCGAGGTGGCTCAATCTTAAGGAGCCACGGGGGCTCCCCTCCGCGATAACTCTTCCATTTCCGGGGGGTTCCGGGCCGGGAATTCCGGAACGTGGAACAGAAGTTGCACACCTCACACAAAAGAGGCGTGGTCCGCCTCACGAGGAGGGCTGCGATGTACGAGAGGGAGCTTCAGAGAGGTTTCTGGGTCGCGTTCTGGAATGGCCCGTTCAAGTCTCAGCCAGTGCAGGTGAGCAGCATCCGGGAAGAGGAGACCGCGGTGTGTCTCGATTGCCAGGTTTACTTCAACATCCGGAGCCGTACCTGCCCCAAGTGCGACGGCGAACAGTTCTGGCTCATCTCCAACTGGAAGAAGCAGCCGGCGCGAATGGCCGCGCCGGTCCGCATCGCGGTCGCCTAGTCATCGGATCGACGCAACGCCCCGGCGCGCGCGCGGACCCTACACCGTACGCGCGATCGGGGCGTTGCCTTGTCCGCTCCACGCGGGACACCCCCACGCGCCGAGCGTGATCAGCGTGGCTGAGGCGGACTCAGTTCGGGGAAACGAAGGGCACCATTTCCCGTACGGCTTCCCACGGCGGCCGCGCCTCGGCGAGAACGCGGCGTCTCAGGCTTTCGCACCTCAGACCCAAGAACGGAAAGACTCCCGCCTCCGTGACGCCGCGCATCGAGCCCCGCTCCAGGGCCCGCCCGAGAACGGCGCGGAGCCGCACCCGCGCGCGGTGGAAGCGCGCCTTCACCGCGGAGGGCGAGATGCTGAGGATCTCCGCGGCCTCCGCGGTGGAGAGCTCGTCGATCGCGCGCAGCTCGAAGACGAGACGGTCGCGCTCCGGAAGGGCGTCGATCGCCGCCTCGAGCTCCGCACGCCCCTCGCGCCCCGAGGCCGCACGCTCGGGGTCCTCGCTCGTGGACGCGAGCCGCGCGAGGCGCGCGTCGGGCTCCGCGCCGACGATCCGGATCCTCCGATTGCGGCGCGCGCGGCTCCACGACTCGTAGATCGCGATCCTGCCGATCCATCCGGCGAAGCGGTCGGGCTCCTGGAGCTGGCCGAGGTGCTCGAGCGCGCGCATCCACGCCTCCTGGACGACGTCCTCCGCTTCGCCGTCGTCGCGGAGAATGGCGCGCGTGATTCGGTAGAGCCGCTGGTTGTACCGACGCATCAACAGCTCGAACAGCTCCGGCTCTCCCGCACACACCTTGCGCACTACCTCGCCGTCCGAAATCGGCGTCTGACTCTCGGGGATGAAGCCTCCCCACGAGCTTGCCCCGCGTCCATCGCGAAGCGCCCCGCCGCTCCGTGATGCAAGAGCGATGCGCAGTCTCCCCTTCCTAAGCAACTCGTTAAGGAACGCGAAGCCCCGAATCCAAATCGTGGCTCGCGACTCTCTCTGGGTGAGGTCGCGCCGAACGCCGGTCGTCTCCGGTACCTGATGGTCGCGCGGCACTCTCGAGGTCGTCATGCGCAGATCCGTTCGATCGTTTCTCCTCGCCTCCGCCGCCGTCGCCGCCGCCGTGCTCCTCACGGCGGCGTCTTCGAGCGGCCCCTCCGATCCCGGCGTCCGCCCGAAGGACCCGGACGGCGCCATCACGCAGCACGCGCTCGACGCGCTGCAGCAGGGCCGCCAGACGTTCCGCTTCGACACCTTCGGGGACGAGGCGTTCTGGGGCGATACGCTCCGGCTGCACGAGGCGATCGAGGGCGCCGCGCACGGCGGCGTCGGCCCGGGACTGAGCCCCCGCGCGGCGATCGCCGCCGGGCTCAAGGTCGACGTCGACGCGCTGCCGAGCTCGGTGCAGAGCGACTTCCGCCTGGGGCGCCTGAACCTCGACGATCCCGCCGTCACGCTCGCGCTCCTTCGGGCGAACGCGGTCGTCGGCGTCACGGGATTCTTCAACGGGAACGGCACGCTCCGCTCGGTTGGACTGCAGTGCGCGATCTGCCACTCCGTCGTCGACAACTCCTTCGCCAAGGGAATCGGGCACCGGCTCGACGGCTGGGCCAACCGCGACCTGAACGTCGGCGCGGTGATCAACATGGCTCCGGACCTCTCGGTGGTCGACGCGCTCCTCGGCGTCGACGACGCGACGACGCGCAAGGTGCTGATGAGCTGGGGCCCGGGCAAGTTCGACGCGGAGCTCTTCATGGACGGCAAGGCGTTCCGGCCCGACGGCGGCTCCGCGGCCACGCTGATCCCGCCGGCCTTCGGCCTCGCGGGCGTCAACCTCCATACGTGGACCGGCTGGGGATCGGTCACGCACTGGAACGCGTTCGTCGCCAACCTCGAGATGCACGGCAAGGGCCGGTTCTGGGACCCGCGCCTGAACGACGCGACGCAGTTCCCGATCGCCGCGGCCAACGGCTTCGGCAACCTGAACCCCGACCTTTCGCCCGACGACGACCGCATCACGCCGAAGCTCGCCGCGCTGCACCTCTACCAGCTCGCGATCCCGGCGCCGAAGCCCCCCAGGGGGAGCTTCGACGAAGAGGCGGCGAAGCGCGGCGACGAGCTCTTCTCGGGAAAGGCCCGCTGCAACAGCTGCCACGTCGAGCCGCTCTGGACCGAGCCCGGCTGGAATCTGCACACCGCCGACGAGATCGGGATCGACGACTTCCAGGCCAACCGCGCGCCCGACAAGCGCTACCGGACCGCGCCCCTGGCGGGGCTCTGGACGCACGGGAAGGGCGGCTTCTACCACGACGGACGCTTCGCGACGCTCCTCGACGTCGTCAACCACTACGACACGGTGTTCAACCTCGGGCTGAGTGCGCAGGAGAAGAGCGACCTGGTCGAGTACCTGAAGTCGCTGCCCGACGAAGACTGAAGGGAAATTGCGCCGGCGGGAAGGATCGAGGGGCAGGGCCTGTTCCCTCCTCGTCATGAAAACCCGGGCTTCTCTCGCCGTTTCCCTGTCTCTCGCGTTCCTTCTCGCCGGCGCCTCGGGCCTCGCGTCCCCGATTCCCCCCGTGCCCCGCCCGGCCGAGTGGGCGACCCGCGTCGACGGCACGAGCGTCGCCAACCTGTACCGGATCGAGGACGGTCTGTACCGCGGCGCGCAGCCGACCGCGGAGGGTTTCCGGGAGCTCTCCAAGCTGGGCGTGAAGTGCGTGCTGAGCGTCTCCGGGGGCGACGACGCCCTTATTCAAAAAGACGCCGAGAAGGGCGCTCTCAAGCTCTTCCACGTCCCGATGAGCGCGTTCGGGCTCCGCGACGACCGCGTCCTCGAGGCCCTCAAGATCATGGCCGACCCGCAGAACCGGCCCCTGCTCATCCATTGCCGGCAGGGCGCCGACCGGACGGGCGCCATGGTGGCGCTCTACCGGGTCGTCATGCAGGGCTGGACGGCGGAGAAGGCCGTCGAAGAGATGACCCGGGGCGGGTACCACCACAGCGCGCTGTGGAAGGAGCTCGAGACCTACGTGCTGAAGGCGGACGCCGCGTCGCTTCGCAACAAGCTCGGGCTGAAGGCGCCCGCGGCGGCGCCGGCGAAGGCGCCGATTCTCGCCGTGGTTCCGGCCGCCGCGGTGGTTCCGGCCGCCGCGGCTCCGTCCCACTGAGCGGCGCGGCGTCGAACCCGCCGTCGCGGCTAACGGTTGAAGGGGTACTCCTGGATCCAGTGGAAGCCCCGGCTCACGAGCAGGAACTTCGTCTCGTCCACGCGACGCAGCTCGAAACGCGCGCGGTGATGATCCAGGTCGCCATCGAGGACGAGACGATCTGAACCGTCCGCGGGCTTCTCGACGAGAAAGCTCGCCGTCCATTTCGAGTCCTCGCGGTTCGTCAGCGCGAGCCGCCGGTCGCCGACGGTCAGCTCCGCCCGCAACGGAAGGGACGAGTCGTCCATCCGCTGCACGACCGCGCCGCCCGGAAACTGGAACACGATCCGCCTCCAGCGCTCGGTGTCGCCCGCGAGCGGCGGCCGCGACGCGCCGTCCACCGTCATCTGCTCGACGTCCCAGATCCCGTAGTAGGCGGGCCGCGCCGCGCCTCCTCCGTACTCCTTCCAGCCCCTCGCGGCGGAGCGGAGGTTCATCCCGAGCAGGTAGACGACGTAGAGCGCGAGGACGGCCGAGGCGAAGCGATTCGCACGGACCGAGCGGCAGAGCGGCGGTTCCGTCGAGGGGCCGACACCGCGGCCGAGGAGGAACAGGTCGCGCAGCCGGGGCCACTCCGGCGCCAGCAGGTAGAGGGTGAAGAGGATCAGGTGGAACGCGAAGAGCTTCACCGGCACGTCGTAGGTCATGTTGAGGACGAAGACCTCCGTGACGTCGGCGAGACAGACCAGCGCGCCGAGAACCGCGGTCCGCGGAAGGAGCACGAGGATGCCTCCGAGCGTCTCCGCGCAGCCCGTGAAGATCTCGTAGGCGGGCGACGCCCCGATCGACGCCCAGAGCACGCCCATCGGCGAGAAGCGGCCATAGGGCTCGATCAGGCGCGACAGAAACGGAAACGGCATCTGGAGGGGGACGAGCTTGTCGATGCCGTAGAGGATCAGCGTGGAGCCGAGCGCGATCCGGATTGCGAGCCGCAGCCACCTCTCCAGCGCGGTGTCGCTCCGGCGCCGCCGGTCGAGGATCGACCAGAGCGCCGCCCCGGCGGCGGCGATCGCGAGGATGCAGACGGCTTGCGTCCAGTCGAACGTCTTGTCGCCGCTCCCGCTGCCCGTAACGACGAGGTCCGTGGACACGCGGAAGACGTTCTTCGCCACCCAGGCGACCGCCGCGCGCGCGGGACCGAGCGTTCCGGGATCGGGAACGTCGATGCCCGGGATGAAGATCGTGGCGAGGATCTGCGTCGCGAGGATGTAGAGGCCCGCGTAGAGGAACCAGAACCGAAACGCGATCCGCTTCGCGAGGCTCCAGTGCGGGGACGCCTCGACGTGCTCGAGGTCCCCCTCGGAATCGCGGACGACCGCCCGACTCTCCACCGGCGTGACCGTGGCGAATCGTACTCCGGCGGCCCGCCGGTGTCGCCGCTCGGTATGATGCGGGCATGCTCGCCCGCGCCTCGTTCTCGGCCCTGCACGTCCTCGCCCTCGGGATCGGCCTGGGCGCTGTGTATGCGCGGGGACGGCGGCTGCGCGACCTCCGCCGCGCGCCCGAGGACGCCGTCGCGCTGACGCGGCTGTTCCAGGCGGACAACCTCTGGGGCCTCGCCGCGCTGCTCTGGATCGCGACCGGGCTCGTCCGGGTCTTCGGCCGCCTCGAGAAGCAGCCCGAGTTCTACCTGCGCAACGGCTTCTTCTGGGTCAAGATGGCGCTCTTCGGCCTCGTGTTCGTCCTCGAGATCCGGCCGATGGTGACCTTCCTGCGCTGGCGCAAGGCGCGCTCCCGCGGGATCGCATCGCCCGCCGCCGGCGCGAACCTCTCCGGCCTCATCGCCGCCAACTCCGCCGAGACCGCGCTCGTGGCGGTGATTCCGTTCACCGCGGCGCTGATGGCGCGGGGCGCGTGGCTGTTCTAGAGGGAGGACGAATGAGACGCGTGGCCGCACTCGTGGCTCTGCTGCTGGGCGCGATCGGCGTGGGACGCGCCCAGACGCAGGCGTGCCCGAAGCACCTCTTCATCATCGCGCGCAACAAGAACGCGAACATCGTCGCCTACGACGCGCACCCCGGGAAGGCCGGCGAGCTCGTGAGCTCCCAGCCGGTCGTGGCCTACTGGCTTCTCGACGGCGACGAGAGCCGGCGCGAGGAGCTGACCCGCTTCCAGCGCAACCGCGCCTACGGGGTGGAGGGGACACCGGCCGCGACACCCGCGACCTACCTCGTGGACCTCAAGGCGCAGCCCAAGCGGCGGCTGGTCGTTCGCATGCTCGACGGCTGCTGGGTCGCGACGACCGAGATCGGCGGGAAAGACGCGATCCTCCGGCGGATGTTCGTCCAGGCAAAGGAAGGCACCGCGCTCCCGAAAGTCGAGTACGTGGAGTTCTTCGGCGAGGATCCGGGCAGCCGGGAGCCGCTCTACGAGAAGTTCGTTCCCTGACTCGCGGTCTGCCGCTCGAGCAGCGCGCGGATCTCGGCCAGCTCCGACTCTCCCCCGTCCTCGTCCTCGAACGCGACGTAACCGTCCGGGCGCACCAGCGTGAGACCCCCGTTCCCCGACGGCCGCACCTCGAGCACGTCGCGGAAGGACTCGCCCAGGCGCGCCGCGCTCTCGCGCGTGGCCGCGTCCGATCGCGCCCCGACCATGAGCAGGAACCGGCCGCCGATTCCGTTTCCCCCACGCATCGACTCCTCGAGATGGCGGCGGCCCGGCCCCTCCACGATCGGGCTGTCGGGGTACGCGATCTCGAGCTCCGAGAGACGCTGGACGAACGCGTGCTGGAACGGCGCGAGCCGGGACACCATCGGGATGACGGCGTCGCGCAGCGCCTGGGCCAGCCGGCTCGGCGTGCCCATCACCTTCGTCAGCCGGTGCGTGGTCTCGATGACGCTCTCGATCACGGGCAGCCGCTCGGCCCCGTAGCTGTCGAGCAGCGCGTCGTTGCCGCTGCCCCTCCGCACGAGGTCGAGCTTCCAGGCGAGGTTCCACACATCGTGGAGGCCGGTGTTCATGCCCTGGCCGCCGAAGGGGCTGTGGATGTGCGCCGCGTCTCCCGCGAGGAACAGGCGCCCCTCGCGCAGGCGCGCGACGTGCCGGTGATGGATGCGGAAGTAGCTGCTCCACTGCAGGGACAAGGCCTCGATCTCGCGCGGCGCGCGCTCGCGGAGGACGCGCCGGACGAGATCGAGCGACGGCGCCTCGCCCTCGGCCGCCGGGACGGTCGCGACGAGCCGCCGCCGGGTGGCGCTCATCGGGAAGATGGCGGCGGGCCCGAGCTCGCTCGGACAGAGCTGCATCTCGTCGGCCGGCAGCGACTCGTTCGTCTGGATGTCGGCGAGCATGAAGGAGTCCTCGTACTCGGCTCCCTCGAAGGGGATCCGGAGGAGGTGCCGGATCGCGCTGTGCGCGCCGTCGCACCCCACGACCCAGCGCGCGGTCACCGTCAGCGGCTCGCCGCGGCGCTCCGCCGTCACCCGCACGACGCCGTCCCGCGTCTCCGCCCCGCGGAACGTCGTCTCGTATTCGACGTCACCGCCCTTGCGGCGCAGCTCCTGGACGAGGAGCCGCTCGGTCACGTCCTGGGGCACCATCGCGATGAACGCGTACGGGCTCTCCTCCGGCGCGAACGGCATGTTCGCGAGGCGGCGGCCGTGCGCGATGACGGCCACCCTCGTGACGCGGTTCGCGGCCTCGAGGAACGGCCCGACGACGCCCGCCATGTCGAAGATCTCGAGCGTCCGCGGGAAGATGGCCAGCGCCTTGGAGTGCTCGGACTGCGATGCGCGCGTCTCGATCAGCCGCCAGCGCATCCCCCGCCGCGCGCATTCGTTCGCCAGGAAGAGGCCGACGGGACCGGCCCCGACGACGAGCACGTCGAGCACATCGTTGTCAGCGGGCTTCGCCACGGTCATCCCGACCTCCGTTTCCGCGCCCATTTCACCACCGCCGGGCCGGATTTCACTCGGATTTCACCCGCGAAGGCCCCGCCGTGGCGTAGAGTCTCCGCGACTCTTGATTGCCGTCAACAACCAGCGGGCCTCGAGGCGACTCGCGCTGGCGATTCTCCTCTGCGGCTCCGCAGCCGCCGTCCGGGCGCAGCAGCCCTTCGTCTCGGACGACGCCGAGGTCACGCCGAGGGGCCAGTGGCACTTCGAATACGCCAACCAGTACGCCGACCTTCCCCGGGAGGCGCTCCCCGACGTCCGCCAGGACACCAACAACTTCGTCGTCCAGTACGGCCTGCTCCGACGCCTCGAGGTCAACGTCGACTTTCCGATCATCGCGATCAAGAGGTCGGAGGCCTCGCCCCTCGACAGCGCCTTCGGCCTGGGCGACGTGGATCTCGCCGCGAAGTACAAGCTCGTGACGGAGGACCCGAACGGCGCCCGTCCGGCATTCACGGTCAGCGCGGCGGTCGAGCTCCCGACCGGCGACGCGAAGACGCAGCTCGGCTCCGGCTACACCGATGCGGTGCTGAACACCATCACGCAGAAGACGTTCTTCGGATCCACGGTCGTCCACCTCAACCTCGGGTACCAGTTCTCGGGGAACACGCTGACGGGCGCCATCGGCATCCGGACGCCGGGCAAGATCTTCACGGGCGGCCTCTCGATCGTCCAGTACCTCTCCCCCACGCTGCTCCTCGGCGTCGACGTGAACGGCGCGCGCGTCCGCACCGACCAGGGAGTCAACCGGCAGCTTCAGCTCACGATCGGAGGGAGCGTGGGGATCCTGCGAGGGATGACCTTCGACTTCGCCCTGATCGCCGGCCGGTACGACAGCGCGCGGCTCGGATTCCTGCTCGGACTCTCCTACTCGCCATGAGCCGTCGCCTCGATCTCATGAGCCGTCGCCTCGATCTCACCCCGGCGCCGATCGGCGCCGGGACTTCGCGTGGAGGTTTCCGATGCCCTGCTCGCCCGAGGTCCTCCGGGGAGTCCCCCTGTTCGCCCTCCTCGACGACGACGAGATGGCGGTCCTCGCCGCGCACGTCGAGGTCAGGACGTTCGCGCCGCGCCAGCGGATCTACCGCATCGGGGACGCCGGCGAGCGCGCCTACGTGATGGTCTCCGGATCCGTCCGCGTGACCACGATCGACGAGGACCACCAGGAGGTGACCGTCGACGAGCCCGGCCACGGCGATTTCTTCGGATTCGCCTCGATGCTCGAGCAGACGCCGCACCAGACCACCGCGATCTCCGTCGAGGAGAGCGTGTGCGTCGAGGTCGACCGCTCCGACATCGAGACCCTGCTGCAGCGCAAGCCGCTCGCGGGGATGGACATGCTCGCGGTGCTCGGCCGCCAGTTCCACTCGGCGCACCAGCTCGTCCGCCTGCGCGCGTCCCGGAACCCCAACGAGGTCATCGAGGAGAAGGAGACGGCGGCGGAGCGAGTCGCGGACGCGGTGGCCTCGTTCGGCGGCTCGTGGACGTTCATCATCGCGGCCCTGATCGCGCTCAGCATCTACACCGCGATAAACGTGGCGCTGCGGGACAGGGCCTGGGATCCCTACCCGTTCATCCTGCTGAACCTGTTCCTGTCGATGCTGGCCGCGATCCAGGCGCCCATCATCATGATGAGCCAGAACCGGCAGGACAAGAAGGACCGGGTGCGCAGCGAGATGGACTTCGACGTCAACCGGCGCGCCGAGTCGGAGATCCAGGGTCTCGCGCGCAAGCTCCACCAGCTCGCCGACAAGGTCGACGACGTCGAGGAGCTGCTGCGCAAGAAGACGGGGCCGGGCGCGTAGAGTCCTTCCGTCTCGCGAGACGTCGTCCCGGCGCCGGGTAGGATGAGCCATGCGCCTCCCCTTCGACCCCCCGATCCAGCCGATGCTGTCGTCGGCGGCCGACTCGCTGCCGCACGACGGGGGCTGGCTGTTCGAGCCCAAGTGGGATGGCTTTCGCACGCTCGTGTTCCGCGACGGCGGCGAGATCCTCCTCCAGAGCCGCGACGAGAAGCCGATGAACCGGTACTTCCCCGAGCTGCTCGCGCCCCTCGGCGCCGCGCTCCCCGAGCGCTGCGTGCTCGACGGCGAGGTCGTCATCGTCGGCCCGAGCGGCCTCGACTTCGAGGCGCTGCTGCTCCGGATCCATCCCGCGGCCTCCCGGGTGAAGCTCCTCTCCGAGCAGTCGCCCGCCTCCTACGTCGCGTGGGATCTCCTCGCGATCGGGGACGAGGACCTGCGTCGCGCGCCGCTCGCGCGGAGGCGCGAGCGCCTCGAGAAGGAGCTCGCGGACGCGGCCGCGCCCGTGCACCTTTCGCCCGCGACGCGCGACCGCGCGCTCGCCGAGGACTGGTTCCGCCGGTTCGAGGGAGCGGGGCTCGACGGCGTCATGGCGAAGCGCCTGGAGGAGCCCTACCGTCCCGGCGAGCGGACGATGATCAAGGTCAAGCACGCGCGCACCGCCGACTGCGTGGTCGCGGGATTCCGCTGGCACAAGAACGGGAAGGGCACGATGGTGGGCTCGCTCCTGCTGGGCCTCTACGACGACGAGGGCACGCTGCATCACGTCGGCGTCACCGCGGCGTTCACGACGGCCCGGCGCAAGGAGCTCGTCGACGAGCTCGCGCCGCTCCGCGAGAACGCGCTCGAGGAGCATCCGTGGAAGGAGTGGGCGGAGGCGCACGAGGAGGCGGCCGCGAAGGGCCAGCGTCTCCCCGGGGCCACGAGCCGCTGGAATCGCGGCAAGGACCTGAGCTGGGAGCCTCTCCGGCCCGAGCGCGTCTGCGAGGTCTCCTACGACCACATGCAGGGGACGCGCTTCCGCCACGCCGCGCAGTTCGTCCGGTGGCGGCCCGACAAGCGCCCCGAGGACTGCCGCTACGACCAGCTGGAGGTGACGCCGGCCTACGAGCTCGAGCGCGTCTTCGGCGGCGGCCGGCGCCGCGGCGCGGACCGAAACTCCTCCCACGGATCGTAGTCCGGGTCCGGCGCCTCCGGCGCGGGGCGCTCCGCCTCCGGAACGTGCCGCAGGTTGAGGCGGATGCGAGTCCACGTGCTGGACCGGCCGCGCATGGAGTCGACGAGGACGTCGTCCTCCTGGAGGCACGCGGCCGCGCCCGGATGGCGCGCCTTCCACCGCTCGAGGCCGGCGACGGCGTCCTCCTTGTGCTTCGCGTTCGCGACGACGATGAGCGGCTGGCTCGACTTCCGGCGGCCGACACCCGATCCCTTCCGCCGTGAGGGAGCCACGCGGTCCGGCTCGCCCTCCTGCTTCCGGTAGTGAGGCGGCCACGGCGCGTCGCCGAGGCCCGCCGCCTCCTGCTCCGCCGAGAGCGCGAGCAGCCCGTCGAGCGAGCCCGCCGCCGCGTCGATGCCGGCGGCAGGATCCCCCTGTTCCTTCAGACGGCGCGGAGCCGTCACGAGCGTGAACGCCGCCGGGTCGCAGTCCGCGACTTCGTCCCACGCGAGCGGCATGGACACGCGCGCGTCGGGCGTCGGCCGCACGGACCACGCCGAGCAGACCGTTCGGTCCTTGGCGTTCTGGTTGTAGTCGAGGAAGACGCCGTGGCGCTCCTCCTTCCACCACTTGCTGGTCGCCCTGTCCGGCGCGCGGCGCTCGACCTCGCGCGCGATCGCGAGGGCCGCGCGGCGCACCTGGTCGAAGTCCCACCGCCGATCGATGCGGACGTTGACGTGCATCCCGCGGGACCCGGACGTCTTCGGCCAGCCGGTGAGGCCGCGCTCCTCGAGCACGTCCCGGACGTGGAGCGCCACCGTCCGCACGTCCTCCCACGGAACGCCGGGCCCCGGATCCAGGTCCACGCGCAGCTCGTCGGGATGATCGAGGTCGTCGGCGCGCACGGGGTGCGGGTTGAGGTCGACGCACGCGAGGTTGACGATCCACAGGAGCTGCGCGGCGTCGCGCACCACGATTTCGCGCGCGGTGCGGCCCGAGGGGAACCGCAGCTCGACCGTCTCGACCCAGTCGGGGTGATTCTCGGGGGCGCGCTTCTGGTAGAACGGCTCGCCCTCGGCGCCGTCGACGTAACGCTTCAGGACGATCGGCCGCCCCGCGATGCCGCGCAGCGCGCCCTCGGCGACCGCGAGGTAGTACCTCGCGAGGTCGAGCTTGGTGTAGCCGGCCCTCGGGAAGAAGACCTTGTCCGGGTTCGTGAGGACGACCTCGCGGCCCGCGGCCTCCAGGACCGTTGCCGGCGACTTGGGCATGGCGGCTCTTCCCGCGCTCCTACCGGGCGGACGCGGACGAGGGGGGCTGGAACCCGATCGAGAGGCGGATGGCGTAGCCCGATCGCGTCGAGAGGTCGCGCGGCGCGTCGTTGATTCGGGGACTCCGGCTCGCGCGCAGGACGGGACCGCCGCCCAGCGCCAGGTAGAACGACGTCGCCGGGATCGCCGCGCGGACCGTGGGGCCGATGAAGAGACGCGCGCCGCCCTCGGCCTCGTCCGGCTCCCACAGCCCCTCGAGATCCTGGGCGAGGACCTCGACTCCCGCGCTCGCGACGTCGCCGAACCGGTGCATCCAGGCGACCGAGGCCATCAGGTCCAGCTCGTCGCGGTCGCGCTCGAAGGAGCGCTCGAAGCGCACGTTCGTGAAGAGGTCGTCCTTCGCGAAGGTTCTTCCGAACACGACACGTCCGAGCGCCGTGAACGAGCCGTCGAGCTCCCGCCGCGCGCCGACGCCGGCGGAGAGCGGCGCCGCTCCGGTCAGCACGTCCTTGAGGACCTCGGCCTCCTCGAGGTTCCCGACGCCGCCGTCCTCCTTCGTCCCGAAGCCGAGCCGCCCGAGGACCGTCAGGCCCCAGCCGACGCGTCCCTGCGCGCCGACGTACTGCTGCCAGCCGTCGGTGCGGGCCGGATCCTGACCGCGCTCCCCGTATCCCGTGTCGGAGTAGAGAACCCACTGGCCGTCGGCCGCGGGATCCGTCGCGACGGTGAACAGGAAAGGCCGCACGGCCACGGCGAGCGGGACCTGCGCGCGAGGCGCAGCGATCTGCGCCGGCGCGATTCCGGACGGCGCTCCCAGAAGACAGAAGAGAAGGAGGCGCCGGAGAGAGCACCGAGCGCTCGAAGGCATGCCGGGAACGCTATCAGACCCTCGCGTCCTGCCTCATGAAGCCCCGGACCAGCCGCGCGATCTCGTCGGCGGCGGTGTCGAGCGCGAAGTGACCCGCGTCGAGAACGTGGATCTCGGCGCCGGGCACGTCCTTCCGATACGCCTCCGGCTCCGTCGGCTCGAAGGAGAGGTCGTACTTCCCCCAGAGCACGAGGAGCCGCGGCTGCCGCTCGCGCATCCAGGCCTGCCACTTCGGGTACGCGTCGACGTTCGTGCGGTAGTCGTAGAAAAGGTCGCTCTGGATGTCCGCCTGTCCGGGCCGGTTGAGGAAGGAGTACTCGTCGGTCCACAGGTCCGGGTCGTAACGCTCGACGTCGGGATCGCTGCCGACGTGGCGCGTGCGCGTGGTCTGCAGCGACAGGAGGTTGGTGCGCAGCGCGGACTCGTTGGCGGCGCGGTCGGCCCAGAACGCCCGTCGGCCCTTCCAGTTCGCGCCGAGCCCCGCGTCGTGCGCCACGGCGTCCTGCACGATGATCGCCTCGACGCGGTCCGGGTGCGCCAGCGCCATCCGGAAGCCGACCGGGCCGCCGTAGTCGTGCATGTAGAGCGTGTAGCGCGCGATCCCGAGCGCCTCGGTGAAACGGGTCATCAGCGTCGCGATGTGGTCGAAGGTGTACGCGAACGTCTTCGGGTCGGGCCAGTCGCTGTGCCCGAATCCCGGGTAGTCGGGAGCGACGAGGTGGTAGCGGTCGGAGAGACGCGTGAGCAGCGCCTCGAACTGCCGCGAGGAGCTCGGGAGGCCGTGCAGCAGGACGATCGTCGGCCCCTCCTTCGGCCCGGCCTCGCGGTAGAAGATCGAGACTCCGTCGACGGTGACCGTCCGGTAGAGCGTGGGGTGCGTCACGGCACCGTCCTTTCCGGCGAGCCGTTGCGCACCGAGGCCCGCGGCGATCAGCGTCAGACACGCGGCGGCCCCCGCTCTCCCCGTGCTCAGCCCTTGCTCCGAAATCTCTCGAACCGATACGCCAGCCCCGGTCCGCCGCTTCCCTCGTACGCGAGCTGCGCGACCAGGAGCGTGAAGGGCTCCGTGTACCGCGCGATCCGCAGCGGACCGGCGTCGACCGGGTCGAACCCCACGTCGCGAATCAGCCGGGCGGCCACCCGCTTGGCGCGCGCGTCGTCGCCGCAGTACACCAGGCTCGGCCGGCGCGCGCGGCGCCGCGCCGCGAAGACGCCGAAGAGCACCTCGCTCGGCACGGTCCCGAAGGCGGAGACGACCCGGGCCTTCGGGGCCTTCCTCGCGAGCGCCTCCGCGCCGGACGACGTACGGGCGACGACGAGACGCGTGTCGTCCGCGTTCATCGGCAGCGAGCAGGTCACGAGGACCTTGCCCGAGAGATCGCCCGCCCTCTTCAGCACGTCCGGAACGCGCGACCAGTGCACCGCGAGGAGAAGGGCCTCCGCCTCGAGCGCGGCCTCGCCCGGCGTTCCGGCCCGGGCGTTCCTGCCCGCCTTCCGCGCGAGACTCTTCAGCTTCTCCATGTCGTGCGCGTAGCTGAAGACGACGTCGTGCCCGGCGCGCGCGAAGAGCGTGCCGAGCTTGCCGCCCATCAGGCCCGAACCGAGAATGCCGATCCGCACCCGTTTTCTCTCCGTCGGCAACGTATCATGCGGGCCGAGGACGCCATGGCCGCCGAGCGGAAGACTTCCGGCGATTCGATCCCGCCCGACTGCGAGCGCATCGAGATCCACGTCTCCGAGCTGCGCCAGCTCTTCAACGCGATCGACCCGTCCCCGTTTCGCGAGCGAGACCTGGCTCCGGAGGCGGAGGAGTTCATCGTGGGCTGGGCCCGCGACGCCCCGAAGGGCGCGCCGCTCGCGCTGGTCGTCGACCTCGACCGGCCCGCGGGGATCCCCGACGAGGCCGCGATCCTGCGCGACGCGATCCACGACTTCTTCCGGCATCGCTCCGATTCGTCGCGGCGGAAGCTGCGACAGCTGCTCCGAATCGGCCGGATCAGCCTGGTCATCGGCGTCGCGTTCCTCGGGCTCTCGATCGCCGCGAGCAACTTCCTCCTCAAGGTCGTGCGCGCCGAGCTCAGCGCGATCGTCAAGGAGAGCCTCGTCATCGGAGGCTGGGTCGCGATGTGGCGGCCGATGGAGATCTTCCTCTACGACTGGTGGCCGATCCGGGCCGAGCGGAAGCTGTACGACCGGCTGAGCGTGATGCCCGTCCGCATCGCCTACCTGCGCGACGGCGGCGCCGAGTGGCGCCGGGACTGGCCGGCCGTCAAGGCGGCACCGGCACCGGCTCCTGCCGCGGAGGCGCCGACGACCGCGTGAGGGATGTAGACGGTCTCCATCCTTCGGCGGCCGGGAATGTATCGCGGCGCGATACGTTGGAATCATTGGGACCCATGAAGCGAGGCACGACGGACGGGACACGCTGGGACGCTCGGAAGATCCGACGGGCGCGGGAGTTCGGGTGGTTCCGGCAGCATGAGGCGGAGATGATCGAGGCCGCGCGGAATCGGCAGGCCCAGGCCCGACGCCTCAATCCCTCCAGCCGCTGTGCGCGCTGCGGCGGCGTCCTGACGCCGCGGAACGCGATCGAGGGCGTCGCCGTTCGCGACTGCGGCGCGTGCGGCTGGATCTCGGTCGACCGCGCCCAGCTCGAGGAGCTCCTCGCGCACGCCGGGCCGCTGGGCAGGCCGTAAACGCCCGGCCCCGCTCGCCTTCTATTTCGCGGGTCGGACGACCCTCGTGCTCGGACCGTCCTTCTCCTCGCCGTCGGGGCCGCTGTTGTCGATCGTGTGCGTGATCGAGTAGAGGCGCCCGTCGCGGAACTCGAGACGGACGTCGCAGCTCCAGTAGTAGTGGGGCTCGGAGATCGTGACGAGCCCCAGAAGCTTGACGCGATCGCCGAACTTGCCCCGGACCGCGTAGCAGAAGACCTCGCCGCCCGCGACCGGCTTCCGCTCGAGCGGCTCGCCGATCATCGCGACGACTTCGGAGGAGGTGGGCTCCCCCTCGATGCCGATGGCCGAGCGACATGGAAAGTTCTTGCCCGACTCGATCACCGGACGCGTGTGCCCGTAGCCGCAGCCGCAGGCGGCGACGACCGGCAGGAGCAGCAGCGCGAGACGGGGAGTCTTCAGATCCTCATGCTCTTGGTGAAGAGGCCCGTCGCGCCGGAAGGAGCCGGCGGGGCCGGCTCGACGATCTGCGCGGCGCCCTGGCCGTCGACGCAGCGGACCGTGAACGTGTGGTTTCCCGGCCGGAACGGCCAGTCGTAGCGCCAGAGGACCCACGTGGTGGAGGACAGCGGCGCACGCAGCCGCGCCTCGCTCCAGGGCCCGTCGTCGACCCGCACCTCCACCCTCGAGATGCCCCGCGCTCCGGCGTGAGCGATTCCGCCGATCGGGATCCGCGTCTTCTCTCCCGCCTGCGTCAGCATCATGTCCACCGCGATGGCGTCGATCACGGAGGTCGCCTGCATGCGCGCGATCCGGTCCCAGCCTCGCTCGATCCAGTACCCGTCCTCCGGGTGATCCAGCGCCTCGATCGAGAGGAGCCACTTCGGCTGCTTCATCCCGTAGAGGTCGGGGATGTAGATCCTGAGCGGGAAGCCGTGCTTGGGCTCGAGCGGCAGGCCGTCCCAGTCGTAGGCCAGCATCACCCGCTCGTCCGCGCGGACCGTTTCCAGGGCGACCACCTCGTAGAACCCGTCCGCGGCCACGAGCTTGAGGTGCGTGGCGCCCGGCTTCGGGCTCACGTCGTCGAGGAGGCGGCGGAGGCTCACCCCCGTCCAGCGCGTCGTCCCGATGAGAGGGCCGCCGACCGGGTTCGAGATGCAGGCCAGCGTGACGAACTGGTGCAGCGGCTCGTAGGCCCGGATCTGGGCGAGCGTGAGCGCGGCCGGCCGCTCGACCAGTCCGCCGATCTTCAGGCGCCAGCTCGCCTCGTCGACTCTCGGCACCGTCGTGTTGATGTCGATGCGGTAGTGATCCTCGAGGGGCGTGAGCTCCTTGCGCGTGCCAGGCGCGGGCTGGACCGCATCCCCGACGTTGGGTAGCGGATTCGCGGCCGACCACGCGGCGCCGGGGCTGCTCGCCGCACCCCGCCGGCGCGTTCCTCCCGCGAGAGCGCCCACGGCCGCCCCGACGACGGTGATCGTGGCCGCCGCGCCGCCGAGCCGTACGACGAACCGGCGCCGGTCGAGGCGTTCGACCGCGGCGGCATCCTCCCCCGCCGCGACGGCCTCTCCGCCTCGCATCAGGCGGCGGTGCGCCC
>DASXAG010000020.1:0-15903 GCA_036406835.1 Thermoanaerobaculia bacterium
TCGACTGCGACCTCGAAATCGTGGAGAGAGAGGAAATCTCCGTCGAGGGTCATGCGAAATGCCGTTCCGGAGCCCTGGGCTCCTCCGCCCGACGCGGTCCCATACAGGTTGCCGTCGAGCGCCTGCACGAGCCCCGACTCGGGGTTGGCGCCGTCCGTGCCGTCGAAGCTGTGGAGCGTCGTGAGGACGTTCTGGTCGTCGATCGTGAAGATCGTGCCGAGACCATTTGAGCCGCCGTCCTGGGTCGTTCCGTAGAGTTGGCCGTTCGACGCTCGCATCAACTCGGCCTCGGGGTGCGCTCCGTCGGGTCCGGTGAACGTGTGAATCGTCGCGAAGCCGTCGGCCAGTGAGAATCGATAAACGGTTCCTCCCTCGTCGGAGTTTCCGGCTGTAGTTCCCCAGAAAGTCCCGTCGGCGGATTGGAGGAGAGCGCTTCGCGGAAAGAGCCCCTCGGCCCGCGCGAATTCGTGCAGGGTGGAGAAGACGCCGGCGCCATCGATCCGGAAGACCGTCCCGTGGAGACCCTCTCCTCCCTCGGGCACGGCGCCGAGGAGCTCTCCTCCAGCGCCTATTCCCAGCGGTGAGGCGGGACGGGCACCGTCCGTCGACTGGAAATGATGGAGAGTGGTCGGGACTCCGGACTCGTCGAGCCGAAACACGGTTCCGTAGCCGAAGGCGCCGCCGTTCTGGGTGGTTCCGTAGAGCAGGCCGTCGGATCGCTTGATGGGTCCCGCCATGGGATTGGAGCCTTCGCTCGCGTCGAACCAGTGAACGATCGTCGTGTCGCCCGAGGCATCCATTCGGAAGATTCCGCCTCCGCCGGATCCCCCGTAGGCCATCGTTCCCAGGAAGGAGCCGTCGTTCGTCTGCGCGAGACCCGTGGGATTGCCGCCCTCGTCGACGAAGGCGTGCACGACCGTGAAGCCGTCGGATGGGTCGATCCGGAAGATCGAGCCGACCGATCCGGCGCCCCCGAAAAAGCACGCACCGTAGAGGCTTCCGTCGCCGGCGAGAGCCAGCCCGCCGCCCGGAGAGACCCCTTCTGCGATCGCGAAACTATGCAATGAAGTGAACGTCAGGCCGAGGTCCAGCGCGATCTTGAAGATCGTGCCGGCTTCGGCGGCTCCGCCCGTGGCCGTCGTTCCGTAAAGGCCGTAGCCGATTCGTTCGATGAGGGGACCGGACGGACCACGGCCGTCGTAATCGTCGAATTGATGAATCACCGTCACGCGCCCTCGGGGGTCGACGCGAAATACCGTGCCGCATCCGGACGGTGAGACCGTCGGCTGGCACGAGCCCGTTCCTCCCGAGCTGGTCGTTCCGTAGAGATAGCCGTCGGAGGCGAGGACCAGCCCCCACTGCGGAAAGGCCCCGTCCGCGCCGGTAAACGAGTGGATCTCGGTGAAGTCGTAGCCGCCGTGTCCGTCGGGGGACATCTTGGCGATCGAGCCCCAACCCCGAATTCCTCCGGCCGCCGCCGTTGCGTACAGCGTTCCGTCGGGCATCTCGACGACCGGACCGCTCGGCGCTCCCGCGGATCCGCTGAACGCGTGCACGACTTCGTAGACCTGGGCGGTCAGGGGCGAAGCAGGCGCGAGAATCGCGATCGCCGCGATGGTCAGGGCGAGGCAGACCGAGGCGGGCCTCAACCGGCGAGTATGCGTGCGGAGAGCATATACCCGCCAGTGCTAGCCCTGTGTCGGCAGGTCGAGCTGATCGCGGGGCTCGTCCGCCGCCGGCTCCTCCGTCTTCTCGTGAAACCCGTGGACCGAGACGCCGAGGAGGCGCACGGGGCGGCGGCCGGCCTCGGTCTTCTCGAGGAGCGAGACGGCGCGCGCGGCGATCTCCTCCGCGGCGCGCGTCGAGGGATCGCGGGTGTCGCTGCGGGTGATCGTCTGGAAGTTGTCGTAGCGCAGCTTGAGCACGACGGTCCGCGCGCGCAGGTCCTTCTTCTCGAGGTACGCCGCCGTGCGCCGCGCCAGGGCCTCGACTTCCGACTGGATGCACGCGGCATCGGAGAGATCTTTCGCGTAGGTCTCCTCGTGTCCGACGGACTTGCGCTCCTGGTTCGGGTTGACGGCGCGGTCGTCCTCGCCGAAGGAGAGCCGGCGGAGTCCCGCGGCCCAGCTGCCGACCGCGCGCTGCAACACGTCGTCGGGCGCGGTCCGCACGTCGACGAGCTTGTGGATTCCCTCGGCGCGGAGCCTCGCGGCCGTCTTCGGGCCGACGCCCCAGAGCGCGTCGACGGGCAGGCCCTGCAGGAAGCCCTCGATGCGCTCGGGCGAGATGACCGTGAGCCCGTCCGGTTTCTTCCAGCCGGACGCGATCTTCGCCAGGAACTTGTTGGGGGCGACGCCCGCCGAAGCGGTCAGCTGCGTCTCCTCGCGGATGCGTGTCTTGAGCCGCTTCGCGACCTGCGCGCCGAAGGGCTCGCCCCAGGAATTCTCGGTCACGTCGAGGTAGGCCTCGTCGAGCGACAGCGGCTCGACGAGGGGAGTCACGCCGCGGAAGATCGCGAAGACCTGCTGCGAGACGGCGCCGTACTTCGCAAAGTCGGGCCGGATGACGACGAGCTCGGGGCACAGCCGGACGGCGCGCGCCATCGGGATCGCCGAGCGCACGCCGAACTTCCGCGCCTCGTAGCTCGCCGCGCAGACCACGCCGCGGCTCTCCGGCCGTCCGCCGACCGCGACGGGCCGGCCGCGGAGCGAGGGATCGTCGCGCTGCTCGACCGACGCGTAGAACGCGTCCATGTCGAGGTGGAGGATCTTGCGAAGGGACATCACCAAGCCGTCATCCCGAGCGTAGCGAACCGGCCACCAAAGGCAAGCCCCCGGCAGTAGGTAACGCCGACCGAAGGTCGGCGGTATCGATCCCGAACTCGGCAAGCCTACGTCGTCTCCGAGGCGGGATCCCTCGTCGCTATCGCTCCTCGGGATGACAGGCTATAAGGAGTTCCGTGACCAAGCTCCTCGTCGCGCGCGAGATCTTCGACGCGTTCCCCGACGTCGTGATCGGCGTCGCGGCGTTCGGAGGAGTCCGAAACTCGGGCGAGAGCGCGGCGCTCGCGGAGCTCCTGCGAAAGGAAGAGGATGCCGCGGTGGGCCGCATCGCGGGCGCCCCGATCCCGGAGCACCCGCACGTCGCGCCGTGGCGGGAGGCGTATCGGAAATTCGGGGCCAAGCCGAAGGACCACCCCTCCTCGATCGAGAACCTGCTCCGCCGCGCCGCGAAGGGCCACCGCGTCACGCACGTCAACCTGCTCGTGGACCTCTACAACGCGGTCTCGCTGCGGCACATGGTGCCGGTCGGCGGCGAGGACCTCGATGCGCTCGAGGGCGACGTCGCGCTCCGATTCGCCGCGGACTGCGAGCCGGCCGTGCGCCTGCTCGGCGAGCCGCCCGAGCTCGCCCGTCCGCCGAAGACCGGCGAGGTGATCTACGCGGATTCCGCGGGCGCGCTCTGCCGCCGCTGGAACTGGAAGGAGGCGGACCGCACCAAGCTCACGGAGGCGACGACGCGGGGCTTCCTCGTCGTCGAGGGGCTCCCCCCGGTGAATCGCCCCCTCGTGGAAGCCGCGCTCGCGGACCTCGCGGCGCTCGTCACCGCGCACTGCGGCGGGAGCGTCCGGACGACGCTCCTCGACCGCGACCACGCTTCGGCGGAGCTGACGCTTTCTTCATCTTCGTAGGAGCGGGCGCCGCCGCGACGTCCGCTCCGCCCTCGTAGTAGTCCAGCCCTGAGTGGTCGAGGACCTCCTCGCCGACCAGGATCCGCAGCGTGTTGGAGAGCTTGAGGTGCTGCACGAACAGGTCGTGCTCCGGTTTCAGGTCGGCGCGCGACATCGGCGACTTGAAATAGAAGGACAACCACTCCTGGATGCCCGAGAGGCCGGCGCGAGCCGCGAGGTCCAGGAAGAGCAGCAGATCGAGGACCACGGGCGCCGCGAGGATCGAGTCGCGGCAGAGGAAGTCGATCTTGATCTGCATGGGCTGGCCGAGCCAGCCGACGATGTCGATGTTGTCCCAGCCCTCCTTCGCGTCTCCGCGGGGCGGGTAGTACTCGATCCGCACCTTGTGGAAGTAGTCGCGGTAGAGCTCGGGGTAGAGCTCCGGCTGCAGGATCGCGTCGAGCACCGAGGCCTTGCTGACCTCCTTCGAGCGGAAGGAGCCGGGATCGTCGAGGACCTCGCCGTCCCGGTTGCCCAGGATGTTCGTCGAGAACCAGCCCTGGAGCCCGAGCATGCGCGCCTTCAGGCCCGGCGCGATGATCGTCTTCATCAGCGTCTGGCCCGTCTTGAAGTCCTTTCCGGCGATCGGGACGCCGCGCGACTTCGCCATCTCGGTGAGCGCCGGGACGTCGACGGTCAGGTTCGGCGCGCCGTTCGCGTACGGCACGCCGCTCGCGATCGCCGCGTACGCGTAGATCATGGAGGGCGCGATGTCGGGCGAGCTCTCCTTCAGGCCCTTCTCGAAGGCCGGGAGCGACGCGTGCACCTTCGCGGGCAGCGAGTAGGTCTCGGTCGAGCCGCACCACACCATGACGGCGCGCGCGGCGCCCTGGGCCTTGCGGAACTTCTCGATGTCGCGGATCACGGCCTCCGCGAGGTGCATCTTCGTGGCGCCCTTCTTGACGTTGGGCCCGTCCAGGTTCTTCACCCATGCCTGCTCGAAGACGGCCGGCATCGGCGTGACGGCCTCGAGCTCCTCGCGGACCGCCGCCAGCATCTCGCCCGGCAGCACGCCCGCCTTGACCGCGGCCTCGTACGTGTTGTCGGGGAAGAGGTCCCAGCCGCCGAACACGAGGTCCGAGAGGTCCGCCAGCGGGACGAGCTCGCGGACCGGCGTGAACTTCGGGTGGGTGCGCTTGCCCAGACGCAGCTTCTGCATCTGCGTCACCGAGCCGAAGGGCTGCGCGAGCCCCTTCCGGATCAGGTGGACGCCCGCGATGAGCGTCGTCGAGACGGCGCCCAGTCCGGGCAGGAGCACCGCGAGCTTGCCGCGCGCGGGCGCGATCGACTTCGCGAGCTCCGGGTAGAAGGACGTGCGATCACTCATCAATGATTCTCCGCGGGCAACGGCTGGCGTTGCCGCTCGCTCAGCGCGAGTCCGACCAGAACCAGGAAGTAGATCGGCGCGCCGACGGCGGCCATGACCAGGAACCAGTGCGCCTTGCCGAACGCGGACAGTATCAGAACGAGGTAGATGAAATCGCGCCGCGAGAGCTCGTCCGCGACGCGCGAGAGGCGGGAGGATCGCTGCGACACGCTCGTGAAGAGCGGCCCGTCTTTCCGCGCCGCACGCATGGTCTGGAGATGCACGAACGCGGCCGAGACGAGGTTGCCGGCGATCGCGAGCGCCCCGACCCAGAGCGGCCAGGCCTGGCCGATCGCGCGGCTCCAGCCGACGGCGATCGCCGTGTAGACCGCGACGTGGACGAGGTTGTCGCCCCAGAAGTCGAGCAATCCTCCCCAGCGCGACTCCTGAAACCGGAGCCGCGCGAGCTCGCCGTCGCAGCCGTCGACGATCGAGTGGAGGACGAAGCAGAGCGCGCCCGCCGTCTGCCACAGCGGTTGCGGCGAGAGGAAGAAGAGCGCGCCGAAGACGCCGATCGCGACCGAGAGGATCGTCATCATGTTGGGCGTGACCGCCGTGCCGGCGAGGCGGCGGCTGATCGCGAGCGAGATGCGGCGGTCGAAGTGCCGCGACATGAATCCCTCGGTGTCCTTGATCAGCGAGCGCAGCAGGTGCCGCTCGGCGCGCGGGAGATCCGCCGGCGACTCGAGCGCGACGCCGACCTCCTCGGGCAGCTCCCCGCCCGGCCGGTCGGAGAGGTCGCGCGTCGAGACGATCCGGTTCCACGGCAGGCGGACCGCGTCGGCGGGAGGGGGCGCCTCGAGCTCGGCGCGCGTGCCCGCGAGGGCGCTCCGCACGGCCGGCGACGCGCCGGGGACGAAGACGCGGGCGAATCCGGCGCGCTGCGCGGAGAGCACCGTGCGTCGCACGATGGGCAGGCCCAGCATCACCGTCTCGGGCGGCACGGCCGCGGCGACGCCGTCGGGCGGCACGAGGACGAGCGAGAGCCCATGCACGGGCGCGGGCGCAGGGCTTCCGTTCATGCGCTCACGCGCTCATGCTCCCGGCACTCCGGCCATGCGCGAGAGTCCGAGCGGGCCGCCGGCGCGCCGGCTCGACTCGCGGGCGAGGGCGAGGACCTGCACGCACAGCGCGGCCTGCGCCAGGTTGCGCCCGCGCGCGCGGGAGTCGGCGATCTCGCCCAGGAAGTCGTCGATGACGCCTCCGAACCAGTCGGGGTGGTGCGAGCCCTCCGTGAGCGACGGGACCTCCCACGTCTCGGTGGGCGCGGTCTCCCGCTCGAGCGAGAGCCGCGAGCCCTCGAGCCGGAGGAGGCCGAGCGTGCCTTCGAGCTCGATGCGGTTGGCCCGACTCGGCGCGGTCCACGTCAGGAAGATCTCGGCGGTCGCGCTCGGATACGCGAGGATCACGGTCGCCGTGTCCTCGACCGGCCACTGCGAGTGCTTGCGGATCTCGAGGCGTGCGGCGACCCGCGCGGGAGGCTCTCCCATCCAGGCGGCAATCGTATAGAGGGCGTGCCATCCATGGTCAACGAGGATTCCGCCGCCGGACTGGGCCGGGTCGACGCGCCAGTTCGGGGCTCCCGCGACGTCCCCGGGATTTCCGGCATTCGTACTTCCTACGGAGGCCGCCGGTTTGTCGCGGAGCGTCTCCCAGCGGGCGCGGCGCACCTCGCCGATCTCGCCGGCGCGCACGAGCGCCGTCATCCGCGAGATCGCGGGCGAGCGCAGCCAGTTGTGCACGGTGCAGAGCGTCCGGTCCTTCTCCGAGGCGAGCGCGGGCAGGCCGCGGAGCTCCTCGGGGGAGAGGACGAGCGGCTTCTCGCACAGCACGTGCAGCGACCGCGCGAGCGCCGCCCGCACGAGCGGCGCGTGGGAGGAGGGCTGGGTGCAGATGTCGACGAAGTCGAGGTCCGCTTCCTCCTTGCCGAGGAGCTCCTCGGCGCTGTCGTACCAGCGCGCTTCGGGATAGCACGCCGCGAAGTGCTCGCGGCGCTCCGGCCGCGCGTCCGCCGCGGCCACGATCGTGACGTCCGATCGCTTCCGCCACCCCGGAAGGTGGCCTCCGACCGCGACGTGCCCGACCCCGAGGAGGGCGCCCTTCAGCATGGTTTCATCTTGTCATTCCGAGGGCCGCAAGCCCGAGGAACCCCTTTTCGAGCCGCGAGAAAGCTTGGAAAGGGGTTCCTCGTTGCGCTCGGGATGACCGCGCTAGAGCTTCCATTCCTTCGTCGTCGCCGTGAGCGCCTCCTCGAAGAGCGCGAGGCCCTCGAGCGCGGTCTCCTCCGGGATGTTGAGCGGCGGATTGAGCCGGATCACGGGCGAATAGACCATGGCGAGGAGGCCTCGCCGCAGGCATTCCTGGAACAGGGCCTTCGTGAAGTCCTTGGACACGAGCTCCCTGGTCTTCCGGTCCTTGACGAGCTCGATGCCGAGCAGGAGTCCCTTGCCGCGGACGTCGCCGATCAGGCGGTGTCTTTCCTGCATCTCCTGGAGACGCGCGAGCATCGCGCGCCCGACGCGGTCCGCGTTCTCGACGAGGTTCTCCTTCACGATGATCTCGAGCGCGGCGAGCCCCGCGGCCGAGGCCATCGGATTGCCCCCGTAGGAGGAGCTGCTGCCGGAAGGATTCGCGAACGGCTTCGCCTTCGTCAGCTCCTCGGTCGACACGACCGCCGCGAGCGGGAACCCGCCCCCGATTCCCTTGCCGCACGTCATCACGTCCGGGATCACGCCGTCGTGCTCGACGCCCCAGAACTTCCCGGTGCGCCCGAAGCCCGTGATCATCTCGTCCGCGATGAAGAGGGCGCCGTGGTCCTTCGCGATCGCGCGCACGGCGGGCACGAATCCCGGCGGCGGGATGACGTTGCCGGCCGTGCCCTGCATCGGCTCGACGATGATCGCCGCGACCTGGCCGCCGCTCTGGTTCTTGATGACGCTCCGCGTCTCCTCGGCGCAGGCGAGGCCGCAGCCGGGATAGGTCAGATGAAGCGGGCACCGGTAGCAGTAGGCGTAGGGCGCCGAATACGTTCCGGGAACGAACGGACCGAGCCCGTCCTTGAAGTCGCCCCAGAGGAGCGGCAGCACGCCGCCGGTCTTGCCGTGGAACGCGCCGGAGTAGCCCACGAACTCGAACTTCTTGGTCACGGACTTGGCCAGGCGGAACGCCGCCTCGACGGCCTCGGCGCCGCCCGAGAAGAGCTGGATGCGCGTCAGGCCGGGCGGCGTCACGCTGCCGAGCAGGTTCAGGAACTTCGCGCGGACCTCGGTCGTGAAGCTCCCGAAGGTCAGGCGCGCCGCCTGCCGCTGCAGCGCCTCGACGTAGTGCGGGTGGCAGTGGCCGACGCTGCCGACCGCGATGCCGGCGATGAAGTCGATGTAGGAGTTGCCGTCCTCGTCGACGATCCGGCTGCCGCGGCCCTCGGCCATCGCGAGAGAGGAGTAGAGCGCGAAGGACTGGAGTCCCGGCGCCATGTGCCGTCCCTCGAGCGCGACGATCTCCTTGGAGCGCGGGCCGACTTCGAGGCGCTTTCCGCCGCTCATCGAGGGACTCCGATCCGGGTGAACCGCTCGGCCAGGAGCGTCGCGATCTTCTGGGACGCGACCTCGCGGAAGAGCGCGAAGCTCGGCCACGCGTTCAGGTCGATGACGCAGAGCGCGCCCTCCGGCGAGACGATCGCGTCTCCTCCGTAGACGTCCAGGCCCAGCGCATTCGCCGCACGGGCCGCCGCGCCGGCCAGCGCGTCCGCGTCGAAGGGATAGCGGTGGAGCGTCTGGTCGCGGTGGTAGAACCACTGGAACCACGACGGGCGCGCGTCCTCGTCCGCTTCGAGGAGTCCCGACACGCCGTAGAACTTGATGAGGTCGCCCGGGGCGTGGTCCTGGACCACGGCGCGCGTGATGCCGCGGCTCGCGAGAGTCGCGAGGCGCTCCGAGAGCGTCGTCGGACTCTCGGCGTACGACACGTCCCCCTCCTGCGTCGCGTGCACGTCCCCGCGCTTGATCCAGCAGGGTCCGCGGAACGGAGGCGGCGCGCCGTCCGTCGTCTCGACGAGCACGCTGTGGGGGAAGGGGACCGAATGCTTCGCGAAGAGGGCGATCGTGCGCTCGCGGTCGGTATTGCGGATCCCGGAGGGACGGTTGACGATCCGCGCCCCGCGGCGCTCCCAGGAGGCGAGGCGCTCGACGATCGGGGGTCGTTCGCACATGATGAACACGTTCGGCGGCGGCTCGACGCCGCTCCCGGACGTCTCATCGATCTCATCGGGGGACTTCAGCACCACGTCGAAGCCCCGCGACTCGAGCTCGCGCGCGACGGCGCGCAGGATCTCGGCGTCGTCGGTCTCCCGGCCCGGCGAGTGTGCGAGCTCGCGGTAGATGCCCCAGCAGCGCGGATCCCTCATCGTCTCGCTCCCGACCCCGCCCCGGCGCGGGCGAGCTCCTCCGCGGACTCCAGGTCCTCCGCGCGGTCCACGTCCACGACCTTGCCGACCTCGATCGCCTGCATCGGCTCGCCGGACTTGCAGAGCCACGCGAGGAAGTCGCGCAGCCGCGGCAGCGACGAGGAGTCCGGGATCCGCATGCGGCGCACCCGGTCGGGAATCACGTAGATGCCGGCGGTCACCGCGTCGCCGGACGCGCCGCCGACGACGGTGATGCGCCCCTTGCGCGTCGTGGTGACCCAGAGCGGCTTCTCGTCGTCGACGAAGCCGGTGACCCCGAGGACGGTCGTGTCCGACGGCGTCCGCGCGGCCGCCTCCGCGAAACGGACGAAGTCGGCCCGCGGGCAGAACGCGTCGACCGTCGACACGAGCAGCCGGCCCCGCGGCGCGTCCTCCAGGATCTCGCGGAAGCTCTCGAGAGAGGACTTCGTGTTCTTCACGATGACCTTCGGCACGAACGCGCCGAAGCGCTCGCGCACGAACGCCGCGCAGCCCTCCTCGGACATGTTGAAGATGACCGCCGCCGACACGACGCCCGCGGCGCGGAGGTTCTCGAGCACGTGCTCGATGAGCGGGACCCCGGCGACTTCGACCATCGGCTTGGGAACGCCGAGCCCCTTGAGGCGCGAGCCGCGGCCCGCCGCGATGACCCCGCCGGCGGTGATGCGGCCGCCGTCGCCGCCCTTTTCTTTCGCCGTCATGGCAGCACCCTCAGGAGCTCGCCGACGCTCGCGATGACGGTGTCGCGCGGGCAGCACGCCGAGGTCGCGCCCGGATGGAGCCAGATGTGCCGCATGCCCAGCCGCCGCGCGCCCTCCATGTCGCGGGGCAGAGAGTCGCCGATGAAGACCGCGCGGTCGGCGCTCGTCGCGAGCGCGTCGAGCGCGGCCTGGAAGATGCGCGGGTCCGGCTTGGTCGCCCCGACGTCCTCGGAGTCGACGGCGACGTCCACGTACCGGCCGATGCTCGTCCCGGCGCAGATCGCCGCGAGGTTGCCGTAGAAGTTGGAGACGATCCCGATGCGGTAGCGCTCCGCGAGCCTCTCGAGGACCCGGGCGTTCGCGGCGAGCTTCGCCTGCGCGTCGTCGAGGAAGCGCGTCCCGATCCGGCGGGCGAGCTCGGAGTCGCCCCCGAGGCCGCGGGCGAGGTCGAGCGAGAGCCGCTGCACCGTCTGCGGCAGCGAGAGCTCCCGCGGCAGGCGGCCCACGAGCGCGTCGTCCGCGGCATAGAACGCCCGGTCGAAGCGGTCGCGGTCGACCGAGACGCCGGCGTCGGCCACGAGCGCGAAGAAGCGGTCCTTCCAGGCGACGCCGTCGGCGTCGAGCGTGCCGCCGAAGTCGAAGAGGAGCGCCTCGCGCTTCTCCGGAGACGTCATCGCGCCGTTCCCTCGTCCAGCCGCACCTCCGAGAGGTGAAGGTGGCGGAGGTCCAGCAGGTGGTGCTTGAGCAGGACCACGACGCCGGGGATGAGCCAGAGCAGCTCGCGCGCGCGGCGCGCGACGCCGTACGCCGCCCCTTGCGCGGCGTCGAGACCCAGCAGGAGGAAGACGCCGACGCGGACGCCCTCGGCGATCCCGAGCCGCGCCGGCACGAACAGCGCGACGTTGTTGAGCGCGAGCGCCAGCGACTCGATCGCGACCGCGGTCCGCCAGCCCTCTCCCGGCGCGATCAGCCGCAGGAGCAGGTAGGTCTCCAACAGCCCGCCGCACCAGCCCAGGAACGACCACTCGACCGATCCGAGGAAGTGCTCCTGCCGGCGCTCGTAGAAGTCGCCGATGAGGACGTCCAGCCTCTCCGCCTTCCGTCGGAAGCGCCGCACGCCGCGGAGCGGCCGGAAGCGGCCGAGCCGATCGAGGATCGCGACGAACGCGCCGTGGCGCAGCGCGATCGTCATCCAGAGCGTCAGGCCGGCCAGGAGGAGCAACCCGCCCAGTGCGGCGATCCGGATGCCCGACGGCACGCGGAAGTGCGTCAGCGTGATCCCGATGCCGAGCGCGAGGAAGATGCCCTGGGAGGCGACCTCGGCGTGCCGGTGGACGGCGACCGTGGCGAAGGCCTTCGGGTATCCGATCTTGTCCGAGAGAAGCTGCGCCTTGAGCGGCTCGCCGCCGACGGCCGTGAAGTAGTTGACCGAGTCGCCCGCGAGGTACGCGGCGAACGCGTCGGCGAAGCTGACCGGCCCATCCGGCCGCCGTCCGATGAGCACCTTCCAGCCGTAGGTGAACGCGAGCTGGGCGCCCGCGTACAGGACGACGATCGCCGGGAACCACCAGCCGATCGCCGCGAGGTTCCTGGCGATGGCGGGCCAGCCCACCACGGCGAGCACCACCGCGAGAAGGGCGATGCCCAGCGCGAAGAGGACGATGCCCCAGATCCGGCGCGCGCGGCGCGGACCCGAGGGCGCCGTGGGAAGGACCGCCGAATCCGGAGAGGCTGAGGCGCGGGCCTCCGCGGGGTTCATGGGAGGCTCCGCGGAATCAGGAGACCCTGACGGGCAGAAGCGCTTTCAATTCCTGGGGAAGTGGGAAGGAGACGTCCTCCTTCACCGTCTCGAACTCCTCGACGGTCTCAACACCCAGCTTCTCGCGGCTGAACGCCACGACCTCTTGCACCAGGATCTCGGGAGCCGAGGCGCTCGCGGTCAAACCGAGGACGCGCACGCCGGAGAGCCACTCGGGGCGGATGTCGCGGGCCCGCTCGATGAGGTGCGACGCGACGCCGTTGACGCGGGCGACCTCGCACATGCGGAGCGAGTTGGACGAGTTGGGCGCGCCCAGCACGAGGAGCAGGTCCACGTGCGGGACCATCGCCTTGACCGCGTCCTGCCGGTTCTGCGTGGCGTAGCAGATGTCCTGCTTCGACGGCGCCTTCAGGTTCGGGAACCGGCGCTTCAGGATCGCCAGGATCTCGCGGGTGTCATCGATCGAGAGGGTCGTCTGCGTCAGGTACGCGACGCGGTCGGGGTCCGGGACCTCCACCTTCTCCGCGTCCTCGCGCGTCTCGACCAGCCGGATCGAAGCGGGCGCCTCGCCCAGGGTCCCGACCGTCTCGTCGTGGTCGTGATGGCCGACGAGGATGATCGTGTAGCCCTGGCGCGCGTAGTGGATCGCCTCGAGGTGCACCTTGGTCACGAGCGGGCAGGTCGCGTCGATCGTCTTGAGGCCCTTCCCGCCGGCGACCTCGCGCACCGAGGGCGCGATGCCGTGCGCGGAGAAGATCAGCCACGACTCGTCGGGAACCTCGTCGGCCTCCTCCACGAAGCGGGCGCCCTTCTCGCGGAGCTCGTCGACCACGTAGCGATTGTGGATGATCTCCTTGCGGACGTAGACCGGACCCTCGCACACCTCGAGGGCCTTCTCGACGACGTCGATCGCGCGCACGACGCCCGCGCAGAAGCCGCGCAGGCCGGCGACGAGCAGCTTCTCGACCTTGATGCCCGAGAAATCGCCGAGCGGAGCCGAGGCCGGCGTCGCGGCCGGGCTCACCAGTTCACCGTCTCGGCGAATTTGCGCTTCTTGTCCTCGGGCGTCGCCGCTCCTCCGGAAGGCACGCGGGCCAGGTCGGGGAAGACCGCCATGACGGTCTCGACGACGCCCTCGACGTCGAGCTTCAAGTTGTGGCGCTGCTGCAGCTGCGGGCTGTGCTCGACGAAGATGTCCGGGATCGCGTGGACCTTGACGCCCTCCGTCGGCAGTCCCTCGGCGTGGAACGCCTCGAGCACCCCGGCGCCGAAGCCGCCGATCCGGAGATGCTCCTCGAGGGTCAGGATGCGGGGGACGGATCCCGCGATCTTCTTGAGCAGGTCGAGGTCGAGCGGCTTGGCGTAGCGCGCGTTGGCCACGCCGACCGAGAGGCCGTGGCGCCCGAGCTCCTGCGCGGCCAGCTGGGCGACCGACACCATCGACCCGTACGCCAGCAGCATCAGGTCGCGGCCCTCGGAGAGGATCTCGCCCTTGCCGATCGGCAGCGTCTGGAGGTTCGGGTCGAGCTCGACGCCGAGCGCCATGCCGCGCGGATAGCGGACGGCGAATGGGATCCCCGAGTTGATGGCGGTGAAGAGCATGTGCTGGAGCTCGTTCTCGTCCTTGGGCGCTCCGACCGTCATGCCGGGCGCGATGCGGGTGTAGGAGATGTCGAAGATGCCCTGGTGGGTCTTGCCGTCGTCGCCCACGAGCCCGGCGCGGTCGATGCAGACGGTGACCGGCAGCTTCTGGAGCGCGACGTCGTGGATGAGCTGGTCGAACGAGCGCTGCAAAAACGTCGAGTAGATGGCGACCACGGGCTTGAGCCCGGCCTTCGCCATGCCTCCGGCCATGATCACCGCGTGCTCCTCGGCGATGCCGACGTCGATGACGCGGTCGGGAAACTTCTTCGCGACCTCGATCAGGCCCGTGCCCTCGAGCATCGCGGCGGAGATCGCCACGATCTTCGGGTCCTTCTCCATCATCGTCAGGAGCGTCTTCGCGAAGACCTGCGAGTAGGTGTAGCGCTGCGTGGCGCCGGGAGCGCCGGTCGGCGTGCCCGGCTGGTGAAACTTGGAGGGGTTCTGCTCCGCCTGCTGGAAGCCGCGGCCCTTGTGGGTCATCGTGTGGATGACCACCGGCGTGCCGTCCTTCGAGACGTCCTTCGCGCGCGCGAGCGCCTCCTCGAGCTCCCGGAAGTCGTGGCCATTGACCGGCCCGACGTAGTGGAAGCCGATCTCGTCCCAGATCAGGTTGGGGAAGAAGAGGCCCTCGACCGAGCTCTTGACCTTGCGCGCGAGCTCCCACGCCTTGTCGCCCTTGGGAACGCGCTTGAAGAAGCTGTGGCCGGTCTCGATGAACTTCTTGTAGGTCGGGTGCAGCTCGAAGCGGTTGCGCCAGTGCGCGAGCCAGCCCACGTTCTCGGAGATGGACCAGCCGTTGTCGTTGAAGATGACGATCAGGCGCTTCGGCTTCAGGTGGACGATGTTGTTGAGCGCCTCGTAGCTCGGCCCCGACGTCAGCGAGCCGTCGCCCACGATGACGACCACGTACGGGTCGTTCGGGGCGCCTTGCAGCGCGATCGAGATCCCGAGGCCGTAGGACAGCCCGGTCCCGGCGTGGCCGGCGGCGAGGGTGTCGTGGGCGCTCTCGGAGGGCTCGGCGAAGCCGGACAGCCCGCCCGGAGTCCGGATCGAGGGGAACTGGTCGCGCCGACCCGTAACCAGCTTGTGGGTGTAACACTGGTTCGACGTGTCCCAGACCAGGTTGTCCTTCGGGGAGTCGAACGCCCGGTGGAGCGCGAGGGTCAGCTCGACGACGCCGAGGTTGCTGGCGAGGTGCCCGCCGGTCTTGGTGATCGTCTTGATGATGACGTCCCGGCAGTCCTGAGACAGCTCGGCTAATTGCTCGTAGCTCAGGCCCTTGAGGTCCTTCGGACCCTCGATCCGGCTGAGTATGGGCATGTGGCTTCGAACCCCTCCATCCACGCGGAAGCGGCCGGTCCGGCCGCGAGAAACGCGGATGATAACCTACAAAAGATATGTCAAATTCACTGCGCATAGGCAGTTCCGAGCACAAAGAGCTCTTCTGCCGGACCTTCATCCAGACCCACGACCCCTTCGTCCCGGCCGAGATCCGCTGGCCCGATCTGGACGCCGCGGGCCTCGAGCGGCTCAAAGGGCTGCCCGTGTGGAACGAGGCCGCCCGGACCGAGGCCGCCACGGCCGTCAAGGTCCAGTCGCTCGGCAAGGTCGAGCGGGACCCGCTCCTCGCCGAGGCGATCAGCCTGCAGGGCTACGAGGAGGCGCGGCACGCGGACGTCATCCAGCGGCTCACGAAGCACTACGGGATCCCGGTGGACTCCTTCCCGCCCGCGCCCGAGCCTGCGGATCCGACCTGGGCGTTTTTGCGGACCGGTTACGGCGAGTGCCTCGACAGCTTCTTCGCGTTCGGGCTCTTCGAGCTCGGCAAGCGCTCGGAGTACTTCCCCCCCGGGATCATCTCGGTCTTCGACACGATCATGCAGGAGGAGGCGCGCCACATCCAGTTCATCGTGAACTGGGCGGCGTACCTCCGCGCGCAGCGCGCGCTGCCGATGCGTCCCGTGTTCGACGCGCGGCGCGCGTGGAACGTCGTCGCGCAGGCCTTCGACCGCGTCAAGGGCGCGATGTCGATGGCGGGCGGGGGAAAGGACGATGCCGACGGCGCCGACGATGCCAAACCGCCCGCCGAGCGCGACACGACGCAGGACGGCTTCGCGCTGAAGAGCCACTCCGCGTTCGGCGACGTCACGCTCCGCTCGTTCCTCGAGCTCTGCATCGCGGAGAACGAGCGCCGCCTGGCGCCCTACGACGCGCGGCTGCTGCGTCCCATGATCGTGCCGCCCGTCATCAAGGCGCTCGTCA
>DASXAG010000021.1:0-20141 GCA_036406835.1 Thermoanaerobaculia bacterium
GGGTGACGGGGTCGCCGGGGCAGTACAGAGCCGGCGGGCCGGCGTCGCAGCCGCCGGTGATGCCGCGGGTGGACAGATCCTCGATGAAGTTGGAGAAGGGGAACTCCGGGGTCGCCGGGCACGGCACGTCGTTGAAGATGCTGGCGCAGTCCGGCGGCACGTAATCGGATCCGAGGAAGCCCTTGAGCAGGAACGGCGCCATCTCCTGACGCAGGACGTTCGCGCTCGGGCAGAAGAGAGCCGGAGGACCGGCCGCGCAGCCGCCGGTGACGCCGTTGTGGAAGATCGTCTCGATCGACGGGTAGAACGGGTCGAGGCCGATGTCGTTCACGACGTCGGTGAAGCTCTCGCCGATGTGGAGCGTCCACACCTTCGTGACCAGGTGGGGCGCGCCGAGGGCCGGCGGCTCGAGTGGAGTCACGTCCTCCTGCATCGTCGCGTCGGAGTGCGTCGGGATGAGCGTGCGGTCGCCCGCGAGGCTGACGGCATAGCAGTCGGTGCAGCTCTGCTCGCTGCCGGCGGTCACCATGCCGTAGTCGGCGGTGGCGTCGTCGATGGTGTACGTGATGCCGGCGCCGTCGCCCGGGCCGGTGAAGGCGGAGGCCGCTCCGGTCATGGTGACGGCCACCGCGTTCGTGTTCTTCCAGGTCGGAGCGACGACCGCTCCGGTGTCGCCGACTTCGAGGACGTGGTTATTGAGGATGCCGAGGGCCAGGGCCGGATCGACCACGAGACCGGTCGGGTCCGCGCCGAGAGAGGTGACCTCGGTGCCGAAGACGTGCATCACGATGTGCATGTCGGGGAAGCCGAGGCTGCCCGTCGTCGCGGGAGTGGACACGCCGCAGTCGGCGGCCAGCAGGTAGCTCGGGGCCGTCTCGGCGGCGGAGTTCGATCCGATGAAGAACTCGTTGGCGAGACCCTGGCCGTTCGGCGTCACGATCTCGACGACGAGCTGCGAGCCGGCCGGTGCGGTGCCCAGAACCGGGATGTGGAAGAGGGTCAGCGACTGATCCGGGATGGTCGTCGACAGGGTCCCGATCGACGTCAGCGAACCCGGGTAGCCCGTCGGGAACGTCTGGTTCGAGGTGTAGAGATTGGCGGTGATGGGCTGCGATCCTCCCTGGCCCGGGCCCGAGGCCGCCAGCTCGACCCCGATCTCGACGTCGCAGACGTCGAAGTCGCCGGTCACTCCGTAGTCGGTCAGCAGGAAGGCGCGGAAGTAGTGGTTCTCGGTCGTGGCCGTTCCGTCGTTGCACGCGACCGAGTTTCCGGAGGTGACGGTGTCGCTCGTCCCTTCCGTGATGTCCACCGGTCCGCAGACGCCCTGCGTCACGGTCGGGTGCGAGGGAATCAGGTTGAGCCGTTTGCTGTGCGAGATCGATTGAGCGGAGGCGAGACTTGCGAGGCCGAAGATGGCGATGAGACACGAGATCCAGAGACTTCGCCGATTCACCATAAACACGCTCCTCCTCCAGATTGTTGTGAAGCTTTCCTAGCGATCAGTTCCCCCACGTCGTGATGCCGTGGCGCGATTCTATGCCGAAAGATGAGGGCGATGGCGAGTCTTAAGGGGGCCTCAGGAGAGCGACTTCCCGCCGTCGACCCGGAGGATCTGGCCGGTGACGAACGAGGGGCCGGTGCACAGAAAGACGACAGCCTCGGCCACGTCCCGGGCGTTCCCGTTCCGGCGGAGGGGCGTCTCGGCCGCCCATCGCTCCTCGAGACTCCGGGGGGTTCCCTGGGGGACCATGACCGTTCCAGGCGACACTCCGTTGACCGACACCTCGGGGGCGAGCTCGACGGCCAGGGCACGCACGAGCCCCTCGGCCGCGGCCTTCGAGACCGCGTGCGCGAGGTAGTTCCTGACGGGGCGGACCGCGAGGAAGTCCGAGATCAGGACGACGCGTCCCTTCCGCCGCCGAAGGCTCGGGGCGGCGGCCTGGGCCAGCAGGAAGCCGGCGCGCGCGTTGACATGGAGCGCGGAATCCCAGAGGACCTCGTCCGTCGCCTCGAACGCGGCGCGGTGGAAGTTGGCGGCAGAGTGCACCAGGAAGTCGAGGGCGCCGAAGGAGCGAAGAACATCCGCGATCAGCCTCCGGCACTCCACGGGGTCCGCGAGGTCGGCCGCGAACGCCTCCGCCCGCCGGCCGAGTCCGCGGATCTTCCGGACCGTCTCGCGCGCCGGCCCCTCGGAGGAGCGAAAGTGGACCGCGACGTCGGCGCCCGACTCCGCGAGGGCGAGGGCGATCGCGCGTCCCACGCGGATGCCGGCGCCCGTGACGAGGGCGACGCGGGCGGCTCCTCCCGTCGCGCCCCGCCTCATCGCGCGGAGGGCCGGACGCGCACGTAGGCGGCGGGATCCGCCATCAGGCGCCCGTTGTCGAGGAACGCGGACCACTCCGCGAGGAAGGCCCAGAGGTGGACGCCCACGGCGATGACCGAGGCGGCGAGGTGGTACCAGGACGGCAAGGCGCGCGTGTGGACGGCGCCCCCGAGGACGAACACGCCGATCGCGGAGAGCAGCGCGAGCGTGGCCGGCGGCGAGGTGCGGCGCTTGAAGCCGCGCAGCGCCTCGAGAACGGCGTTGCGGTCGGGAGGCGGGAGGGCGGCGATCTCGTCCTTGACCAGGCGGCCGGTGCCGATGAAGAAGAAGAGCACCATCGACTGCGAGAACAGCGACAGGAGCACGGTCGGGATCGCGTAGGCCACGTGCTTGGCGACGAGGAGCCGGGCGGCGGGGTGCGCCGCGGCCAGGTTCGCGGCGAGCGCGAAGCCCTGCACCGAGGTCAGCAGGAAGCCGGCGAGCGCGAGGAGCGTGCCGGCCAGGAGCGCCACGGCCATGTCGCGAGAGCCTACCGCAGGCCGCTGCGACGCCCGGCGAGCGCGGCGCCGGCGGCCGCCGCGACCGCCATCCTTGACCGGCCCCGGGGCGCGCGACACAATCGACCCGCATGGCGAGCGCGCCCCGCACCCTGTGCGACATCTTCCGGGCCGCCGCGGCTTGCGGCAAGCCGAACCTCCTGATCCAGAAGGTCGGCGGCGAGTGGAAGCCGATCTCCGCCTCCGACTTCGGCTTCAGCGTGCGGGCGCTCTCCCTCGGCCTCAACGGGCTCGGCATCCAGCCGGGCGATCGGGTCGCGATCCTCTCGGAGAACCGGCCCGAGTGGGCGATGGCCGACTACGCGGTGCTGTGCGCGGGCGCCTGGTCGGTTCCCATCTACCCGACCCTGCCCGCTTCCCAGATCGCGCCGTTGCTCAAGGACTCCGCCGCGCGCGCCATCTTCGTCTCGAACCTCGAGCAGCTCGGCAAGGTCCTGACGATCAAGTCCCAGTGCCCCGCCCTCGACCACGTGATCCTGATCGACGGCAATCCTCCGGGCGAGCCGGGCTACACCACGTTCCACGGCGTCGTCGAGCGCGGGCGCCCGACGCTCGAGATGAACCCGGCCGTCTTCGAGCAGCGCGCGTCGCGCATCCGGCCGGAGGACGTGGCGACCGTCATCTACACGTCGGGCACGACGGGGGAGCCCAAGGGCGCGATGCTGACGCACGCCAACCTCGTCTCCAACGTCGTGACCGGCTGCGAGGTGATCCCGTTCACGGAGGACGCCGTCGCGCTCTCCTTCCTCCCGCTGTCGCACGTCTTCGAGCGCATGCTCGACTACGCGTATCTCTACAAGACCGCGTCGATCGCCTACGCGGAGTCGATCGACAGGCTGGCCGCCAACTTCACCGAGGTCAACCCGCACTGCTTCGGCGCGGTGCCGCGGGTGTACGAGAAGGTCCACGCGCGCATCCTCGCGAAGGCCGAGGCGGGCAGCGCGGTGAAGCGGAAGCTGTTCGCGTGGTCGGTCGCCGTGGGCCGCGAGCGGGTGCCCTATCTCCAGCGCGGGGAGCCGCTGCCGGCCGGGCTCGCCTGGAAGGCGAAGCTCGCGGATGCCCTCGTGTTCCAGAAGATCCGCGCGGCGCTCGGCACGAACTTCCGCTTCGCGGTCTCCGGCGGGGCGCCGCTGTCCCGCGACCTCGCCGAGTTCTTCCTCGGCGCCGGCGTCCAGGTCTACGAGGGCTACGGCCTGACGGAGACCTCGCCGGTCATCTGCGTCAACGGCCCGGGGCGCTGGCGCGTCGGAACCGTGGGCCGTCCGCTGCGCGGCGTCGAGATCCGAATCGCCGAGGACGGCGAGATCCTGACCCGCGGGCCCCACGTCATGAAGGGCTACTTCAACAAGCCCCAGGCGACGGCCGAGGCGATCGACGCGGACGGCTGGTTCCACACCGGCGACATCGGGCGGATCGACGACGGTTTCCTCACGATCACGGACCGCAAGAAGGACCTCATCGTCCTCGCCGGCGGCAAGAAGGCGGCGCCGCAGCCGATCGAGAGCGAGCTCAAGAAGTCGCCCTACATCGCGCTGCCCATCGTGATCGGCGACCGGCAGAAGTTCCTCGCGGCGCTGATCGTCCCCAACTTCGACCGGCTCAAGGACTGGGCCGCCGCGGGCCGCCGGCCGCTGAAGCTCGAGGCTCTCGACGCGGACCCGGACGTCCGCCGGCTCTTCCAATCGGAGATCGACGCGTACAACGCCGATAAGCCGCACCACGAGCAGATCCGCGCGTTCGCCCTGCTGCCGTCGGAGCTGACCGTGGAGGACGGCTCGATCACGCCGACGCTCAAGGTCAAGCGGCGCGTCCTGGAGAGCCGCTACAGCGCGCTGATCGAGGGCATGTACGAGGCGGCCGGCAAGACGCATGTCGCGTGAGGTCGTCCTGGTCGAGGGCGTCCGCACGCCTTACTCCCGCGCCGGCACCGAGCTCAAGGACGTCCCCGCCGATTCCCTCGGGCGCATCGTCATCGTCGAGCTCCTCGCCCGGACGGGACTCGATCCGGCTCGCCTCGACGAGGTGATCCTCGGCAACATCGCCCAGCCCCCCGACGCGGTCAACGTGTCGCGGGTCGCCGCGCTGAAGGCGGGCGTGCCCCGGTCCGTGCCGGCGTTCACCGTCAACCGGCTGTGCGGATCCGGGTTGCAGTCGATCGTGGACGCCGCGTACCGGATCGCCGCCGGCGACGCCGAGGCGATCGTGGCCGGGGGCGTCGAGTCGATGTCGAACATCCCGCTGCTCTACTCGCACGAGAGTCAGGAGGTCTTCACCGAGGTCTTCACCGCGAAGGGTGTGGGGTCGCGTCTCGCCGCGGCCTCTCACTTCCGGCCGCGGCACTTCAAGCCGGAGATCGGGCTGCAGATGGGCCTCACCGACGCGGTGTGCGGTCTCAACATGGGCGAGACGGCGGAGGTGCTGGCGAAGGAGCACGGAATCACGCGGGAGGAGCAGGACGCATTCGCCCTCCGCTCGCACCAGCGGGTCACGCTCGCGCGCGCAAAGCTCGCGGAGGAGATCGTGCCCGTCCCGATCCCGCCTCGCTTCCAGGCGATGGCCACGCAGGACAACGGCGTCCGGGAGAACCAGTCGCTCGAGGCGCTCGCGAAGCTTCGGCCTTACTTCGACCGCAAGTTCGGCACCGTGACGGCGGGCAACTCGTCGCAGATCACGGACGGGGGCGCGGCGATGCTGGTCATGAGCGCCTCGGCCGCGAAGGCGCGGGGAATCGCCCCGCTGGGCCGCGTCCGCGGGTTTGCGTTCTGCGCCCTCGAGCCGGAGAGGATGGGTCTCGGCCCGGCGGTGGCCACGCCGGCGGCGCTCAAGCGCGCCGGGCTCGCCTGGAGGGACATCGGCCTCGTCGAGATCAACGAGGCGTTCGCGGCCCAGGTCCTCGCCTGCGCCCGGGTCTTCCCGTCGGCGGCCTGGCACGCGAAGTACAAGACCGACGGCCCGATCGGGGAGATCGACTGGGAGAAGACAAACGTCAACGGCGGCGCGATCGCGCTCGGCCATCCCGTGGGCTCGTCCGCCAACCGCCTCGTCCTGACCCTTCTGAAGGAGATGCGCCGCCGCGGCACCCAGTTCGGGCTCGCCACGATGTGCATCGGCGGGGGACAGGGCGGGGCGATCGTCGTGGAGCTGGCGTGAAGACGGTGTCATTCCGAGCGAAGCGAGGGACCCCTTTCCTCGGGTCGCCGTGGCTTTCGAATCTCGGTGTCCCCGGGATGACAAAGAGATGAGCGCCTTCGATCTGCAGGTCGGCGAGGACGGACTGGCGCTCTTGACCTTCGATCTCCCGGGCGAGAAGGTCAACAAGCTCTCGACGCCGGTCGTGGCCGAGCTCGCCGAGATCCTGTTGCGGCTCTCGCGGGAGCCGCGCATCCGGGGACTCCTCGTCCGGAGCGGGAAGCCGGACGTCTTCATCGCGGGCGCGGACGTCAAGGAATTCCTGACCGTCGACGGCGATGCGGTGCGGACGATGGTCGAGCGCGTGCAGGCCCTGTTCGAGCAGCTCGCGCACCTGCCGTACCCGACGGTCGCGGCGATCAACGGCGTCTGCCTGGGCGGGGGCACGGAGCTCGCGCTCGCGTGCGACTACCGCGTGATGTCCGACGCCCCGAAGGCTCAGATCGGGCTTCCGGAGGTACGGCTGGGGATCTTCCCCGCCTGGGGCGGCTGCACCCGGCTGCCGCGCGTGATCGGCCTGCCGGCCGCGCTCGACCTCATCCTGACGGGGAAGTCGCTCGACGCGAAGCGCGCCCGCCGTCTGGGGCTCGTCGACGAGGCGGTGCCCGCGGCCATCTTCGACTCGTGGGCGCTCCGCTTCGCGCGCGGCAAGCTCGGGGCGGCCAAGCCCCGGACGCGGCGCGGCCCGTCCTCGCTCCCGGCGCGCGGACTCGAGGCGACGCCGTTCGGACGCCGGATGATCTTCGGGAAGGCGCGCGCAAAAGTGCTGGAGCAGACCGGCGGCCACTACCCGGCGCCGCTCGCCGCGCTCCACGCGATCGAGGACGGATTCGGCAAGCCGGTGCCCGTCGGCCTCGAGGCGGAGGCCCGCCACATCGTGGAGATCTTCGGCGGCGAGGTGCAGCGGAACCTGCTCGCGATCTTCTTCGCGACCGAGGAGGTCAAGAAGGAGACCGGGGTCGCGGACCCGGCGATCCGGCCGCGCGAGGTCCGCCGCGTCGGCGTGCTCGGGGCGGGCGTCATGGGGGGCGGCATCGCGCAGCTCGCCGCCGACAAGGGGATGCCCGCGCGGATGAAGGACGTCGAGCCGAAGGCCCTGGCGCACGGGTTCGCCGCCGCGTCCGCGATCTGGCAGGAGTCCGTCCGCAAGCGGCGGCTCACGCCGCACGCGATGGAACGCAAGATGGACCTCCTCTCCGGCACGCTCGACTACTCGGGCTTCGCGCAGTGCGACGTGACGATCGAGGCGGTCGTCGAGAAGCTCTCGGTCAAGCGCGCGGTGCTGCGGGAGTGGGAGGCGGCGGTTCCGCCGACCGCCATCTTCGCCTCGAACACCTCGACGCTGCCCATCACCGAGATCGCGGTCGGCGCGGTCGAGCCCGGACGGGTCATCGGGATGCACTTCTTCAACCCCGTCCACCGGCTGCCGCTCGTCGAGGTGATCCGCGCGGAGCGCACGAGCGACGAGACGGTCGCCACGATCTTCGCCCTGGCGAAGGCGCTCGGGAAGACGCCGATCGTCGTCCGCGACGCGCCCGGCTTCCTGGTCAACCGGATCCTCGGCCCGTACCTCTCCGAGGGGGTGCGGCTCGTCCTGGACGGCTGCCGGATCGAGGACGTCGACGCCGTGATGACCGACTTCGGGATGCCGGTCGGCCCGCTCGCGCTGCTCGACGACGTGGGCCTCGACGTCGCGGCGAAGGCCGGCGAGGTGCTGACGGCCGCGTTCCCGGAGCGGATGGCCGAGTGCGGCCAGGAGGCGATGGCGGCCGCGGGCCGGCTGGGCCGCAAGAACGGGAAGGGCTTCTACGACTACGCGGGAACCAAACGGGGCAAGCCGGCCGAGGAGGCCTACACGATCCTGCGGGTCAAGCGGCCCGCCCAGTCCTCGCTGCCTCCGGAGGTCATCGAGGCGCGGCTCGTCCTGCTCATGATCAACGAGGCCGCGCACTGCCTCGAGGACGCCATCGTCGCCGGGCCCGGGAAGCTCGATCTCGCGATGCTCTTCGGCACGGGCTTTCCGCCCTTCCGCGGCGGCCTCCTCCGGTACGCGGACACGCTCGGCGCGAATCGCGTCTTCACGCGTCTCGACGACCTGTCCGAGCGGCTCGGCCCCCGCTTCGCCCCGGCCGAGCGCCTCCGCGAGCTCGCCAACGCGCGCGCCGGCTTCTACTCGAATCCGCAACCGCTGACCGTGGAGCACACGCCATGACGCCCAGCGATTCGACCGGATCGGCCGCCGATTCCCGCCTCGTTCCCGTCGTCAAGTCGCTCTTCGCGGGCCGGATCCCCGAGGACACCGTGTTCCCTTTCCCGGCGATCGATCCCTCCGAGGCGGAGACCGTGGCCGCGTTCCTGGATTCGTTCCGCGCGTTCGCGCGCGACCACGTCGACTCGGCGCGCATCGAGCGCGAGCACGCCGTGCCGGCCGAGGTCGTGAAGGGGCTCGCCGGGCTCGGCGCGTTCGGCATGACGATCCCCGAGGCGTACGGCGGATACGGCTTCTCCTCCTCCGCCTACTGCCGCGTCACGGAGGAGATCGGCCGGACGGACGCGTCGCTCGGCATCCTGATCGGCGGCCACCAGTCGATCGGCATGAAGGGCCTCGTCCTCTTCGGCAACGAGGAGCAGAAGACGACGTGGCTGCCGCGGCTCGCCGCGGGCGAGATGATCGCCGCCTTCGCGCTGACCGAGCCGGGCGCGGGGTCCGACGCCGCCGCGATCCAGACGACCGCGGCCTACGATCCGAAGACCGACACCTTCGTGCTCAACGGCTCGAAGCACTGGATCTCGAACGGGGGCTTCGCCGATTTCTTCACGGTGTTCGCGAAGGACGTCGCGCTGCCCGAGAAGGACGAGCACCGCCGGATCACGGCGTTCGTCGTGACCAGGGACCTGGGCGGCGTGATCCCGGGCAAGGAGGAGCGCAAGCTCGGCCTGAAGGGGTCCTCGACGGTGCCGATCCAGCTCGAGAACTGCCGCGTGCCCGCGTTCAACGTGCTCGGCGAGCGGGGCCACGGATTCAAGATCGCCGTGGAGATCCTCAACACGGGCCGGACCTCGCTCGGCGCCGGCTGCATCGGCGGATCCAAGATCATGATCCGCGAGGCGGCGAAGCTCGCGCTCCAGCGCCGCGCGTTCGGGTCCCGCATCGCGGATTTCGAGATGATCCGCTCCAAGTTCGCGCGGATGGTGGTCTCCACCTACGCGCTCGAGTCGATGGTCTACCTGACCGCCGGCCTCGTCGACCGGGGCCTCGACGACTATGCGCTCGAGGGCGCGTGCTGCAAGATCTTCGGCACCGAGACCGTCTGGAACACGATCAACGACGCGCTGCAGATCGCCGGGGGCAACGGCTTCATGGAGGACTATCCCTTCGAGAAGGCGCTGCGGGACTCGCGCGTCAACATGATCTTCGAAGGGACCAACGAGATCCTCCGCGTGCTCGTGGCCCTGTCGGGCATGCGCGACGTGGGCGAGGACCTGAAGGAGGTCAGCCGCGCGCTGAAGGCGCCGCTCTCCTCGCTCGGGATCCTGTCGGACTACGCCGCCCGGAAGATCCGCGCCTACGCGACGCCGGCCCGCCTGACCCGCATCGCGCCGGCGCTCGCCGCCGAGGGGGAGCTCGTCGCCAAGTACGCCCGCGCGGCGTCGGGGGCGGTCGAGACCCTGCTGCGCAAGTACGGCAAGAACGTGATCGGCAAGGAGTACCACCAGGAGAGACTGGCGAACGTGGCGATCGACCTGTATGGTTCGCTCGCCGTGCTCTCCCGGGCGACGGCCGCCATCGCGGCGAGAGGCCCGGAGAAGAGCGCCGAGGAGGTGCGGGTGGCGAAGGCATTCGTGGAGGGAGCCAAGTACCGGATGGTCGGACATCTCAAGGAGATGGACAAGAACCGCGACGCGGAGCTGACCGCCATCTCGGACGGCGTGTATGCCGACACCGGCTACGCCTTCTCCTTCTGGGCATGAGCGCGCTCGCGATCGGACTCCTCTCTCTGATGACGGCGTTCGCGCCGCCGAAGGCGACGCCGACGGCCGTGCCGACTCCGACGGAGATGCCCGAGAAGGTCGCCGCGCGGGCCGCGGCGGAGTCCTGGCTCAAGCTCGTGGACGCGGGGCAGTTCGGCGAGAGCTGGGACGCGGCGGCCGCGCAGTTCAAGAAGACGGTGTCGCAGAAGGCGTGGGTCGACGCGTTGACCAAGGTGCGCGCCCCGCTCGGCAATCTCGCGTCGCGGAAGTTCCGCGCGTCGCAGTACTTCACCGATCTTCCCGGAGCGCCCACGGGGGAGTACGTCGTCATCGAGTACGACTCGCAGTTCGCGAGCGGCGAGCCGATGACGGAGAGGATCACGCCGATGAAGGACCCCGACGGCGCGTGGCGCGTCTCGGGCTACTTCGTCGTCCCGGCGAAGTGATCCGGCACGCCGAACCCTCGCCCGGGAAAGAGTCCGCGGGCGAGGCCGGCGCGCAGGTAGCGGATCGCCTCCAGGATCGCGTCCTCGAGGCGTAGCTCCCGCGCGAGGTTCGCGGCGATCGCCGCCGACAGCGTGCAGCCCGTCCCGTGCGTCGCGCGGGTGCGGAGGCGCGGCGCGACGAACTCGGTGAAGAAACGCCCGTCGAAGAGGAGGTCGCGGACCTCGCGGCCCCGGGAGTGGCCTCCCTTGACCAGCACGGCGCGCGCCCCCAGGTCCGCCAGGACGCCTGCGGCGAGACGCCGGTCCGCGTCGCCGCGGATCCGGACGCCCGCGAGCGCCTCGGCCTCGGGCAGGTTGGGCGTGACCAGGTCGCAGAGCGGCAGGAGCTCGCGCCGCAGCCGGCCGAGCGCCGTGGGGGAGAGCAGCCGCGCGCCGGTCTTCGCGACCATGACGGGATCGAGGACGACGTTGCGGGCGCGCCAGCGGCGCAGTCCCCGCGCGACGGCGTGGATGCGCGCGGCGTCGAAGACCATGCCGATCTTGACGGCCCGCGGGCGCAGGTCCCCGAAGACGGCGTCGATCTGCTTCGCGAGCAGGCGCGTCGAGACGGGCTCGATCGCCGCGACCTCGCGCGTGTTCTGCGCCGTCACGCCGGTCAGCACGGTGGCGCCGTAGACGCCGTGCGCGGCGAAGGTCAGGAGGTCCGCCTGGATGCCGGCGCCGCCGCCGGAGTCGGAGGCGGCGATGGATACCGCCGTCGCGAGCCGGCGCCCGGTTCCCGACGCGCGCGTGGCCATAGAATGAGCATCTCATGGCCTCCGAAGTCCCCCTCACGATCACTCCCGAGGCGGCGCAGCGTCTCCGGCGCGAGGCCGACTTCACGCGGTCGGTCCTGGTCGTGCGCCACCTGCTCGGGTGCGGCGGCACGGGCTTCCGCATCTCGGTCGAGGAGAACGCGCCGGACGAGGGCCGCCGCTTCGAGGCGTCGGGGATCCCGGTCGTCATGGACGAGTACTCGTACACGCGCCTCGCGGGCGCCGTGCTCGCGGTGGATCCCGACCCGGCCGGCGAGGGTTATCGCCTGGACCACCCCGACGCGGTCATGACGACTTTTTGTTGAGGGCGGCCGGCGCCGGCCGGTGGATCCGCAGCGCCTCGTTGACGAGGAAGGCGGGCCCCACCAGAAGGTGCGCGAGGTTCCGCAGGAAGGCGGGCGACTTTTTCTCGTAGACCGCGTGCCCGATTCCCTGGAAGATCCAGCCCACGACGAACGCCGCGGCGCCCCAGCCCCAGTGAGGAACCGCCCTCGCCGCGAGGTCGAGGAGAACGAGGACGGCCACGGTCGCGAGCCCGAGCGGAACGTCGAGGAGGACGTAGACGGCGGCGACCAGAGCCAGGACGGGCTCGGCCGCGGTCCACGGCCCGGCGACGCGGAATGTCCGAAGCATCACGAGAACGCCGAAGACGATGAGCGTGATTCCGACGGCGTGGCAGATCAGGTTCCCCCGGGTTCGATGGGACGATCCGTAATCGGCGAGCAGCGCGTCGATGCGACGCATGCGGCGATTATAGTTTTGGCGTGCGCGCGATGCTGCTGACGCGGCCGGCGCCTCTCGCGGAGGACGCCCGGCCGCTGAGCGAGGTCGACCGCCCGGCGCCCGAGCCCGGCGCCGGACAGGTCGCGATCGACGTGGAGGCGTGCGGCATCTGCCGGACCGACGTCCACATCGTCGAGGGCGAGGTCCCGGCGCGTCTGCCCGTCGTCCCGGGCCACCAGATCGCCGGGCGGATCGCCGCCGTCGGCGCAGGCGTGGACGGGTTCCACGAAGGGGACCGCGTCGGCGTCGGCTGGATGGCTTCGGTCGACGGCCGCTGCCGCTTCTGCCGGAGCGGCCGCGAGAACCTCTGCGAGCACGCGACGTTCACCGGACGCGACCGCGACGGGGGATACGCCGAGCGCGCGGTGGCCGAGGCGCGCTGGGTCTACCCGCTGCCGCGCGGGGTCTCGCCGATCGACGCCGCGCCGCTCCTGTGCGCCGGCATCATCGGCTACCGCTCGCTGCGGCTCTCCGGGATCGAGCCCGGCGGCCGCCTCGGGCTCTTCGGCTTCGGGGCGTCGGCGCACCTCGCGCTCCAGGTCGCGCGCCACCGGGGCTGCGCCGTCTACGCGTTCACGCGCGAGGCGCACCACCGGGAGCTCGCGCTCGCGATGGGAGCGGAGTGGGCGGGCGAAGCGACCGACGATCCCGGGGTGCCCCTCGACGCGGCCGTGACCTTCGCACCGGCCGGCGAGATCGTCCCGGCGGCGCTCGCGCGTCTCGACCGCGGCGGCGCCGTCGCCGTCAACGCGATCCACATGAGCCCGATCCCGAGCCTCGACTACGAGCGCCTCTACGGAGAGCGCGTCGTCCGCAGCGTCATGAACTACACGCGGCAGGACGCGATCGAGTTCCTGGAGCTGGCCGCCGCGATCCCGATCCGGGCGCGCGTGGAGACGTACGGCCTCGCGGAGGCGAACGACGCACTCGGGCGCGTGCGGCGCGGCGAGGTCGACGGGGCGGCGGTGCTCCGGATCCGCTAGATCAGCGGACCTGGACGAGGACCCTCCGGGGCCGTCCGGTCGCGCGGAAGCGAAGCTCGCGCAGGACGGTGTCGCCGGCCGCGGCCTCGGCGTCCTTCTCCTTCAGCAGCTTGTTCCGCTCGTCCTCCCGGTGCGCCGGTTCGACGCTCCGCACGAAGCCGTCCGCCTCGACCACCAGGACGAACTCGCGGCCGCGCAGCGCGCGGAGGCGGTCGGCCGCAGGAGTCTGCTCGACGTCGGGAGCCGCCCCGTCGGAGTCCAGCGCGCGCACGTCGATCCGGACCTCGGCGCTCTGCGCCTCCTCGCGGGCGGAGAATCCCGCCTCGCCGCCGATCCTGTCGGGCGCCGCAACGGAGCGACGAGGAGCGGCCTGCTGCGCGGCCACGGGGGCGCCGTCTCGCGCACCCTCCGACTTCTTCTGGGCCGCCGCCTCCGAGGGAGCCGCCGCGGCGAGCGGCGCCGGCGCCTGGGGAACGGGGCGGTCGAGCGCGCCGCCGGCGCTCGCGGACGCCGGCTCCTGCCTCCGCTCCCGCGTCTTCGGCTCCTCAGCCGCCGCGGCGTCGGACGGAGCCTGGGCGGCACGGCCCGTCCCTCCCGCGTTGCTCTCCGGCGCCGCCTTGGCCGCGATCTTCGGCGATTCCTTCGCGACACCTCGCGGCGCGGCCTTTGCCCCGTCCCGGAGCTCGTTCGCGAGCGCGTCGCGCTTCTCCTGCGCGGCCTTGTCGCCCTCGGCCTCCACGACGTACGCGGTGAGGGAGTCCGGCGGCGCGGCGGGTGCGGAGGCCGGCCGGGCGAGCTCGCGTTTCGAGGAAAGCAAGACCGGCGCGATGATCGCGACGAGCAGGGCGGCCATGAAGACCCCGGCCCAGCGGATGTCGATGCCGAACATGACGCCGAACGGCCGCCGCGACGGGGACTGCGCGCGGATCTTGCGCAGGATGCGGGCCGACAGGTCCGTGGGGACCGGCGCCTCGGGAGCCGTGCGGAACGCGGCGAGGCTCCGCTCGAACGCGTCGGCCGCCGCGCGGCAGTCCGCGCATTCCGCCAGGTGCGTCTCGAAGGCCTCGCGCTCGGCCGCCGAGAGGTCGCCGTCGTGGTGCCGCGACAGCAGCTCGAGGGACTCGGCCGGATGGGTCGCCGTCGGCGGACTCAAGGCAGACCTCCCGCGAGCATGGGCGTCAGGATCTCGCGGAGCTGGCCGCGCCCGCGGGCGATGCGGGACTTGACCGTGCCGACCGGGAGGGACAGCGACGCCGCGATCTCCTCGTAGCTCCACTCCTCGATGTCGCGCAACACGACCGCCATCCGGAACTCCGGGGCGAGGAGCCGGAGCGCTTCCGCCACGACGCGTCGCGACTCGCCGGTGCGCGCGTCCTCCTCCGGCCCGGCGCGGCGCTCGGGCGGGTCGAGGTCGGGATTCGCGTCGGAGCTCCCGGCGAAGACGCGCCGGAAGCGGCTGCGCGAGCGGTAGCGGTTCTTGACCGCGTTGTCGGCGATCGAGGCCAGCCACGCGCGCGGCGGCGCGTCGCCGCGGAACCGCGCGAGTCCCCGATACGCCTTGAGAAAAATGTCCTGCGTCATGTCGTCCGCGTCGTCCAGGCCCACGGCCCGAACCATCCAGCGGTGGACGGTCGCCGTGTGGCGGCGAAGGAAGACGGCGAAGGCTTCCTCGTCGCCTTGCCGCGCCGAGGCGAGGAGCTCTTCGTCGGTCCTCTCCGGTTGATTCAATGGCGAATCGCGCCGCGCGTTGTGCGACAGCGCGATTCTACGGCGGATCCGGGCCGGAGGCTCCGGGTCAGCGATGCCCGTAGGGATCGGGTGCGTAGCGATGATCGAACCCGCTCGCGTTTTCCCGGGCGTAGAGGTCGTCCTGGCGCGGGAGGACGCCCAGCCGCACCAGCTGCTCGTGAAACTCGTAGCGAATCGCGACGCGGGCCGCCGGATGCGGGTCCTCGTCGAACGCGACCCACTGGACGGGAAAGCTCGTCTCGCGCCCGATGCCCGTCGCGGCGAAGCTCTCGGCGTCCTCGACGGCCTTTCGCCGGGCCTCGGCCTTCGGGAGTGGAGCGCCGGGGGCGCCGCCCCGCGCGTCGCCGGAGGGAGCCTGCGCCGTCTCGTTGCGGGCGCCGTCGCGGTAGGGCTCGTCCTTCGAAGGCTGGTCCTTGTACGCGGCGATCGGCGGCCGCGGCTTCTCGCGGAAGAAGACCGCCTCGATCGTGCCGACGTTCGCCGTGTCGCCCAGCCACTTCGCGTAGGAGCGGGACGTGTCGGTGAAGAAGAACTTGCGGGAGGTCTGGCCGGAGACCTGCCAGCCCGGGATCTCCGTCGTCTGGTACGGCATCAGGATCCACTTGGCCGCGGCCTGCGCGCTCGTCCGCCCCGCGTCCACGACGTTGCGGCCGTCGACCGACAGGGCGACCGCGACGCGCTCGGAGGTCGGGTTCTGCAGGCGGATCGTGAACTCCCTGCCGCGGAGCGCCTCGATGTAGATCCGGCCGCGCCCCGCGTACTCCGGGGCCGGAACCCCGTCCACCAGGACGGAGACGGAGAATCCCGAATTGTCCGTGCCCGCGGCCCTTGCGGCGGCGGCGGCCCCGATCAGGCCGGCGGCGAGCATCCCGAAACGGCTCCAACGGTTCATGGCGTCCCTCCGGGCAGTAGGGACACCGCAGCCGGGAAAGGGTTCCCGGGTCGGGAGGCGCTAGGCCGGCAGCCCGGTCTTGAGGAGCCGCTCCATCCGGTCCGCGAAGGCGTCGACCTCGTCGAGCGTCGTGTAGACGTTGGGCGTGATGCGCAGCCCGTTGAACTCCGGGTGGACGATCGGCGTCGTCATGATCCGGTGCTTGTCCCAGAGGTGGGCCTGCAGCTTCTCGGTGTCGAGACCCTCGGAGTGGAGGAGGCCGATCCCGCAGGAGTCCGTGTCGTTCAGCGGGGTCAGGATCTTGAAGCGCGGGTCCGCGGCGCCCAGGCGTTTCGCCCACCGGTCGCGGAGAAGCCGCAGCCGGGCCGCCTTCCGCTCGGCGCCGATCCCGCGATGGAACGCCAGCGCCACCGCGATCGCATTGTGGTTCGCGGCGGGGTGCGTGCCGATCTCCTCGTACTTGCGGATGTCCTCGTCCATCTTCGGCGGCGCGGCCATGAGCGGCCAGATCGACTTCTGCTTCGCCTTGCGGACGTAGAGGAAGCCGGTGCCGATCGGCGCGAAGAGCCACTTGTGCAGGCTGGTCGCGTAGTAGTCGCACTCGAGGTCGTCCCGCTTGAAGGGGAACTGGGCGAACGCGTGCGCGCCGTCCACGAAGGTCTCGATCCCGTGCTCGCGACCGAGGCGGACGACGTCGCGCACCGGCAGGATCTGGCCGGTCAGGTTCGTGATGTGCGTGATCTCGAAGACGCGGGTCCGCGGCGTGATCGCGGCGCGGAATCGCGCCACGACGTCGGCGCCCGACTGCGGGGGCACGGGGAAGCTGATCGGCTTGACGACGATCCCCTCGCGGCGGGCGCGCTGCTCCCAGGACGTGATCATGCGGGGATAGTTCTGGGTCGTGTAGACGACCTCGTCGCCGGGCTTCAGGTCGATGCCCATGATGAGCGTCTCGAGCGATTCGGAGGCGTTGCGCGTGATCGCCATCTCCTCGGGGTCGCAGCCGAACTCCGCCGCGAGGTCGCGGCGGCAGGACTCGATGCGCGGCTCGAGGACCGTCCACATGTGGTAGACGGGGATCTCGTTCGAGAACTTCAGGTCGCGGATCATCGCGTCCATCACGTGCGCCGGCGCGGGGCTGCAGCCCCCGTTGTTGAGGTTGATCAGCGTGCGGTCGACGTCGAAGGCGCGCGCGATCTCCGCCCAGTAGGCCTCGTCGCCGGCGACCGCGGGCGCCGGCTTTCCGGCGACGGCCTTGCCCGCCTCGGCGATGCGCGCGAGGGCGTCGGCGCGGAAGGCCGCGAGCGCGGCCGCGCCTCCGAGGCTGCCGATCAGGGCCCGGCGATTCAGGCTCATGCGATCTCCTCTTCCTGGAAAGGTGCCGGGATCTTATCGCTTTCCCGCCGGCGACTCGCCGCGCTCGAGGTATTCGTCGATGTTGCCGGTGATGAGCCGCGCCCCGCGCTGGTAGGTGGCGTAGGCCCAGGCCCACTCGAACATCACGACGAACCGATTCCGGAAGCCGATGAGATAGAAGACGTGCACGAAGCACCAGGTCAGCCACGCGAGAAGGCCGCGGAGGTGAAGCCCGGCGATGTCGGCGACCGCCGCGTTCCGGCCGATGACGGCGAGCATGCCCTTGTCGAAGTAATGGAAGGGCGGAGGGGTCCGGCCGTGGAGCCGGGCGAGGATGGCGCGGGCGACGTAGCGGCCCTGCTGCATGGCGACCGGGCTCACGCCCGGGAGCGGCTTTCCTCCCTGGTGGGTGAACAGCGCGAGATCGCCGATCACGAAGATCTCGGGATGCCCGGGAACCGAAAGATCCGGCTCGACCGTGACGCGGCCGCTCCGGTCGAGGGTCCCGCCGAGCTCCCGAACGATGGGCGACACGGCGACCCCCGCCGCCCAGATCACGGTATGCGCGGCGATACGCCCGCCAGCGGTCTCCACGCCGGTGGCGTCGACCAGGGTCACCGGCGAGGAGACCCGGATCTCGACGCCGCGCTCCCGCAGCGCGACCTCGGCGTTCCGGGAGCTCTGCTCCGAGTAGGCCGGCAGGATGCGCGGGCCCGCTTCGATCAGGACGATCTTCGCCTCGCGCGGGTCGATGTGGCGGAAGTCGTCCACGAGGACGTGGCGCGAGATCTCGCCGATCGCGCCCGCGAGCTCGACGCCCGTCGGACCCGCGCCGACGATGACGAACGTCAGGAGGGCGCGCCGGCGCGCGGGGTCCGCCTCTCGGTCGGCGGCCTCGAAGGCGAGGAGGATGCGGCGGCGGATCTCGAGCGCGTCCTCGAGGTTCTTGAGCCCCGGCGCGTCGCGCTCCCATTCCTCGTGCCCGAAGTAGGCGTGGCGCGCGCCGGCCGCGAGGACGAGATAGTCGTACGTCAGCGCGCCGTCGGCCAGCTGGAGGACGCGCCTCGCCGGATCGACGGAGACCGCCTCGGCGAGCAGGACGTCGGCGTTGGCCTGGTGGCGCAGGATCGAGCGGATCGGATACGCGATGTCGGCGGGGGAGAGCGCGGCGGTCGCGACCTGGTAGAGCAGGGGCTGGAAGAGGTGGTGGTTGTGACGGTCCACGACCGTGACGCGGACGGGGGCGTCCTTGAGCGCGAGGGCGGCCTGGAGACCGCCGAAGCCGGCCCCGAGGATCACCACGTGCGGGACTCGCGCCGCCGCGGGCTCAGCCATTTAGGCCCACTCTACAAGCGGATTGACAGACGTGATGGAATAGGTCTGATTCGCCTTGGCTCGGTGGGCCGAGCCGTTCTGCGAAAGGAGCTGGAATCGTCATGGGTACCTCCAACGCCCCCGTCCGTGTCCCCGAGCGTCAGCCGGAGCCGAACACCACGTCCCGTCCGAACGGATGGAGGGAAGCCAAGAAGCCGGTCCGGTTCGTCATCAAGGTTGCCGGCACGATCCCGACCTAGTCGTCGCGCCTTCGATCTGCGACATAAGGGGTCCTGCATGTCGCATCGGAACAATTTGTCGAAGGGGTCGCCGCGGACATGAGGAAATCCTCGTCGCCGCAGGTGGACGACCTCGAGTCCGTCTTCGTGCGGAACTTGGAGGCCGTCCGCTCGACCCTGCGTACCTACTACCGGCTGACCGAAGAGGAAGTGCGCGGCGCCGAAGAGGATCTCCACGTCTGGTTTCGGCGCCTCGCGCGACGCCAGACGCCACCCCCTGCGACCGTTCTCCAGATAGCCTTGCTCTCCGCCGCCTGCCAGTACGGCCGGTCGTTTCAACTTTGGAAGCTTCGGGGCGGAGCGTCTCCCGACGCCCGTTTGAACGACGTACTCGCCCGTCAACCCGAAGATCTCGCGCGCGACATCCAGCAGCGATTCGACAAGGATCGATCATGAGCGGCCGTGTGATTCGCTTTCCGAGTCTAGCCGTCTCGGCGGAGGAGGCGACTCAGAATGCGGAGCTGATCCTGCAGACGCCTCGAGGCGAGCGGGCACGCCAAAAGAAGGCCCTTCATCTCGAAGACCCCGAAACCCTTCTCGCGCTCTGTTCGCTTCTTCGCGCCCGGATCGATACGGAGCCGGCCACGGCGCGAGACGAGGCGGACTTCTTCTTTCACTTCATCTCCAAACCAAAGCGCCCGATTGGCCTCTTCGATGAGCGCGAGTACTTCATGGGAGAGCTGGCGTTGCTCGCTGGCGCCGCCTGCCGACATCTGTCCCGACGCCAGGAGGCTTGGGTCTGGTTCGATCGAGCGGAAGCGGGATTTCGACACACGGTGAACGCCGCAGGCGACCTATCTCGCCTGGGCTATCAACGTCTCGCCGAACGGTTCGAGGAGCGTCAGGTCGACGTCGTGTTGGAATTGCTACCGTCGCTGATCGAAAGCTTCGCGGCTCTCGGAATGCCGGAAGATGCCCTCAAAGCGCGTTTCTTGGAAGGGCTCGCTCTCATGGAAGGCGACGAGCCCCTCAAGTCCGCGGAGGTGTTCGAGGAGATTGCGGCGGAAGCAACCTTGGCAGGAAACGACCGGCTGGTAGCCGCTGCGTACGCGAACCTCACTCAAGTCTACGCAATGGCCGGAAACACCGAAGCGACCATTGCCGCCTCGTCGCGGGCGATCCCCGTGCTCCGCCGGCTCAACGATCGAATCGCACTCGCCAAGGTGCAGTGGGGTCTCGCAACCCTCTTGCGAGAGACTGGTCAACACGCCGCATCGATCGAGGCGTATCGCCAGGCGCAGGAACAATTTGGAGCACTCGGAATGCGCGCGGATACCGCCGCTCTCGGTCTCGTCATTGCGGACCTCTTGCTCGACGAGGGCCAAAATGCCGAAGCCCTCCAAGAGATCGCCGCAGCCCTCCCCGTCATCGACGAGCTCAAGATGGCGCCCGAAGGGATGGCCGCGCTGTCGCTGCTCCGGGAATCCGCGCGCCGGCAGGAGGTCAACCGCGCCGCCCTGCGC
>DASXAG010000022.1:0-20108 GCA_036406835.1 Thermoanaerobaculia bacterium
GAAGTTGACGATCACGTCGGCGCCCATCGCGAGAGCCTCCGAGAGGCCCACGGAGAACGCTTCCGCAAGGCCCCGGTTCGTCGTCAAACGGACGACCCGTCCCGCGCCCGCCTCCCGCGCGCGCTCCGAGGTCGCGTCGGCCGAGCCGTCGTCGATGACGAGCGTCTCGACGGAGGAGAACCCGGGCACGGCCTTCGGCAGGGCGGCGAGCGCCCTCGCGATCGTGGCCTCCTCGTCGTAGGCCGGGATCTGGATGACGAGTTTCATGGAGTTGTCCGTCGTCAGTGATCAGTCTTCGGTCTCGGACTCTGAACCGACAACTGAGAACTGACAACTACTCTATTGCGAGCTGCGAGCGACATCACCGCGAAAAGCGAGATGACGCCGACGATCGAGATCACGAGTTCGACCCGCGGACTCACGAACCGTCCCTCCACCGTGTGCGTCCCCGCCGGCACGTCGACCCCCAGGAAGAGACCGTCGGCGGTGAAGCTCGGGACCTCGCGCCCGTCGACGTACGTGCGCCAGTAGGGAGGGAACCGCTTCTGCGAGCCGACGAGCAGGGTCGGCGCGGCGCCCTCGACCCGCACGCGGAACCGCTCGGGTCTGAGCTCGGCGAGCGTGACCGTCGCCTCCGCGCGCCGCAGACCGGCCGCGGCGAGGCGCGCCCCGTCGTCGGCGTTCACGAAGACGGCGCGCGCGAGCGCGTCGCGATCGGCGCTCCGGACTTCCTCGATGCCGCCCGGGCGCGTCTCCGCGACGCTGAAGAAGCGGGGAAGGGGACGCGGCCTCTCGAAGAGCGTCAGGTCCTGGCCCGCGTAGACGCGCGCGAGCGCCGTCGCGCGAGGCGCTTTGGCCGGCGGCGCCGCCCCGCCGGGCGCGCGGAAGGGCGCCGCGTCGCGCGACTCGACCTCCGCGCCGACCGGACTCCCGGCGCCGGACGGCGCGGCGAGCCACCGCACCCCCAGGAGATCGAGCACCGGCGACTCCGGGTCGAGCGTCCAGGGGTCGAAGACGAGGTAGGTGCCGTAGGGGCCGTAGGCGTTGGGGTCGGCCGCGGTGAGGAGCCGCCGGTAGTTCGCGTCGAGGAGGAAGTGGCCGCGGACGTCGTCGATCCCGAGCGCCTCGGAGACGTTGGGAATCAGCGTCCAGCCCGCGGCGCCGAAGCGCTCCCCGCGGGCGGCGGCCTCGCGCAACTCGACGATGCCCGGCGTGTCCTCGAAGACCGCCTCGTCCGGCCGGCACTCCGGATAGAAGTCGAGCGCGAGAAGGGCGAGCGGCACGGCGATGACGAGGGGAATCGACGCGAGAGCGAGACGGCGAAGGGGACTCTCGACCGAGGCCACGAACCGCTCGAGCGCCTCGACGCCGCACGCCGCGAGGATCGCGAGCGCGAAGACGATCAGGATCTTCGCCCGTGCGAAGAGGCTGATGTCGAGCAGCGGCAGCCTGCCGACGACGGAAAGAAGCCAGCCTCCCGCGTACAACGGCAGCGCGACGGCCGCGCCCAGGATTGCGGCGAAGCGCGCCTCCCTCCGCCGCCGGAGCGTCGTGAGGCCGAGAAGCGCGAGCGCGGCCGCGGGCACGCCGACCCCCGCGGCCGTCTCGATGTAATTGTCGCCGGCGATCCAGCCCACGCCGCTGTAGTCGTCGCGGCGGGGCGTGCCCACGTAGCCGGGCAGCGGGTAGAGGATCAGCTGCCGAAGCGGCAGCGCGAAGGAGCCGCCCATTCCGCGCCGCAGCTCGCGGTACCCGGATTCGTGCAGGAAGCGCGAGGTGGCGAGGATCGACGGCGTGAGGATCGCGACGGCGATCGCGCCGGATCCCGCGAGGCGGAGGGCCGCCCTCCCGGCGCCCTTGCCACGAACCGCGATCGCGCGTATCACGAAGTACAGCGCGGCCGCGGCGGCGCCGTAGAGGATCCAGTGCGGGAAACCGCCGAGGAGGCAGAGGAGGATCGAGAGCGCGCCGAACCGGATCGCGCGCGCGTGGCCCCGGACTACGGCGCCGTCGGCGCCGCCCTCTTCTTCGAGCGCGCGGTCCACGGTCATCAGCAGCAACGGGTACGTGACCGAGACGGAGGTCTGCATCCAGAGTCCCCACACGGTCTGGCCGGTCGCGAACGCCCAGGTGGCCGCGCCCGCCGCGGCCGCCAGGTCCGAGAAGCGCCGGCTGCGCAGGAACGCGTAGGCGGCGATGAACGCGAAGTTGAACTTGAGAAACAGGATGCCGGTCTCGATCCACGCCTCCGGGAGGAGGAACGCCGGGAGGGCGACGAACGGAGACAGGAACCCCTGCGCGAGATGGAACGGTCCCATCCCTCCCGAGGCGACCCAGGGGTTCCAGAAGAGCCCGTCGGGAAACTTCCGGTAACGCACGAGCGTGGTCTCGCCGGACGCCGCCGGATCCGAGAGGAGGCGGTTCTCGGCCTCGAGGAGGCCATGCGGCCCCATTCGCCACGGGTGGTGCGCGCGGACGAAGTCGTGCGAGGAGAACACGCCGCCGGTGGCGAGGAGGGGAGCGAAGAGGACCAGGTCGAAGGCGAAGAGGGTGGCGAGGCCGAAGCGCTTCAAGAAGCTCGGGGGCTTCGGCGGCCGACCACGACCCGGAAGTACGAATCGACCCAGCCCCTCTCCAGAAGGTGGTCTTCCAGCGCGATCAGCCGCGAGAGCGCTCCGGTGCGATCCTCGCGGAGCCGCGCGATGTCCATGCACGGAAAGACGAACCAGAGGACGTTGCCGCCGTAGGGCCTGTCCTCGAGGATCTCGAAGAGCCGTCGCGCCGCGGGGAGGATCGCGCTCGAGCGGATCGACTCGGAGGGATCGTCCATCGGCAACGGGATCGCGAGCTCCGCGCGGTTCTTGAGCTCGTCGGGCAGCGCGTCGAAGGCGCTGCGCGCGAACCCCCACTGCTCGTCGCTCCACTCCGAGCGCGACGGGCCCATGTACTCGTCCACGAAGATCATGCCGCCCGGCCGCAGCGCGTCGCGGACCTCCTCCATCACGCCCTCGACGTTGCGGATGTGGTGAAGCGATCCGTGGAAGAAGACGATGTCGTAGTGCGCGCGCGGGAGGCTGATCGCGTTGATGTCCTCCACGCGGTAGTCGAGGCGGCGCGCGAGCCCGGCCTCCTCGGCGCCGCGCCGGGCCTCCGCGATCGCCTCGGGGGAGAAGTCGACGCCCTCGACGCGCTCGCAGACGCCCTTGGCGACGACGTCGCGCTCGAGGAGGCCCGTGCCGCAGCCGACCGAGAGGCCCAGAGGCAGCGCGGCGGGCACGTACTTCTGGGCGAACCACTCCATGGGCCAGCGATTGGGATCGCCGGTCACGCGCCGGTTGATCGCGCGGCGGACCAGCGGCTGCGACCCCCAGTACCGATCCTCGGGCTCGCCCGGGGCGCCCGCGTCCCAGAACTCGCGGGCCGCCGCGGCCTCGGCGCGGGCGGCGCGCAGAGAACTCCAGCGCCGGGCGAGCGAGGTCAGCGAGGCGCGGATCGCGGATGCCATCAGTGCGTGCTCCCAGTGTACGGCACGCGGCTCCAACTCGGAACCCCGAACGGGCCCGGCCAGGCCCGGGGTGTTTGCGGCGCAGCCGCTCGGTCTGATACCCTGCGCGATCCCGGTTACGCCGGGAACGGATCTTTTCCAACGAGGGTCGAAGGCCGGGATGAAAATGCCCCCGCGGGCTTCCGGCCCATAGCCCCCCGGGGCGACCCGGGACGCGAAGAGCAGGCTCGTAGCTCAGGGGGAGAGCACTTCCTTGACACGGAAGGGGTCAGCGGTTCAAATCCGCTCGAGCCTACCAACCTCTTCGCCGATGCAGGCGCTTAGCTCAGCTGGGAGAGCGCATCCTTCACACGGATGAGGTCAACGGTTCGATCCCGTTAGCGCCTACCAAGGAACCGAACGCGGGGTAGCCCGCGTTTTTTTGTTTTTGGGGATCGAGACAGAATGGAAGCCCGACAGGTGCAAGGCGAGATGGTGACGGTCACCCTTCCCGACGGGTCGGCCCGCAAGGTCGCCGCCGGGACGACGCTGCGCGAGATCGCGCAGGGGATCGGGCCGCGCCTGGCCAAGGACGCGCTCGCCGCCAAGGTCGACGGCCGCCTCGTCGACCTCGCCGCGCGCGTCACGAAGGACGCCGCGGTCGAGATCGTGACGCCGCGCTCGCCCGAGGCGCTGGACCTCTACCGCCACTCCACGGCGCACCTGACGGCCAACGCGGTCAAGCGGCTGTTCCCGACGGTCCAGATCGGGATCGGTCCCGCGATCGAGAACGGCTACTACTACGACTTCCTGCCCGAGCGCGCGTTCACGCCCGAGGACCTCGCCGCGATCGAGGCCGAGATGCGCAAGATCGTGGCGGAGGACAACCCGGTCGAGCGCCTCGAGATGCCGAAGGAGGAGGCGATCCGGATCTTCGAGGGGCAGAAGGACCCGCTCAAGGTCGAGATCATCCGCGGCATTCCCGACGCGAACGTGTCGGCCTACCGCCAGAAGGACTTCATCGACCTCTGCCGCGGGCCCCACGTCCCGTCCACCGGCCGCCTCGGCGTCTTCAAGCTGACGCACACGGCCGGCGCCTACTGGAAGGGCGACGAGAAGAACCCGATGCTCCAGCGGATCTACGGCGCCTGCTTCCTGACGCAGAAGGACCTCGACGACTACCTCAGGCAGCAGGAAGAGGCGAAGGCGCGCGACCACCGCAAGCTCGGCAGGGAGCTCGACCTCGTCGCGTTCCATCCGTGGGCGCCGGCATCGCCCTTCTTCCTGCCGAAGGGCGCGGCGATCTACAACGGACTCCTCGCGTACATGCGGGAGGAGTACGCGAAGCGCGGCTACGAAGAGGTCCTCAGCCCGCAGATCTTCGACGCCGAGCTCTTCAAGCTCTCCGGCCACTACCAGAACTACCACGAGAACATGTATTGGACGGAGATCGACGAGCGGGAGTTCGGCATCAAGCCGATGAACTGCCCCGGGCACTTTCTCCTCTTCAAGACCCGGCACTGGTCGTACCGCGACCTGCCGGTCCGGTACGCGGACTTCGGCCGGCTGCACCGCTACGAGCTCTCCGGCGTGACGGCGGGGCTGACGCGCGTACGCTCGTTCTCGCAGGACGACGCGCACATCTTCACGCCGCTCGAGAAGGTCGAGGACGAGATCTTCCGGTTCCTCGAGTTCACGGACGCGGTGTATGGAGCCTTCGATTTCACGGACGTCGAGATCTCGCTCGGGCTGCGCCCGGAGAAGAGGATCGGCACCGACGAGCAGTGGGACCGGGGCGAGAAGGCGCTCGCGGCCGCGCTCCGGAAGAGCGGGCGCAAGCACGTCGTGACTCCGGGCGACGGCGCGTTCTACGGACCCAAGATCGACTTCCGCGTCAAGGACGCGCTCGGCCGGCCGTGGCAGCTCGGCACGATCCAGTGCGATTTCGAGCACGCCGAGAGCTTCGACCTCTCGTACATCGGCGAGGACGGCAAGGAGCACCGGCCGGTCATCATGCACCGCGCGATCCTCGGCTCCTTCGAGCGCTTCATCGGCATCCTGATCGAGCACACGGCGGGCAATTTCCCGTTCTGGCTCGCGCCCGTACAGGCCGTCGTGCTGCCGGTGTCGGATCGGTTCGCCCCGAAGGCCCGCGAGATCGAGAGACGCCTCGCGGAGGCCGGGCTCCGGGTCGAAGTCGACGACAAGAACGAGAAGCTCGGCGCGCGCATCCGGCGGGCCGAGCTGCAGAAATCCCCGTGCATGCTGGTCGTGGGCGAGAAGGAGGCGGCGACGGATTCGGTCGCCGTGCGCCTGCGCCACGGCGGAGACGCCGGAACCATGAGCCTCGTGGAGTTCGTCGGGGCCGCCAGACAGGCGGTGGCCGAGAAGAGGAAGGAATTGGTCACAGATCTCGCGGAGGTGAAAGATCGATAAGAAGAGCATCCGAGTCAACGAACAGATCCGCTGGAAGGAAGTCCGGCTGATCGGTGCGGAGGGCGAGGCGATCGGCGTGGTGCCGATGGCCGAGGCCCTCCAGAAGGCGCGGGAGGCGGCGCTCGACCTGGTCGAGATCGCGCCGACGGCGAACCCGCCGGTCTGCCGGATCATGAACTTCGGGAAGTTCATCTACCAGCAGAAGAAGAAGCAGCAGGACTCCAAGAAGAAGCAGAAGACGACGCAGGTCAAGGAAGTGAAGTTCCGGCCCAACATCGACGATCACGACTACGACTTCAAGATGAAGAACATCCTCAAGTTCCTGTCCCACGGCGACAAGGTCAAGGCGACCGTGCAGTTCCGGGGACGGGAGATGGCGCGCCGCGAAAACGGCCAGAGGGTCCTCGACCGACTCCTCAGGGACCTGGTCGGCAAGGCGGTCGCCGAGTCGCGCTCCGAGATGCTGGGCAACCGGCTCTACCAGATTCTCTCGCCGGTCAAACACGAGAAGCACGAGAAGGCGCCGGCCGCGAAGGCGTAAGGCGTACGACTCACGAGGAGCACCATGCCGAAACTCAAGACCCACAGGGGCGCCGCGAAGCGCTTCAAGAAGACCGCCTCGGGCAAGTTCAAGCGGGCCAAGGCGTTCAAGAGCCACATCCTCACGAAGAAGGCGCCGGGCCGCAAGCGCGGCCTCGCCCATTCCACGACGGTCTCGTCGGCCGACATCCGCCGCGTCCGGGAGATGTTGCCGTACGCGTGAGGCCCTGGCCGCACGCCGAGACTCGTAAAGAAGCAAGGAGAGACCGATGCCTCGCGTAAAGAGGGGACCCAAACGCAAGAACAAGCGCGCGAAGACGCTGGCCCTCGCCAAGGGCTACTACGGCACCAAGTCCAAGTCGTACCGGATGGCGAAGCTCCAGGTGGAGAAGTCGCTCGTCTACGCGTACCGCGACCGCAAGGCGCGCAAGCGCGACTTCCGGGGACTCTGGATCGTCCGGATCAACGCGGCCGCGCGCGAGAACGCAATTTCTTACAGCAAGCTCATGGACGGATTGAAGAAGGCCGGCAACGAGATCAACCGGAAGATGCTGGCCGACCTGGCCGTGTCCGACCCGGCCGCCTTCACCCACCTCGTGGGCGTCGCGAAGCAGGCCCTGAAGACCGCTTGAGCCGGCAGGCTTCAGGCGGCAGGCGCTAGGCGTTCGACGTGCCGAACGAGGTGGAGGATCTGCTTCGCCGCTTTCGCGAGGAGGTCGCCCGGGGTGTCTCGACCCGCGCCGAGTTCGAGCGCCTGAAGGGCGCGTATCTCGGTCGGGACCGCGGCCTCGTGCCGCAGCTCCTCGCGACGCTCAAGACCCTTCCGCCCGCCGAGCGCGCCGCGTTCGGCGCTCGGGCCAACGCCGCCAAGGTCGAAGTCGAGGCGGCGCTGACCGATCTCTCGGCCGACCTGCTGCGCCGGGAGGCCGCGTCGCGGGACCGCGCCGCCGCGGTCGACGTGACGCTCCCCGGCCGCCGCGCGCGGATGGGAGGGCTCCATCCGCTCACCGTCGTTCGCCGGCGGATCGAGGAGATCTTCCTGCGGATGGGCTACTCGATCGCCGACGGCCCCGAGGTCGAGAGCGACTTCCACAACTTCGAGGCGCTGAACTTCCCGCCCGAGCACCCCGCGCGGGACACGCAGGACACGCTCCTGCTCGACCGGCCGGCGCGCTCGCCGCTCATGCTGCGCACCCACACCTCTCCCGTCCAGATCCGCGAGATGCGCAAGCACGGCGCGCCCCTGCGCATCCTGTGTCCCGGCCGCGTGTACCGCAAGGACGAGGTCGACGCCACGCACTCTCCGGTCTTCCACCAGGTCGAGGGACTGGTCGTCGACCGCGGGATCTCGATGGCCGACTTGAAGGGCACGGTGTCGACGTTCCTGGAGGAGCTCTTCGGCAAGGGCACCCACGCGCGGTTCATCCCGACGTTCTTTCCGTTCGTCGAGCCCGGGGTGGACGTGGCGATGAGCTGCATCTTCTGCAAGGGCGCCGGCTGCCCGAAGTGCAAGAGCTCGGGCTGGATCGAGATCATGGGCGCGGGGATGGTGCATCCGCGCGTCCTCCAGGGCGTGGCGATCGACCCCGAGGAATACACGGGTTTCGCGTTCGGCCTCGGCATCGACCGCGTGGCCCTGCTGTTCTACGGCTTCCCGGACCTGCGGCTGCTCTTCGAGGGCGACGAGCGCTTCCTGCGCCAGTTCGCGGGGCCGGCCTAGGGACGCGGGACGTCGTGACGAAGCGATGAAGTTCTCGCTCGACTGGCTCTCCGATTTCGTGGACATCGCCACGGCGAAGAATGTCGGCGGCGCGGACGGAGTCCGCCGCCTGCTCGACCAGGCCGGGTTCCCGGTCGAGTCGACCGCCCTCGCGGGGTCCGACACGATCCTGGACGTCGAGATCACGCCCAACCGTCCGGACGCGATGGGCCACCGCGGCCTCGCGCGCGAGGTCGCGGCGATGGCGGGAATCCCGCTGCGCGACCTCGATGCGCGCTATGCCGAGCCCAACGAAGAGTCGAGCGGCGAGTCGGCGGAGCACCTGGTCTCGATCGTGATCCGCGTGCCGAAGCTCTGCCGCCGGTTCGGCGCCCGCGTCGTCCGCGGCATCGGCCCCGCTCCGGCCACGGCCGCGGTGCGGCGGAGCCTCGCGGCGATCGGCGCGAAGTCCATCTCGGCGCCCGTCGACGCCACGAACTACGTCCTGTGGGACACCGGGCAGCCGCTTCACGCGTTCGACCTGGACAAGCTCCGCGGGGGGCTGGTCATCGTCCGCCGGGCGACGGCCGGCGAGAAGCTCGTCACGCTCGACGGGGTCGAGCGCGTGCTGGAGACCTCGGACGTCGTCGTCGCCGACGCCGAGCGCGCGGTGTCGCTCGCGGGCATCATGGGGGGGCTCGACACAGCGGTCACGGCGGAAACGAAGAACGTGCTCCTCGAGGCGGCGTGGTGGGACCCGGTCACCGTCCGCAAGACGGCCCGCCGGCTGGGCATGCACACGGACGCGTCCCACCGCTTCGAGCGCGGCGCCGACTACGGCGCGATCCCCGGCGCGCTCAACCTCGCGGCGAGACTGCTCGTCGAGAGCGCGGGCGGCGCGGTCGCGCCGGGCCTGCTCGACGCGCACGGAAGCGTGTTTCGCGAGCGCCGGAGCTTCCTGAGGCTCTCGCGGCTCCGCCTGCTCTCCGGCGAGCCGGCGCTCTCGCTCGACTTCGCCGAGGAGGCGCTCCGGCGCCTCGGCTTCTTCTGCGAGCGTCGCGGCAAGCGCGTCGCGGTGAAGATCCCGTACTTCCGCGCCGACGTGCGGCGCGAGGACGACCTCGTCGAGGAGGTGCTGCGCGTCCACGGCTACGACCGGCTCCCGACGCGCCTGCCGCCCGCGACCGCGCCCGGCGAGTTCCGCGAGCCGCTGCGCGTCGTCGAGGACCAGCTGACCGACGCCGCGGCGGCCGCCGGCCTCTTCGAGACCGTCCAGTACCCGTTCGTCGACCGCGACACCGACGAGGCCGCGTGGGGCGAGTGGCTGCGGATCACCGACACCGCGCTCGAGCCGCTCGCCATCCTGAACCCGCTGGACGGCACGCGCCGCCACCTGCGGGCGACCTTGCTGCCCGGACTCCTCGACGCGCTCGCGCGCAACATCCGCCGCGGCGCCGACGGAACCGCGCTCTTCGAGGTCGGACGGGCGTTCGGCGAGAACGGCGACGTCGACAGGCCCGAGTCCTTCGAGTCGCGCCGCTTCGCCTTCGCGCTCGCGGGCGAAGTGCGGAGCCACTGGAGCGTTCCCGACAGGCTCCGCGGCGCGGACTTCTTCGACGCCAAGGGCGTGGTCGAGCGCCTCCTCGCGCCGTGGCTGCCGGCCTCGGCGCTGCGCTGGAAGCCCGTGTCGGTGCAGGGGATGACGCCGGGAGCGTCCGCCACGTTCGAGACGCGGGCCGGGCGGCTCCTGGGGGTCGCCGGCACGGTCTCGATCGCGGAGCGCCAGCGGCGCGACCTGCCGGTCCCGGCCTTCGCGGGAGAGATCCTGATCGCCCGCATCCCGTCGGAGCGGCGCCTCTTCGCGTACCGGGAGTTCTCGACGCTGCCCTCGGTCACCGCCGACCTCTCGTTCACGCAGCCGAAGGACCTGAGCTGGGAGTCGGTCGAGACCCTGGTCCGCGACGCCCGTCTCGAGAACCTCGAGTCCCTGGCATGCCACGACCGGTACGAGGGCTCGGGCGTCGGGGAGGGAGAGATCAAGACCACGCTCCGGATGCGGTTCCGCTCGCCGGAGCGGACCCTTTCGCAGGAAGAAGTGAATCGTGAGGTGCGGCGGCTCGCCGAAGCGCTAGGATCGCGCCCGGGCATCACCGTCAGCGGTTGGGAGAAAGCGTGACTATGGACACCGTCAAGGTCTTCGACGCACTGGATCGCAAGATCGAACGACTGATCGACAGGCTCAAGTCGCTCGAGGCGGAGAACGAGAAGCTCAAGAACGACGTCGCCACGTCCCGCAAGGCCGAAAAGGAAGCGGGCGGAGCGAGGGAGCGCGTCAAGTCGCTCGAGGCGGAGAACGAGAAGCTCAAGAACGACGTCGCGGCGGCCCGCAAGGCGGAGAAGGAGGCGGGCAGCTCCAAGGGCGTCGTCGAGAAGATGGAACGCGAGCAGAGCCTGGTGCGCGAGCGCCTGGAGAAGCTGATCGGATCGCTCGAGGCGGCGGAAAAGAGCTAACAGCTCACAGCTAACAGCTGAAAGCCACACGGCAAGAGCTGTGAGCTGTAAGCTGTAAGCTGTGAGCTGAAGCTGGTAACCGAATCGTTCGGCTCCGTGTGTTTCGTCTGCGGCGCCGAGGACTTCGCGCCGTTCGCGAAGACGCCGCCGGGCGCCTGGGTCCGCTGCCGCCGTTGCGGGCTCATCCGGCAGACGGATCCTCCGCCGGAATCGGTCACGCAGGCGCGGTACGGGTTCGCGCCGTTCCACTCGGACGATCCGACGCCCGTTTCTTGGGGCGAGACCAGGCCCGACGCGCACTCTCTCTTCAAGTACTGGATCGTGGGGGAGGCGCTCCGCTCGCGCGGACTGTCGGGACGCCTCGTGGACGTCGGCTGCGGCAACGGCCTTCTCCAGGTCTACCTCGCCTCGGTCGGGTTCCCCGACAGCGTGGGCGTCGAGCCGTCCGGGAACCCGACCGGCCGCCGCGCGCTCGGACTCGTCCTCTTCAACGAAGCGGTCGAGGACTTCCTCACCCGGCCCGGCATGGCCGGCGGCTTCGCCATCGCGGTGGCGAACCACGTCCTGGAGCACGCCTACGATCCGGCCGGCCTGCTCCGCCAGCTGCGCGCGCTCGTGGCGCCCGGAGGCCACGTCCTGATCGCGACGCCGAACCTGGCGGGCGCCTCCATGCGGTGGAAGACGCTCCTCTCCCGGCTGGGTCTGAAGCGCCGCCCGTTCCGGCACCTCGACTACCCCAAGCACCTGGTCCTCTTCGACCGGCGGAACCTGCCCCGCCTGATCCAGGCCGCCGGGCTCGAGGTCGTGGCGGTCGAGACGTACACGAGGGCCTCGTCGGACGCCTCGGAAAGGCCAGCCCGGGCCGGGTTTTGGGACGCCCTGGGCCTGGGAGACAACATGTGGGTGCTCGCGAAACGGCCCCAGGCGTGAACGTCGTAACCCGTTGACTCCTTTGGTCCAGCGGGGCTAGACTCGCCTGCGAAAGGAGTCAGTGTCTCGATGGATAGGCGGGGCAGCGTGACTCAAGTCGAGATCTTCGGGCAGACGTACAGCGTCCGCGCCGAGGGTGAAAGCGGCTACATTCATGACCTGGCCCGCTTCGTGGATTCCCGTATGAAAGAAGTGGCGGAAAAGACGGCGACCGTCGACACCACGAAGATCGCCATACTGGCCGCCCTGAACATTTCGGATGATCTTTATCAGGTTGAAAAGCGTAGGCAGGGCGATCCCACGGACTCGAAGGCCCGTGCGGAGCGCCTGATTCGAAAACTGGACGACGCCCTCGGGTCCTGAGGCGAGGCGTCGGCACCCCGGGCCGAAGAGAGCCGGGGAACACACGAAGGAATACGAGAGGTCGGTTTGAGCCCGGTTTGCCCCTTCCCTAAAACTCGTCGGAAGAGACGCTTCCGCCCCATCGTGTAGCCGCGTCACGCCCATGGGCCCCCAGGGCTTGGGGGGCTCGGAATGAACACATCCATCGCGATTGCGGTCGTGGTGGGCCTCGTCGCGGCCGCCGTGCTGCTCGCCCTGGGCTATCTCTTCCTTCGGAAGAAGGTCCAGCAGGAGCGCGCGGGCATCCGCACGGAAGCGGACAGGGCCCTGGCGGACGCGCGCCGTCTGGCGGAGACGAAGGTCCGCGAGGCGGACATCGAGGCCAAGGAGAAGGTCCTCGCCGCCCGCGCGGAGTTCGACAAGACGGTCCAGGCGAGGCGGCAGGAGATCACCGCCCTCGAGCAGCGGGTCCAGCAGAAGGAAGAGAACCTGGACCGCAAGCTCTCGCAGCAGGAGAAGAGGGAGGAGCAGTACGCCGCCAAGGAGAAGGCGGTCGCCGACTCCCAGCGGAAGCTCGAGGAGAAGCAGGCCGAGGTCCAGAAGGTCATCGACGAGCAGCGGATGCGCCTGGAGCAGATCTCGGGGCTGACCGCGGTCGACGCCAAGAGGGACCTGGTCAAGTCCGTCGAGAACGAGGCCCGTCTCGAGTCGGCCGGTCTGATCCGGCGCATCGAGGAGGAGGCCAACGAGCAGGCGACGCAGAAGGCCCGCCGGATCATCGGCATGGCGATCCAGCGGCTCGCGTCCGACACCGTCGTCGAGGCGACCGTCTCGGTTGTCGAGCTTCCCTCGGACGACCTGAAGGGCCGCATCATCGGCCGCGAGGGCCGCAACATCCGCGCGCTCGAGGCGGCGACCGGCGTCGACCTCATCATCGACGACACGCCCGAGGCGATCGTGATCTCGGCCTTCGAGCCGCTGCGCCGAGAGGTCGCGCGCCACGCGCTCGAGAAGCTGATCGTGGACGGCCGCATCCATCCCGCGCGCATCGAGGAGATCGTCGAGAAGGTCCGCTCGGAGCTCTGGGAGAAGATCCGCCAGGAGGGCGAGGCCACCGCGCTCGAGTTCGGCATTCCCGACCTCCACCCGGAGCTCGTCAAGATGCTGGGCCGCCTCAAGTACCGGACCTCCTACGGGCAGAACGTGCTGCAGCATTCCAAGGAGGTCGGCTACCTCGCGATGAACATGGCCGCCGAGCTCGGCGCCAAGGTGGACGTCGTCCGCCGCGCCGGGCTGCTGCACGACATCGGCAAGGCGATCGACCGTGAGATGGAGGGCACGCACCTCGAGCTCGGCCGCGAGGTCCTCAAGAAGTTCGGCGAGACCAACGAGGTCATCCACGCGATGGAGTGCCACCACGGGGACTACGAGCCGCGCTCGCTCGAGGCGGTGCTGGTCAACGGCGCGGACGCGCTGTCGGCCGCGCGGCCCGGCGCGCGGCGCGAGATCCTCGAGACCTACGTCAAGCGGCTCGAGAAGCTCGAGCACATCGCCGACGGGTTCAAGGGCGTCCAGAAGGCGTTTGCGATCCAGGCCGGCCGCGAGCTCCGGATCGTCGTCGAGGCGAACCGCGTCACCGACGACGAGGCGCTCTGGCTGTCGCGCGACGTGGCCAAGAAGATCGAGGCCGAGCTGCAGTATCCCGGCCAGATCAAGGTCACCGTGATCCGCGAGACCCGGGCCGTGGAATACGCGCGGTAAGAGGAAGCCCGAGCTTTCCGTGAACATCCTGTTCGTGGGCGACGTCGTGGGCGCGCCGGGGCGGCGTGCGCTCGCGGAGGCGCTCGAGAAGGTCATCGACAAGCACCGCGTCGACTTCACGATCGTCAACGTGGAGAACGCCGCGGGCGGCTTCGGGCTGACGGTCGAGCTCTTCGACGACCTCTCGAAGATGCCGATCGACGTCTTCTCCTCGGGCAACCACATCTGGGACAAGAAGGAGATCTACGACACGCTGAACGCCTCGGACCGTCTCCTGCGCCCGGCCAACTATCCGCCCGGCAACCCGGGCCGCGGGTGGACCGTGCAGTCGACGTCGGCCGGGATCCGGGTGGGCGTCCTCAATCTCCAGGGGCAGGTCTTCATGCCCGCCAACGCCGACTCGCCGTTCCGCGTGGCGGACGAGGAGCTCGCGCGCGCCGACAAGGATGACGTGAAGGTCATCTTCGTCGACATCCACGCCGAGGCGACCTCCGAGAAGGCCGCGATCAGCTGGTACCTCGACGGGCGGGTCTCCGCGGTCGTCGGCACCCACACGCACGTCCCCACCGCGGACGAGACCATCCGGCCCGGCGGCACGGCGTTCCTCTCGGACGCCGGGATGACCGGCGCGTACGAGGGCATCATCGGGTTCACCAAGGACCGGATCATCGAGAAGTTCCTGTCGCAGACCCCGCGCGCCTTCGAGACGGCGAAGAAGGACATCCGGCTGTCGGGCTGCGTCGTGGACGTCGACGAGTCCACGGGCAAGGCGCGGAAGATCGAAAGGGTCCAGGTCCGCGTCGACTGACCGGTCCCATGCCTCGCCCTCGCCTCACCGCCATCATCACGACCTTCAACGAGGAGGTCAACATCCAGGCGTGCCTCGAGAGCCTCGGCTTCGCGGACGAGATCCTCCTGGTCGACTCCTTCTCCACCGACCGCACGCTCGCGGTCGCGCGCGCGGCCGCCGGCGGAAGGCTTCCGCTGAAGATCGTCCAGCACGAGTACTTCGGCTCGGCCGCGCAGAAGAACTGGGCCATGGATCAGGTCGAGAGCCCCTGGATCCTGATCGTCGACTCGGACGAGCGCGTTCCCGAGCCGCTCGCGCGCGAGATCCTCGCGCTCCTCGAGAAGGGGCCCGATGCGCGGCACTACTTCATCCGCCGCGAGAACTTCTTCCTCGGGACGCTCATCCGGCACAGCGGCTGGTCCACCGACAAGGTCGTCCGGCTCTTCGAGCGGGGCGCGACGCGGTACCCGAACCGCCGCGTGCACGCGGACCTCGCCATCGACGGGCCCGCGCCGACGCTCGCGCACGCCATGCTCCACGAGACCTACCGCTCGCTCGACCAGGCGCTCGAGAAGATTCATCGTTACGCGACCTGGGCCGCGGCCGACGCGTATCGCGCGGGGCGCTCGCCCGGCGTCTTCGAGCTGGCGGTGCGCCCGGCTTGGCGCTTCTTTCGCATGTACGTCGTCCAGGCCGGCTTCCTGGACGGCCGGCACGGGCTGGTACTGTGCGCACTCCAGGCGTACGGGGTCTTCCTCAAGTGGGCGCGGGTCTGGGAGTGGGAGATGCTCGCGAAGCGGAATCTGCCGGTGCCGCTTCCTTCCTTCGACGAATCCCGGGAGACGTGGGAGGGAGCGGGCGGGAACGGATGAAGAGGATCGCCGGAATCCTCAGGACGATTCGGTGGAGGCCCAAGATGCTCTCGGTCGGTGTGGACGCTCCCGAGTTCGCGGTCTCGGATCAGAACGGCGTGATCCGCCGGCTCTCCGACTACCGCGGCAAGAATCTGGTGCTCTGGTTCTACCCGAAGGCCGACACCCCCGGTTGAACGCTGGAGGGTCGCGGGTTCCGCGACAAGTACGCCGAGTTCCAGGCGAAGAACGCCGAGATCCTGGGCGCGTCCTTCGACACCGTGGAGGAGAACGCCGCCTTCGCCGAGAAGCAGGGCTTTCCGTTCCCGCTGCTCTGCGACGTCGATCGCGAGGTCGGCGTGGCCTACGGGTCGGCGGAGTCGCCGTCGAGCGAGTTCGCCAAGCGCATCAGCTACGTCGTCGGTCCCGACGGGAAGATTTTGCACGCCTGGCCGAAGGTGTCGCCGAAGACGCATCCCGACGAGGTTCTCGCGGTCCTTTGAGCAGGGTGCTGGCATAGACTTGCGGCGGAGGCGCGTATGTCGGTCGATCCCGAGCTGCTCGCAATTCTGGTCTGCCCCAAGACGAAGGGGCCGCTCGAGCTCGTCGAGCTGAAGGAGTCGACGCGCGCGGCGCTCGTCGAGAAGTATCGCGAGAAGTTCCGCGACGAGGAGCCCGTCGTGACCCAGGGCCTCTACTCGAAACAGGCGGATCTCGTCTACCCGATCGTGTCCGACATTCCGGTCATGCTGATCGACGAGGCCCTGCCCGGCTCGGAAGCGGAAGTCGCGCGCTGACCACGCCTCGCGAGGCGGCGGCGCCCGGCGCCGCATCCTCGTCCCCGCCGCGGACGCTTCCGTTCACCCTGCTCCTCCTGTTCGCCGTCCTGACCCCCGTCATCTCGGCGGCGTACGTCGTCGCCGTCCTGCTGCTCGCGGCGTGGCTCGTCGACGTGCGGCGGCGCGGCGCGCTCCCCGCGACCCTGCACTCGCCGCTCACGCAGGTCGCCGGGCTGTTCGCCCTTTTCACCGTGCTGTCCACGATCTTCTCGCGCGAGCCCGCCGTCAGCGCGCGCCACGCGGCCGGCGTCCTTCTGCTCCTGCTCCTGCCGATCACGATGGACCTCGTCGACGGCGAGGCGCGGGCCCGCCGGCTCCTCCTCGCCCTGTCCGCGGGCGGCGTGATCCTGGCGGTGATCGGCATCTGGCAGTTCCTCCACGGCGGCGACGATCTCGGCAACCGCATCCGCGGGACGCTCTCGCACTACATGACGTTCTCCGGCATCGCGATGGCGTCCGCGTGCCTGCTGCTCGGGTTCGCCCTCGAGGGGCCGGGACGCTGGCGTCTCGTCGGGCTCCTCGGCGCGCTGCCGCTCGCCGCGGTGCTCCTGACGTTCACCCGCAACGCCTACGTCGGCCTGGTCGCCGCGCTTCTTCTCTACCTCGTGGTGCGCCGGCCGCGGGGCCTGCTCCTGCTCGCGCCGGCGCTCCTCGCGGTCTTCCTGCTGGCGCCGCCCGAGATCCGCGGCCGGATCCTCTCGATCGCGGACTTCTCGGACTCCACGAACCGGGACCGCATCGCGATGGCCCACGCGGGATCGCGCATCGTCGCGCAGTATCCGGTCTTCGGCCTCGGGCCCGACATGATCTCGCCGTACTACCCGCTCTACCGCGACGCGGGCGCGCTGCACTGGCGCGTGGCGCACCTGCACAACAACGTGATCCAGATCGCGGCCGCCAACGGCCTCTTCGCCGCGGCGGCCTACGTCGCGCTCGTCGTGCTCGTCCTCGCGCGCGCGGTCGTGCTCCTCCGGCGCGAACGGCGCCCGGAGCGGGCGGCGATCTGGGCGGGCGCGATGCTCGCCGCGACGGCGCTGACGGTGGCCGGGCTCTTCGAGTACAACTTCGGCGACACGGAGGTCGAGATGACGGCGCTCCTGATCTTCGCCGTTCCCTTCGCCGGAGTCGCGACGCGAAGGGCGCTAGAATCGCCGTGATGTACCCGCAGCCGGTCCCCTCCGCGGCGCCGCCGAAGCCCTACACCGTCTCGGAGCTGCTGGCCGAGGTCTCCGGCGTCCTCCGCACGACCTGGCGCAACGTGGCCGTGGTGGGCGAGATCGCGCGCTGCGAGGTGCGCAACGGCCACTGCTATTTCACGCTGAAGGACAGGACCGCGACGCTCTCGGCGATCCTCTTCGCCTCCGACCTCCAGCGCGTCCCGTTCAAGCTCGAGATCGGTCTCGAGGTCGTGATCCGCGGCTCGCTCGACCTCTACACGCCGCAGGGCAAGTTCCAGATCAAGGCCTACGCCGTCGAGCCCGTCGGGCGCGGCGCCCTGCAGCTCGCGTTCGAGCAGCTCAAGGCGAAGCTCGCGGCGGAGGGACTCTTCAACCCCGCGCACAAGCGGGCGATCCCGAGGCTGCCGCGCTCGATCGCGGTCGTCACGTCGCCCACGGGCGCGGTGGTCCGCGACATCCTGCACGTGCTGCGCCGGCGCTTCGACGGGCTCGGCGTCACGATCTACCCCGTGCGGGTCCAGGGAGAGCTCGCGGCGCGCGAGATCGTCGTCGCGATCCGGAGCCTCAACCTCCGGGGCGGCTTCGACGTGCTGATCCTGGCGCGCGGCGGCGGCTCTCCCGAGGACCTCGCGCCGTTCAACGACGAGGCCGTCGCGCGGGCCCTGGCGGCCTCGCGGATCCCGACGATCTGCGGCGTCGGGCACGAGACCGACGTCACGATCGCCGACCTCGTCGCGGACCTGAGGGCGCCGACGCCCTCGGCCGCGGCGGAGCTGGTGTGCGCGAGCCGCGAGGAGATCGAACGCCGGCTGTCGCAGTCCTCGGCGCAGCTCCTGCGCGCCATGCGCGCGCGGCTCGCCCTCGAGCGCTCGCGCGTGACCGGGCTCTCCCGCAGCGACGCGCTCGCGGGGTTCCCGCGCCGCGTGCGCTCCGCGCGGGACTTCGTCGAGCAGAGCCGCGAGACCCTGCTGACGCGCCTGCGGCGCCGGCCCGCGGAGTACGCGGCCCGCGTGCTCGCCGCGCGGCGGTTCCTGGAGTCCTTCACGCGCGTCGTCCAGATCCCGCGCCTGCGGGACTCGGTCGAGGGCTGCCGCTCGATGCTCCGCGAGCGCATCGGCCGCCGCGTCGACCGGCGGCGTGCGCGCCTGCGGGAGCTGACGCGCCGGCTCGACGCGCTCTCGCCGCTCGCCGTGCTGGCGCGCGGGTTCGCCGTGGCGTATCGCGAGGGCGCGAAGAGGCCGATCCTGGCGGCTCAGGACGTCGCCGTCGGCGAGCGTCTCCGCGTGCGTCTCCACCGGGGGGAGCTCGGCGTGATCGTCCGCGACGGGGGGAAGTGGCTCGATCCGGGTCCGCTCTTCGCGGGACCCTCCGAACCCGAACCCGAGGAGGAGAAGAAGTGACCGGCCGCGTCAAGAAGGATCGCAGCTTCGAGGACGCCATGGCGCGGCTCGAGGCCATCGTCTCCGAGCTCGAGGGCGAGGACGAGGGGCTCGAGCGTCAGTTCGCGCTCTTCCAGGAGGGCATGGAGCTCGCGCGCTTCTGCGACCGCAAGCTGTCGGAGGTCGAGAAGTCGGTCGAGATCGTCCTCAAGGAGTCGGCCGAGGAGTGGAAGACCGCGCCCTTCGAGCCCGACGAGCCGGCCGGCTCCGAAGATGACGAGCGGAACTGAGCCGGCGGAGCTCACCGGCGTCGCCGCCTACCTCGCGGCGCGGCGCCAGGACGTCGACGCCGCGCTCGAGCGGCTGCTGCCCGGTCCCGACGCGTGGCCGGCGAGCCTTCACCGCGCGATCCGCCACTCGGTCTTCGCCGGCGGCAAGCGTCTCCGCCCGATCCTGTGCCTGGCGGCGGCGGAGGTCTTCGGCGCGCGCCAGGGCCTCGTGATCGAGCCGGCCTGCGGGCTCGAGATGATCCACACCTATTCGCTCATCCACGACGACCTGCCGGCCCTCGACAACGACGACCTGCGACGGGGGGTTCCGACGTGCCACGTCGTGTTCGGGGAGGCGACCGCGATCCTCGCCGGGGATTCGCTCCTGACGCACGGCCTCGGCGTCTTCGCGGCGTATCCGAAGGCCGAACGGTTTGCGGCCGCGAAGGTGCGCGTGCTCGAAACCGTCGTGGACGCCATCGGCACGAGGGGGATGATCGGCGGCCAGATGGCGGACCTCGAGGCCGAAGAAGAGCGCTCGCCGACCGCGGAGCTGCTGACGAAGATCCACGAGAACAAGACCGGCAAGCTCATGCGCGCGTCGCTTCTGGCCGGCGCGATCCTGGCGGGCGCGGACGAGGCGACGCTCGCGCGCGTGGACCTCTACGGCCTGAAGATCGGCCTCGCGTTTCAAATCAAGGACGACCTGCTCGACGTCGAGTCCGACGCCGCCACGCTCGGCAAGGCGTCGAACAAGGACGCGGCGGCGGGCAAGGCCACGTTCCCGGTCATCTGGGGCGTCGACCGCTCGCGCGCGCTGCTGGCCGAAAACGTCGAGGAGGCCGTCGCCGCGGCGTCGGCGCTTCCGGGCGGAGGCGGCGTTCTGCCGGATCTCGCGCGCTTCGTCGGCTCGCGCAAGTCATGACCGCGGGGGGCCGCCGGCGTGCAGCCGCGGTCGGACTCCTCTTTTCTCTCGCCGCCACGTTCGGCTGCGCCAGCGCGAACGGCGCGGAGCTCGCAAAGCCCATCTCGCTCAAGCTCGGTGAGCGCGCCGCGTTCGACGGCGATCGGATCGCCGTGACGTTCGACTCCGTGACGG
>DASXAG010000023.1:0-59144 GCA_036406835.1 Thermoanaerobaculia bacterium
GCGCGCGTCATCGGAACGATCGTCGAACTCAGTACGAACGGCGCGCTCCGCGCCGGGCCCTCGACCCACTGGCGCTCGGCGTTCTCCACGCCCACGGTCCGCAGCGTCAGCATCCAGGAGCCGATCGCGCCGGCGTTTCTCCACGTGAACGTCCTCGCGCCGCCGGGGATGGCGCCGGTGAAGCGCAGCGTCAGCTCGATCGGGTTGGTCCCTGGCACCATCTCGACCCGCGGCTGGACCGGCTTCCCGTCGAACGCGACCTCGACGCCGTTGATCGCCCGCGCGACGAGCCCGGTGAGCTCCGGCGTCAGGTTGCCGACGGCGCCGTACCGCGTGTCGATCGCGTCGCCCCGGTCGTAGCCCGGCGGGAGGTGCTCGCGGTCGACGATGGCGTCGATCGCGTAAGTCCCGTCCTTGTGGAACTCGGCGACGACGCGGATCGTGCCGAGCTCGTGGGCGGATGCCGTCGCCGCCAGCCCGGCCGCCGCCAGGAGGAAGAAACCCGCGAGAAGACGCCTAACGGGTGTAGACGACTTTCCCGCCGACGACGGTCGTGTCGACCTGGATCTTCTCGATCTGCTGGGGAGGCACGCGCAGGACATCGTCGGAGAGGATTACGAAATCCGCAAGCTTCCCGGATTCCAGGGAGCCCTTCTCCTTCTCCTCGAAGGCGGCGTAGGCGGCCGTGACCGTGTAGGCCCGCAGGGCCTCCTCGGCCGAGATCTTCTGCTCCGGGACCCAGCCGCCCGGCTGCTTGCCGTCGATCGTGGCGCGGGTGACCGCGGCGGCGATGCCCAGGATGGGCGACAGCGGCGCGACGTCCCAGTCCGACCCGAACGCGAGCGCGGCCCTGGCGTCGAGAAGCGAGCGGAACGCGTACGTCCCCTTCGCGCGCTCCTTGCCGAGCTTGCGGTCGGCCCAGCGGCCGTCGTCCACGGCGTGGTACGGCTGCATCGACGGGATCACGCCGAGCTGCGCGAAGCGCGGGATGTCCTCCTGCCGCAGGTGCTGCGCGTGCTCGACGCGGAAGCGCCGGTCCTTCGGCCCGTTCTTCTTCGCGACGCGGTCGTAGATGTCGAGGATCATCGCGTTGGCCTTGTCGCCGATCGCGTGCACCTCGACCTGCATGCCCGCGGCGTCCGCCAGCGCGATGCGCTCCTCCATGCCCTGCACCTCGGGCATCGGAGTGCCGCTGTTGCCGGGGTCGTCGTCCCACGGCGCGAACATCCAGGCCGTGCCGGCGCCGAGCGCGCCGTCCATGAACGCCTTCACGCCGCCGATCCGCAGCCACTCGTCGTTGACGATGCTCTTCTTCGTCTCGAGAGGCTTGGGCCACGTCTGCAGGAGCGGGCGGTAGTTGACGCGGACCGTCAGCTCGCCGTTCAAGCGCAGCGCGTCCCAGCCCAGGACGTCGAGCGAACTGCCCGGCAGGTCCTGGACCGAGGTCACGCCGTTCTTTCCCGCGTGCTTGTTCGCGGCGCGGAGGCCCGCGGTGATCTCCTGCAGGGTGCGGTCGGGCCGCTGCTTCCAGACGAGGTCCATCGCGGTGTCCTTGAGGACTCCGGTCGGCTCGCCGTTCGCGTCCTTGACGATGACGCCGCCCGACGGGTTCGGCGTGTCGCGCGTGACGCCGCCGGCCTTCAGCGCGAGGCTGTTGCAGACCATCATGTGGCCGTCCTGCCGCGACAGGCAGGTCGGGTGATCGCCCGTCGCGGGATCGAGGTCCGCCTTCGTCGGCAGGCGCACCGGGCTCCACTGCTCGTGGTCCCACGCGCCGTCGGTCAGCCACACGCCCGCCGGCTGCTTCTTCGCGTACTCGCCCACGATGCGCGTGAACTCGGCCGGGTCCTTCGTCTTGCGCAGGTCCATCGCGAGCAGGTCGAGGCCGCCCCCCGACATGTGCGTGTGGCAGTCGATCATCCCGGGGACGACGCGCCGCCACTTGCCGTCGAGCACCACGGTGTTCGGGCCCCTGAACGGCTCGATCTGCTTGTTCGAGCCGACGGCCACGAGCTTCCCGCCGCGCACGGCGAGCGCCTCGGCCTCGGGGTTGCGGAGGTCGCCGGTCCAGATCTTCGCGGAGACCAGGATCAGGTCCGCCGGGGTCTCCCTCGCATCGGGCGGGACCGAAATCGTCGTCATCGTCAGAGCCAGGAGCCCGGCAAGCAGCACACCCATGCGCCTCCCCTCGTGCTTCCCGGAGAGTCTATGCCGTGCTCGAGAGGCCGACGTTCTTCTGCGCGAGCGCCGCGCGCGCCGCGGCGAGCCGCGCGATGGGAACGCGGAAGGGCGAGCAGGAGACGTAGTCCAGGCCGACGCGGTTGAAGAAGTCGATCGAGCGCGGATCGCCGCCGTGCTCGCCGCAGACGCCGATCTTGAGCTTCGGCTTGACCTCCCGGCCGCGCTGGGTCGCGATCGAGACGAGCTCGCCGACGCCGTACTGGTCCAGGCTCGCGAACGGGTCCTCGGGAAGGATGCCCTCGGCGATGTAGACGGGGAGGAACGTGCCCATGTCGTCGCGCGAGTAGCCGTAGGTCATCTGCGTCAGGTCGTTCGTGCCGAACGAGAAGAAGTCGCAGTTGAGCGCGATGCGGTTGGCCCGGAGCGCCGCGCGCGGCACCTCGATCATCGTGCCGATCTTGCACGGCACCGCCTGTCCCAGCTCCGCCGTGACGTTCTTCGCGGTCTCGTCGACGAGGACGCGCAGCCGCTCGAACTCGCCGCGCGCGCCGACGAGCGGGATCATGATCTCGGGGTTGGGGTGGATGCCCTCCTTGACCGCCGCGGCGGCGGCCTCGAAGATGGCGCGCACCTGCATCTCGTAGATCTCGGGGTTGGTGATCCCGAGTCGGCACCCGCGGTGCCCCAGCATCGGGTTCGCCTCCTTGAGCGCGTGCGTGCGCTCGCGGACCTTCTCGGGCGACACCTTCAGCTCCGCCGCGGTCTTCGCCACCGTCTCGTCGTCGTGCGGCAGGAACTCGTGGAGCGGCGGGTCGAGGAGGCGGATCGTGACGGGCCGCTCGCGCATCTCGCGGAAGATCCCGAGGAAGTCTTCCCGCTGCATGGGCTGGATCTTGGCGAGCGCCGCGCGGCGCTGCTCGATGGTCTCGGCGAGGATCATCTCCCGCACCGCGCCGATGCGCTTCTCGTCGAAGAACATGTGCTCGGTGCGGCAGAGCCCGATGCCCTCGGCGCCGAAGAGGCGCGCGACCTGCGCGTCGTGCGGCGTGTCCGCGTTGGCGCGGATGCGCAGGCGGCGGCGCTCGTCGGCCCACGTCAGGATCCGCGTGAACGCGCGCGAGACGGTCGAGTCCTCCAGCTTCATCTTTCCCTCGAGGACGACCTGGAGCACCTCGGAGGGCTGCGTCGGCAGCTTGCCGACGATGACCTCGCCGGCGGTGCCGTCGACCGACATCCAGTCGCCCTCGGCGGCCTTCAGGTTCTTCGCGCGGACCTCCTTACGGCCGAGGTCCACCTCGATCTCGCCGGCGCCGACGACGCAGACCTTGCCCATGCCGCGGGCGACGACGGCGGCGTGCGACGTCATGCCCCCGCGCAGCGTCAGGATGCCGGCCGCGGCGTGCATGCCGGCGATGTCCTCGGGCGACGTCTCCTCGCGGACGAGGACCACGGGCTCGCCCTTCGCGGCCATCGCGACCGCGTGCTCGGCGGTCAGCGCGATGCGCCCGCAGGCGGCGCCCGGCCCGGCCGGCAGGCCCTTCCCCATGAGGCGGCCCTCCCTGACGGCGGCCGCCTTCTCCTTCGCCGGGAAGATCGGCGCGAGCAGCTGCACGAGCTGCTCGGGCTCGACGCGCGCGACGGCCTCCTCGGGGTCGATGAGGCCCTCGTCGACCATGTCGGTCGCGATCCGCACGGCGGCGAAGCCCGTCCGCTTGCCGTTGCGCGTCTGGAGCAGGTAGAGCTTCTTGTCCTCGATCGTGAACTCGAGGTCCTGCATGTCGCGGAAGCGCTTCTCGAGCGTGTCCTTGATCCGCACGAGCTCCGCGTAGGCCTCGGGCATCGTCTCCTGCAGCGAGGTCCCGGATCCGTCGGCGTTGAGCGGCCGCGGCGTGCGGATGCCGGCGACGACGTCCTCGCCCTGCGCGTTCGGCAGGAACTCGCCGTAGAACTTCCGCTCGCCCGTGGCGGGGTCGCGCGTGAACGCGACGCCCGTGGCGGACGTCTCGCCGCGGTTGCCGAAGACCATGGCCTGGACGTTGACGGCGGTGCCCCAGTCGTCCGGGATGTGGTGGAGCTTGCGGTACGTGCGCGCGCGCTCGTTGTCCCACGAGCGGAAGACGGCGCCGATCGCCCCCCAGAGCTGCTCGCGCGGGTCGTCCGGGAAGTCGTGCCCCGTCCGCTGGTGCACGATCTGCTCGCCGCGGCGGACGATCTCCGCGAGGTCCTCGGCGGTCAGGTCGCCGTCGGCCTTGATGCCTCGCGCCTTCTTGACCTCCGCCATCGCCTTCTCGAACTCGTGGCGCGGGACGCGCAGCACGACGTCGCCGTACATCTCGAGGAAACGCCGCCGGCAGTCGAGCGCGAAGCGGTCCCCGGAGAGCGTGGAGAGGCCCTTCACGGTGCGCGAGGTGAGGCCCAGGTTCAGGATCGTGTCCATCATGCCGGGCATCGAGCTGCGCGCGCCCGAGCGGACCGAGACGAGCAGCGGGTTCCGCGGATCGCCGAAGCGGCGGTCGGCGTCGTGCTCCAGCTTCGCGAGCGCCGACTCGACCTCGGAGCGAATCCCGTCGAGGCTCGCGCCGCGCGAGAAGTCGGCGCACACCGAGGTTTCGATCGTGAACCCCGGCGGGACCGGGACGCCGAGCGCCGTCATCTCCGCGAGGCCGGCGCCCTTGCCGCCCAGGGTCTCCTTGCCGAGGCCGGCGCCCTCGGCCAATCCGTTGCCGAACGAGAACACGCGTTTCATGCTTTCTCAGTCTTCTCTTTCTCGACCACGATCTCCGAGAAATCCGCCAGTCGCGTGAATTCTTGCCGAATCGAGGCCAGCAAGGCCAGACGATTCCGCTTCAGGTCCTCTTCAGGAGAATTCACCAGGACCTCCACGAAGAAGCGGTCGAGCGACGGCGCGATCGACGCGATCGTCTCCATCGCCTCGCGGTAGTGCCGCTCGGTCATGAAGCCCTCGATCGCGGAGCGCGCCTGCAGGAAGTCGGCGGCGAGCGCCCTCTCGGCGTCCTCGCGGTAGAGCGCCGGGTTCGGCTCCCCCGGCGTCTCCGCGCCCAGGATGTTGCGGATGCGTTTGAACGCGAGGATGAGGGAGCGGAAGTCCATGTGCCGCCGCGCCTCGGAGAGAGCGCGCGCCCGATCCGCCGCGTCCGCGAAGTCCCAGATGCCGACGTTCAGGACCGCCGAGATCTCGTCGTAGGAGTGGCCGCGCCGCTCGAGCAGGCTGCGCAGGCGCTCCGCGAAGAAGCCCTCGAGCTGCGCGAGCGTCTCCTCCTCGCCCGATCCCTTCACGTCCGCCGGATAGAGCCCGTACGCCTGCCGCACGACCGGCCGCCAGTCGATGCGCCAGTTGCGTCCGATCGCGATCGACACGACGCCGAGCGCCGCGCGCCGCAGGCCGTAGGGGTCCTTGGATCCCGTGGGCACGAGCCCCAGCCGGAAGAGGCCCGCGAGCGAGTCGAAGCGGTCCGCGAGGGAGAGGATCGCACCCGCCGCCTTGCGCGGCGGATCGTCGGACGCCGATGCCGGCTTGTACTGGTCGTAGATCGCCTTCCAGACCGAGTCGTTGTGGCGCTCGCGGCGCGCGTAGATGCCGCCCATGACGCCCTGCAGGTCGGTGAACTCCTTGACGAGCTGGGTCGTGAGGTCGGTCTTGGACAGGAGCGCGGCCGTGCGCACGGCCTCGACGAGATCCGCGCGGCCGACGCGAACCGCGATCGCCTCCGAGAGCTCCCGGAGGCGCTCCGTCTTCGCGCGGTAGCTGCCGAGACGCTCCTGGAACGTCAGCTTCTCGAGCTGCGGCAGCCGCGACTCGAGGCCGTGGCGGACGTCGTCCTCGAAGAAGAAGCGGGCGTCGGCGAGCCGCGCGTTGAGCACCCACTCGCTGCCCTTGGCGATGAAGCCCTTCCGGTCCTCGGAATTGTCCATCACCGCGATGAAGTGCGGCAGGAGGCCGGACGGCCCGCGCACGGGCAGGAACTTCTGGTGCACCCGCATCGCGGTGACCGTGACTTCCTCCGGCAGCTCCAGGAACTCCGGAGCGTAGGCGCCGCGGACGAGCCCGGGCCACTCGACGAGGTCGGCCAGCGTGTTCGCGAGATCCGCGTGCGCCTCGATCGAGCCGCCGACCGCGGAGGCCTTCGCGCGCGCGTCCTCGAGGATGCGCAGCCGGCGCGTCTCCGGATCCGGCTCGACGAAGCGGCCGCGCAGCTTCTCGAGGTAGTCGTCGGGACCGGTCACGGCGAAGTCGCCGTCGGAGAGGATGCGATGGCCCACGGTGCGGTCGCCGGCCGCGACGCCGAAGAGCGCGAACGGCACGACGCGCCCGTCGAGGACCGCTAAGACCCCGCGAACGGGCCGGACGAATGTAAGCGCGCGCTCGCCCGCGCCCCAGCGCATCGTCTTGGGGAACGTGAGCTCGTTCACGACGCGGGGGACCACCTCCGCGAGGACCTCGGCCGCGTCGCGGCCCGCGATCGTCTTGCGCGCGGCGACGGTCCGGCCGCGCGGCGAGTCGACGACGACGAGCTCCGTGACCTCGACCTTCTGCGCCTTCGCGAAGCCCTCGGCCGCCTTGCTGGGCGTGCCGTCCGGCTTGAACGCGCTCGACTCGGGAGGGCCCAGGACCTCGGCGAAGCGGTCCGCCTGCCTCTCGGGGAGGCCGCGCAGGACGACCGCGAGGCGGCGCGGCGTCGCGTAGGACTCCACCGACGCCGGCGCCAGCGACTCCTCGCCCAGGACGTCGCCCAGGCGGCGCGCGAGCTCCAGGCGAGCCGGCGTCAGCGCCGGAGCCGGGATCTCCTCCGTCCGGATCTCGAAGACGAAATCTTTGGTGCTCACTCGGAGACGCCGCTGCGGCGCGCCGGACGAGGCGGCGCGCCCGACGAAGCCTTTCCCCTCAAACGGTCGCCGGTTCCGGCTCGAGCCGGCTCCGTTGACCTTCCTTTCCTCCGACGTACGCCCGCGCGCAGGCGCAGGCGAGGTCCCGAATCCTCCGGATGATCCCGACGCGGTCGGTCGCCGAGACGGCGCCGCGCGCGTCGAGCAGGTTGAACTGGTGCGAGCAGACGAGCGTCGCCTCGTACGCGGGCAGGACGAGGCCGGCGTCGAGGCAGCGCCGCGCCTCGGCCTCGTGGCGGTCCAGCATCCACGCCGCGAGCTCCACGTCCGCGACCTGGAACGCGTACTTCGACATCTCGACCTCGTCGCGCCGCCGGACCGCGCCGTAGCTGAGGGCGTCGTTCCAGCGGATGTCGTAGATCGAGTCGACCTTCGCGAGGAACATCGCGATGCGCTCGAGCCCGTAGGTGATCTCGGCCGAGACCGGCGCGAGGTCGATGCCGCCGGCCTGCTGGAAGTACGTGAACTGCGTGATCTCCATGCCGTCCATGAGGACCTGCCAGCCGACGCCCCAGGCGCCGAGCGTCGGCGACTCCCAGTTGTCCTCCTCGAAGCGCACGTCGTGCTCGGCGAGGACGAGGCCCAGCCGCTCGAGGCTGCGCAGGTAGATCTCCTGGACGTCGTCCGGCGAGGGCTTCAGCACGACCTGCAGCTGGAGGTGCTTGCCGAGGCGGAAGGGGTTCTCGCCGTAGCGGCCGTCGGCCGGACGCCGCGACGGCTGGACGTACGCGCAACGCCAGGGCTCGGGCCCGAGGACCTTGAGGAAGGTCGCCGGGTGCATCGTGCCCGCCCCCACGGGCAGGTCGTAGCCCTGCTCGATGAGGCATCCCTCGCCGGCCCAGAACGCGGTCAGCTCCGCGATCAGACGCTGCAGGGTGAAGGCCTGGGACTTCTCCGACAACGACTCCACGTAATGGGCGTCGTGCTTCATGTGGGTCTCGGAAGGAAGACCCCGTCGGTTAGTCACGGAAAAGGCTCTCCCGGCGGAACATATTGCTCAGTTTATCGCAGCGTCGCCCGTGGTCCCGAACGCCCCGGCCGTCATCCCGAGCGGAGCGCTCACGCGGTCATCCCGAGCGCAGCGGCTCATGCCGTCATCCCGAGCGCAGCGAGGGATCCCGCGATGGATCGCAGCCATGGCACTTGCGCACGGGATCCCTCGTCGGCTTCGCCTCCTCGGGATGACGGGCAGAGGTCATCCGAGCACCTCGCTCAGCACTCTCTGCGACTTGAGCTCGTGCCCCAGGAAGTGGCGGCGCGCGAGCCGCGCGATCGCCGCGACCTCGGGGAGGCCGGGCGGGTCGGAGGAGGGATCGAGCGGTCCCGAGAGGAAGCGCGACAGCGTCGCGCGCGCCGCCGCCGACAGCCGGATCCCGGCGCCGCTCCGGCACTCCGAGCCGATGAAGCCGGGCAGCCTCTCGTCGAACGCGAGCGCCCCCGACTCTGGCAGCGCGGCGCCGCATCTGGCGCACTCGCGGAGCGAGGGGAACGTGCCGGAGAGCCTCAGGATCCACACGTCGAAGTACGCCGCGGTCGTCGCCGCTCGGGCGCCGGAGAACAGCGCGTCCATCGCGTGGCGTGCGAGGCGGTAGAAGGGCTCCGCGGGGTCCGACTCCGAGACGAAGGTCTCCAGGCTCTCGGCCATCGCCGGGAGAAGGAGCGCGCGCTCGAGGTCGGTCGAGAGCGTGAACGAGGCCCGGATCGGATCGACCGAGCGGACCGACACGAGATCGCCGCCCTCCTTCTCGTAGTACACGACGTCCGCCTCGGTCATGGGCTCGAGCGCGCCCGCGAACACGCTGCGAGGGCGGCGCGCACCGCGCGCGACGCCGCGCTTCTTGCCGAAGTCGCGGGTCAGGAAGGAGACGATGCGGTCCGTCTCCCGCAGGGCGTAGGTGCCGAGGATGAAGGCCGTCGAGGAGTGGAGCCGCACGGACCGATTATGATCAACGCGGCGGCGCCGGCTTGCCGAATGAAATTCGGATATTTGTATCGTTTTCCTAATTTTTTATGCCAACAGAGCCGAAACATCATCTGAATAAGGGGGTCGTGCTCCTCGGCTGGGTGTCGCTGCTCTCCGACGTCGCGTCCGAGATGATCTATCCGCTCCTGCCCGACTTCCTGACGCGCACGCTCCACGCGGGCCCGGCGGCCCTCGGCATCATCGAGGGCGTCGCCGAGGCGACCGCGTCGCTCATGAAGTGGCTCTCGGGCTGGTGGTCCGACCGTGTCCGCCGCCGCAAGCCCCTGGTCGTGGGCGGGTACGCGATCGCGGCCGTCGCGCGGCCGCTCGTCGGGCTCGCGTCGAGCTGGGGCCAGGTGCTGGCGATCCGCTTCGCCGACCGCGTCGGCAAGGGCATCCGGACCTCGCCGCGAGACGCGCTCATCGCCGACATGGTCCCGCCGGAGAAGCGCGGCAAGGCGTTCGGGCTGCAGCGCGCCATGGACAACGCCGGCGCGTTCGTGGGCCCCCTGATCGCGGCGGCGCTGCTCAGGTTCGTGTTCGCGGACGAGCGCCCCGTCTTCCTGCTGGCCGCGGTCCCGGGACTGCTCGCCGTGGCGGTCCTGCTGCTCGCCCTCCGCGAGAGCCCGCGGCCGCGCGCCGCCTCCGCGAACGGCGCGTCCCCGGCGGCGGGAAGCGCGAGCGGGCCGCTCCCCCGCTCCTTCTGGATCGTCATCGGGATCTTCGGCCTCTTCACGCTGGCGATGTCGACCGACGCGTTCCTGCTCCTGAAGGCGCGCGACTCCGGAATTCCGCTCTGGCAGCTGCCGCTCCTGTGGGCCTTCTTCAACGGCGTCAAGGCGGCCGGCGGCGTTCCCGGCGGAGCGCTGGCCGACAGGCTCGGCCGCGTCTGGACGATCGTCGCCGGCTGGGCGGTCTACGCCGCCGCGTACGTCGGGTTCGCCTTCGCGGCCACGCCGGTGGAGACCTGGCTGCTCTTCGGGTTCTACGCGACCTACTCCGCACTGACCGAGGGCGCGGAGCGCGCGCTCGTGGCGGACCTCGTCTCCTCGGACACGCGCGGCAGGGCCTTCGGCGTCTTCCACGCGACGATCGGCCTCGCGGCGCTGCCCGCCTCGATCCTGTTCGGCCTCTGGTGGAAGCTCTGGGGGCCGCGCGCCGCGTTCCTGATCGGCGCGGCGATCGCGGTCCTCGCGACGGCGGCCCTGCTGGCGTTCCGGCTCAGTGCGGGTGAAGGGCTCGGGGCGATCCCAAATCCAAAATCTAAAATCTAAAATTGAGCATCGAAACACCGGCAAGAATCCGGCCTCTCTGCGGCTGATAGGATTGGATGCCGTATGGGGCCGGTCTGGCGGTTGATCAAGGGGCAGAAGGACATGTGCCACCGCTGCGGGAAGGAGATCGTGGACTTCCCGGCGGTCGGCCGCGTCGTCAACTACCAGTTCCAGGCCGAAGAGAAGTACTGCTGGGACTGCTATCGTTACCTGACCCCGTTCGTCGACGAGGTGGCCCCCGAGGACCCGTTCCAGCCGGTGACCAAGCCCGCGATCCCGTGACGGATCTCTCCGTCTCCTTCGAGGGCTCCGACCTTCAGCCGATCGCCCGGAAGGTGCTCGCCCGCGAGCGTCTGAGCTTCGACGACGGCGTTCTCCTCTTCCGGACCCGCGATTGGCTGGGCCTCGGCCGCCTCGCCAACCACGTGCGCGAGGCGCGCCACGGGAATCTCGCCTACTACAACGTCAACCGGTACCTGAACCCGACCAACCTCTGCTGGGTCGACTGCGCCCTCTGCGCGTGGGCCAAGAAGGTCAACGAGCCCGGCGGCTACGAGATGGCGGTCGACGAGTGCGTGGCCGAGGCGGGCAAGGGATACAGCGAGGCCGTCACCGAGTTCCACATCGTGGGCGGCCTGCACCCGACCTGGCCCTTCTCCTACTACACGGGGCTGATGCGGGCGCTGAAGGAGCGCTTCCCCGCCGTCCACCTGAAGGCGTGGACGATGGTGGAGCTCGACTGGATCGCCCAGATCGCGGGCAAGCCGCTGTCGGACACGATCGCGGAGCTCCACGCGGCCGGCATGGACTCCTGCCCGGGCGGCGGCGCCGAGATCTTCGCGAAGCGCGTCCGCGAGGTCATCTGCAAGAACAAGATCTCGGGCGAGCGGTGGCTCGAGGTCGCGCGCGAGTGCCACCGCCAGGGCATCCGCACCAACGCCACGATGCTCTACGGGCACGTGGAGACCGACGAGGAGCGGGTCGACCACCTCCTGCGGCTGCGCGCGCTCCAGGACGAGACCGGCGGCATCCCCGGCCTGATCCCGCTGGCGTTCCACCCCGAGAACACGCCCCTCGCCCACCTCCCGCCCTCGAGCGGCCAGCTCGACCTGCGCGTCATCGCCGCGTCCCGTCTGCTCCTCGACAACGTGCCGCACATCAAGGCGTACTGGATCCAGATCGGGACCAAGCTCGCCCAGGTGGCGCTGCACTTCGGGGCGGACGATCTCGTCGGCACCGTCGTGGACGAGACGATCACCCACGCGGCGGGCGCGACCACGGCGAGCGGCATGACGCGCGCGGAGTTCGAGCGGCTCATCCGCGAGTCCGGCCGCGAGCCCTTCGAACGCGACTCGGAGTACCGGCGGATCGTGCGGAAGGGGCCGGAGGCGCGTCCGGCGGTTCTCGCTCCCGCCCCGGCATGAGACGCGGGGAAATCCTCGCCTCCGGCGCGCTCCTCCTCGCCCTGGGCTGCAAGACCGGCGGCTACGCCACCAAGCCCCGCATCGCCGTCGTCGGCGGGGACCCCGTCGTCGCGATGACGGATTCCCAGCACATGTCGAGCCTGGACCACCCGAAGTACGTCGCCGTCAAGCAGCAGCACGACCCGCCGTTCCCCGACGAGAAGGTCCTGGGCATCGCGATCGGCGCGCCGCGGATGTACCCGATCGGCCTCCTCGACACCCACGAGGTCATCAACGACGAGGGCGGCGGCGTGCCCTACGTCGTGGCCCGCTGCGCGCTGACCGACTTCACCGGCGCGCTCGACCGGCGCGTCGCGGGGCGCACCCTGACCTTCGAGAACTCCGGGGCGCTGTGGAGGGACATGCTCGTGCTGCGCGACAAGGAGACCGGCACCTACTGGTCGCCGGCGACCGGCGTCGGCCTCTCGGGCCCGCTCGCGGGCGAGCGCCTGACGCTCCTGCCGGGGACGGTGGTCACGACCGCCGACGCCTGGGAGGAGCTCGTCCCCGAGACCGCGTGCCTCGACACGGGGGAGCTGAGCGCGGTCTCGTTGCAGCTGCGGCTCTACGGGACGTCCTCGATGGAGGGGCTCTCCGGCGAGAAGGTCGCGGACAAGCGCTATGCGCCGAAGGACAGGATCTTCGTCGTCGCGGAGGGCGGAGAATCGATCGCGTTCTCCGGCGCCGAGCTGCGCAAGCGCAAGACCGCCACGGTGCCGCTCGCGGGCGAGTCGCTGATGCTCGAGTGGGACGCCGCGGCGCGGAGCCCGCGCGCCTATCGACTGACGGGAGTCGCGCGGGAGGAGAGGGCCGTGATCCCGCTCTACTGGTTCGCGGCGGTGCGGCACTTCCCGGGAGTGCGCACGCTCGCGCAGCTCGCGCCAGCGAAGTAGCTCACTGCGGCGACGTAGCTCCCTCCGGAGAGGTGGCGGAGACGTCCTCCTCCGTCGAGACCGAGAACTTCTTGTAGTTGCTGTACGTGGAGTGGACGTCGATTCGCGTGCCGAAGAGCAGGAGCGCCTTCGCCGCGCCCGCGAAGTGGGCCTCGGCCGGAAGCCAGACCTCGTCGTTCACCTTCTTGCGCTGGAAGAACGCGGTCGCGCCCTTCTGGAGCCGGGCGAGCTTCGCGGGCCCCACGCCGATGGTGTCGACGAGCTTCGCCTCGAGCCGCACGAGCTGGCGGTCCGCCTCGTCGATCCAGGCGCGTCCGGCGAGCTTCTGGATGGTCTTGCCTCCCTCCGTCACCGGCTTGTAGCCGGGGCGCGGGGTGAACGAGACGATGATCGCGGGCCGCCCGTCGACGGTCTCGCGGCCGACGACCCCGATGTCGTCCATGCGGAAGATCTCGTCGACGATGGCGCGCTCCTTCCTCCGGTTCTCCTCCGCGTGGGACTCGCTCGCGGCCGCGTCGTGCGCGGCGATCCGCTGCTCCCGCCTCTCCGTCTTCTCTTCCTGCTTGCGGTCCTGCTCGGCGAGCTCGGCCTCCGTCAGCGGCGTGCCGTCGCGGGAGATCAGCCGGCGGTAGATCTTCCGGGGCACGATGGACGGGTAGACCTCGTAGACCTCCGTCTTCGTCTTCTTGACGGCTCCCTTCGAGTCGAGACGGGATTCCCGGAACACCTCGGTGAAGGTGTACTGGTCCAGGAGCATCTCGTCGCTCTGGAGATTCTGGCGGACCTCCTCCAGGAACCGGCGGGTATCGGGCACGGCCGCGGGAAGATCCGCCGCCGCGACGAGCGAGGTGCCCACGGGGACGCACAGGGAGAGCGTCAGGAGGAAACGGAGACGACCCATCTCCCGCGACAACCGGCGGTCGTACCGTCGAATTCCCGCCCGTCCGGCGCGCGACCGCGCGGCCCGACGGGGTCCGCGGCCTGCATATAATCCCGAATCGAATGCCGCAGGCCGCGACAACCACGTTCTGGCGATCCTCGATCGGACGCAAGGTTGTCATGGCGGTCACCGGGGCCATCCTCTTCCTCTTCGTCCTGGGCCACCTGGCCGGCAACCTGACCGTCTACCTGGGCCCGGAGGCCCTCAACGGCTACGCCGTCTTCCTCCGCCAGTTCCTCCACGGCGCCGGCCTCTGGATCGCCCGCGCGGTGCTCCTCCTGGCGGTGATCCTGCACATCTGGTCGGCGACCTCGCTGACGCTGTCGAGCCGCGCGGCCCGGCCGATCGGCTACCGCGAGCGCCGGTGGGCGGAGTCGACGTACGCGTCGCGCACCATGCGCTGGAGCGGCGTGATCATCTTCTTCTTCGTGATCTACCACCTGCTCCACTTCACGTTCGGCACCGTGCACCCGTCCTTCGTGGAGGGCGACGTCTACCACAACTTCGTGACCGGGTTCCAGAGCGTCCCGGTCTCGATCGCGTACATCGTGGCCATGATCTTTCTCGGCCTCCACCTGCGCCACGGGGTCTGGAGCATGTTCCAGACGCTCGGCGTCTCGCACCCCCGCTACATCCGGTGGGCGCACGTCGGCGCGTGGATCTTCGCCATCGTCGTCGTCGTCGGAAACTGCTCGTTCCCCATCGCCGTGCTGGCCGGAATCGTGAAGTGACGGAGGGCTCGACACCGTGGAACTGAAACCCAACGTCCCCTCCGGCCCGCTCGAGAAGAAGTGGGAGAAGCACAAGTTCGACATCAAGCTGGTGAACCCGGCCAACAAGCGGAAGTTCACGGTCATCGTGGTCGGCTCGGGGCTGGCGGGGGCCGGGGCGGCCTCCTCGATGGCGGAGCTCGGCTACAAGGTGAAGTGCTTCTGCTACCAGGACTCGCCGCGGCGGGCGCACTCGATTGCGGCGCAGGGGGGGATCAACGCCGCCAAGAACTACAAGAACGACGGCGACTCGGTCTGGCGCCTGTTCTACGACACGATCAAGGGCGGCGACTTCCGCTCCCGCGAGGCCAACGTCTACCGGCTGGCCGAGGTGTCGGTCAACATCATCGACCAGTGCGTCGCGCAGGGCGTGCCCTTCGCGCGGGAGTACGGCGGGCTGCTCGACAACCGTTCGTTCGGCGGCGCCCAGGTGTCCCGGACGTTCTACGCCCGCGGCCAGACCGGCCAGCAGCTCCTCCTCGGCGCCTACCAGGCCCTCGAGCGCCAGGTCGGCCAGGGCCAGGTCGAGATGTTCGCGCGCCACGAGATGCAGGAGCTCGTGGTCGTGGACGGGCGCGCGCGGGGGGTCGTCGTGCGGGACCTCGTCACGGGCGAGGTCCGGACGCACCTCGGCGATGCGGTCTGCCTCGCCACCGGCGGCTACGGCAACGTCTTCTACCTCGCGACCTACGCGAAGGGCTGCAACACCACGGCGATCTGGCGCGCGTACAAGAAGGGCGCCGCGTTCGCCAATCCCTGCTTCACCCAGATCCATCCGACCTGCATCCCGGTCAGCGGCGACTACCAGTCCAAGCTCACGCTGATGTCCGAGTCGCTCCGCAACGACGGGCGCATCTGGGTGCCGAAGGCCAAGGGCGACACGCGCCCGCCCAACCAGATCCCCAAGGAGGACCGCGACTACTACCTCGAGCGGATGTATCCGAGCTTCGGCAACCTCGTGCCCCGCGACGTGGCCTCGCGCGCGGCGAAGCACGTCTGCGACGAGGGGCGCGGCGTCGGTCCGACCCGGTTCGGCGTCTACCTCGACTTCCACGACGCGATCGCGCGCCTGGGCAAGGGCAAGATCGAGGAGAAGTACGGCAACCTCTTCGAGATGTACGAGCGCATCACGGGCGAGAACCCCTACGACGTCCCGATGCGCATCTACCCCGCCACCCACTACACGATGGGCGGCCTCTGGGTGGACTACAACCTCATGAGCACGATTCCCGGCCTCTTCGTGCTGGGCGAGGCCAACTTCTCGGATCACGGGGCGAACCGGCTGGGCGCGTCCGCGCTGATGCAGGGCCTGGCGGACGGCTACTTCGTCATCCCGTACACGATCGGCAACTACCTCGCCCGCGAGAAGCTCACGGCCGTCGCGGACACGCATCCCGAGGTCCGCGCGGCGGAGGAGGCCGTGGCCGCGCGCACGAAGCGGCTGCTCTCGGCCGGCGGTTCGCGTCCGGCCGCGTCGTTCCACCGCGAGCTCGGCAGGATCCTGTGGGAGCACTGCGGCATGGAGCGGGACAAGAAGGGCCTCGAGCACGGCATGGGCAAGATCCCGGGCCTGCGCGAGGACTTCTGGAGGAACCTGCGGGTCCCGGGCTCGGGCGCGGAGCTGAATCAGTCGCTCGAGGTCGCGGGCCGCGTGGCCGACTTCCTGGAGCTCGGCGAGCTCATGTGCCTCGACGCCCTGGAGCGGGACGAGTCGTGCGGGTGCCACTACCGGACCGAGCACCAGATGCCGGACGGCGAGGCCAGGCGCGACGACGCGAACTTCTGTCACGTCGCGGCGTGGGAGTACGCCGGCGACGGCACGAAGCCCATCCGGAACGTCGAGCCGCTGACCTTCGAGAACGTGGAGCTGTCCGTGCGAAGCTACAAGTAGCGGAGCACGACGAGGTGTTGGGGAGCGACAAACACGTGGAGCGAAAACCGATCCGGAGCGACCACCCCATGCGCATCACGCTGAAGGTCTGGAGGCAGAAGGACGCGAAGTCGGAAGGCCGCTTCGTGACCTACGAGACGCCCGACGTCAACGAGCACATGTCCTTCCTCGAGATGCTCGACGTCGTCAACGAGGGCCTGGTGGCGAAGGGCGAGGATCCGATCGCGTTCGACCACGACTGCCGCGAGGGGATCTGCGGCACCTGCGGCTTCGTCATCGACGGCAAGCCCCACGGCCCCCGCCCGCGGACCACCGTCTGCCAGCTCCACATGCGCTTCTTCAAGGACGGCGACGTCCTGACGCTCGAGCCGTGGCGCGCGGACGCGTTCCCCGTGATCAAGGACCTCGTCGTCGATCGCAGCGCCTTCGACCGCATCATCGCGGCCGGCGGCTTCATCGCGAGCGCGATCGGCGGCGCGCAGGACGCGAACTCCATCCCCGTCCGCAAGGAGAACGCGGACCTCGCCATGGACGCGGCGGCCTGCATCGGCTGCGGCGCGTGCGTCGCGGCCTGCCCCAACGCGGCCGCGATGCTGTTCACGTCCGCCAAGATCGGGCACCTCGCGCTGCTTCCCCAGGGCCAGCCCGAGCGGCCCGAGCGCGTCCTCAACATGGTCGCGCAGATGGACGCCGAGGGCTTCGGCACCTGCACCAACCACAACGAGTGCGAGGCCGCGTGCCCGAAGGGCATCCGCGTCGAGTTCATCGCCCGCATGAACGCGGACTACGTCCGGGCGACCTCCACGGAGGGCCGCCGCGAGGGCGGCGCGCCGGAGGGCGCCGGGTAGGGTGTAAGGGGTAAGAGGAAGCCGCGCGATGACCGCCGGAGACGCGAAGGACAGGAAGACCCGGACCGAGTCCGACACGATGGGCTCGGTCGAGGTCCCGCGCGACCGCTACTGGGGCGCGCAGACGGAGCGTTCGCTCGAGCACTTCAAGATCGGCGGCGAGCAGTTCCCGCGGGAGGTCATCCGCGCATTCGGCATCCTCAAGAAGGCCGCCGCCACGGTCAACCGCGACCGGGGCGCGCTTCCCGCCGAGAAGGCGAAGGCCGTCCTCCGCGCCGCCGACGAGGTCATCGCGGGCGACCTCGACGACCACTTCCCGCTCGTCGTCTGGCAGACGGGCAGCGGCACCCAGACCAACATGAACGTCAACGAGGTGATCGGCAACCGCGCGATCGAGATCCTCGGCGGCGAGCTGGGCTCGAAGAAGCCCGTTCACCCGAACGACGACGTCAACAAGAGCCAGTCCTCGAACGACACGTTTCCGACCGCGATGAACATCGCCGCGGTGGAGCGGCTCACGCACCGCCTGCTCCCGGCCGTCCAGAGACTCCGGGACTCGCTCGACGCCAAGGCGAAGGAGTTCGCGGGCGTCGTCAAGATCGGCCGCACGCACCTGCAGGACGCGGTGCCGATCACGCTCGGCCAGGAGATCTCGGGCTGGGTCGCGCAGCTCGACTGGTGCATGCGCCACATCCGGGAGACGCTTCCCCACCTCTACGAGCTCGCGATCGGCGGCACGGCGGTCGGCACGGGGCTGAACGCGCCGGCCGATTTCGGGCCGAAGGTCGCGGCCGAGATCGCGAAGCTGACGGGCCTGCCCTTCGTCACCGCGCCGAACAAGTTCGAGGCGCTCGCGGCGCACGACGCGCTGGTCAACGCGCACGGCGCGATCCGGACGCTCGCGGCGGCGCTCATGAAGATCGCCAACGACGTCCGCTGGCTCGCGTCGGGACCGCGCTCGGGGCTCGCCGAGATCCGGATCCCCGAGAACGAGCCCGGCTCCTCCATCATGCCCGGCAAGGTCAACCCGACGCAGGCCGAGGCGCTGACGATGGTCTGCGCACAGGTCTTCGGCAACGATGTGGCGATCACGATCGGCGGTGCGTCCGGGAACTTCGAGCTCAACGTCTACAAGCCGCTGATCGTGTCGAACTTCCTGCGGTCCGTGAGGCTGCTCTCGGACGCGTGCGACTCGTTCGAGGAGCACTGCGCGCGCGGCATCGAGCCGGATCCCGCGCAGATCCGCGCACACCTCGACCGCTCGCTGATGCTCGTGACCGCCCTCGCCCCCCGGATCGGCTACGACAAGGCCGCGCAGATCGCCAAGAAGGCCCACAGGGAGGGCACGACCCTCCGTCATGCGGCGCTCGCGCTGGGCTACCTGACCGGGGAGGAATTCGACCGCGAGGTCCGGCCCGAGAAGATGGTCAACCCCGGCGAGTAGGCGCGGACCTTCCGCGCCCGGAGGACGCGATGAACGAGCCGATCCTGCACTGGCCCGACCCCGCCATGCTGGCAGTCTCCGCCGTCCGACTGGTGCTCGCCGGCCTTCTCGGGGCCCTCATCGGCGCCGAGCGCGAGCGCGTCCATAGCGCCGCCGGGCTGCGAACGCACATGCTGGTCGGCATCGGCACCGCGCTCTTCGTGCTCGCCGAGATCGAGTCGGGCGCGGACGGAGCCGCACTGAGCCGCGTCATCCAGGGCCTGACGACGGGCATCGGATTCCTCGGCGCCGGCACGATCCTCAAGGTCGGCGACAAGATGGAGGTCCACGGGCTGACCACGGCCGCGGCCATCTGGGTCACCGCGGCCGTCGGCGTCGCGGCGGGACTCGGGCACGTCTGGGTCGCGTGCCTCGCCGCCCTCCTGAGCTGGGTGGTGCTCGGGCCGATCAAGCGGCTGGAGAAGAGCGCGAAGGCCGGACCGCCGAAACCCTAGCGGCCGGGCGCCGAGCCCGATCGCGCCCGTACCGCGGCCCAGAAACAGCCGATCGCGAGCGCGACGAAGTAGGCCGCCGACCAGTTCTGGCGCAACCCGAGGAAGAACGCGGCGCCGGCGTTGACGACGCCGAGGACCAGGTACTCTCCGGCGGCGGGACTCTTGAGGCTCATCGAGGCGAGCTCTCGCCCGGCGGCGGAAGCGTGAGATTCTCCGAGACCTCGAGGTCGCGCACGCGCAGCCGTCCGACCTCGAGCTCGTCGATCGCGATCCGCCGGGCGCGCACGCGGCCGAGCGCCAGCCGCCCGATCGCGAGCGAGCCGATGGCGAGCGCCCCCACGGCGAAGGCGCCCGCGGCGAAAGCGCCGGCGGAGACCGCGCCCAGCGCGACACGGCCGAGCGCCGACCGGGAGCGGCCCGCGAGTCCTCGGCGCATCAGCCCAGCGTGGCGACGAGGATCGCCTTGATCGTGTGCATCCGGTTCTCCGCCTGGTCGAAGACCACCGACGCCTCCGACTCGAAGACCTCGTCGGAGACCTCGAGCCCCTCCATCCCGAACTTCGCGAAGAGCTCCTCGCCCTTGGTCGTGCGCCGGTCGTGGAACGCCGGCAGGCAGTGCATGAACTTCGCGGCGGGATTTCCGGTGGCGCGCATCAGCGCGGAGGTCACCCGGTAGCGCTTCAGCAGCTGAATGCGCTCGCCCCACTTCTCCGCGGGCTCGCCCATCGAGACCCACACGTCGGTGTGCACGAAGTCGCAGCCGGCGACGCCCCTCTCCGGCTCCTCGGTCAGCATCACGCGGGCGCCGGACTCGCGGGCGAGCTCGTGCGCCCGGTCGATGACCGAGTCCGCCGGCCAGAGAGCGCGCGGCGCCGCGAGGCGGACGTCCATGCCCATCCGCGCGCCCACGAGAAGGAGCGAGTTCCCCATGTTGTTGCGCGCGTCGCCGAGGTAGCAGTAGGCGATCTTGTCGAGCGCCTTGCCGGCGCCGTGCTCCTCCATCGTCAGGAGGTCGGCGAGCATCTGGGTGGGATGCGACTCGTCCGTCAATCCGTTGAAGACGGGCACGCCCGCGAACTTCGCCAGCTCCTCGACCACGGACTGCGCGAAGCCGCGGTACTCGATCGCGTCGTACATCCGCCCGAGCACGCGCGCCGTGTCGCGGATCGACTCCTTGTGGCCGATCTGGGACCCCGACGGGTCCAGGTACGTCACGCCCATTCCCTGGTCCGAGGCCGCCACCTCGAAGGCGCACCGCGTGCGCGTCGAGGTCTTCTCGAAGATGAGGCACAGGTTCTTGCCGGTCAGCCGGCGCTGCTCGGTCCCCGCCGCCTTGGCGCGCTTGAGCTCCGCCGAGAGATCGAGGAGGTAGCGGACCTCCTCGCGTGAGAAGTCGGACATCTCGAGAATGCTGCGATTGCGGAGATTCAACGGCATGACTCCCTGGGACCGGCGGTCAGTGCCGGGACCCGTTGGTGACCTCGGAGGGCTGCACCGGGGGAACGGCGATGCCCGAGGTGCCGACCATCGCGTCCGAACCCTGGACGGGGCCGATGGACTGGGCCGACGCGGACGGCGCCGCCGCGAGACCCATGAAAGCCCGGCAAAACGCGACGCACTGCAACCGGGTGCCCCTCCTCATCGTCGCCTCCTCGCGCAACTCTATTTCAGACGCGCGCCGCGCTCCGCGAGGAGCGCGCGCAGGATCGAGCGGTGACAGCGGCTCTCGTCCGCACAATAGCAGCCGACCGAGAACGACGCGGCCTGCGAGAGCGCGGCCAGGGCATCGAGCACACGGCTCGCCTCGGGCCGCTTCATCTCCATGCGATACCGCCGGGAGAACGCCTTCCATGCGCGTTCGTCGTCCGCGGCGTGCGCGGCCTTGAGCAACGCCTCCGACGGCGCGAGGTTCGGGAGCCACACGTCGTAGAAACCGCGCGACGCGAACTCGCGTTTGGGCACCCCGCGGGGCGGGCGGCGCACCGTCCCGAGGCGCGGGCCCTCGCCCTTCCGACGCGGGGAGCCGAGACGCACGACGCGGATGGCCACGGTGCGATCTTCTCCTTCCCTTAACCCGCGGGCGCCCAGGGCGGCGGCGGCGAGACCCCGACCGCGGCGTCCGCTTCGCGCGTCGCGGCGTCGAGGGCGTCCGCGATCCTCCGGCTCGCCTCCTCCTCCGGCAGGGACTCGGCCAGGAGGAACGGCTCGCCGTAGGTCACGACGTTCCGCGACAGCGGGAGCGGGACCAGGAAGCGGTCCCACGAGGCCAGGAACCGCGGGCGCGTGCTGGCCCCGCTGATCGGGAGCACCCACGCTCCCGCCTCGCGCACCAGCCGGACGATGCCCGGCTGGACGACGCGCGGAGGACCCTTCGGTCCGTCGACCGTCAGGGCGCCGGGGCGTCCGGCGCGCATCTCCTGGAGCATCTCCCTCAGCGCCGCTCCCCCGCCTCGCGTCGTCGACCCCCGGGCCGCGACGTAACCGTTGCGCGAGAGCCAGAGCGCGATGATCTCGCCGTCCTGCGAGCGCGACGCCATCGTGACGATGCCCTCGTGGCGGTGAGCCAGGATCGGGAGCACCATGCGTCCGTGCCACAGCGCGAACGCGAACGGGACGCCGCGCGCGCGCAGATCGCGGTGCCGCTCGGCATGGCGCTCCTCGACGCGGATCGTCGCGCGGAGGCCCAGGATCGCCGTCCCCACGGCGGCGGAGGCGATCCGGGCGAGCATGGGACGGTGACGGCGGGCGGCTACGGCTTGCGCGCCATGAAGTGTTCGGCGACCTTCTCGTAGACGCGGGGAATGACGCCGGGCACGGTCTTGACGCCCTTCGTGAAGACCGCGATCACGAAGTCCGAGCCGTTGGGCAGCGCGACGCGGCCGACCAGGTGGTGGAAGTCGTAGGCGTCCCCGGACTTCGCCCAGAGGCGGCTGCCCTTCGGGAGCCCCTGGCCCGCGAGCCTCGCGTCCTCGGGCTCCATGTCCTCGAAGGGCTTGTCCTGCGTGATGTCGCGGGAAAGCAGGCGCAGCATCGCGTCCGTGTTCATCGGGCCGGCGACCTCGTTGCGGACGATCTCCTTGAGGATCCGCGCGGCCTCCGAGGCCGTCATGCGGTTGCGGTTCTTGCCGCCGTCGCGAAACGCCTGCTCGCGCCCGTACGCGTCCTCGCAGAAGGTCTTCTGGTTGGCGTTCAGGTTGGTGTAGCCGCGCGCGTGGAACCAGTCGTTGACGGCGTTTCGCTTCGCCTTCCAGCGATCCCACTCGCGCACATCCGCGATCTCGGGGCCCGAGGTCGTCCCGGTGATGGAGTCGACGACGAAGCCGGTGGCGTCGTTGGAGGAGACGGTGATCATGTCGGTCACCGCCCGCGACAGCTCCGGCGACTCGGCGAGCTTGCCGTCCTCCCGTTGCGCGGCGTAGTAGGAGAGGAAGCACAGCTTCACCACCGAGCAGGGGTAGTAGGAGACGTCGCCCCGGAACGCCGCCGCCGGGAACGACGAGGAGGGCATCGCGTTGGTCAGGTCGATCACCGCGATCGAGATCCCCTCCTCGGTCAGGCCCGCGCCTTCGAACTCGGCGACCGTCTCCCGGGCGACCTGCGCGAGGAACTGCTCGAGCGCCGGCGCCGGGTCGAGCTTCGAGAGGGGGGCCGGCTTTTCCGCCGGGGAGAACGCCGCGAGCAGGAGGCTCGCGAGCAGCGCGGCCGCTGGCTTCAGAGACGCTCTCCGGACGGCTCGGGCCCGGGAAGGGCTCCCCCGGCGACCGCCGCCGCGGCGATGGGCGTCCGAACGTTCCGTCGCGCGCGCCGGACCATCACGATCATCGTCACGACCATGGCGAAGGGCGCCGAGACCATGAAGAGGATCGACCAGTACATGCCGCGCCATACCGACGTCGAACCGGGAGCATCGGGCGTCGCGTCCTTGCAGAGCGGGCACGCGGACGCGAGCGCCGGCGCGAGGATCGCCACGAGGAGCACGACGGCGGCGACGCGGACGGCGGTCTTCACGCCCTCACCTTACCCGACTCGGGTAGATCTGGTAAAGCATCAGGTAGATCACGACCCCCGTCACCGAGACGTAGAGCCAGATCGGGAAGGTCCAGCGCGCGATCCGCCGGTGCCGGTCGTCCCGCCGCCGCAGGCCCAGGTAGAGCGTGCGCAGGACGAGGGGCACGATCGCGGCGGCCAGGATCGTGTGCGAGATCAGGATCGCGAAGTAGAGAGGGCGGACGGCCCCCTCCCCGGTGAAGCGGACCGAGCCCACGTGCGCGTGGTAGTAGAGGTAGCACGCGAGGAACACGGCCGACGTCGACGCCGCCGAGAGCATGAGGCGGCGGTGCCGCTCGACGCGGAGGCCGCGGATCGCGCGGTAGGCGAGGAGGAGCAGGAGCGCGCTCGTCGCGTTGAGCGTGGCGTTGATCGCGGGGAGATGTTCCACGTGACGGCGCGCGGGGCGCGCAGGGTCAGAACAAATACACGATCGCGAACAGGATGATCCACACCAGGTCGACGAAGTGCCAGTAGAGGCCGAGCGTCTCGATGCCCTGGTGGTGCTCCGGCGTGTACTTGCCGAGGAAGGCCTTGCCGGTGCAGAAGGCGATGCACACCACGCCGCAGAAGACGTGGAAACCGTGGAACCCGGTCATCGTGAAGAACGTCGAGCCGAAGAGCGACACGTGCGGGTTGAACCCGTGCTCGAGCAGGTGGCGGTACTCGAAGACCTGCACCGACAGGAACGTCGCCCCGCCGATGAGCGTGAGCACCATGAAGAGCTTCATCTTCCGGGAGTCGCCGCGCTGGATCCACTCGAGCGCCTTGACCATCGTGACCGACGAGCAGATCAGGATGAACGTGTTCGCGGCGGTCAGCCCGATGTTCAGGGTGTGGCGCGGTTCCGGCCAGACCGAGCCGAACCGGAGGACGATGTAGGACCCGATCAGCCCCGTGAAGAACATCACCTCGGAGCAGAGGAAGACCCACATCCCCATCTTGTCGTGGGGGATGCCGGTCGAGGTGCGGTCCTCCTCGGCGTGCGGGTCGAACGTGATCGCGGCGGCGTCGGTCATCGTCTCTTCACCTCAGGGCTTCTTTCCATCAGGGCCGGGGCAGAACCTGCTCGCCGATGCCGACCGAGACCAGGATCGCTCCCAGGATCAGGGTCGAGGCGAAGAGGATGCCCAGGATCTTGCGCTCGAATTTCAGATGCATGAAGTACAGGGCCACCAGGACGGCCTTGATGACGGCGGTGATCACGAGGCCGCTCGCGAGCATGAGCTTCGAGTGGTGCGGGAGCAGCGCCCACGCGACCTCGGCGATCGTGATGCCGAGCAGCCACCAGAAGATCGCGATGTAGTTGGGGATCTGGTGCTCGTCGGTCGACATTCAAGCTCCTTCGAATTCAGTGCGCCCGCGAAACGATGAACAGGATCGAGCCCACGAAGAGGCTCGATCCCAGAGCGATCAGGAGCCACAGGAGCCGCCGGTTGGCGGACGCGAGCCCGGTCGAGGGGAGAGTCCTCATCGGTCGAACACCATCAGCCCGAGAAGGACGGGCAGGTAGAGCACCGACACGAGGAACATCCGCCGCGCGGCGCCCGGGTTCGGCCGCGCCGCGAAGACCACCGCGCACCCCAGGAACAGGAACCCGAGCACCACGGCGCCCCACAGGTATCCGCGGCCGGCCGCCGCCAGGATCCCCGCCGCGAGCGTCACGGGGAGGAGCGCCGCCGTGTAGAGGATCATCTGGCGGCCGGTCGCGCCGCCGTCCGGGTCCGTGACGCCGAGCATCGGGAAGCCCCCGCGCGCGTAGTCCTCGCGGTAGAGCCAGCCGATCGCGAGGAAGTGCGGGAGCTGCCAGAGGAAGAGGATCGCGAACAGGGCCCAGCCCGCCGGAGCGAGCGATCCCCGCGCCGCCGCCCACCCCATGAGGGGCGGCAGCGCTCCGGGAACGGCGCCGACGACCGTGCAGAGCGAAGTCACGCGCTTGAGCGGCGTGTAGGCAAGGACGTACGACAGCACCGAGACAGCCCCGAGGAGCAGCGTCGGGAGATTGACGCCGGCGAGCGCGGCGAGACCGGTCGCGCAGAGCGCGAGCCCGAAGCGCAGCGCCTCCTCCGGGCGCAGCCGCCCGGCCGGAATCGGACGCCGGCTGGTCCGCACCATCCGCGCGTCGGCGTCGTGCTCGGCATACTGGTTGAGGGCCGAGGCGCCGCCGCAAAGCAGCGCGGTGCCGAGCAGGAAGAGCAGGAAGCGCGGGGTGTCGAAGGCGCCGAGCGTGCCGACCGCGAACCCGACCGCGGCGGTCACCAGCACGAGCGCGGTGATGCGCGGCTTGGTCAGCTCGAGGAGGTCGGCGGCCCGCGAGGGGGCCAGCTCCCGCGCGCCCGTGGGCGCGACCGCCTCCGCCGCCGCGATGACGGGAGCTACTTCCATCCCGAGGCCCTCAGCGTCGTGCGCCGGATCGGAACGACGTTGTTCTTGCGCCCCTCGGCGGCCAGCGACGAGAGGCCGAGGACGAGGGTGCCGGCCATGAGGACCGCCCCCATCGCGACGTGCGCGGTGGTGAACCCGACGGACCGGCCCGAGAGCACCGTCGCGGCCCCGAGCGCGATCTGCGTCGCGGCGACCGCGCAGAGCCACGCGGCGGCCTTGCGGAGTCCGTCGCGGCGCGGGCGGGTACGGAACGCCCGGACCGCGCAGATCGCGACGAGAACCGCCACGGTGAGCCCCACGACCCGGTGCGCGAAGTGGATCGCGACCGGGAAGGACCGGAGCGGCGGCACCAGCTTCCCGAACGCCAGCGGGAAGTCCGGGATGGCCAGGCCGGCCTTGGTGTGGCGCATGATGGCGCCGATCACGAGCTGCAGGAAGATCACGGCCGCCGTCGCGAGGGTCATCCGCGCGACCGGGTTGCGCGAGATCGCCGCGCGCACGTCCGCGGGCGTCGTCTCCGCCCAGCGCGGCGAGGTCACGACCGCGATCGCGACCGTCAGGCAGAAGAAGATCTGCGCGAGGCACGCGTGGCAGACCGAGATCCAGGTCGGCAGCAGGAAGAGCACCGTCATCCCGCCGAGCACGCCCTGCGCCACGACGGCGGCGAGCGCGCCGTAACCCAGCCGGCGCACCCAGCGCCGCGGCTCGCGCCGTGCGAGCCAGCCCGCGAGAATGATCGTCAGCAGGCCCACGAACGACGCGATCAGCCGGTGCGTGTGCTCGTAGCGGATGCCCCCGACCCACTTCGAGACGGGGAACGTCCACATGTTCGAACCGTACGTCGTCGGCCAGTCGGGCACCGAGAGGCCGGACTCGGTCGACGTGACGAGGCCTCCCGCGACGATCAGGAGCAGCGTCGTCGAGGCCGTGGCCACCGCGAAGCGATGGAGCGCGACGCCGACGCGCCGGCCCGCCGGGCGGCGCGCGAAGGAGGTGGGCTCAGGCATGTCCGTGGACGGACGACGCTCCCCCGGCGTCGGTCTGCGGCCAGTAGTCGGAACCGTGACCCGGAACGCTGTACTCGTAGGGCCCGCGGTAGACGGTCGGGATGTGGGAGAAGTTCTCGTGCGGCGGCGGCGAGGCCGCGTACCACTCGAGCGTGTTCGCGTGCCACGGGTTCGGCCCGGCGGGCTTGCCGCGCCGCATCGAGAGGAAGAAGTTGAAGACCAGGATGACCTGCGCCGCGCCCAGGACGAAGAGCGAGATCGTCATGAACTGGTTCATGGGCTGCAGGCCCTTCAGATGCGTGTACTGCGTGTAGTCGTAGATGCGCCGCTGCATGCCCCGCATCCCGAGGAAGTGCATCGGGAAGAACACGAGGTTGAAGCAGACGAACGTGATGACCCAGTGAATCTTTCCCCAGGTCTCGTTCATCATCCGGCCGAACATCTTCGGGTACCAGAAGTACAGACCCGCGAACGCGCCGAAGAGCGAGCCGCCGAACAGCACGTAGTGGATGTGTCCCACGATGAAGTAGGTGTCGTGGATGAAGATGTCCACCGGCGTCGACGCCATGAAGATGCCCGAGAGCCCGCCGATGACGAACATCGCGACGAACGAGAGGGCGTTCAGCATGGGCGTCGTGAAGTGGATGTTGCCGCCCCACAGCGTGCCCAGCCAGTTGAACGTCTTGATGGCCGACGGCACCGCGATGACCATCGTCGAGATCATGAAGGTCGTGCCCAGGATCGGGTTCATGCCGCTCTGGAACATGTGGTGTCCCCAGACGATGAACCCGAGCCCCGCGATTCCCATGATCGAGTACGCCATCGCGCGGTAGCCGAAGATGGGCTTGCGGGAGAAGACGGGCAGGATCTCCGAGGTGATGCCCATCGCCGGCAGGATCATGATGTAGACCTCGGGGTGCCCGAAGAACCAGAACAGGTGCTGCCACAGCAGAACCTGACCGCCGCCCGCGTTCGGCCACGGCTGGCCCGACACGATGAGGCCGGCCGGCAGGAAGAAGGTCGTGCCGAGGATCCGGTCGAACAGCAGCATGATGAGCGCGGCCGAGAGCACCGGCAGCGCGAGCAGCAGCAGGATCGCCGTGATGAAGAGCGCCCAGGTCGTCAGCGGCAGGCGGAAGAAGGTCATGCCGGGCGCCCGCATGTTGATGATGGTCGTGATGAAGTTGACCGAAGTCAGCAGCGACGACAGTCCCAGGAAGAGGAGCGCGACCAGCCAGAGCGTCTGCCCCCTCGGCGCGATCGCCGAGAGCGGGGCGTAGGAGGTCCATCCCCCGCCGGCCGCGCCGCCCGTCACGAAGAACGACCAGATGATGATGACCGCCGCGGGCACGGCGGACCAGAACGACATCATGTTGAGCTTCGGGAACGCCATGTCGCGCGCCCCGATCTGCAGCGGCACCACGAAGTTGCCGAACGCGCCGATCAGGATCGGCATGATCGCGAAGAAGATCATGATCGTCGCGTGCATCGTGAAGAGCGAGTTGTAGAACTCGGGCAGCATCACGCCGCCGGGCATGCCGTCCGGCATGAGCTTGCCCATGAACCCGATCGGCTTGCCCGGCCAGGCGAGCTGCCAGCGGACGAGCCCGGCGAGCAGGCCGCCGATGATCAGCATGAACAGCGCGTAGAAGAGGTACTGGCGGCCGATCACCTTGTGGTCGAGCGAGAAGATGTACTTCTTCCAGAACGACGTCGGCGCGGCGTGGACCCCGTGATGCGGGGCCTCGAGCGGTCGGGCGACCGTGCTCACGAATTTCCTCCCTGCGTGGCCGGGTGCTCGGCCCCTTGCGCCGCCGCGGGCGCGGGCGCCGCGGGCGCCGCCTCCGCCGCCTTCGGCTGTTCGGCCGCCTGAGCGGCGGCCTGCTCCCCGAGCCACTTCTGAAAATCTTCGGTGGTGTCGACCGTCACGAAGCCCTTCATCCGATAGTGCCCGAGGCCGCACAGCTCGGCGCACGCGAGCTCCCAGTGCCCGACGCGGTTGGCCTCGAACCAGATGCGCGTCTTCATGCCCGGAACGAGGTCCTGCTTGACGCGGAACTCCGGCAGGAAGAACGAGTGGATGACGTCCTTGGACGTCAGCGTCACGACGACGGGCTTGCCGACCGGGAAGTGCAGCTGGTTGAGCGTCAGGATGTCGTCCGCCGTGTCGAACTTGCCGTCGGGTCCCGGATAGCGGAAGTTCCACGCGAACTGCTCGCCCGTGACGTGGATCTCGACCGCGTCGTGGGGCATGTGCTCCTTGATGTCCTCCCAGAGGTGGCGCGAGAGGAGCGCGAGAACCACGCAGATGAGGGCCGGGACGATGGTCCAGACGACCTCGACCCGGTTGTTGCCGTGCGTGTAGTGCGCCTGCCGCCCCGGGCGGTGGCGGTACTTGACGATGAAGATGAGGAGGATCGCCTCGACGACCACGAAGATGATCCCCGTGATCCACATGATCAGGTGGAACATGTTGTCGATGTCGGCGGCGTAGGTCGAAGCCTGCTCGGGGAGCTTCATCCAGAACGGGAGGGTTGCTCCCGACGCGGCCGAGGCGGAGGCGAGAATCGCCCCGAAAAGGAAAAGCGCCGACCGGAGGGCCCGGACGGCGCGCCTGCGTTGACGAGCGGTGTTCACGGCTGCGTAGATTACCGGACTTTACCTCGGCCTCAACCCTTGAAGGTGAAATCGACCGTTTTCGGCTCGGCGCCGCTGATGGTCACGTTCTGCGTCTGCGTGCCGTACTTCTCGTGCCAGGCCTCGATCACGTAGTTGCCGGGAGGCAGGTTCTTGATCTCGAAGGTTCCCTGGTCGTTGGTCACGGCGAAGAAGGGATGGGTGAAGACGCCGGTGTAGGCGCCCATCCACTTGTGCACGTCGCACTTGAAGCGCAGCGGCACCTCGGGGGTCTCGAACTTCTTCGCGGTCGTCATGCCCTTGAACGGCTGGCCGATGTTGAACTCCGGGTTCTTGTGGGGCAGGGCGTGGATGTTGTGGAGCGTGCCGTCGCTGTTGAGGATGTTCAGCGGCTGGCCAGCCTGGATTCCGAAGACGTGCGGGTGGTACTGGCAGCCGTGCTGATCCAGGGTCACCGGCGTCGTGGGAGCCGGGTAGCTTCCCGTGACGCCTTCCTTGACGTAGACGAGCACCCACTGGAGAGTCTTGTTCGGGTTGACGACGACCTCCTGCTCGTAGACCGGCTCCTTGTGCTCGGACTTGCAGTAGGCGTCGGCGTCCATCTTGATCTGCGCCATCTGCGGCGCCGTCCCGTCGAAGTTGACCTTGCCCGTCACGGTCGCGCCGCCCGTGGCCGGAGCCGCCGCCGCCGCGGGAGCCGCTGCCGGGGCCGCGGCCGCCGTCGAGGTCGCCGTGGATTTCGTGCCCTCGTCTTCCATGAGCGCGTCCTCTTCCTTTTGCCCTCCGCAGTGGAGGAAGGACAGCGAGGCCGCGGTCAGGAGACACAGAAAAAGACCGCGCTTGAACATTCGCACTACTCCTCTCAGTGATGTCCTGCCGACTGACTCTTCGCGCTTCGCGGAACTCGCCTCGAGGGTGCGGGGACGCTCTGCGAGCCGCCGAAAAACGCGGCAGATCATATCCAACCCCCGGCCGATCGATCAAGGAGTCATGCCGGCGCGGAACGCCGGCAACGAGGACGGCGAGAGACGACCCGCGGTCATGCCCGCGCGCGACGCCGGCGAGAGGAAGCCCTTTCTTGTGTTCTGATGAATCCGCGTGTCCAGCCTCCCCACGACGCTCTCCGCGGAGCGGCTCGCGAAGTCCTTCTCGGGACCTCCGCTCTTCTCGGGTCTCGACCTGCGGCTCGACCGGGGCCTGCTCGCGGTCGCCGGAAGAAACGGCAGCGGCAAGACGACGCTCCTGAAGATCCTGGCCGGACTGCTCCGGCCGTCGGCAGGGAGGGTCGTGGTCGAGCGCGGCGGCCGGCCGCTCGCGGGCGACGAGCGGCGGTTCGCGGTCGGCTGGGCCGGGCCGGACCTCGCGCTCTATGCCGAGCTGACCGCGCTCGAGAACCTGCGCTTCTTCCGGGCCGCCGCGGGGCTCCGGGCCGGCGACGACGAGCTCCGGCGCCGCCTCGCCGAGACGGGCCTCGCCGAGGAGGCGATCGGGCGGCCCGTCGAGGGGTTCTCCACCGGCATGCGGCAGCGGCTGCGCCTCGCGTTCGCGCTCCTTTTCGATCCGCCCGTCCTGGTGCTCGACGAGCCGATGTCCGGGCTCGACGCCGAGGGGCGGGAGATCGTGCGCGGCGTCGTCGCGCGCGCGCGGACGCGCGGATCCGTCGTGCTCGCGTCGAACGACGAGCGCGACTTCGAGGCGCCCGAGCAGCGGATCGAGCTCCGGGCGGCGCCCGCCGGATCGGGAACGTGAGCTTCGTCCGCCGCGCGTGGGCCGTCTGCGGCAAGGACGTCGCCCAGGAGCTGCGCCGCCGCGTCGCGATCCTCGCGGTCTTCTTCTTCGCGGCGACCGCGCTCGCGCTCGTCTCGTACGCCATCGGCCCGTTCGGCCTGCCGACGGAGGACCGGCCGCCGCTGCAGGCGGCGCTCCTCTGGATCGTCCTCTTCTTCGCGGCCGCGACGGGCCTGCCGCGCGCCTTCGTCCACGAGGAGGAGACCGGCACGGCCGTCGCGCTGCGCAAGACGGTGCGCGCGAGCGTCGTGCTCGCCGGCAAGACGCTCTTCAACGTGATCCTCTTCCTGGCGGTCGCCGCGGTCACGATCCCGGGCTTCGCGGTGCTGCTCGACTGGAGGGTCGCGTCGCCCGGCGCGCTCGTCGCGACCGTGCTGCTCGGCGGACTCGGGCTCGCGATCGTGTCGACGTTTCTTTCCGCGGTGGTCTCCGCGGCCGGCCAGCGCAACGTCCTCTTCGTCCTGATCGCGTTCCCGCTCGTGCTGCCGCTGCTCCTGGTCGCGATCGCGGCCACGCTGGAGGCGACGCGGGGCGGAATGCCGTGGACCGGCCTGCGTGTTCTCGTGGCCTACGACGGCGCGGCGGCCGGAGCCGCCTACCTGCTCATCGAGGCCGTGTGGGAAGAGTAGAGGGTACCCGATGATCCACCGGCGCCTCGTCTGGCTTGCGCTCGGGATCTGGGTGCTCTTTCTCGGGTTCGCCGTCGTCAACGGTGTCTTCCGGCGGCGCGTGCTCGAGGCGGCGCTGAGTCCCGACGCCGCTCACCTCCTTTCGACGACAGCACTCGCGGGCTTCGTTCTGATCGTCTCCCTGCTCTTCTTCGCCGCCCGGGAGCGCAGTCTCCCGCCGCGCGCGCTCCTCGCGATCGGGACGCTCTGGGCCGCGCTGACGGTCTTGTGCGAGCTGGGCCTCGGGCTCGCGCGGGGTCTCCCGGCCGGGGAGCTGCTCCGCGACTACGACTTCGGCCGGGGCCGTCTCTTCGGTCTGGTCATCCTGTCGGAGCTCTTCTCACCCCTGATCGCCGGATCCCTCAGACGGCTCGGCCGGTGAATTCGACCGAGCCGTTCCTCGCCGGGTCGGGGGTCAGCGACCCGGCCGTCCGCTCTGCGGCGGGTATCTCCGGATGTAGTCGCGCGCGAAATCGCGCATCGCGACATGGGTCAGCCCGGCCCGGGTGGCCTCGGCTTCGGCGTCGGTCACGGTCCAGCCGTCCCGCAGGACCCGGCGAATCATCCAGAGGGCGGCGGCGCGGTTGCCCGACGCGCAGTGGATGAAGAGCGGATAGACGTTCGCGTCGTCGGTGATCGCGAGGAATTTCGCCACCGCGGCGTCCGAGGGGTTCTCCTTCGACACCGGCACGCGGAAGAACTGGACGCCCGAGGCGACCGCGGCGTGAGACTGCGCCCCGTCGTTGAGCTCCGACTCCTCCCGCAGGTTGATGATCGCGTTGAAGCCCTCGTTGGCGAGGGCCGTCACCTGCTCCGGCGTCGGCTGTCCGCCGATCGCAACCCTGGCGTTGATGCGGTGAAAGCCCTCGATGGATTCGACGCTCGGAAGAGCCAGAAGGACGGCCGCGGCGAGGACGGCGGCCGCGGACACGAGCAGACGAGTCGGCGTCCGCGGAGTTCGATCCATTTGGGATTCGGTTCGATGGAGAAGGGTTCGCATTGTCGTCTCCTTTCCCGCGCTCGAGGCGCATCGCATTCGATGGTCACAGTCTCCGCGCAGGCGCCCGACGGGGGATGGTGCAAATGCATCATTTGGCGCCCGGGAAGGAACGGAGCCGATCGGCGGCCGCTGTATGCTCTCGACGGGCGAGAACGTGAAGGTCCTCAAGCTCCTCCTGCTCCCTTACATGGCCGCGGTCGTCGCGGCGGCGTTCCTCTGGCCCCAGCCCGCGAAGGGGTTCATCGGCGAGTCGTCGCGCATCGTCTTCTTCCACGTGCCCTGCGCGTGGACCTCGACGCTCGCGTTCCTCGTCGCGGCGGCGTACTCGGTCGCGTACCTGGTCCGCCGCAATCCCTGGCACGACGACATCGCCTTCGCGGCGGTGCGCATCGGGCTGCTCTTCGGCATCCTGACGCTCATCACGGGATCCCTCTTCGCCAACATCATGTGGGGCTCGTGGTGGAACTGGGACCCGCGCGAGTCCTCGTACCTGCTGCTCGTCTTCCTGTACGGCGCATACCTCTTCCTGCGGGCCGCGATCGACGACCCCGACAGGCGGCGCCGCATCGCCGCCGCGTACGCCGTGTTCGCGGCGATCCTCCTCCCGTTTCTGGTCTTCGTCGCGCCCCGCGTGACCGCTTCGCTGCACCCGCAGACGGTCATCAACCCGCAGGGCAAGATCCTCATGGATACGCCGACCAAGACCGTCTTCTTCGGCGCCCTGGCCGGGTTCTCGGGCCTGTTCCTCTGGATGCTCTCGCTTCAGGCGCGCGCGGCGAGGCTCGGCCGCATCGAGGGATCGCGCTCGGGTTAACGCTTTTCGGAGGCAGCCCAGTTGGCGCAGCCGGATACCCTGCTCGAAGGCAAGTACGAGATCCTCTCCAGGCTCCGCGAGGGCGGCATGGGGACGATCTACCTCGTGCGCCACCGGCTCCTCGACAAGATCCGGGTGATCAAGGTCCTGCGGGCGCACGTCAGCGCGGATCCCGATGTGAAGCGGCGCTTCCTGGACGAGGCCCGGATGGCGACGCGCCTCAACCATCCGAATCTCTGCACGATCCACGACTTCGCGATCGACGAGGACGCGACCGGCTACCTGGTGATGGAGTACATCGAGGGCGTCAACCTCGCCGAGCTCCTGGCCATGCAGGGACCGCCGGGGCTCCCGCTCAGCCTCGAGATCATTCACCAGACGCTGCTCGCGCTCGGCTACCTCCACCGGAAGAACGTCGTCCACCGCGACGTGGCCGCGGACAACCTCATGCTGACGAAGACGGAGGAGGGCCGGCCGCTCGTCAAGATCATCGACCTCGGCATCGCCAAGGAGGCCGACCGCCCGATCGAGATGACGGCGACCGGCGTCTTCCTCGGGAAGCTCCGCTACGCGTCTCCCGAGCAGGCCGGCTCGCTCGGCTCCGGCGAGCGGCTCGACGGACGCAGCGACCTCTACAGCCTCGGCATCGTCCTCTACGAGCTCGTGACGGGAGTCCGGCCGTTCACCGGCAACTCCCCCGCGGAGCTGCTGCGGAGCCAGCTCTTCAACCCGCCGCTGCCCTTCGAGCAGTCGGATCCGAAGGGGCTGGTGCCGGCCGAGCTCCGCGCCGCGATCCTCAAGGCCCTCCAGAAGAATCGGAACGACCGCTACGCCTCGGCGGAGGACTTCGACCAGAGGATCGAATCGATCCGCCGCGCGCACGCGGGCGAGGACGCCGATCGCACGCGCGTCCTGCTGTCGCGCCTCCCGACCATGCTGAGTCCGCCGTCGGAGTCGGTCACGCCGAGCGCACAGAGCCGGATCGACCATCAGTTCGCGGGAGGAACGACCCCGCACCCGGCGAACCTCCACCTGACGATCGCGCCCACCGTTTCCGCGACGGAGTCCGGGATTCCCACCGCGCCGCAGCCGCCCGTCGCCTCGACGTATTCGGCGGCCCTCGGTCGCCGTGGGAGGTGGATCGCGTTTCTGGCCGCCGCCGCGCTCGTCGCCGTGGCCGCGTTCGTCATGATCCGGCTCCGTCCGCAGGCGCCGCCAGGGGAATCCCGAGCCGCGTCACTCCGCGAGAGCCCCGCGGCGACGACGGAGTCGCTCGCTCCGGCCATTCACGAGGAGCCGGCGGCGACGGAAACCGCCCCGCCGACGCCCGAACCTCTCCAGCCCACCGCGGAGCCCGCGCCCACCGAGCGACCCGCGCCGCCCGCCGCACGAGTTCCCGTCGCCGAGTCCGCGCCGAAGCGCGCGGCCACGGCCGTCCCGCGGAAGCCGACCGAGTCCGTCGCCTTCGTTCGACCGGCCGCCCCCCCGCCTCCCCCCGTCGCGGTGGCGATCGCCGCGCCGACTCCGCCGCCAGCCCCGGCCGGCGCGCCGGAGCCGGCCCGAACGGCGGTCGCGGCGGCCGACGCCGCGCGCACGAGCGGAGCCGCCGTCGAGAAGCCGGCGGCGCTCCCTCCGCCCCCGGCCGCGCCGGCGGCGATCACGGAGTCGGACCGCATCCGCGAGACGATCCGCCGCTACGAGAAGGCCCAGAGCACGCTCGACGCGGACGCATACGCGCGCGTCTTCCCTTCCGTCGATCGCGAGCGGATCGCGCGGGCGTTCCAGAGTCTGGCGTCTCAATCGGTCGAGTTCGAGATCCGGAAGATCCAGATCGATCCGTCCGGCACGCAGGCGCGGGTCGACGGCTACGAGAAGCGGGTCGCGGCGCCGCGAGCCGGTACGGAGCAGCGGGTCAGCGCGGACCGGGTACTCCAGCTCGAGAAGCGGCCCGAGGGCTGGGTCATCGTCCGCCTCAACTAGACGTGGCGCGCCGGTGCGGCGCGCTAGAACGAATAGTCCAGGCCGACCGTCGGCGTGAACCTGTCCTGCAGCCCTTCCTTGCCGATCGAAAACAGCCCGTTGATGGTGATGAGCAGGTTGCCGACCGGGTTGATCTTGAGGCCCACGGAGCCGAGCAGCGTGTTGACGTCGCCGGGGTTGACCACGAGCCGCGGGAGATCGGCGAACACGTTCGTGGGAGGGCCCGTCGGATTCGGATTGGTGTTCGCCTCGAAGGTGTGGTTCTCGACGGCGACGACGCCCGCGTTGACGAAGGTGCGCCCCACGATGTCGGCGGCGAAGGTCACGCGCGGCGAGAGCGCCCAGTCGAAGCCGCCGGTGTAGTCGATCTCCGACGGGCGGTGGCGCCCGTCCGACGGATGAATGGACCAGGTGTACCCGGCGTTGATGTGCGGCGAGATGGCGCCCAGGTGCGCCGAGCCGATGATGTACGGCTTGATCTGCGTCGCGCCGGTCCCCAGCAGGTCGCGCTCGTCGCCGGTGGGAAGCCGGAAGTCCGTGCCGATCGCCAGCCCGTACTTCGTGCCGGAGGTCAGCCGGTACTTGGCGCGCAGGAGAACGTCGCCGACGCCGGTCGCGCTCCCGGACTGGCTGAACGTCTCGTGGTCGGTGCCGTTCAGGAACTTGTGAATTCCCGGCGCCACGGTTCCGGTCGCGAGGCGGTCGATCTCCGCGTCCGTCCGCGCGTCGATCGCGACGCGGACCACCGGGATGGCCGTGCCGATGTCGAAGCGGTCCGTGACGCCGTAGTTGAAGACGAACGCGGTGATGTCGGTGGTGATCTTGAGCGAGAGCTGCGCGGTGATGACGTCGCCCTCGAAGAAGGGCTCCTCGCTCGTGTTGTCGTGGTTGACGTCCTGGTGCGTGAACACGAGCCGCAGGTCGCCGCCGCGCAGGTCGAGGTCGTTGAGCTGGTCGAACGTGAAGTGGCTGTAGTTCACGCCCAGGTTGAAGCGGCCCTTGCCGATGGTGTCGGCCCGCTCGGCGAAGACGGGCCCGAAGCTGTCGGACGACCGCACGAAGACGCCGAGCGTCGTGTCGAACACGTACGTGAATCCGCCCGCCGACGAGGCGAGGGGGAACGAGGAGAGCTGATCCGCGATCTGTCCGTTGACCTGCTGGAGCGCCTGGAACTGCGGCGAGTCGGCGCCGATGAAGTGCGCCTCGTGGCTCGGGAACCCCGCGGGGGGAGGCGCGAGCGTGATCCCTTCACGAAGGAAATCGGTCAGCAGGTCCCGGAGATCGAAGCTCTGCGCGCGCAGGGTCGCCGGGGCGAGGCAGACCAGTCCGAGAGCGAGAACGAGACGAACGGGCTTCATGTGACCTCCTCGGGATTGGAGACCGCACGAAGCCTACGGGTCGAGACGATGCCGGGTCAAGGATCCCGGCCCGGATTCTTGTCCGGCTAGTCGAGCGTCAGCGTGCTGACCTTGATCTGATCGCCGGAGACGGTGCCCTCGACGGTCGCGCGAACGTGGTCCGTCTTCTTCGTCGCCTGGAGCGCGGCCGACGCCTTCTTGTTCCCGTCGGCGTCGAACTTGAGGTACTTCCCGTCGGTGGTCAGGATCCCGTACCCGCCGTCCTCGCACGAGAGCGCGCACTTCACCGTATGCTTGTCGGGGTTGGACTTGACCTTGTCCACGCACTGGGAGTCGATGAGCGAGACGTTCTTGAAGGTCTCCGCCGCCAGGGCGCCCGCGAACGCCACGGCCGCCAGCGTGAGAATCGCGATCCGGAAGCGCATGGAAGTCTCCTTTCGTGACGAACCCGTACCCTCTACCCTAACAGAGCCCGGACGCCGCGAAAGGTGACGGGCCCTGTCACCTCCGGGACCGTCCGGACTCTCTAGGAAGGAATGGCCATCGAAGCGGAAACCCGTGCGGCGCTCGACTCCGAGGTCGTGGACCGCGTCCGCCGCGGCGAGACGGACCTGTTCGAGGTTCTCATGCGCCGCTACAACCAGCGCCTCTACCGGGCGGCCCGGTCCGTGTTCCCCGCCAACCCGAGCGAGGCGGAGGACGTCGTGCAGGACGCGTGGGTCCGCGCCTTCGCGCACCTCTCGCAGTTCGAGGGCCGCTCGAGCGTGGCGACCTGGCTGGTCCGGATCACCCTCCACGAGGCCTGGGCGAGGGCCCGGCGCCTCCGCCGGAGCCAGCCCCTCGGGGACGGCGACGCCGACGCCCCCTTCGAGGGAAAGGAAAACATCATGAACAATCCGTCTCCCGCCCCCGATCCGGAGTGCGGCGCCGCCGGGACCGAGATGCGCGCGATCCTCGAGGCCGCCGTCGAGGCGCTTCCCGAGGCCTACCGCACCGTGTTCGTCCTGCGCGAGGTCGAGGACATGTCCACCGAAGAGACCGCCGAGAGCCTCGAGCTGACGACGGACGCGGTCAAGACGCGTCTGCACCGTGCCCGCGGACTGCTGCGCAAGGGGATCCTCGTCCGCGCCGGGGCGAGCCACGCGGCCCTGTACCCGTTCCTCGGCGCGCACTGCGACCGGATCGTGGAGGCCGTGCTCGCGCGCGTGAGGGTCCTCGACCTCGCCCGGCCGTTCTGACGCGCTTTTCGGCGCGTTTGGCCTGTTCTCGGGGCCTATGGACCTAAGGACCGGTTGATCTGGCCTCGCAGAAGGGAGAGACTCCGGCCGTGAGCAGCCTGGGGTATCTGGCGGCGGTCAACGTGGTCGTCTGGTTCGGGCTGTTCTTCTATCTCTGGCGCCTGGACCGACGGATCGAGCAGCTGGACCGGCGCCGCCAGGAGGAAGTCACGCGATGAAGAGAGGTTACTGGATCGCGGCGGCCCTGACCCTGGCCTTCGTGGGCTTCGGGCTGACGGCGTTTCAGAAGACGCTGACGCCCTACCTGACCTTCGACGAGGCCCGCACCGCGCGAGGCCGTGGGGTAGTCCAGGTCATGGGGGCCCTCGACAAGACGAGCGACCGCTACGACACCGCGACCCAGGAGCTCTCCTTCGAGCTCCTCGACGACAAGGGTCACCGCATGCCGGTGGTCTACCGGGGGATCCGGCCCGGCAACTTCCGCGACGCCATCTCGATCGTCGCGATCGGGCGCTACCACGAGGGCAAGATCGAGGCCGAGAAGCTCCTGGTGAAGTGCCCCTCCAAGTATCAGGGCGCGGAGGTCGAGAAGTCCTACGCGGCCGGTCCTCCCTCCGGAAAGACCTCGTGACCTATTTCTGGCCGGGCGTGGTCGCCCTGTGGGGAGCCCTCTTCGCGGGGCTGGCGTCGGCCGTGACCTACGTCCGCGTCGACCGCGGCCGCCGCGACCTCCTGCCGCTGGCGCGCACCACTTACGCGGCCTTCGCGACGGCGATCGTGGCCTCCGCGGCGATCCTGATGACGCTCCTGCTGCAGCACCGCTTCGACGTGTCGTACGTCAACTCGTACTCGAGCGTCGATCTGCCGCTGCACTTCCTGATCTCGACGTTCTGGGCCGGCCAGGAGGGCTCGTTCCTGCTCTGGTGCTTCTGGGGCAGCCTGATCGGCCTCTTCGTCTGGCGGAGCGCGAAGGAGCAGGAGGCCCCGGTGATGGTCGTGTACCTCGCGACCTTCCTCGGGATCGTGGCGATCCTCTGCAAGCAGAGCCCGTTCAAGCTGCTCCCGCCGCCCCCGCCGGCCGACGGCGTCGGCCTGAATCCTCTCCTCCAGGATCCCTGGATGGTGATCCACCCGCCGGTGATGTTCCTCGGATTCGCCTCGCTCTCGGTGCCGTTCTCGTTCGCGATCGCCGCCCTGTGGAAGAAGCGGTGGGACGGCTGGATCACGCGGGCGCTGCCGTGGGCGCTCCTCACGTTCCTGACGCTCGGCACGGCGATCCTGATGGGCGGCTACTGGGCGTACAAGACGCTGGGCTGGGGCGGCTACTGGGGCTGGGATCCGGTCGAGAACACGAGCCTCGTTCCCTGGCTCTTCACGGCGGCGCTCGTCCACGGCATGTTCCTGCAGCGCGCGCGCAAGCGGCACCGCAAGATCAACCTGATCCTCGCCTCGACCGCCTACGCCACGATCCTCTACGGGACCTTTCTGACGCGCTCGGGCGTCCTCGCCGACTTCTCGGTGCACTCGTTCGTCGACCTCGGCATCACGGGATGGCTCGTCGGCATCCTCGTGACCTTCCTGGGCCTCGCCGCGGTGCTGGTCGCCTGGCGCTGGCGCGCGATCCCGACGGCCGAGGACGAGGACACGCCGGTCTTCTCCCGCAGCGTGCTCTTCATCCTGGGCATCGCGGTCTTCTGCGCGCTCGGCGTCGTCATCCTCCTCGGGACGTCCGCGCCGCTGCTGACCCGGCTGTCGGGAAACCCGTCGCAGGTCCAGACCTCCTTCTACGCCAAGACGACGACGCCCGCGGGTTTCCTCCTGATCCTGCTCGCCGGGCTCGTGCCGTTCGTGTCGTGGAAGGGCGAGACGCCGTCCGCGTTCGCGAAGAGCGCGCGGCGCTCGCTCGCGGTCGCCGCCGCGCTGACGTTCCTCGCGTTCTGGATCGGCGCGCGGAAGCCCGAGACCCTCATCCTGCTCTTCACCGCCTTCTTCGCGGCCGACATGAACCTCCGCGCGGTGCTGCGCAAGGCGAAGAACGGGAAGTTCGCCGGCGCGGGCGGATATCTCGCGCACGTCGGCGTGGGGATCATGCTCGCCGGCATCGTCGTGTCCGGCGCGTACGCGCGCTCGGAAAGGCTGACGCTTCCCGTCAACGTTCCGAAGAAGACGGGCGACACGACGCTCACGTTCCTTCGGGTCATCCCCGGGACGGCGCAGCGGAAGCAGGCCATGGAGGTCAAGGTCGACACCGCCTCCGGCAAGTCCTTCTACGCCTATCCCAAGATGTACGTGAACAGCCGGACGGGACAGCTCATGGCGAACCCGTCGATCAGGAGCTCGCCGCTGATGGACCTCTACGTCGCGCCGCAGCAGTACGACCCGGGGCAGCCGGAGACGATCGGCCGCGACGTGCGCCTCGTGAAGGGCACGACCCAGGACATCGACGGCACCGGCTTCACGTTCCGCGACTTCAACGCCGACCGCTCCGCCATGATGCGCGGCGAGAAGACGGTCCTCGTCCTGACCGACCTCACGATCACGCCGCCGGACGGCTCCAGGCACGACCTGACGATCCGCTACGTCTTCCACATGGACGGGCGGGAGGCGGAGGCCGAGGAGCCGGACATCCCGGGCGTGCCCGGCGGCAAGGTCAAGGTGATGGCGGTCTCTCCGAACGACGGCGCCGTCGTGCTGCGCCTGACGGGCGTCTCGAAGAATCCGGCGGACGAGTTCCACGCCGCGACCGTCGAGTCGCTGTCGGTCGACGTGACCCGCAAGCCGCTCATCGCGCTCGTGTGGGCCGGCTTCTACGTCATGATGGCCGGCGGGCTGCTCGCCTTCGTCAAACGCGCCGGCGAGGCGCGCCGCGCCGTGCTCGAGGCGTCGGAACGGCCCGCGCCGCGCGAGGCTCCGGTCCCCTCGACCGGTCCGGCGCTGCCGGCGCACACCCGCTCGCGGCTCTAGTCCTTCCTAGACCCCGACCTCGAGCTCCAACCCGTCGATCGCGGCGGTCACCGCGCAGCCCGGCGGCGGCGAGGTCGCGAGCTTCGCGAGCGCCGCCTCCAGGCCCTCGTCCCCCATCTCGATCGGACCCTTGCCGAAGTGCGAAAAGATCGCCCGCGGAATCCCGTAGCGCGAGAGCCAGCCGAGCTGCGCGCGCACGGTCGTGTGCCCGATCAGCGCGCCGGAGGGGTGGCGCCGGACGAGCGAGCCCGTCAGGGTCGAGCCGTCGCCGATGTAGAGGTCGGCGCCGGGGAGCGCGGCGTCGGGGTCCTCGAAGGCGACGACGTCGCCGGAGTAGACCAGCGTGAAGCTCCCGGTCGCGATGCGGGCGCCGATCGCGGGACAGCGGATCGAGTGCAGCACCCGGTGGGGCGTCAGCCGGAACGGCCCGAGGTCCGCGGTCGCCTCGAACGAGAGGACGACGCGATTCTTGATCGGCAGCTTGGCCAGGATCTCGTGCGTGATCTCGGTCGCGTAGACCGGCGCGTCGGTCCCCTCCTCGAGCCCCCAGGAGTGGTCCGGATGCGCGTGCGAAAGGAAGACGGCGTCGGGCCGGATCTTCGACAGCATCCCCTTGCGGTTCTGGCCGAAATCGCACAGCAGGCGGAATCCGGCCTCCTCGAGGACGAACGCCGAGTGTCCCGAGTGTGCCCTCGAGGATTCCTCGACATATCCCTTTGTCCCGAAGAACTGCAGAAGCATGACGTGATGCCGCTCTTTTCCCGAGTCTCTGACCCCGGCCGGGGGGATTGTGCCAGCATCCTGCTCAGGACGCAGGTGACACGGCTACGACCCATGCAATTCGGTTGCCTTCGCGCGACGACGACAGCGCGTCTAAGGCGTCGATTAAGGCGCGGGAATCACTTCAGCCCGGCGGCCGCGACGAAGACGCTCCAGGTCCGTGCGGGCGGCGTGTCCTTCTCCGACGGCCGCCGGTAGACCAGCTGGAGCAGCGCCGCGCCGCTGCCCGCGACGCGGAAGTCGAGCGTCTGGAATCCGCCGGCGCCCGGACGGGGCGTCGGCGGGGGCTCGAAGCGGGGGTCGCTCGCGGGCGAGAGCACCGACGGCGCGTTCGCCGCGACCGACCAGGTGAAGCCGGTCGAGGGGTTCGCGGGCAGCCGGACCGAGAGCGAGTCGCCCTGCGTCAGGTAGATGATCGAGCCGCTGTCGGGCTCCTCGAGGAGCAACCCGCGGCGCCGGATCATCGTCTCCTTGACCTCGAGCTGGACGCGGAAGAGGGCGACCGGAGCCGCCGAGGGGTCGGCGGCCTTGCGGCACGCGAGGCCGAGTCCGGTCGAGCCCTCGGCCGCGGCGCGGAACCGCAGCGTCTCGAACCCCGGCTCGGCCGGGCCCTCCGCCGGGAGCGCCTTGACCACCGGACCCTCCCCGAAGGCGACGGCCCATGAAGTCGTCGTGCCCTCTCCGCCGTGGGCGGCCAGCCTCACCCGAAGCTCATCGCCCGGCGCGAGCGGGAGCGTGCCTCCGTCGTAGGTCTCGCCGACTGTCAACACCGCTCCGAGCGCGGCGGGCGGCGCGACGGCCAGCGCGGAAGCGAGCCAGAGGCCCGCGCGGAACCCCCGCACCCGGTCAGATCTCCCGCAGCGCCGTCGTGATCTTGAGCCGGGCCGCGCGGAACGCCGGGAAGAACCCGCCGAGCAGGCCCATCGCGAGCGAGAACACGATCCCGCCGGCGATGAGCGGCGGCGTCATCCGGAAGTTGAACAGGACCTCGGAGAAGGTCCGAAAGTTCATCGTTCCTGTCGGCTTGGTCAGGAAGAGGTTGAACACCAGGAAGGTGAAGACCACGCCCAGCAGGCCCCCGATCAGGCACAGCATCAGCGCCTCGATCACGAAGGAGAACAGGATCGACCGGCGCGAGAAGCCGATCGCCCGCAGCGTCCCGATCTCGCGGGTGCGCGCCGAGACCTGCGCGTACATCGTGTTCATGGCGCCGAACGACGCGCCGATGGCCGTGAAGATCCCGACGAGGAATGCGAGCGCCTTGATCGGCGCGCCGGTGATCATCTGCTCGTCGTAGTACTTGCGCTCGGTCTTTCCCTCGAGCTTGAGCCGCTGGTCGCCCTTGATGGTCTCGATGTAGCGGTTCGCCGCGTCGGAATCCGGGAGACGCACGAAGACCGACGAGTACATCTCGCGCTTGGTCTGCTGCTGGAGGTCCCGCACGTCGGTCCAGATCTCCGATTCGTAGGCGCTGCCCTGCGCGTCGAAGAGGCCGACGATGACCCAGCGGAAGCTGCCCGTCTTGAGCGTCTGGCCGACCTTCATGTCCGCGTAGCGCTTCGAGAGGTTCTTCGAGACGATCGCCTCGTTGGTGCCGGCCGTGAACATCCGCCCGTCGACGATCTTCACGCCGGGCCGGATCTCCATGCCGATCGGGGCCATCCCCCGCACCTGCACGTTCGAGAACGTCTTGCCGTCCTCGCGGGGGACGTTGATGAGCGTGATGAGCTCCGGCGAAACGTACGGCGCGCCGGCGGCGGAGCGCTCGGGGCCCGGCATCGCCTGCATCTGGTCCGCCTGGTCGCGCGTGATGACGCTCTGCATCTCGGCCTGCGAGCCGACGCGCATCGCGATCACGTTGCGGGTCGACGCGTTGACCGACAGAGTCCGCGTCACGCCCTGGACGAGAGCGAGGACGCACAGGAAGACCGCGACGACGAGGCCGATGACGAAGGCGGTCATCCCCGTCGATGCCTTGCGGGCGACGAGGTTGCGGAGGTTGTACTTGAGAGGAATGGCCATGGCTAGACCACCTTCCTCAGGCCGTCGACGATCCGCAGCCTCGAGGACTGGATCGCGGGCAGGAACCCCGCCAGGATGCCCACGCCCACCGAGACGGCGAAGGCGAGCGCCAGCGTCGGCAGGCTGACCTTGAAGTTGATCAGCCAGATCGAGATCGACGTCTTGGCGGCGCCCGCCACGAGGGCCGGGATGATCAGGAACTTGGCGATGATGACGCCCAGGATGCCCCCGAGCAGCGACATCAACACGGCCTCGGAGAGGATGAACCCGAGAATGTGTCCGCGGCCGAAGCCGAGCGTCCGCATCACGGCGATCTCGGTGACACGCTCGCGCGCGGACATCGCCACGGTGTTCGCGACGATGAGCGTGACCGCGAAGAGGATGATCAGCGAGATGCCGTTGATGAGCAGCTTGACGTTGCCCATCATCTCCATGAACTGCAGCTGGAACTGCTTCTCGGTCAGCGTCTTCGTCGGCGCGTCGCTGTTTTCGAACATCTTGTCGATCGCGGCGGCGACGCGCGGCACGTTCTCCCCGCTGTCCACCTTGAGGTAGTAGAGCCCGGTGACCTTGTTCGCGAGGACCCAGTTGGACTGGTTCAGGTACTCGTTGTGAAAGAAGATGTTGGTCTCGTCGCCCGCGCTGTAGGGCCCGATGTAGACGAGGTCGGGGTTCAGCGGGATGTAGGTCCCCTTCAGGACGATGTGGTCGCCCTTCTTCCACCCGTGCTTCTCGGCGATCTTCTTGCCGGCGACGAACCCGTTGCGCGTGGCCTTCCACTCCGCGTTGACCGCCGGATCGATCGTGGCGTCGTCGAAGATCTTGTCGAAGTAGATGTCGGGGTCGCACGTGAGCTGGCCGATCCAGTTCTCCGGCTTGTCGTCCTTGTAGACGCCGCCGAACCAGGTCTCCGGGCTCACCGCGAGCACGCCCGGGATCTGCTCGATCCGCTGACGCTGCGACAGGGGCAGGAAGTTGCCGAGCCCGGTCGCGTGCTGGACGACCAGCCGGTTCGAGCCGCGGCCGCCGGAGGGGTCCGCCTGCATCGCCTCGAGGAGCGACGTGAGGATGACGATCAGCGTCAGCACGATGACGATCGAGCTCGCGGTCAGCGTCGTCCGCAGCTTCTTGCGGAAGACGTTCTTCCAGACCAGGCGGAAGTACTTCACGAGCGCCTCCCCACCCCGGCCTCCGTGCGCTCGTCGGTGTGGAGGACGCCCTTGTCCAGGTGGACCATCCGGTGCGCGCGGGCCGCCGCCTTGGGATCGTGGGTCACCATGACGATCGTCTTGCCGAACTCCTCGTTCAGGCGCCGCAGGAGCTCCAGGATCTCGTCGCCGGACTTCGCGTCGAGGTCGCCCGTGGGCTCGTCGGCGACGAGGATCTTCGGATCGGAGACGATCGCGCGCGCGATCGCGACCCGCTGCTCCTGCCCTCCGGAGAGCTGCCGCGGATAGTGGTCCATGCGGTCCGCGAGACCCACGATCGAGAGCGCCGTCTCGACGTGCTTGCGCCGCTCGGCCTTCTTCAGATGCGTCAGGAGGAGCGGCAGCTCCACGTTCTCGAACGCGGTCAGCACGGGGAGCAGGTTATAGAGCTGGAAGATGAACCCGATCGTGTGGGAGCGCCAGGAGGCGAGCTCCGTCTGGCTCATCGTCGCGATGTCGCGGCCCCCGATGACGATCCGGCCCCGCGTGGGCTGGTCGATGCCCGCGATGAGGTTGAGGAGCGTGGTCTTGCCGGAGCCCGACGGCCCCATCAGCGCGACGTACTCGCCCTCGGGGATGCTCAGGTTGATGCCCATCAGCACCGGGATCTCGATCTGGTCGCGGTGGTAGACCTTCTCCAGGTTTTCGATGCGAATCAGAGATTCGGCCATGCTCACTCCTGTCCTTCGACGCGCACCTTTTCGCCGTCCTTCAACTGCACTCCGCCCGAGAGCGAGATCAGCCTCTCGCCGCCCTGCAGGCCCTGCGTCACCTCGATCTGTCCCTGCACGTCCCCGCCGGCCGTGACCGGCGTGAAGCGCGCCCGCTTGTCCACGATCCGGAAGACCCCCGTCCTGCCGTCGACCGTGGTCAGCGCCGCCTTCGGGACGACGATGCGGGCCCTGGTCTGCTTGCCCTGCGTCGACTCCGCGGTGAACGCCACGCGCGCGGAGAGATCCGGCAGGACGCGGTCGTCGGCGTCCAGGAAGGCCACCTTCACCCGCACCGTCGCCTTCTGGCGGTCGGCCGCGGGCACGATCTGGCGCAGCCGGCCGTGGTAAGTCTTGTCGGGCGCCGCGTCGAGCGAGATCTCCGCGGGCTGCTCCTTCGCGAGCCGCGACAGGTTGGCCTCGTTGACGTCGGCGCCCACGTAGAGCGAGGAGAACTCGACGATGGTCGCGATCGCGCCGCCGGACCCGCCGCCCGAGGGCGAGGAGCCGAACGGCGAGACCGCCTCGCCGACGAAGGCGCGCTTGGCGGTGATGACTCCGGTGAACGGCGCCCGGATGATCGTGTAGTCGAGCAGCGCGTCGACGTAGCGGACGCGGGCGCGGGTCGCCGCCTCGTTCGCGACCGCGGCGTCCAGGGCCGTCTTCGTCGAGAGCCCCTGCTCGAAGATGGTCTTCTGCCTCTTGAGCTCGGCGTCCGCGTTGACCCAGTTCGCCTTGGCCTCCGCGAGCTGCGCGTCGAGGTCCGTCGAATCCAGCCGGGCGATGACGTCGCCCTTCCGGACCTTCGTCCCCTCGGTCACGTTGAGCTCGGTGATGCGGGACGTGATCTTGGGAGAGAGGTCGGCCTTGCGCTCCGCCTCCACGTAGCCGGTGGCCGTCAGGACCGTCGTGGCCTGCCCCTCGCTCACGACCGACGCCGTCACGGCCTCGACCTTCCGGGGGCGGAGGCCCTGGTTGGCGGCGAGGTACGCCCCCACGCCGACGGCGACCGCGATGGCCGCGGCGAGCAGCGGCCAGAGCCGCGATCCCCGGCGAGGCTCGGGATCTCGTTGAATCCGCAGGGCGGAGAGATCGTGGGTCTTGGACGCTTCCTGGCTCATTTCGAGCCCGCCATTCTATTCTCGTCCCCCGTCGCGGACACCTCCCAATCGCCGAACGGCGGCCCCCGGCGAGCGGCGAGAGCCCGTGCCCGTGGTACGCTTTTTACGAGGAGGTGGCTCATGTTGAACCGCCTTGTCGCTGCCGTGTTCCTGTTCGCCTGCGCCTTCGCGGTCCGAGCCGAGCAGGTCTTCTATCAGATCGACCTCGCGCCCTCGGGGAAGGTCATCTCGCAGGACCTTCCCGTCGCCAAGGGGAACACGGTCGTCTTCCACCGCTACCCCGACGGCGCGCTCATGAGCATGCGCCGCACCGAGGTCAAGACGCTGACGCGGATCACGCCGCAGGCCGCTCAGGCCACGCTGCCCAAGGAAAAGCTCGTCCAGATCGGGAACCTCGCGTTCCAGGGGTCGAGCCAGGCCGGACCCGCCGCCGCCGGAACCGCGGGCAAGGCCGCCGCGCAGCCGGCCGGCGTCGGCACCGGGTTCTACGGCAACGTCGTGCCGGGCATCACGCAGGGGATGCCCAACTCCGCCAACGACAACCAGGTCGGCCGGACCTGGGCCGCGCCTCCGGGCAACGCCACGCAGAGCTCACCCGGCGCCCCGCCGACGAACTCGTCGCTGACGAACGGGGCGAACCCGCCGCAATGACGTCAGCGCTCACCGAGCGCTGACGTCCATTGCTGACTCGGACTCCTCGCGGGCCGCTGCGCGGCCCGACCGAAGGAAGAGGGGAAGTCTCTGTCGGACCCTCTCCCTCGAGAGGAGGGTTCGTCAAATGTGAATCGCGTGTCCGCCGACCGCCTCGGACGCCTCGTGGATCGACTCCGAGAGCGTGGGATGCGCGTGGATGGTCCGCACCAGCTCCTCCGAGGTGGCCTCGAGCTTGAGCGCCGCGCCCGCCTCGGCGATCAGCTCCGTGGCCGACGGTCCGACGATGTGCACGCCGAGGATCTCGTCGTACTTCTTCTCGGCGACGATCTTCACGAACCCGCTGGCCTGGTTGAGGATCCGCGCCTTGCCGATCGCCGAGAACGGGAACTTCCCGACCGCCACGTCGAAGCCGCGCTCGCGCGCCTTCGCCTCGGTCAGCCCGATCGAGCCGATCTCCGGGGAGCAATAGGTGCAGCCGGGGACCTGGTCGTAGTTGAGCGGCCGCGTCTCCTTGCCCGCCATGTGCTCGACCGCCACGACGCCCTCCGCGCTCGCCACGTGAGCGAGCGCCTGCGTCGGCACGACGTCGCCGATGGCATAGACGCCGGGCACGTTGGTGCGCATGAAGCCGTCCGTCTTGATGAAGCCCCGGTCGGTCGCGACCGACATCCCCTCGAGGCCGATCCCATCGGACAGCGGCCGCCGGCCCACGGCCATCAGCACCTTCTCGGCGCGGAAGGTCTCGGTCTTGTCCCCCGAGGAGCGTGCGATCAGCTCGGCGCCCGCATCGGTCTTCGTGAGGCGCTCGACGCGCGTGTCGGGGTACACCGCGATCCCCTGCCGCTTGAAGGACGCCGCGAGCTCGCGGGAGATCTCCTCGTCCTCGAGCGGAACGATCCGGGGCAGGACCTCGACGACCGTGACCTTCGAGCCGAACCGCGCGTACATCGACGCGAACTCGACGCCGACCGCCCCGGACCCGATCACGACGAGCGACTTCGGCACCTCCGCCAGCTCGAGGATCGAGGTCGAGGAGAGGATCGTCTTGTCGTCGATCTCCATGCCCGGAAGCGACCGCGGCGCGGAGCCCGTGGCCACGATCACGTTCTTGCCGGAGTACGCCGTCTCGGCGCCGTCGGCCCCGGTGACCGTGACGCGGCCCGGTCCCGCGAGGCGCCCGAACCCGTTGGCGACGTCGACGCGGTTCTTCTTCATCAGGTAGGTGACGCCGTTGCTCGACTGCCGGACGACCTTCTCCTTGTGCTTCATGGCGCCCGGCAGGTCCAGGCGGACCTCGCGGGCCGCCACCCCGACGTCGGCGCCGTGGCGGGCCTCCTCCAGGAGATCCGCGGTGTGGAGAAGGCACTTGGTCGGGATGCAGCCGCAGAGGGTGCAGACGCCGCCCAGGCGCGAGTCCTTCTCGACGATGAGGACGGACATTCCGAGCTGCGCGGCCCGGATCGCGGCCACGTAGCCGCCGGGGCCCGAGCCGATGATGACGACGTCGTAGGTCTTGGCCTGATTCATTCGCCTCCCTTGAAGCGCGAAACGCGAAGGGCGCCTACAGTATCAAAGGAACCTTGTCTAGAATGCGCCCGTGAAGCGCCTCGCCGTCCTCGCCCTGATCGCGGCGTTCTGCGCCGCCTGCGGCGGCGAAAAGGCGCCGGAGGACCAGGGCGTCAAGGTCGGGTTCTACGGCGCGCTCACGGGCCCGACCGCGACCTTCGCGCTCTCCGGCAGGAACGGGGCCAGCCTCGCCGTCGAGCAGATCAACGCCGCGGGAGGCGTGCTCGGGAAACCGGTCGTGCTGCTCTCCGAGGACGACCGCGGCGAGGCGTCCGAGGCCGCCTCCGCCGTCTCGAAGCTCATCACCCGCGATCACGTCGTCGCGCTCATCGGGGAGCAGGCGTCCTCGCGGACCCTCGCCGCCGCGCCGATCGCGCAGAGCTACAGCGTGCCGATGATCAGCCCGACGTCGACCAACGTCGAGGTGACCAAGAAGGGCGAGTACATCTTCCGCGCGTGCTTCATCGACGCGTACCAGGGACGCGCCGTCGCGGACTTCGCGCGCCGCGACCTCAAGGCGAAGACGGCGGCGATCCTCATCGACGCCCGCAGCGACTACAGCGTCGGCCTCGCGGAGGCCTTCCGCAAGAGCTTCGAGGCGCAGGGCGGCCGGATCACGAGCGAGCTCAAGTACGAGGAAGGCGACGCCGACTTCTCGGCGCAGCTGACGGCGATCCGTCCCGAGCAACCCGACGTCCTCTTCATCCCGGGGTACTACACCGACGCGGGGCTCATCGCCCGGCAGGCGCGCTCGCTCGGGCTCAAGGCGACCCTCCTCGGCGCGGACGGATGGGACTCGCCGAAGCTCGTGGAGATCGGCGGGGATTCCATGGAGGGCGCCTACTTCGCCAACCACTACTCCGTGGACGACCCCTCGCCCGCCGTCCGGAAGTTCGTGGACGCGTACAAGGCGCGCTTCGGCGCGGAGCCCGACTCGATCGCGGCATCCTCCTACGACGCGATGCGGATGCTGGCCGACGCGATCGCGCGAGCGGGCTCGACGGAGGGTCCCCGCGTGCGCGACGCGCTCGCGACGACGAAGGACTTTCCGGGCGTGACCGGCACGATCACGATGGACGCCGACCGCAACCCGGTCAAGGCCGCGGTGATCCTCAAGGTCGAGAAGGGCCGGTACCGCTTCGCGGGCTCGGTCGCGCCGACGTCCTAGGCGCTTCGAGCGGTCAGTTCCTCGCGGACGCGTCGGCGGGATCGATCACGAACTCGTCGAACGACGCCTCGCCCGGCCCCGCCGCCGCGAGCCCCGTGCGCCCCGAGACCGGATGGGGATCGGTCGCCTCGAAGAGCTGGTCGTCGTTGAACGAGACGGTCAGCCTGGACCCCTCCGCCTTCACGGAGTACTCCTCCCACGGTCGCTCGAGCGCCCGGTGTCCCCGGCCCAGCTCGGCCGGCTTGCCGTCCCGGTAGGCGATCAGCGCGACGTCTCCCGACGCGTCGACCAGCAGCACGAGGAAGTTCTTCTCGTCCTTCAGCCGCAGGACGATCCCCTCTCGCCCCGCGCCCCTCTTCACGAAGGTCGAGACGGTGCCGTCCTGGAAGACCGCGTTGCGCCGCAGCGCCGCGGCGATCGAGTCCGCCGGCCGCTTCGTGTCGACCTGCGCGAGCCGGTTCGGCGCGGAGGGAGGATTCGGGTCTGAGAGCACGAGCCACTTCGCCGGACCCGGCGCGCCGAGGATCAGCAGGTCGAAGAATCCGGGCGGACGCATGATCGTGTCCGAGTCGAAGTGGTTGCGGACCTTCTCGGCGTGCGCGGCCGACGGCGCCAGGACGATCGACAGAGACAGCGCGAGAACCGCGCGCACCCCCATCGAGTGACTTCGCATCACACCGAAAAAAACGGTCCGCATGCTCTAAAATTCCTCCATGGAACCAAACTCCCAGAAGTCACGAGTCTATCGAATGGATCGCGAGGGCTATGCCTTCGTGTTGGATCGCCCCGAGGTCGAGAAGCTCAAGAGGATGCCGGATTTCGAGGGGCGCGAGGAGCCGGCCGTCGCCGAGGACTTCCTGCGGTTTCGGGCGGAGAGCTGGGCCGACGTGCTCGCTTCCGCCGGGGCCGAGCCCGGCGAGATCGCCGTCTCGATCGACCCGCATCAGAAGAAGGCGCACCTCAAGCGCGAGCACCGGGTCGTGATCACCGCGGACATTTGACCGCGCTCCGTCATCCCGAGGAGCGTAAAGGAGCGGGCGACGAGGGACCCTTTGAAGTCGAGCTCCAGCATGGAAAGGGGCCCCTCGCGGCTCCGGAGCTCGGGATGACGGAGACCTAGAAGCTCAGGATCCCCCGGATCCGGTTTTCGAGGGCCACGAACGCCTGCCGCGAATACGGGTCCACGACCACGCGCAACTCGGCGCCCGACGGCACGTCGCCCGCCACCGACGCGGCGATGCGCTCGGCCTGGGCCGTGAAGAAATTCTCGCCGATCTCCTCGTCGGTCAGGCCGCGCGAGCCGGGCAGCTCTCGCAGCCGCGCGAGGTCGGCGGGCTCCATGCGCAGCCGGTAACCCTGGCAGTCGCGGTAGAGAGGCTCCTGGCGGCCGAGGAGGTCGGGCCGTATCGGGGCGGAGGCGGGCACGCGGCCCGTCATCGCGACCGCGGCCGGCGGGGCCACGATGGGGTCCGCCGTCGCCCGAGGCGCGGCGGGCTCACCCGCGGGGACCGACGACTCGACGAGCTCCTCCGTCGTCGTCGCCGGCGCATCGCCCGTCTCCTCCGGCTCCGTCAGCGCGTCCTCGAAGGGCGGCTCCTCGGGCGGCAGCGTCGGATCGTCCGGGCTCGTCATCTTCTCAGCGTCCCGCCAGGACGTTCTTCGAGATCACCATCCGCTGGATCTCGCTCGTCCCCTCGTAGATCGTCGTGACGCGCGCGTCGCGGTACAGCCGCTCCACCTCGTACTCGCGCGAATAGCCGTACCCGCCGAAGATCTGGACGGCGCGCGCGGCGATGGCGTTCGCGATCTCCGACGCGTAGACCTTGGCCATCGAGGACTCCTTCGAGAAGCGCGCCCCCGGGGTCTGCGAAAGCAATGCCGCGCGGTACGTCAGCATCCGGGCCGCGTCGAGCTGCACGCGCATGTCGGCGATCTGGAACGCGATCGCCTCGTGCTCGGCGAGCTTGTGGCCGAAGGTCTCGCGCGTCTTGGCGTACTCCACGGCGGCCTCGTAGGCCGCCTGCGCGAGGCCGATCCCCTGCGCGGCGATCGAGATCCGCGAATGGTCCAGCGTCGTCATCGCGATCGTGAATCCCTCGCCCTCCGCGCCGAGGCGGCGATCGGCCGGGACGCGGAGGTCCTCGAAGAAGACGGACGCCGTCTTCGAGGCGCGGAGCCCCATCTTGTCCTCGGGCGCGCCCACGCGCAGGCCCGCGTCGTCCGCGGAGACGAGGAACGACGTGATGCCGTGCGAGCCCGCGGAGGGATCGGTCATCGCCATCACGACGTACCACTTCGCCTCGCCGGCGTTGGTGATCCAGGCCTTCGCGCCGTTCAGGACGTAGGAATCCCCGTCCCGCACCGCACGCGTCTTCTGGTTGGCGGCGTCGGAGCCGGACTGCGGCTCGGTCAGCGCGTACGCGCCGATCGCCTCGCCGGAGGCCAGCTCGCGGAGGATGGTGCCCTTCTGCGCCTCGGTTCCGAACCGCAGGATCGGGAAGCAGGCCACCGAGTTCGTCACCGAGACGATGACCGCGGTCGACGCGCAGACGCGCGCGAGCTCCTCGATCGCGAGGATGTAGGAGAGGACGTCCGAGCCGGCGCCGCCGTACTCCTCGGGAACCATCATCCCGAGGATGCCCATCTCCCCCAGCTTGCGGACGACCTCGGCCGGAAAGGTCCCGGTCTTCTCGCGCTCGGCGACTCCCGGGGCGATCTGCGTCCGCGCGAAGTCGCGCACCGCGTCGCGGACGCGCTTCTGGTCGTCGGTCAGCTCGAAGTTCACGGCGCGGCTCCAGGCGCTCCGCCCGGCGCCGGCCCCGAACCGGCGCCGCCGCCCGCTCCTCCGCGTCCGCGGCGCCGCCGCCGGAACCGCCGCCGGCGCTTTCCTCCGCCGCCGGGCTCGCCGCTCGCGGCGCCGTCCGCAACGACAGATACGGGAGCCGGACGCGGCGGCTGGGGTCCCCGGGGCTGGCCCTGCGGGCGCTGCGGCTGGCCGGGCTGAGCTCCCGGCCGGCGTTCCGGCGGAGCACCGCCGGGACGCCGGTCTCGCTGCGGCTGCGGACCGCCCGGTCCCGGCCGCCGCTCGCCTTGCGGTTGCTGTTGCCCTCGGCGCTCGCCGCCGCGCTCCTGGCCCTGGTCGCGTCCGCGGCCCCGCCCGCCGCGACGGCGGCGCCGTCCGCCCTCGCGCCGCGGCTCGGGCGTGTCGACCCAGCCTTCCTCGAGGTGGCGGAAGGTCACGACGATCTCGGGCTGGGCGGCGCGCGCGCGCAGGAACTGGACGATCTTCTCCCGCAGCGCGGCGCCCGCCTCGCCGGTCATCGCCGGGATGCGCTCGGCGTCGAACAGCACCATGCGGGTCCAGCAGATGCGCCGCGCGATCCCGTCCGCTCCGGCGAGGTCCATCACGAAGAGGTCGCGCTCGTGGTCCAGCGAATGCTCGCGAAACTCGAGCTCGGGGAGCGCCTCCCGGCACATGTCCTTCAGGAGCGCGAGGTGCTTCTCGCCCCCCTCGAGGGTCTGCTCCATCGAGACCACGCGGTCTCGGAACATTCGCGTTTGACCCACTAGCCCCTCATCCGATCGTCAGGCCCGAGTCCTTGAAGATCTCGCGCGCGATGATCAGCCGGTGGATCTCGCTGGTGCCCTCGTAGATCTCGGTGATCCGCGCGTCGCGGAAATTGCGCTCGACCGGGTACTCCTTGGTGTAGCCGTAGCCCCCGTGGATCTGCAGCGCCTTGGTCGTCACGCGCTGCGCCATCTCGGCCGCGAAGAGCTTCGCGACCGCCGCCTCCATCGAGAAACGCCCCTTGCCGCCCTTCGACGCGTCCTTGGCGGCGGCGGCCCGGCGCGTCAGGAGCCGGGCCGCGTCGATGTCCGTGGCCATGTCGGCGAGATAAAAGCGGATCGCCTGGAAGTCGGCGATCGGCTTGCCGAAGGCGCGCCGCGCCTGCGCGTAGCGCACGGCCGCCTCGAACGCCTCGGTCGCGATCCCGACGGCCTGCGCCGCGATGCCGATCCGGCCGCCGTCGAGGGTCGTCATCGCGATCCGGAATCCATCGCCCTCCTCGCCCAGACGGTCGGCGGCGGGGACCCGCACGTCGGTCAGGAAGATCTCGACGGTGCCCGACGCGTTGACGCCGAGCTTGACCTGGTGGCGCGAGCGGTCGAAGCCGGGGCTCGCGGCGTCGACCAGGAACGCCGAGATGCCCTTGAGCTTCTTCTCGGGATTCGTCATCGCGAACAGGAGGCAGACGTCGGCGGCCTGCCCGCACGTGATGAACACCTTCTGGCCCGAGATCCGGTACGAATCGCCCTCCCGGACCGCCCGCGTCTTCTGGTTGCCGGCGTCGGAGCCGGCGTCGGGCTCGGTCAGGGCGAAGCAGCCGAGCTTCTCCCCCTTCGCGAGCGGAACCAGGAACTTCGCCTTCTGCTCGGCGTTGCCGTAGCGGTCGATCGGATCGCAGACGAGCGAGTTGTTGACCGACAGGATCACGCCCAGGTTGGCGCAGACGCGGGAGATCTCCTCGATGACGATCGCGTAGGAGACGCTGTCCATGCCGGAGCCGCCGTGCTCCGACGGCACGGCCACGCCGGCGAGGCCGAGCTCCCCGGCCTGCCGGAACAGGTCCTTCGGGAATTCGCCGCTCTGATCGATGACGGCCGCCCGCGGCCGCACGACCTCCTCGGCGAAGTCGCGCACGGCCTGCTGCAGCAGGCGCTGCTCCTCGGAGAGCTCCAGGTTCATGGGAGGCGGAGTATAAGGCTGTCCGCTTTCCGCTGTCAGCTCTCGGCCCGAAGCGACCCGAGGAACGCGAGCAGCGCGTCCACGTAACGCGTCCACGAGAACCGCTCCGCCGCCCGGGCGAGACCCGGCGCGTACGCATCGACGCCGCGCGCCAGCACCGTCTCGACGGCGGACGCGAGCGCCGCCGCGTCGCCCGGCGGGAAGAGCTCGCCGGTGACTCCCGGCACGACCGCGTCCTTCAGCCCGCCGACCGCGGCGGCCGCCATCGGCCGTCCGGCCGCGATCGCGCGCGCGGCGATGCCGCTGCCCGAGATCGCGCGGTACGGCAACACGACCGCGTCGCAGGCGGCGAGCCACGCGTCCATCGTCTCCTCCGGCACGTACGCGTCGTGCACGATCAGCCGGTCGCGGACCGGGCTCGCCGCGACGCGGCGCATCGTGTCGCGCGCGTCGGCAAAGACCTCTCCGACGATCGCGATGCGGGCGCCCGTGCGCCGCGCGATCTCGGGCGCCGCGTCGAGGAGCAGGTCGACGCCCTTGTAGCGCCTCACCAGGCCGAGGAAGAGGACGAGAGGTCCGTCGACGCCCAGCCGCGCCCGCGCTTGCTCGCGGGAGACCGAGTCGCCGCTCGCCCTCGCCACCGGGTGCGGGAGCACGCACGCGGGACGGCCCGGCGCCCGACGCGCGAGCAGCTCCCGATCCGTCTCGCTCTGGCAGGCGAAGGCGTCCGCGGCCGAGAGCGCGCCGAGCGACAGGAACCGGCGGAATCCGCCGCCCTCGTGTTCCTCGACGTTGTGGCAGAGGAGCACGCGGCTCGTTCCCGGCGCGAGACGCCGCACGCGGCGCAGGACGGCCCGCAGGGGCAGCGCCCAGAACGCCGTCCACCACGGAACGAGGAGAACCTCGGCGCCGGCCGCCGCCACGGCTTCCGCGGTGCGCCTCCAGGAGAGCGGCGACCGGTAGTCGAGGACCGGCTCCGCACCGGATGCGGGCAGCGCCGGATCGCGGTCGAAGCGGCGCGGGTCGAGCCAGCTCGGATACGGGCGCGAGAACGTCAGCCATCGGACGCTGACGTCGGTCCGCCGCGACAGCTCCTCCACGAGCAGCCGCGTCTCGCGCGCGATGCCGCCGCGATCGGGAGGCGACGGCCCCAGGATCGCGACGCGCCGGATGCGGCGCGAGCCCTCAGGGGCAGGCAAAGGCCTTCGTGTCCTGGAGGGGGGCGAAGGCGACGTTCTGAGGGTTGTCGTAGATCTCGACGGTGCCCGTGTGCGTGTCCACGACCGTCATGCGGACGGAGACGTTCGTCAGCCCGCCGGCGAAGACCCAGAACTTCTGCGAGATCGCGCAGGCGTCCAGCACCTTCACGACCATCTCGACGTTGTCCGGGCTGAAGAACCAGAAGTACGCCGCGTCGTCCGTCAGGACGACTCCGGTGCCGCTGCCGTGCTCCCCCGTCGTCTTGGTCCAGTCGGCGGTGACCTGGAAGCGGCCGCCGTGGAGGCACAGTGTGCCGGCCGACGGCACGCAGGTGCTCGGCGACGCGGGCGCGAGCCAGGTCGAGACCGACGGGAAGGTCACGCGGAACGCGCCGTCGATCGTGAGGTTGCGGCGGTCGCAGTCGTCGTCGGTGTTGACGCCGCAGGCGCCGAGCTCCTGGCCGATGACCGAGAGGTCGGCGAGGAGAGCGAGCGATCCGGAGCTCCCTCCTCCCGTTCCGCCCTCGACGTCCTGCTCGTAGAGGAAATTCCCCTGGTCGAAACCCTCGCAGATCACGTCCGGCGACGCCTCGACCTGGTGCTTCGAGAAGAACTGCGGCCGTCCATTGGGATGGCTGATGCGATAGACCGTCGTGGCGTCCACGTGGGCGTAGTCGCCGGTCGTCCAACCCAGGAAGACGCTGCCGTCGGGCGGGTCCTGCGAGAGCTGCACGAAGGTGAAATCACTGTTCGTCGAGGTGGCCAGCAGCGTCGAACCGAGCGTCCTCGGGAACCCGTTCGGAGGCGGCTCGATGCCGTTGCAGGACGCCGTCGTGTAGTCGAAGAACGCCTCGAGGGAGGTGGCGGCGGCCTGCGTCGAGAAGCAGTGGTTGGCCGTCAGCAGGTACGGGACCATGGAGCTTTCCAGCGTGTTGAGGAGGCCGCCCGAGCAGACGAAGCTGCCGTCCGGCTCCACGAAGTTCAACTGCGCCGCCGCATGCGAGGCCGCGTCGATGTTGGCGAAGTCGGAGGGGCTCACGCAGCTCGCGTCGACGAAGCAGGAGTCCGACTTGGGCCGCACCTGCGGCGAGCCGTCCGCCGTCGCCGTCCCGCTGCCGCTGCGGCTACGAGGTGTCGGTTGCACGGATCCTGCCCACGGGTGCTCGATGTGCACGAGCGAGCCGATCGAGAGACGAGCGAGCGCGAGACGCGCGGGATCCGCGCCGGCGATCTCGACGCGGACGATCGCCTGCGACGCGAAGACGGTGTTCGTCCAGAATCCCTCCGGCTTCGTGCCGCCGTCGAACGCGTACGGCCCGAAGACCTCTCCGTCGGCGCCGTACACGAAGACCCGGCTTCCCGCCGGCAGCCAGGCGTCCCGGATCTGGATGCGCAGCGCCTGCGCGCCCTCGGAGGAGAACGACGCGGTCCAGACCCAGCCGCCGTTCGCATCGGCCGCTCGCTCGAGCCAGCCGCCGCCGAGCGGCCGCGGCGCCGCGCCCGCCGTGAGACCGTGGAAGCCGACCTCGGTCGGAAGCGCGCGGATCACGCCGACGCGGACCGCGGGCCGCTTCGGACGCGCGCCGCCGCCCGGCCGGGCATCGGGAGACTCGAGCCGGCGGCGCTCCTCGGCCGAAAGGCCCGGCAGCGCGTGTCGCGCGGATTCGGGAAGGCGCGCCTCCGTTGCGGCGAAGTCGAGCCGCGGAACGGCCGGCGTCGCCTTCGGCGCGGCGGGATGAAAGACGGCGGGCCCCGCGTGGATCTCCGGAACGGCGCTCGCCGCGCGCGATGGACCGGCCGGAAGCAGAAGGACCAGAGCCAGGAGCGGAGTGAGGGTTCCGGGACGCGCCATCGCGCTCAGGAGTATAAGTCGCGCCGCGTCACGACGCCCGCCGCATCCACAAGCCCTTGAGGTATTCGCCCTCGGGGCAGTCGAGCGAGACGGGATGATCGGCGCTCGCACCCTGCCGTGCGGTCAGCGCGAAGGCCGCGCCGGCCTCGAGCGAGGCCGAGAAGACGATCTTCTGGAAGAGCGACGCATCGACGAGGCCCGAGCAGGAGCACGTCAGCAGCCACCCGCCCGGTGAGACGAGCGACATCGCCAACCGGTTGACGTCCTTGTAGCCCCGGGCCGCCCGATCGACGTCGGCCTTCTTCTTGGCGAAGGCGGGAGGGTCGCAGACGACGACGTCCCACCGCTGTCCCTCGGCGACGCGGCGGCGCAGGTCGTCGAAGACGTCGGCCTGGACGAAATCGGAATCGTCGGCCGAGAGCGCATTGGCGCGCCGATGCTCCCGGGCGAGCGCCAGGGCGGAGGCCGAGGTGTCCACATCGACGGCGCGCGCCGCCCCGCCGGCGAGGGCCGCGACCGAGAAGGCGCCTGAGTACGAGAACAGGTTGAGCACTCTCTTTCCGCGCGCGGCCGCGCGCAGGCGCGACCGATTGTCGCGCTGGTCCAGGAAGAAGCCGGTCTTCTGTCCCGCGGCGACGTCGGCGAAGAAATGGAGACCGTTCTCGAGGAAGGGGACGAGATCTCCCCCCTCACCCTGCCCTCTCCCCCCGCCGGAGAGAGAGGGTTGGGGAGAGGGGGTCCGGGTTCCAAGATCCCGCGCCGCTCCCGACTCCCGGACGATCAGCTCCTTCGGCGCGAAGACCTCGCGAACCGCCGCCTCGAGGTCCGCGCGCCACGCTTCGGTGCCGGCCGTGGTCAACTCCAGCACCGCGGTCTCGCCATACACGTCGAGCAGGACGCCGGGACAGAAGTCGCCCTCGGAGTTGACCGCGCGGTAACCGGTGGTCTCGGGCGGCAGGATCTCCGCGCGCAGCGCCTTCGCCGCGGCGAGGCGCTCCCGGAAGAGCTCCGGTCCCGGAGCGCGCCCGTCGAAGCTCCACAGGCGCGCCACGATCTGCGAGTCGGGCGAGTACGCGCCGAGCGCGAGCGGGCGCCCCGACGCGTCGGCGACCTGCGCGATCCCGTCCGCTGCATCGCCCTCGGCATACTTCGTCGCCGCGACCGC
>DASXAG010000024.1:0-29557 GCA_036406835.1 Thermoanaerobaculia bacterium
GGCACGGGACCGCGGCGCAGCCGCTCCACGCCATGATCCCGTGGTCGCTGCCCCCGATCGGCGTCCTGCTGCTCGGCGCGCTGCTCACCTCGCGGCGCGCGCGGCGCGGACTCGCCACGGAGTGCGACCGCTGCGGGCGCGTGATCTGCAACCGCTGCCGGCGCTACAACGACCCCGCGCAGTACTGCGCGATGTGTTCGCAGATCTACCTGCGCAAGGAGAACGTCGACATCGAGATCCAGGTGGCGGAGACGAAGGCCGCACAGCGCCGGGCGAAGTGGCGCCAGCGCGCCGCGCGCATCGCCTCGCTCCTCTTCCCGGGCTCGCGGGCGATCTTCGAGGAGCGCACCGGCGCGGGCACGATCACGCTGTTCCTGTTCCTGTTCGGCCTGGCGGCCGCGATCCTCGACGAGACCCTCTTCGACCCGATGACGCTGCCGCCCACGGGCGCCCTCCGCGCGACCGTGGTCGCGGGCGCCGCGTTCGCCTTCCTGGTCTGGCTGCGCGCTCAGCTCGCGCCCCGAAGGGTGGTGCACGGTGGGTCTTGAAGGAACGCTGAAGGTCTTTTCGCTGACCGACATCTTCCAGATGCTGGGCCTGCAGCGAAAGACGGGCGTCCTCATCGTCGAGGGCGAGGACGACACCGTCACGATCTCCTTCCTCGGCGGACAGGTCGTGGCGGCCGAGTCCGCGGTGCGCCGGCTCGAGAACCGGCTGGGCAACCTGCTCCTCCGCGCGGGCTACGTCTCGCAGGAGCAGCTCGACCACGTCCTCGCCATCCAGAAGGAGACGCAGCAGCGGATGGGATTCCTGCTCGTGCGCGAGCGGCTCGTCGATCCGCAGGAGCTGCGCGAGGCGCTGCGGCTCCAGATCGCCCGCATCGTCTACAGCGCCTTCCGCTGGCCCGACGGGCGCTTTCGTTTCAGCCAGGAGGGGATGGTCGACTACGACGCCGACCACATGGCGCCGGTCTCGACCGACACCATCCTGATGGAAGCGGCGCAGATGGTGGACGAGTGGCCGCTCTTCGAGAAGAAGGTCGGATCGCTGACCTCCGTCTACCGCCGCGCGCCGGGCGTCGAGAAGCTGAAGCTCGTCGCGAACCAGAAGAACGCTCCCGAGGGGACGCTCTCGGTCTCCAGGTCGGAGGCCGAGACGTGGCGGTGGATCGACGGAAAGCACAGCGTGGGCGACGTCATGGAGCGCGCCTTCCTCTCGGATTTCGAGGTGCTGAAGGGGACCGCGGATCTCCTCGGCCGCCACCTGATCGAGCCGGGCAAGGTCGAGGAGCCCGCTCCCGTCGCGGCGCCTCCGCCGGCCGTCGTCCCCGCGCGGGGGATCTCCCTGACGGCGATCGGGCTCTGGGCGCTGCTCGCCGTGCTGACGTTCCTCTCGATCCGCTGGATCCCGCGCAACCCGGCGAATCTCTTCCTGCGTCCCGTCGGCGATCAGAGCGTCGCGGCCGATCTCTTCAAGGCCGTCTCGCTCAACCGCGCCGTGGGCATCGAGCGGGCGGTCCGCATCTACTACGACTCGAGCGGCCGCTATCCGAAGAATCTCGAAGACCTCGTCGTCGCCGGCATCGTCCACGAGGACTCGCTGCGCGATCCGTACGAGCGCTTCTACCGATACATCCTGCGCGCCGAGGACGGGAAGTTCGGCCTCTACGGCCACAACGCCGCGGGCCAGATCGACCTGGACCTCTCGCTCGAGCGCAGTCTGGCGCCGGTGTCGGAGCTGCGGCCGGCGCCCTCCCGCCCGGTCGCCAAGGACACCCGCCCGGGTGTCCTGGTCGTCGAATAATCCAATAACCTATTCGGGTCCAACCACTTATGCGTTGAGTCCAATGGGCTAAAACATGCTCATTTGAGACTTGACATGACTGGACTCATATTCTATTCTCGCCGCTCCTATTGAGGGGTTGAGAGGAGCTATTCAATGAGCAAGATCATCGGCATCGACCTGGGCACCACGAACTCGTGCGTCGCGGTCATGGAGGGCGGCGATCCCGTCGTCATCCCGAACGCGGAAGGCAATCGCACGACGCCCTCGGTCGTCGCGTTCTCGAAGAGCGGCGAGAGGCTGGTCGGCCAGGTCGCGAAGCGGCAGGCCATCACCAATCCCGCCAACACCGTGTATTCGATCAAGCGCTTCATGGGGCGCAAGTACTCCGAGGTCAGCGAGGAGATGAAGATGGTGCCGTTCGCCGTCGAGCAGGCGGGCAACGGCGACTGTCGCGTGAAGGCCGGCGGCAAGGAGTGGTCGCCCCCCGAGATCTCCGCGATGATCCTGGGCAAGCTGAAGGAGGCCGCGGAGGCCTACCTCGGCGAGAAGGTCACCCGCGCCGTCATCACCGTGCCGGCGTACTTCAACGACTCGCAGCGTCAGGCGACGAAGGACGCCGGGCAGATCGCCGGCCTGACCGTCGAGCGGCTCGTCAACGAGCCCACGGCCGCGGCGCTCGCCTACGGCCTCGACAAGAAGAAGGACGAGACGATCGCGGTCTACGACTTCGGCGGCGGAACGTTCGACATCTCGATCCTCGAGGTCGGGGAGGGCGTCGTCGAGGTCAAGTCCACCAACGGCGACACGCACCTCGGCGGCGACAACATCGACCAGCGGATCATCGACTGGATCCTGGCGGAGTTCAAGAAGGACCAGGGCGTCGATCTCTCCAAGGACCCGATGGCCATGCAGCGCCTCAAGGAGGCCGCGGAGAAGGCCAAGATCGAGCTCTCGAACGTCGTCGAGACGGAGATCAACCTGCCCTTCATCACCGCGGACGCGAGCGGTCCCAAGCACCTGCAGCTGAAGCTGACGCGCGCGAAGCTCGAGCAGCTCGTCGAGGACATCATCGAGAAGTCGATCGGTCCCTGCAAGCAGGCCATGAAGGACGCCGGCGTCGAGCCCAAGGACATCGACGAGGTCGTGCTCGTCGGCGGCCAGACGCGTATGCCGCGCATCCAGAAGCTGGTCAAGGACCTCTTCGGGAAGGACCCTCACCAGGGCGTCAACCCGGACGAGGTCGTGGCCGTCGGCGCCGCCATCCAGGGCGGAGTGCTCGCGGGAGACGTCAAGGACCTGCTGCTGCTCGACGTGACGCCGCTCTCGCTCGGCATCGAGACGCTGGGAGGCGTGACGACCCGGTTGATCGAGCGCAACACCACGATTCCGACCAAGAAGAGCGAGACGTTCTCGACGGCGGGCGACAACCAGACGTCGGTCGAGATCAAGGTGCTCCAGGGCGAGCGGGAGATGGCCCGCGACAACAAGACGATCGGCGTTTTCCACCTCGTCGGTATCCCGCCCGCGCCGCGCGGCATGCCGCAGATCGAGGTCAGCTTCGACATCGACGCGAACGGCATCATGAACGTGTCGGCGAAGGACCTCGGAACCGGCAAGGAGCAGAAGATCACGATCACCGCGTCCTCCGGCCTCTCGAAGGACGAGATCGACAAGATGGTCAGGGAGGCCCAGTCGCACTCGGAGGAGGACCACAAGCGCCGCGAGGAGATCGAGGCGAAGAACCGGCTCGACTCCCTGATCTACGCGAGCGACAAGACGTTCCAGGAGAACAAGGCGAAGCTGGATCCGGCGCAGGTCGGACAGTTCGAGTCCGCGCTGGCCGACGCGCGCAAGGCGCTCGAGGCCGGCGGCACCGCGAACATGAACTCCGCGATGGAGCACCTGCAGGAGGCCTCGAGCCGCATGGCCGAGGCGATGTATCGCGGGGCGACCGCGGGCGAGCCCTCGTCGGGCCCCGGCGCGGGCGCGCCGGGCGGCGCCTCCGGCTCGAGCTCCAAGGAGGACGAGGTCATCGACACCGAGTACGTGGACACCGAGAAGTCCTGACTCGCGGACGTGGGCCGCGGGTCGTGAGGGGCGAGCGAAAGTTCTCCTCAGTCGCGACTCGCGGCGCTACACTGATGGCAGCACTCACATGACGGTCTTTCGCTGGAATTCGCTTCAGGACCTCTTCGCGATCCAGGAGAAGGTCAACCGTCTCTTCGAGGAGACGATCCACCGCACGGAGTTCCCCGACGAGGGGCTCGACACCGCCCTCTGGTCGCCGGCCGCCGACGTCTACGAGACTCCCGAGGAGATCATCCTGAACATCGAGCTCCCGGGCGTGCAGCTCGACGACGTGCGGCTCGAGGCCCTGGACGGCAAGCTCCGTGTCTCGGGCCACCGGCGCGCCGACGGGGGGGTCGAGCCGCGGCACTTCATGCGGATGGAGCGGATCTACGGCAGCTTCTCGCGCGAGTTCCCGGTGCCCGCGTCGCTCGATCCGACGCGGATCAAGGCGACGCTGCGCGCCGGCGTCCTTCGCGTCCTGGCCCCCAAGGCCGACAAGGGCCAGCCGATTCCGGTCGAGTCGAGGAAGGCGAGATGAAGCCGCGCGGCAAGGAAAGAGCCGGCGTCTTTCGGATCGGCGCGATCGCCGAGCGCTACGGGATCCATCCCCAGACGCTCCGCATGTACGAGCGCGAGGGCCTCCTGCGGCCCGCCCGGACCGAGGGGAACACGCGCCTCTACGACACCGACACGATCGAGAGGCTGGAGATCATCCTCACCCTGACCCGCCACCTCGGCGTCAACCTCGCCGGGGTCGAGGTCATCCTGCACATGAAGCAGCGCATGGAGACCATGCAGGGCGAGGTCCAGAAGATGCTCGGGGCGCTGCGCGACGAGGCCGGGACGCGCCGCGGGGCCGACTCGAGCCGCACGCTCGCCCTCGCCCGGATCCCCGGCCGCCGGTACGCCCTGGTCAAGTCCGAGCCCTCCTGAAGCCCGGCTCCAGCCTCACGCCGTTCTGGCGTTTCGTCCCGCTTCCGGCGTATAGAATCCCTCCTTCACGCGATGAGGGAGGTTCTGTGAAAAAGGTCGTATCCGTTCTGGCCGGGCTCCTGATCGCCGCCGGCGCCCTGGCCGAGCTCAACAAGTACAAGGACTGGGACAAGTCCCCCGATGCCTACTTCCTGACTCCGGCCGAGCGCACGGAATGGAAGAGCGTGGCCACCGACGAGGACGCCGAAAAGTTCATCGCGCTCTACTGGGCGAAGCGCGATCCCACGCCCGGCACGCCGCAGAACGAGTTTCGCGACGACGTCGGCCGGCGGATCGCCGCGGCGGACCAGCAGTTCAAGATGTCGCGCTACAAGCGGGGCGCCGACTCGGTTCGCGGACGTCTCCTGATCGTGCTCGGCGCGCCGAGCCGGGCCGCGCAGCAGGCGATGGGGCCGCAGGACGCGCCGCCGGTCCAGGAGGAGGGCGGATTCCAGCCCGGTCCGGCCGGCCAGGCGGGCGGAGGCGGCGACGAGGCGCAGACCATCTCGCTCTGGACCTACGACAAGGACAAGCTCGCGCCGTTCGGCATCACTTCGGCCCTGCAGGCGCGCGTCGTCCTGGATCAGCGGCGCGGGATGGATTCGCTGCAGAACAGCGGCGAGGTCGAGAAGGCCATCGCCGCGGCCGCGCAGAAGTCGGTCGTGAATCCCAACGCCACGGTGACCGCCGCGTCGATGGCCGCCGCGGGAGCGGCCGTCGCACCCGTGGCGGGCGCCGCAGCCGCCGCACCTGCCGCGGGCGCCGCCGCCGGCGCGGCAGGCGCCGCGAAGCCTCCGGCCGGGGCTCCCGCTCCTCCCGCCGGCGCGCCGGCAGCAGGCGCAGCGGCCCCGGCGGCAGGAGCGGCGGCGGCCGCCGCGGCGCCGCCTCCGGCTCCCGTCGTCGCGCTTCCCGCCTCCGCGAAGTCCGCGCTCGCCGCGATCGACCCGAAGGCGTCGTCGGATGCGGCGTTCTGGTCGGGCCCGTTCCGGACCTCGACCGGAGACTCGTTCCTCGCGATGCAGTTCTACCTTCCGGGGGACAAGGCCAGCCTCTCGGCGCCGACGCTGCAGTTCGGCGGTGTCGTGACCGACGAGTCGGGCAAGGAAGTCGGCAGCTACTGGGAGGCGGCCACCTTCGCCGAGGTCGCGGAGGGGACCCGCAAGGACCGCGTCGTCGACAAGTCGATCGCGCTCCCGCCCGGGAAGTACAAGGGTTCGTTCGGGCTGTTCCCCGCCGAGGGGCAGCCTCCGGTCGCGGCCTCGACCCTCTCCTTCCAGCTGCCGGAGAAGAGCACCGATTTCGAGGTCTCGCCGCTTCTCCTCTCGAACGGGATCATCCCGCTGACCAAGCGGCCCGGGCCCACGGATCCCTTCGTCTTCGGGTCGGACAAGCCGATGAAGGTCGAGCCCAAGGGCGACCGGCACTTCTCCAAGGGCGACAGCCTCTGGTACTTCTACGGCGTCGCGAATCCCGCCATGCCCGCGCCGACCGGCGAGGCGGCGGCCGCGAAGCCCCGGATCATGACGCGCATCAACGTCAAGCTGGAAGGCAAGGACGCGTTCGCGCCGTTCACCGGTCCCGCGGACCTGCAGGACGTGTCGCCGGGCTACTACGTGACGGGAAGCGAGATTCCGCTCGCGTCGTTCGAGCCCGGGTATTACACGTTTTCGGTCAACGTGCGCGACCTCAACGCCGCGGCGGGCACGCCGGCCAACAAGGGGATCGACCGCCAGCAGGACTTCGTCGTGCTGATGCCCGACGGAAGCATGCCGCCGCCGAAGAAGGCCGCGGCGCCCGCGCCGGCTCCTCCGAAGAAGAAGCCGAGCTAGGGCTCGATCGAACGGGTCAAACGGAAAGGGCGGCCGCGAGGCCGCCCTTCGTTTCTCGGTCCGGCCGACGCCGGCCGCTCACTCCACCCGCAGGTTCGCCCTCGCCGTCCCCATCTTGCCGCTCGCGCTGTCGCGCACGTTGACGACGACGCGCACGTTGCCCTTGCGCGTCAGGAGCTGGGCGTTGAACCGCACGAGGGCGTCGGTGCTGACCTTGTCGGACGCGAGCTGGAAGCTCGCCTCCTGCCGGGACACGTCGCTCATGCGGCCCTTGTCGTCGACGGAGCCGATGTAGTACTCGGCCTTGGCCGTGGCCTTGTCGCCGTTCGGGACGAAGGTCAGCGAGGAGGCGGGCACCAGCACGGTGACCGGCACCAGGTAGTTCTTCTTGTCCGGCGTGGGCGGCTGGGTCTCGAGCTTGACCGGGATCCCGCCGTAGGAGAGATCGCTCCCCATCGTCGCGCGGGCGCGCTCGGCCACGAGGTCGGACTCGGGGCGGGGCTGGAAGCCGCGGCGGGAGGCCACCGTCAGGCCCGGGCGCTTCACGTCGACGCGCACGTCCTGGTACTTGCCGATGGGCAGACCGGAGAGGTTCACGCCCAGCGAGTAGTACGAGGAGACCGCGCGGTACACCCGGTCGAGGCCGCGGTCGAAGGCGTTCGTGTTGAGGATGGCCTGTCCGCCGGTCTCACGCGCCAGGACCTGCAGGCCGTTCTGGCGGTCCTGCCGCGCGATGAAGGCCACCGACGGCCGGGTCCCGAACGGATCGAACGACGTGGCCGACTTCGCGCCGATCGTGTCGGCGCCGCCGGCGCCCTCCATGTCCGTCGTCAGTCCCGTCGCGTCGACGGTGTAGAAGGTGATCTCGTTCGCGTTGGCGTTCTTGACCACGGCGTCGATGTTGGGCGTGATGTCGCGGAGGTTGAGCCCCTGGATCGTGCCGAACCCGCCGGTCGCGTACTGCGTCATGACGAAGCCCGGCTGGTACTCGAAGCCGCCCGTCAGGAACAGGAACGACTTCTTGCCGCGGAGGGGCGTGAGCGTCGCGACCTCCTGGTCCATGCTGTCCAGCATCGTCTGGATCTCGGCGCCCACCTCCTGCGCGTACGAGTCGGCCAGCTGGATGCGTCCGTTCGCGAGGCCGCGGGCCCGGGTGCGGGGATTGGCGTCGATCAACTGGACGGTCTGCTCCTCGGCGCGCAGTCGGGACATGCCGACCCCCTCGTGCTGGATCCGCTCGAGAGCCGAGAAGATCGTCTCCTTGCTCGAGGTCCAGTCGGCGTAGACCTTGGGCAGCCGGTCGAACACCACGACGCGCGCGGCGTCGTCGGGGCCCATGCGGGTGATCAGGTCGCGCGCCGCCTCGAGGCTCCGGTTGCGCAGGCCCGGCGGCAGGTAGCCGAGGTCGACGTAGATCAGGAAGTTGCGGGGGATGTACGCGTCCTCGCCGCGCTTGTACGCGCTCAGGACCTGGTCCGGAGAGGCGCTCGCGAGGTCGGGTGCGTGGATCGTGCCCATGTCGACCCGGGAGAAGTAGTCGATGTTGACGGGCTTGCCGCCGATCTTGACGGTGAAGTCGTCGCGGGTCAGGTCCTTGACGGGCTGACCCTTGGAGTCCGTGACGTCGACGTCGAGGTCGAGGACGCGGACCTCGACGCTCTCGGAGAACGTGGGGTTGGAGACGGGGGCCGGGGCCTGGGCCTGCGGATCCTGGGGCGGCTGAGCCTGCGGCTGCTGGGCTATGGCCGTGGCGGCCAGGGCCGCCGCGGTGGCGCCGGTCAGGAACAGGGAGGCGAGTCGGAGGGGTCGCATCGTTCGATCCTTTCTCAGTGGTCGGGCCCCCGATCGGCTTAAGGCCGGGCGGGCCCGGACAGGGAAGGGAACGCGCTCGGGGCGTCCGGGATTCCGCGGTGTCCTTTCTTGAGGAAATCCTGAGGCTCGGCCCCCGGGGGGGCCCTACGCGAGGGGGTCGCGGTTCGTTACCGCGCGGCTTCCTCGAGGCGGATCATTCCCGGCCGACGGCGACCGTCTCGAGGCCCAGGTAGTCGAACAGCATGTTGACCTCCCGGGCGAGCTCGTCGGACTCGAGCTCGTCGGTGTGCTCGACCGGGAGGCTGCCGATCGCGCAGCCCGTGACGGCCCCGCGCGCCACGCGGACGACGGCGGCGGAGGCGCTCGGATCGGTCCCGTCGTCGGAGAGCACCGCCTCGAAATCCCGGGGCAGGCCCCAGATCTCGGCGCGGGAGCGGCCCACGGCCGGCCGGTAGGTCTCGAGCAGGGCGCCCCGGAAGGGGCCCGCCGGCAGGTTCATGTCGCGCACGATCTCGAAGAGGTCCGCGTAGCCGATGCAGTGGAGCAGCCCGAGCGTGTACCCGCGCTCCCGCGTGATCCCGTAGCGCTCCGCGAACCGGCCGGCCGCGACCGCGGCGGCGAGGCTCGCGCGGCGGACGGCGCGCGGAGCCGGGTCCTTGGCGGCCAGGGTGGGGAAGTCGGTCGAGGAGAGGCGGTCGATCAGGACGGCGGCCGCGCGCGGGCCGATCCGCTCGAGCGCCTCCGGGACGGTGCCGACGGAGTTCTCGCGATCCACCGAGAGCGAGTTCGCCAGGATCAGGAGGTTCAGCGTGAGGTACTGGTCGAGGGCCGCGATCGGCACGAGCGCCGAGAGGTCCAGGGGCGGCTTCTTCTTGAGCAGCTCGTGGAGGAGCGTGGCCGTATCCGCGTGGACGGGCCGCATCAGGTAGTTGCGCAGCAGACGCTCGTGCAGCCGGCGCGCGAACTCGCGGAAGCGGACCGAGTGGGCGCGTCCCTCCGGAGGATCGAGGGAGACGCCCATGCGCTCGAGCGACTCCCAGAAGTGCTCGTCGACGCCCTCGGGCATGAAGGGGAGCGTCCACGCGTCGGCCGCCTCCCAGGTCTCGCGCCGCTCCTTGCGCGATTGGCGGTGCGTGTCGTCGAGCTGCTTGACGCCCTGGAAGGCGACGGCCTGGCCGCGGAGCGTCAGGCCGATCCGGAGGATCGGGGTCACGCGGTAGGTCGGGTCGTAGTCGAAGCCGGCCTCGCGCCACTCGAAGATCTCGTAGAGGAGCTTGCGCGCGAGCTCCTCGACCCGCAGCGAGAGGCCGTCGAGGGTGTCGTGGCCCATGTCGAGGATCAGCCGGGTGAGGTTCTCCTGCGTCGTCATGTTCCGCGCCAGGAGCTCGTAGAGCGTGGCCGCGGGAAGGGCGCCGCTGCGGAGGAGGTGGACGCCCAGGCGGTGGCGGGGAAGCGAGCCGGAGACGTAGACGATCTCTCCGTCTTTCCAGTCGAGCGTGCGCCGGTCGTGGCCGCGAGTGATCGTGAGGCGGCCCGATCGGCGGTTGAGCTCCATCCATTGGAGGAGATCCGCCAGTCCGAAGACTTCGAGTCTCCCCCGGAAATGATCGGTCATGGCCTTTTGGCTCTTGATTTTAACATCCGCCGCCGGCGGAGAGCCCGACGCCGCGAAGGCGCGGTGTCGGGATCGGTTCCGCGAGAGACCCGTGTGAAAGAATTCGGCCGTGAAGCCGAAGGAGGAACGACGAAATTTGCCTTCGGCCACGTCCTCCGGCATCCCGATCGAGCCCTACTACGCGCCGGTGTCGCCTCCGCAGGACGCGGAGCGCGAGGCGCCGCCCCCCGGCGAGTTTCCGTTCACCCGCGGCATCTCTCCGGAGATGTACCGCGGCCGCCTCTGGACCATGCGGCAGTACGCCGGCTTCGGCTCGGCGCGCGACTCGAACCGGCGCTACCGCTACCTCCTCGAGCAGGGCCAGACCGGCCTCTCGGTGGCGTTCGACCTGCCCACCCAGATGGGCTACGACTCGGACGACCCGGCCGCGCGCGGCGAGGTCGGGAAGGTCGGGGTGGCCATCGCCTCGATCGAGGACATGCGCATCCTGACGGAGGGCTTGCCGCTCGACCGCGTCTCGATCTCGCTGACGATCAACTCGACGGCCGCCATCCTGCTCGCGCTTCTGCTCTCGGTCGCCCGCGAACGGGGCGTCTCCTGGAAGGACCTGTCGGGAACGGTGCAGAACGACCTGCTCAAGGAGTACGTCGCGCGGGGCACGTACATCTTTCCCCCGCGGCCGTCGCTCAAGATCACGACCGACATCCTCGCGTTCTGCGGCGCCGAGGTCCCTCGCTGGAACACGATCTCGATCTCGGGGTACCACATCCGCGAGGCGGGCTCGACCGCCGTCCAGGAGGTGGCCTTCACGCTCGCGAACGCGATCGCCTACGTGGAGGCGGCGCGGGCGCGCGGCTTGCGAATCGACGACGTGGCGCCCCGCATCTCCTTCTTCTTCAACGCGCACTCCGACTTCTTCGAGGAGATCGCCAAGTTCCGCGCCGCGCGCACGCTGTGGGCCGAGATCGCGCGGGACCGCTTCGGCGCGACGGACCCGCGCTCCTGGCGCCTGCGCTTCCACACGCAGACGGCCGGCTCCACGCTGACCGCGCAGCAGCCCGACGTCAACGTCGTGCGCGTCGCCCTGCAGGCCCTGTCGGCCGTGCTCGGCGGCACGCAGTCGCTCCACACCAACGCGATGGACGAGGCGCTCGCCCTTCCCACCGAGGCCTCCGCGCGGCTGGCGCTGCGCACGCAGCAGGTCATCGCCTACGAGAGCGGCGTCGCGGACGTCGTGGATCCGCTCGGCGGCTCGTTCCTCGTGGAGGAGTGGACCGCGCAGATTTGCGACCGCGCCCGCGAGCTCATCGCGAAGATCGACGCGCTGGGCGGCGCCGTCGCCGCGATCGAGCAGGGCTTCTTCCAGCGCGAGATCGAGGACGCGGCCTACGCCGCGCAGCGCGCGATCGAGGAGGGCCGGCGTCTCGTGGTCGGCGTGAACGCCTTCCGCGAGACGGAGTCGGCGGCCACGCCGATCCTCTCGGTCGACCCGAAGATCGAGGAGGAGCAGATCGCGCGGTTGCGCGCGTTTCGCGCCTCGCGCGACGCGGCGGGAGCTCGGCGCGCGCTCGCGTCGCTGCAGGCCGACGCGCGCGAGGACCGAAACCTCATGCCGGCGCTGATCGAGGCCGTCGGACAGAACGCGACGCTCGGCGAGATCGTGACTTCGCTCAAGGAAATCTACGGCGAGCACCGCACCGGAGACTGAAGCGCCAACCTCACCGAACCCGCCTGAACCTTCCCTTAAGTTTCGTTTTCTGAGTCGGTTGCACGTGTGGAAAAAGAAAACGCGCCGTTTTCACGCCTCGGCTTTTCTGCACACCGGCTTGGGCATCTCTCTAAATCGTTGATGGAACGCGGCTTCTCGAGTCGCACAGGAGTCGGTGCAATCCGCTCGACGAACGCCGTTTTCGCGTTTTTTAGAGCATTTCCGCAAGGTTTTTGACAGGGTTTTCCGCCGGGTCTACGGAAAACTGATTTCCGCGAAGCGGGCGTGGATTTTCTTCGAACTTCGCCCGCGCTTCAGACCCCGATTTTCGGGCAGAGCGGGTTGACCGGGCACTCCCCGCACAGCGGCTTTCGCGCCGTGCAGATCTGCCGTCCGTGAAAGATCAGGAGGTGTGCGCCCAGCGTGCGCCGTCCCTTCGGCACGAGCGCGTTGAGGTCCTGCTCGATCTTCACCGGATCCTTTTGCCGCGTGAAGCCGAGCCGCCAGGACAGCCGCGCGACGTGCGTGTCGACGACGAAGCCCTCGTCGATCCCGAACGCGTTTCCGAGCACGACGTTCGCCGTCTTGCGGCCCACTCCCGGAAGCGCCACGAGCTCTTCCATCGTCGAGGGCACGCGGCCTCCGTGCTCGGCCGCGATCGCCGCGCCCATCGCGCGCAGGCTCTTCGCCTTGGAGTTGAAGAAGCCGGTGGAGTGGATCTCGCGCTCGAGGACGCCTCGGGGCGCGCGCGCGTAGTCGGCGGCGGTCTTGTACCTGGCGAAGAGCCGCGGCGTCACCAGGTTCACGCCCTTGTCGGTGCTCTGGGCCGAGAGGATCGTGGCGACGAGCAGCTCGAGCGGATTCGAGTGGTCCAGCGCGGTCTTCGCGTCGGGGTACGTCTTCTTGAGCCGGCGGAAGACCGCGCCGGCGCGGCGCTTCTTTTCGTCGAACGATTCTTTGGGTTTCCGCGGCATCAATCGGCATTCTATTCTTCGCATCCATGAAACCCGACGAGCGCGCCGTCGTCGACGCCTTTCACCGGCTCTACTACGAGGGCCCGGCCGGCGAGGAGCGTCCGCACAAGCGGACCCGGTGGATGGGATATCCGTGCCTGAAGTGCCCGCTGGATCTCTGGATCTACCAGGAGCTCATCGTCGAGCTGCGCCCGAGGCTGATCGTCGAGACGGGGACCTACTTCGGCGGGAGCGCGCTCTTCCTCGCGCAGGTCCTGGACGCGCTCGGCGAGGGCGAGGTCGTCACGATCGACGTCGAGGAGAGGAGCCCGCGCGCGACGCACCCGCGGATCCGTTACGTCCGCGGCTCGAGCGCGGACCCGGCGGTCGTCGAGGCGGCCCTCGGCGGGCGGGAGGCCGGGCTGGTCATCCTGGACTCCGACCACTCGCGCGCCCACGTCGCGGCGGAGCTGGCGCTTCTCGCCCCGCGCGTGAGAGTCGGGGGCTACCTGATCGTCGAGGACTCCAACGTCAACGGACACCCCGTCTGGCCGCACTACGGGGACGGGCCCTTCGAGGCGGTTCGGGACTTCCTGCCGGGCCACCCGGAGTTCGCGGTCGACGCCGAGCGCGAGAAGTTCCTGCTGACCTACAACCCGGGCGGATACCTGAAGCGGATCCGCTGAGGAAGACGACGGCTACCGGGACTTGCGCACATCCGCCGCCACCTCGCGCGCGGCGTTCGCGCCCGGCGCCCCGGTGACGCCGCCGCCCGGGTGCGTGCCCATCCCGCAGAGGAAGAGGCCGCGCACCGGCGTGCGGTACTGCGCCCAGTCGAGCAGCGGGCGCATCGTGAAGACCTGGTCGAGCGTGGTCTCGCCGTGGAAGGCGTGGCCGCCGGACAGGCCGTAGGTCTCCTCGAGGTCGACGGGCGTGAGGACCTGGCGGCCGACGACCGCCTTCTCGAGGCCCGGCGCGTGCGCGGCGACCGCCTGGACGACGGCGTCGCCCAGCGCGTCGCGCTTCGCGGCGTCCTTCCAGCTGCCGGACTTCAGCTTGTACGGCGCGAACTGCGCCACGATCGACATCACGTGCTTGCCGGACGGGGCGAGCGAGGGGTCCGTCATGGACGGGATCGTGACGTCGCAGTAGGGATAGGGAGAGAAGTCGCCGTACTTGGCGGCGTCGTAGGCGCGCTCGAGGTAGTCGACGTCGGGGCCGACATGGATTCGTCCCGACAGCGCCGAGGCGCCGTTGTTCGCCGCCGGGAAGTCGGGCAGCTCCGAGAGGGCGAGGTGGACCTTCGCGAGCGCACCCATCGACCGGTAGTTCTTGACGCGCTGGATGAAGTCGGGGTCGAGGTCGACCGGGTCCACGAGGCCGAGCAGCGTCCGCTTGGGGTCGGCGTTCGAGACGACGGCGCGGGCCGTCACCTCCTCGCCGTTGCCGAGCACGACGCCGGTCGCGGCGCCGTCCTTGGTCTGGATCCGCTTGACCTCGGCCTTCGTCCGGATCTCCACGCCAAGCGCCTTCGCGGCCGCCGCGAGCGCCTGCGTCAGCGCGCCCATCCCCCCGCGCGGCAGCGCCGAGGGGCCGGCGGCGTTGGGATCGCTCGCGGCCTGGAGCAGCACGCCGAGGCTCGTGCCCGCGGACCACGGTCCCGCGAAGCCGCCGTAGATCCCGCGCGCCGCGACCGCGGCCCGCAGCAGCTCCGTCTCGAAGAACTCGGAGACGAGGTCCGCGACCGCCATGGGCCCCCAGCGCAGCATGCGGAAGGCGTCGCGGCGGGGGAGCGCGCGGAAGCGCCGTCCGACGCCGAACATCTCCCACATCTCGCCGAAGGAGGGGTCGTCGATCGACGGCGGCGTCATCGTCAGGAGCGGCTCGAGCACCCGCCCGATCCGCCCGAGGGACTCGTGGAACGCGAGGTAACCCTTCGCGTCGTGCGGCGAGACCTTCTCGAGCTCGGCCGCCGTCCTCGCGGGATCGCCATAGAGGCGGATGCCGCGTCCGTCCAGCCCGGAGGCGAGCACGCGAACCTCGCTCTGGATCCACGAGAGGCCGTGCTTCTCGAGCCCGAGGTCGGACGCGATCGACGGCAGGAACGGGCCCGCCACGTGCAGCACCGACGAGCAGCGGAAGCCGGGGGCGAACTCCTCGGTGACCGCGACCCCGCCGACCGTCTCGCGGCGCTCCAGCACGACCGGCTTGAACCCCGCCTTCGCGAGGTAGCACGCGGCGACCAGCCCGTTCGGGCCCGCGCCGACGATCGCGATGCGGCTTCCGTCGGTCATCCCGTCAGGCCTTTCCGCGTTTCCAGTCGGCGAGCAGCTTCTCGGCGGCGTTCTTGCCGTTCGCGCCCATGATCCCGCCGCCCGGGTGGGTGGCGGAGCCGCACATGTAGAGGCTCTTGATGGGAGTCCGGTACTGCGCCCAGCCCGGAACGGGCCGCAGGAAGAAGAGCTGCTCGAGCGTCAGCTCGCCCTGGAAGATGTTGCCCTCGGAGAGGCCCCACTCGCGCTCGAGGTCGAGCGGCGTCACGACCTGGCGGTGGCGGATGATGTTCTTGATGTTCGGCGCGTGCTCCGCGATCGTGTCGACCACGGTGTCGCCGAACTTCTCCTTCTCCTTGTCCCAGTCGGAGTCCTTCAGGTGGTACGGCGCGTACTGCACGAAGCACGACATGACGTGCTTGCCGGGCGGCGCCACCGACGGGTCCGTCAGGCTCGGGATGACCATGTCGATGTAGGGCCGCCGCGAGTAGTGACCGTACTTGGCGTCGTCGTACGCGCGCTCCATGTACTCGATGGACGGCGAGATCGAGATCGCGCCGCGCAGGTGCGCACCGGGACCGGGGATCGACTTGAACTCCGGCAGCGCGTCGAGCGCGAGGTTGACCTTGCCGGAGGAGCCGCGGAACTTGTAGCGCTTGACGTCCTCGACGAAGTCTCCCGGCAGCTCCTTCTCGCCGACGAGCTTCAGGAAGGTCAGCCGCGGATCGACGCTCGAGGAGACCACGTCGGCGTCGATCTCCTCGCCGCTCTCGAGCACGACGCCCGTGGCGCGGCCGCCCTTGACCTTCACGTGCGCGATCGGCGCCTTCGTCCGGATCGCGACGCCGGCCTCGCGCGCCGCGCCGGCGATCGCGTTCGAGATCGCGCCGGTGCCGCCGCGGGCGAAGCCCCACGAGCGGAAGGCGCCATCGATCTCGCCCATGTAATGGTGGAGCAGGACGTAGGCGGTGCCCGGGGAGCGAACGCCCAGGAACGTGCCGATGATGCCGGACGCCGACATCGTGGCCTTCAGGACGTCGGTCTCGAACCACTGGTCGAGGAAGTCCACCGCGGACATCGTCATCAGCTGGACCTGGTTGTATTTGTCGGTGGAGGAGAGGCCGCGGAAGCGCTTGCCCAGGAAGAGCAGGTCCTGCAGGCCCTTCCAGTTGAGCTTGGTCGGGTCGGGCGGCGTCATCGAGAGGATCGGCTTGACGAAGCGGCCCATGTCCGCCATCGCCTTGCCGTACTCGTCGTAGGCCTCCGCGTCGAGCCTGGAGTGGCGGGCGACCTCCCGGCGTGTCTTCGCGTGGTCGTTGACCCGCCAGAGGTAGTCGCCGTTCAACATCGGCGTGAACGTCCCGTCGAGCGGCAGGATCTCGAGGCCGTGGCGGGGAAGGTCCAGGTCGCGGATGATCTCGGGACGCAGGAGCGAGACGACGTAGGAGCAGACCGAGAAGTAGAAACCCGGGAAGACCTCTTCGGTGACCGCCGCGCCGCCGAGGACGTGCCGCCGCTCGAGGACGAGGACCTTCTTTCCGGCGCGCGCCAGATAGGCGGCGTGGACGAGCCCGTTGTGCCCGCCACCGATGACGACGACGTCGTACTTCACGCTCATGCTCGAATGCGTTGACCTTCGATGCGCTGCGCTTCGATTGTGACCGCGGGTTTCGCGCGCGGCCTTGCCGCGAGCGCGCGAGCATACTTATAATCGCGCGCTCCGACAAGATCCCCGTGACTCGGTGTCAGGCGCCGGTGCGAGGATGCCGGGGGCGAATCGAGGCGAGAAACAGTGCCGATCGGGACCGCCGTACACGAGAGGACGTTCTCTCTCTGCGAGAGCCTGAACTACCGCGAGTGGTCGGGCTACTACGCGGTCTCCGCCTACGAGGCGCACCACGAGCACGAGTACAACGCGATCCGCAACGCGGCCGCGCTGATCGACATCTCGCCGCTCTTCAAGTACCGGATCTCGGGGAAGGACGCGACGCGGCTCGTCGACCGCGTCGTGACGCGCGACCTCCGCAAGGTCGGCGTCGGCTCCGTGATCTACACGCCGTGGTGCGACGAGCACGGGAAGACGATCGACGACGGCACCGTCTCGCGACTCGAGGAGAACGTCTACCGCTGGACCGCGGCCGACCCGAGCCTGCGCTGGTTCAAGCAGAACTCCCTCGGGCTGGACGTGCAGATCGAGGACATCTCGGAGTCCATGGCCGCCCTCGCGCTGCAGGGGCCGACGTCGGGACGCATGCTCAAGGCCATCGCGGACGCCGACGTCGCCAACCTCAAGTACTTCAAGGTCACCTCGGGCAAGATCGCCGGGGTGCCGGTCGACATCTCGCGGACGGGCTACACGGGGGACCTCGGCTACGAGGTCTGGATGCCGTGGAAGGACGCGCTCAAGGTCTGGGACGAGCTGTGGACGAAGGGCAAGGCGTTCGACGTCCACGCGGCCGGCATGCTCGCGCTCGACGTCTCGCGGATCGAGGCCGGCCTGCTGCTGATCGACGTCGACTTCAACGGCAGCAAGAAGGCGCTGATCGAGTCCCAGCGCTACTCGCCGCTCGAGATGGGTCTCTCGCGCCTGGTCTCGCTCGACAAGGGCCGCTTCGTCGGACAGGACGCGCTCCGACGCGAGGCCGCGAAGGGACCCTCGCGCGAGATCGTGGGCCTCGAGATCGACTGGAACGCGATCGAGTCCATCTACGAGAAGCTGAACCTCGCGCCCCAGATCCCCGCCGCCGCCTCGCGCGTCTCCGTGCCGGTCTACCGCGAGGGCGAGTGGGTCGGCAAGGCGACGTCGACGACATGGTCGCCGACGCTCAAGAAGCTGATCGCGCTCGCGACCGTCTCGGCCGGCCACAACGCCGTCGGCACGCGTCTCGAGATGGAGTACACCGTCGAGGCCGTGCGCCATCGGGTGGGCGCCACGGTCGTCAAGATGCCCTTCTTCAACCCGCAACGGAAGACCGCGACGCCGGTATGAGTCATCAGTTGTCAGTTATCAGTTTTCAGTTCAAGCCTGGAAACGAAACTGAAAACTGTGAACTGAAAACTGAGAACTAGGAGGACCGATGCCCCCGTTCGACATGAGCCTGGTCCAGCGCGGCGCCCGCAACCGCCGCACGCCGTACTACGAAGCGACCCAGAAGTACTCGCCGAAGGCGTTCACGGTCTACAACCACATGTACTTCCCGATCCGCTTCGACACTTTCGAGAACGAGTTCCAGGCGCTGCTGAACGACGTCACGATCTGGGACGTCTCGGTCGAGAGGTGCATCGAGGTCAGCGGGCCGGATGGATTCAAGTTCGCGCAGCTCCTGACCCCGCGCAACCTCTCGAAGTGCGCCGTGGGCCAGGGCAAGTACGTGCTGATCTGCGACTCCGACGGCGGCATCATCAACGACCCGGTCATGACCCGCATGGACGAGAACACGTTCTGGTTCGCGCTGGCGTCCTCGGACGTGCTTCTGTTCGCGAAGGGGCTCAAGAACGCCTATCCCAAGCTGAACGTCACGCTGAAGGAGCGGGACACCGCGCCGCTCCAGGTCCAGGGGCCCAAGTCGAAGAACCTCATGAGCGACCTGGTGGGCAAGGACATCCTGGACATGAAGTACTACTGGTGGACGAAGAAGGAGATCCGCGGCGTCCCCGTCGTCATCACCCGCACGGGGTGGACGAGCGAGGTCGGCTACGAGATCTATCTCCTCGACCCCACGAAGGGCAGCGTGATCTGGGAAGCGCTCATGGAAGTCGGCAAGCCGTACAACGTCAAGCCGACCGGTCCCTCCGACATCCGCCGGATCGAGGGCGGCATTCTCAACTGGGGCGCCGACATGACCTACGAGAACAACGCGGTCGAGCTCGGCTTCGAGCGCCTCGTGGACTTCAACCTCCCCGACGACGCCTGCATCTCGATCGCCGCGCTCAAGAAGATCAAGGCGCAGGGCGTGAAGAAGCGCCTGGTCGGCGTGGTGCTGGACGGCGATCCGTTCCCGGCCCTCAACAACGTGAAGTGGCCGGCCCGCCGCGAGAGCGGGGGCGAGCCGATCGGCAAGGTGACCTCCGCCATCTACTCGCCGCGTCTCAAGCAGAACATCGGGTTCTGCTGGGTCCCGGCGGACATGGCCAAGGAGGGCACGAGGGTCAAGGTCGACAGCGAGTGGGGGACGCGGACGGGAACCGTCGCGCCCATGCCGTTCGTCGATCCGGACAAGCGGATCCCGGTGTCCTAGCGCGACGCGCGCGGCGCATGGCGCTTCTTGGCTGAACCTTCGCGGTCTTCCGCGCGAACCTCGGGCGCGCCCGGCGCTCTCGCCGGCGCCCTGATCGCGATCGAGAAGGCGGTGAAGGAGCCGCTCTTCGCGTGCAAGATGTGCGGGCAGTGCATCCTGCACTCCACCGGGCTCGTCTGCCCGATGAACTGTCCGAAGAACCTGCGCAACGGGCCGTGCGGCGGCGTCCTCGTGGACGGCCACTGCGAGGTCTATCCCGACCGGCCGTGCGTCTGGGTCGAGGCCTGGAAGGGCTCGCGGCGCCTGCCGGTCTTTCGCCACGACATGGAGCACCTGAACCCGCCGGTCGACTGGAGGCTGCAGGGGACCTCGTCGTGGATCAACCTGGCCACCGGGCGCGACCACCGCGTGCCGGCCGGGTGGCGCGCCGTGGAAGAGTGACGGCGTGACGGCGAAGGCCGAGACGCCTCCTCGCAGCGGCCTCGAGGCCGTGCTCCGCGCGGGACGCTTCGCGGTCACGGCGGAGATGCAGCCCGTGAACGGCGCGGACCCCGAGCAGGTGCGGAGGCTCGCGTCGGGGCTCAAGGGACGCGTCGACGCCGCCAACTGCACGGACAACGCGGCCGCGCGTCCCCACCTCTCGCCGCTCGCGACCGGACGGTTCGTCGTCGAGGCGGGGGTCGAGCCGATCGTCCAGCTGACCTGCCGCGACCGCAACCGGCTGGGGCTCCAGGCCGACCTGCTCGGCGCGTCGGCGCTCGGCGCGCGCAACGTCCTCCTGCTGACGGGAGACGACGTCTCCTCGGGCGATCATCCCGAGGCGAAGCCGATCTTCGACCTCGACTCGCTGCACCTCCTGCGGATCGCCCGGATCCTCCGGGATCGGGGCACGTACCTGTCGGGCCGCGCGCTGTCGTCGCGGCCGGCGTACTTCGTCGGCGCCGTCGAGAATCCGTTCGCGCCGCCGCACGACTTCCGGCCCGTCCGTCTCTCGAAGAAGGTCGAGGCCGGCGCGGAGTTCATCCAGACCCAGATCTGCTTCAACCTTCCCCGCCTCCGCGAGTTCATGGACCGCGTGCGCGACCTGGGCCTTCTCGAGCGCGTCTTCGTGCTGGTGTCGGTCTACGTCGCGCGCTCGACGCGCGCGTTGCGCTTCCTGCGCGACGTCGTGCCGGGCATCGACGTCCCGGACTCCGTGATGGACCGCCTCGCGGGCGTTCCGGCCGGAGAGGCGGCGAAGGAGGGATTCCGGCTCGCCCTCGAGACGGTCGCCGCGCTGCGCGAGATTCCGGGCGTCTCGGGCGTGCACCTGATCTCGATCAGCGGGCAGGAGGCGATCCTGCGGCTCATCGACGAGGCGGGACTGAGAAGAGAGTCGGAGGTTGGGAAGTCCGAAGCCTGAGCGGCTTACCTCCCGACCTCCGACTTCCGACTCCTGACTTCGGGCCGAGCCGCCGGTCTTCGTTTGATCGGGGGATTGATCGACGTCGCCTTCGACGCCTCGACCGCGGCCTTGCGGACCGAGACGACCGTCGGCTCGAGCACGGCAAGCAGCCGCTCGAGCTGCGCCGCGAGCACGACCGCGCCGCGCTCCTCGGCCTCGTCGCGGCTCTCCGCGAGACGCCGGCAGAAGAGCCGCAGGTCGTTCCAGCGTCCGAGCGCCTCCTGCAGCGCCTTCTCCCGCTCCGCGTGCGTAACCCACTCGCGCACGCCCAGCGCCGCCAGATCCTCCGCGAGGTAGCGCGCCTTCTTGACCGCGACGCGATAGCGGTGGAGCGTGCGGTCGTCCTTGCCTTCCAGCGTCTGTGCGAGAGCGTCCTGCGCACGGCGCCGCGCCCTCTCGAGGCGGGCGACGCGGACGCCGGAGCGCTTCCGTTCGAGACGCTCCACGCGGCGGTGCAGCGCGTGGATCGGCCGCCCGTCGGCCGCGCGCGCGATGCGGCGCGAGCCCTTGGCGGCGAGCTTCTCCCACCGCGACGCGAGCGCGGTCACGGCGTCGGGAGAGAGAAAGCCGAGGCGCCCGATCCGGGCGAGGAGCTGCCGGTCGACCTCGAGCTGCCGCTGCTTCGACAGCGACCGCACGATCTCGCGCGCGTCGTCCGAGACCGTCTTGCGACCGAGCGCTCCGGCGATCGCGCTCACGCGGCGGAGCGCGACGCGCAGGTCGTGGAGGCCCTCGGGATCGCCGCGCTTCAGAGCCTTGCGGGCACGCTCGAGAGACTGAGCCTTCGACCTCCAGAGCGAGCCGGGTTCGCGCACGGGGCGCTATTATAGTGACCGCAGATTGGAGAGCTCCTTCACGCCCTCTTCACGTCGTCTTCACGGGGTTCCGCCGATCCGGCGGGAAAATTCCGCCGCCATGCGGACCCTCGCCGCGATCGACGTCGGCACCAACAGCATCAAGCTCCTCGTCGCCAACCTGGAAGACGACGGGACGCTCGAGGTGCTCCTGCGGGAGAAGGCCATGGTCCGGCTGGGGAGCGAGACGCTGAGGACCGGGAAGCTGTCGCCGGAGGCCATCGAGGCCGGCGCCTCCACGGTCGAGCACTTCGTCAAGCTGGCCGGCGGCTCGGGGGCCAAGGTCGTCCGCGCGGTCGCGACCTGCGCCGTGCGCGAGGCGTCCAACTCCGACGAGTTCGTAGCCGCCGTCCAGAAGCGGACCGGCGTCCGGGTCGAGGTCATCTCGGGGGAGGAGGAGGCCCGGCTCATCAACCTGGCCCTCCGCAGCGAGTTCCCGGCCCGCCAGGACCCCCTCTTCCTGATCGACATCGGGGGAGGCTCGACCGAGCTCGTCATCTCGGACGGCTCCCGCGTGCTCCTGACCGAGAGCCTCCCGCTCGGCGTCGTGCGCCTCGCCGACCAGTACGGCCGCAACGACCCGCCCTCCGACAAGGACGTCCGCGCCATGAAGAAGGCGATCCGCGGGGTCGCCAAGAAGGCGGTCGAGGCGGTCCGGAAGAAGGGATTCAAGACGTGCGTGGGCTCCTCCGGCACGATCCAGTCCCTCTCGCTGGTCCACGAGGCCGCGATCCTGGGCCGCGAGCCGAGCCCGACCGGCCACCGGACGCTGACCCGCGACGGCCTCAAGAAGGTCAATCGCCTCATGCGCCGCACCACCGAGAAGGAAAAGCTGCGCGTGGCCGGGCTCGATCCGCGGCGGCGGGACATCGCGGTCCCCGGCGGCGTCCTCCTCTCCTGGATCCTCAAGCACACCGGGGCGGAGGCGATCGTCGTCGGTGAGCGCGGTCTGCGCGAGGGCCTGCTGCTCGACTCGCTCGCGCGGCACGGCGAGGCCCGATCGCCGGCCTCGCGCGACATGCGCGCCCGCAGCGTGGACCGGCTCCTGCGGAGGGGCAACGCCGAGGTGCTCCACGCGGCCCACGTCGCCCGGCTGGCCCTCGAGCTCTTCGACAAGACCCACGCGCTCCACCAGCTGACGGCGACCGAGCGCGAGTGGCTCCAGTACGGCGCGCTCCTTCACGACATCGGCTGCTACATCGGCTACGCCAAGCACCAGCGGCACTCGTACTACCTGATCACGCACGGCGATCTGACCGGCTTCTCCGCCGACGAGATCGAGGTCATCGCGTCGCTCGCGCGCTACCACAAGGGAGGCCGCCCGAAGGAGACCCACGAGAACTGGCGGAGGCTCGACCCGTACCTGCGCGTGGTGGTCGAGAAGCTCGCGGCGATCCTGCGGATCGCGGACGGCCTGGACCGCAGCCACCGGCAGATCGTGACCGGGATCTCGTGCCGGGTGCGGCAGCGCAAGATCGAGCTCGAGGCGACGGCCCGCGCGGACTGCGAGCCGGAGCTCGACGCGGCCCGTAAGAAGGCGAACCTCTTCGAGCGCGTCTTCGACCGCAGCGTCGTCGTGCGCGCCGTTCCCGCGGGTCTGGCGGAGGAGGTCCTGCAGAAGGATTTGGAGATCCTGTCGGCCGAGGCGTTGTGGAACTAGCCTGCGGCCGGGGAGAGGGGGCATCGTGAAGGAACATTTCGCGGAACAACTCGAGGACCTGCGGCGGCAGCTCATCCTGATGGGCGGCGAGGTCGAACGCCAGATCCACCGCTCGATCGAGGCGCTCACCGAGATGGACTCGGAGAAGGCGCGCGCGGTCATCGCGTCGGACGAGGAGATCGACCGCATGGAGGTCCAGATCGAGGAGACGGCGATCTCGCTCTTCGCGCTGCAGCAGCCGGTGGCGATCGACCTTCGCTTCCTGATCGCCGCCCTCAAGATCAACAGCGACCTCGAGCGCATCGGCGACCACGCCGTCAACATCGCCGAGGGCGCCGAGCGGCTGGCCGGCCAGAAGCCGTTCAAGCCGTTCATCGACATCCCCTACATGGCCGAGGTGGCGATGGCCATGCTCAAGGAGTCGCTGGACGCGTTCGTCAACCGCGACGCGGACCTCGCCCGGAAGGTCATCAAGAAGGACGACATCCTGGACGAGAAGAACATCTCGATCATCCGCGAGCTCTTGACCTACATCGCGGAGTACCCGGCCCTGACGACCTACTGCATCGAGCTCATCTCGATCTCCAAGAACCTCGAGCGCGTGGGCGACCTCGCGACCAACATCTGCGAGGACACGATCTTCATGGCGGAGGCGCGGTGGGTGAAGCACCACGCCACGGAATTGCCATAGTCGTCAGTTCTCAGTTCACAGTCTTCAGTTCTCGGAACTGAAGACTGACGACTGATAACTGAAAACTTCTCCATGTTCCTCTGGGGGGTCGCCACCTCCGCGTATCAGATCGAGGGGGCGGCCGACAACGACTGGACCGAGTGGGAGCGCGGCGGGCGGCTGCGCGAGCGCGACACGCGGTGCGGTCAGGCCTCCGGCCACGGCCCGCGGTGGCAGTCCGACTTCGCGCTCCTGCCGTCGCTCGGCGTCAACGCCTACCGCTACTCCGTCGAGCGCAGCGCGGTGGAGCCCGAGCCCGGGCGCTTCGCGGAGGCGGTCCTCGCGCAGGAGCGCGAGCGGGCCGCCGCGCTGCGGCGGCTCGGCATCGAGCCGTGCGTCACCCTCCACCACTACACCCACCCGCGCTGGTTCTGGGCCTCGGGAGGCTGGGAGAGCCCCGGCAGCGTCGACGGCTTCCGCCGCTACGCGGACGCCGTGGCCGGCGCGCTCGCGCCGTACGTCCGCCTCTGGGTGACGCTGAACGAGCCCATCGTCTTCCTGCTCGGCGGCTACCTCGGAGGGAAGATCCCTCCCGGCCTCGCGAGCTTCGGCGCGGCGGCGCGCGCTCTCGAGCACCTGCTGCGGGCGCACACCGAGGCGGCCGGCGCGATCGCGGCGCACGCGCCGGGCAGCCGCGTCGGCATCGCGCACAACATGCTGGAGTTCGCCCCGGACCGGCGGGAGAGCACGCTCGACCGGAGGCTCGCGAAACAGGCCGAGCGGCTCTACAACCTCTCGCTGCTCGAGGCCATCGCGACCGGCCGGCTGGACTGGTCGTTTCCGGGGCAGGGCCGCGTCCGCGCGCGGCTCGACGGCTTCTCGGAGTCGAACGACTTCGTCGGGGTCAACTACTACAGCCGCGTCCACATCCGATTCCGCGGCGTGCCCGGCAACGTCGGCGAGTATTTCTACCGCGATCCGTCGGCGCGCGGGCTCACGGACACGGGCTGGGAGGTCCATCCCGAGGGGTTCGACTCGGTCCTCCGGCAGGCCGCCGGGACCGGGCGCCCGGTGATCGTCACCGAGAACGGCATCGCGACGCGGGACGACCGCCGCCGCCAGGCCTTCCTGCGCGACCACGCGCTCGTGCTGGCCCACCGCCGCGCCGCCGGGACGCGGATCGACGGCTACTTCCACTGGTCGCTGCTCGACAACTTCGAGTGGCTCGAGGGATTCGGCCCCCGCTTCGGCCTCTTCGGCGTCGACTACGCCACGTTCGCGCGGCGGCGCCGCCCCTCGGCCGACCTCTTCGCCCAGCTCGGGCGCCGCTTCAGGGATCCGGCGACGGGCGGGGAAGCGGATGGCGGCGCTTTCGCCGCTTCTCGAAGGTGACGTACTCGGTCGCGCCCGCCTCGCGCGCCAGCGCCAGCGTCTTCTCGTAGCCCCAGCCGACCTCCGCGGGCGCGTGGGCGTCCGAGGAGAACGTCACCGGCACGCGGGCCTCGACGATCCGCCGGAGCAGGCGCGGCTCGGGGTAGGCCTCGCCGACCGGCTTCCGCAGGCCGGCCGAGGAGATCTCGACGGCGCAGCCGGATTCCCGCGCCGCCGCGATCGCCGCGTCCTCGGCCGCGACGTGCGGTTCCGCCGGCCGGTGGCCGTGCTTCTTGGGCAGGTCGAAGTGCGTGAGCACGTCGAAGAACCGGGTCGCGGCGGCCTTCGCGAGGAGGCGGTAGTACTCGTCGTAGAGCGCGTCGACGCCCTCGCGCGCGAACCGCGCGGGGGAGCTCGAGGGATCGTCGATCCAGCCCCCGGCCACCCAGTGCACCGAGCCCAGCACGAGGTCCCAGTCGGCGCGCTGGAGCCACCCGGCGAGCTCCTCCTCGCGTCCCTCGGCGTAATCGGCCTCGAGCCCGAGCCGCACCGCGATGCGCCCGCGGAACTCCTCGCGCAGCTCCTGCACCTCGCGGACGTAGCCGTCGAAGTCCACCTCGCGCATCGCGAGCTTCGGATCCCGCTCGTTCTCGGGCAGGAAGTAGAGCGGGATGTGGTCGGTGAAGCCGATCTCGGAGAGGCCCCGCTCGATCGCCCGGAGGACGAAGTCCCGCGACTCGCCGCCCGCGTGGCCGCACCGGAAGGTGTGGACGTGGTAATCCGGGAGGCCGCGCATCTCCCGAATTATGAGTCGTTTCCCGCCTTCACGGGATCTTCACACGGCGGCATGTAGCATTTCTTGGATGAGTACGAGCTTCACCCACGCGGCCTCGTGTCTCTGCGGCCAGGAGCCGCTCCGCCCCGAGGGCTCGGTGCCGGTCTCGGGATTCTCGAAGGAGCTGCGCCTCTCCGCGAGCGTCGAGCGCTACTGGTTCTCCTTCGCGCTGCGCGGCGAGATCACTCTGCCCGTCCATCTGGTCTTCTCGGCGAGCGCGCGCGTGGCCGAGATCAAGGCCGCCGACCTCAAGGCGTATCGGGTCGAGAACGTCGACTCGCCGTGCGTGGCCCGGGAGCAGTGGCTCGTGTGGTGGCGGACGAGCCGCCCGGCTTCCTCGCGGGCCTACACCGGACCGCGCCGCACGGGACGCGCCCCCCGGCTCCTCCACGCCTCTTCATAGAGTCCTTACACCGCCCTCGGCCCCTCCTTCCCGCGGCTCCACGTCTCCTTCGCGGCGGGCGCGGAGAATCGTCCTGGAAACATGCTGCTCTGTGACTTTCACATCCACACGACCTACTCCGACGGCATCCTGCCGCTGCCCAGGGTCGTCGATCTCTTCGGACGCTCCGGCCACGACGTCATCGCGATCACCGACCACATCGTCAATCGCGACAGCGGCCTCGGAAAGATCGCGCACGGCATCCGCCACAGCCTGAACCCCGAGAGCTGGAAGCGCTACCGGGACGAGATCGACCGCGAGGCGCGCCGCGCCTGGTCCACCTACGGCATGGTCGTGTTCCCGGGAGCCGAGATGACGCGCAACACGATCCACCGCGACACCTCGGTGCACGTGCTCGCCCTCGGGCTGGACGAGTTCCTGACCGCCGACGGCGATCCGCTCGACATGCTGCGCGAGATCCGCAGCCGCGGCGCCGTCTCGGTGGCCTGTCATCCCCACGAGATGAGCGAGTGGTTCGCGAACACGTGGTACCTCTGGAACCGGAGGAAGGTCGCGGGGCCGCTCGTCGACCTCTGGGAGGTCGGCTGCCGCTGGGAGCTCTTCCCGGTGATCTCCCGCGAGAGCCTTCCGCACCTCGCGAACAGCGACTTCCACCGTCCCGAGCATCTCTACGCGTGGAAGACGCTCCTGAGGGCCGAGAAGAGCCGCGAGGGGGTCGTGGCCGCGCTGAAGCGGGGCACCGGCATCGGGGTGCTGCGCCTGACTCCCGACGAGGCCGCCGCCACCGCATGAGCGTGCCGGTCGCCGCCCTCGGGTACCTCGCGTTCGCGGGTCTCGTTCTCTCGGTCGCCGCGCACGCGGCGTCCGCCGTCGCCCTGCTCGTCGCCCGCCGCCGGTCCCGGGGCGAGCCGGTCGCCGGATGGGAGCCGGGAGTCTCGATCGTCAAGCCGCTCTGCGGGGTCGACGAGAATCTCGAGGAGAACCTCGAGAGCTTCTTCGGCCTCGACTATGGCGAGGATCGACACGAGGTGATCTTCTCGTTCGCGTCGCAGGGCGACGCGGCCTACCCGATCGCCCGGCGCGTCGCCGATCGGCATCCGCGCATCCCGGCCGTTTTCGTCTTCGACGCGCGCGAGCCGGGGGGCAACGCCAAGGTCAACCGGCTGATCGCGGCACTGCGCCACGCCCGGCACCGCCTGGTCCTCTTCTCGGACGGCAACGTGCGCGTCCGGCCGGATTTCCTCCGGCGTGCGGTGTCGTGGTTCGCTCCGTCGCGCAAGCCCGGCCGTCTCGCGCCTCCCGTCGGTCTCGTGTCGCACCTCTTCCTCGCGCGCGGCGCCCGCGGGGCGGCCTCGCGGGTCGAGACCCTCTACCTGAACGGGTGCCTGCAGGGCGGCACGGCGCTGCTCGCCGGCGCGCTCGGGATGCCGTGCGTCGTCGGGAAATCGATCCTGGTCTCGCGGCGCGCGCTCGACGCGGTCGAGGGGATCGGCGCCCTCCGCGAGCACCTGGCGGAGGACTTCCTGCTCGGGCGGCACGTCCGGAGGGCGGGCTTCCGCGTGGCGCTCTCGGCGGACTTCCTCGACACCGCCGAGGTGCGCAAGAGCGCGCGCGCCGTGTGGGCGCGCCACCGCCGCTGGGCGATGATGCGGCGCCGCCTGGGCGGACCGCTGTATCCCGGCGAGCTGCTGGCGCCGGCGCTGCCCTGGTTCCTGGCGTCGATCGCGGCCGGGCCGGGGGGAACGCTCGCGGCGGCGGCCGGCGCTCTCCTGGCCCTTCGCTACCTGGTCGAGATGGCGGTGGGCGCCGCCGTCGGCCGGCGGCTCGACGCGCGCGACGTCCTGCTCCTTCCCGTGCGGGACCTGGCGGTCTTCGCGGTCTTCTGCGCCGGCCTCACGGGCCGCCGCGTGGCCTGGCGCGGCCGCGCGATGCGGATCGGGAAGGAGACCCTGATCCTCGAGACGCCCCCGCGCGCCGCCTGACGATTCCTCGCGGCGCCGCGGCCTGCCGCTAGAGGGCCGGAACGGCCTTGAGGCCGCGCCGCACGAACTTGTCGAGCAGGTCCTGCTGGGTGTCCGACGGCGGCTCGGAGCCGGGCGCGCGCCGCACGTAGGTTCCGTCGGACTGAAGGTCGCGCGCGCGGGTGTTGTCGGTCGCGATCGGCGCGAGGACCTCCAGGCGGAGCTTCTCCTTGCACTTCTCGTCGAGGATCGGCGTCATCAGCTCGACGCGCCGGTAGAAGTTGCGGGGCATCCAGTCGGCGCTCGAGATGTAGATCTCCTCCTCGTCGCCGACGCCGAAGGAGAACACGCGGCTGTGCTCGAGGAAGCGGCCCACGACGCTCGAGACGTGGATGTTCTCGGAGATGCCGGGGACGCCCGGCCGCAGGCAGCAGATGCCGCGCACCGAGAGCTGGATGGCGACGCCCGCCTGGGAGGCGCGGTAGAGCGCGCGGATGACCGTCGGGTCGACGAGCGCGTTCAACTTGGCGACGATCGCGGCGGGCCTGCCCTCGCGAGCCTTGTCGGCCTCGCGGTCGATCAGCGCCACGACCTTCTCGTGCAGCGAGAACGGCGCGACGCCGAGGCGGCGATACTTGGTCTTCTTCGAGAAGCCCGTCAGGAAGTTGAAGAGCTCGGTGGCGTCGTGCCCGAAGTCGGCGCGCGCCGTGAAGAGGCCGACGTCCGTGTAGACCTTGGCCGTCTGGGAGTTGTAGTTGCCGGTCCCGAGGTGAACGTACCGGCGCATCGCCGTTCCCTCGCGACGGACGACGAGGGCGATCTTGGCGTGGGTCTTGAGGCCCTCGACGCCGTACGCGACGTGGACGCCGGCCCGCTCGAGCGATCGGGCCCACTGGATGTTGTTCTCCTCGTCGAAGCGCGCCTTGAGCTCGACCGAGACCGCGACTTGCTTGCCGTTCTCCGCCGCCCGCACGAGCGCCTTCACCGCTTCGGCGTCCGACCCGGCGCGGTAGAGCGTCATCTTGATGGCCAAGACGTTCGGGTCGTGAGCGGCGGCGCGCAGCAGATCGAGCACGGGCGTGAAGGATTCGTAGGGGTGATGCA
>DASXAG010000025.1:0-72259 GCA_036406835.1 Thermoanaerobaculia bacterium
GATCGGGTCCTGCCCCTCGAAGAGCGCGTTGGCGACGGTCGACCCGAGGATGCAGACCTTCGAGGCGGCCCGCACGTCGGAGTCGGAGAAGTAGGCGCCCTTGTCGACGTTCCACGAGCGCACGAAGGGCCACTCGACGCCGACGCCCTGGATCGACGTGCCCCAATTCAGGCTGCCGTTGACGACCTGCGCGCCGGAGCGGGACACCGGCGTGACGTACGCGACGGACGGACACTCGGCGCGGACCGCGTCGACGTCGTCGTCGGTGATCGTGGACTGGCCCGTGAAGATGCGTGCGCCCGACTGCGTCGCGACGCCCGGGAAGATCATGAGGAAGTTGGTCCCGAGCGAGGAGATCTGCGCCTGGATGCTGGCCTGGGACCCCTGCCCGACCGCGATCATCGCGATCACGCACGCGACGCCGATGATGATGCCGAGCGCCGTCAGCGTCGAGCGCAGCTTGTTGCGCGCGATCGCCTTGAGTCCGACCTTGAGGATGGTGAGGAACTTGAACATGAATACTCCCGTCCTTATCCCGCCCGCCGCTGCGCGGCGACCGCCCGGTCGTCGACGATGAGGCCGTCGCGGAACACCACCGCGCGCTTGGCGTGCTCGGCGATGTCGGGCTCGTGGGTGATCAGCACCACGGTCTTGCCGTCGTCGTTGAGCCGCTGGAACACCGCCATGACCTCCTCCGAGGTCTTCGTGTCGAGGTTGCCGGTCGGCTCGTCGGCCAGGATGAGCTTGGGATCGTTGATGAGAGCGCGCGCGATCGCGACGCGCTGCTGCTGGCCGCCCGACAGCTGGCTCGGGTGGTGGTCCTCGCGGCCCGCCAGTCCCACGATCTCGAGGCACCGGCGCGCGCGATCCTCGCGCTCCTTCGAGGAGATGCTGGACGCGGAGTAGATGAGCGGCAGCTCCACGTTCTCGATCGCGGACGTCCGCGACAACAGGTTGAACGACTGGAACACGAACCCGATCTTGCCGTTGCGAATCTCGGCGCGCGCGTCGCGGTCCAGGCCGGAGACGTCCACCCCGTCGAGGAAGTAGCGACCCGACGTCGGCCGGTCGAGGCAGCCGACGATGTTCATGAACGTGCTCTTCCCCGATCCCGACGGACCCATCACCGCCACGAACTCGCCGGGGTGGATCGAGAGCGTGACGCCGTCGAGCGCGCGGACCTGGACCTCGCCCATCTGGTAGACGCGGACCAGGTCCTCGATGCGGATGACCTCGCCGCTCAGAACGGCCTCCGGCCTCCGCCCGGCGCGCCGCCCGGCCGGGCGGCCGCATCGGCCTTCGCCGTCGCGAGGCCCACGACGACCGTCTCCCCGTCCTTGAGCTCGCCCGAGGCCACCTGCGTGAAGCGCCCGTCCGAGATCCCGGTCTTGATCGAGACCGGCCTGGGCTCGCCGATTCCGTTGGCCGCGATCGTGTAGACCGTCTGCTGGTTCGCGACCTTCTTGCCCTTCCCGCCTCCGGCTCCCGCGCTCTGCCCGAACTGGCGCGCCGCGCTCTGATTCCCGGGACCGCCCCCGGTTCGCGCCGCCCGCTCCTCCGGCGAAGGCGTCGGGGCGCTCGCCGCGGCGTTCTCGGGCCGGAACCGCAACGCCGCGTTGGGCACGCGAACGACGTCCTTGACGGTCGCGACGTCGATCGTGACGTTCGCCGTCATGCTGGGCCGCAGCGCGAGGTCCTCGTTGGCGACCTCGATGATGACGGGATACGTCACGACGTTCTGGTTGACCGTCGCGTTCAACCGGATCTGCGAGATCTTTCCGCGGAAGGTCTGGTCCGGGTACGCGTCGACGTTGAACTTCACGGGCTGGCCGACCTTGCAGAGGCCGATGTCGGATTCCGACACGTCGGCCGAGACCTGCATCTTGGTCAGGTCCTGCGCGATCGTGAAGATCGTGGGCGCCTGGAACGACGCCGCCACGGGCTGCCCGACGTCGTACTCGCGATCCACGACGACGCCGTCGATCGGCGCGATGATCTTGCTGTTGCGCAGATCGGTCTGCGACTGAGCGAGCGAGGCCTGCGCGACGTCCACGGCCGCCTTGGCCGAGTCGAAGTTCGCCTGCGCCTGGTCGAGGTCCGCCTGCGCGGCCAGCTTCTGGTCCCAGAGCGCCTTCTGCCGCCTCAGCGAGATCTCCGAGTTGCGCTCGTCGACCTTCGCCTTCTCGAGCGCCGCCTTGAGCTGGTCGACCTTCTCCTGGAACGGCACGGGGTCGAGCTCGGCGAGGAGCTCGCCCTTCTTGACGGTCTTGTTGAAGTCGGCGTGCAGCGCCGCGACGTTGCCGGACACCACGCTGCCCACCTTGACCGTCGTGACCGCGGAGAGGGTCCCCGTCGCCGTCACGGCCTGCGTGACGTTGCCGGTGTCGACCTTCGCGGTGCGGTACTTCGGCTCCGTGCGGCCGCGGCCGCCCAGCACGAACACCGCACCGACGCCCAGGGCGAGGACAATTCCTGCCCAGATCAGCTTCTTCATCACGCTCTGTCCAACGGAAAGGACACGGGAAATCTTCCGCAAGGCCCTCCCCCAGAACGGGGCCCCGGAGGTAAAGGTTACACGCGATCGAAAGCGCGGATGGAGACGAACGAAGAGGCCGGGCAGCACGGCAGAAACGCCGAAGCCCGGCGCGGGGCCGGGCTCCGTCTCGTGCCAGCCGTTCGGATCAGAGATTCCGGTCGATGAGCTTGACGAATTCGCTCCGCGGCAGAGCGCCGAGCGCGCGGTCGGCGACCTGGCCGTTCTTGAACAGGATGAACGTCGGGATCGACGTGATCTGGTAGCGCGTCGCGACGTCGGTGGACTCGTCGACGTTGATCTTCGCGACCTTCAGCTTGCCCGCGTACTGGTTCGCCAGGTCCTCCACGATCGGCGCCACCGAGCGGCACGGGCCGCACCAGGGCGCCCAGAAATCCACGAGAACCGGCACCGGACTCTTCAGGATGTCTCCGTCGAAGCTGGCGTCGGAGACCTGGGCGACATTCGGGTTATTCCCCATGAACAAAACTCTCCTTCCCGGTGAAGTATGCAGGAACCGGGCCGTCGGATTCAGCCCGGACCGGCGCCCCATCCTACACGAAGGGGTCGGGAACCGCTGTGATCAATGCACGTGCGCGTGCACGCGTCCGCGAACGTGGGCGAGGCCCTCGCGGAGGAACCACGGCACCATCAGGAGCGAGAGCGCCGGATCCACCCATCCCGGCGCGCGGAGCAGGCCGGCGATCATCGCGAGAAGCGTCAGCGCGGAGTCGATCGAGCACGCGATCGACTCCTTCGCCTCGGCGGCGAGTCCCTTGCTGCCGAGGTTGTTGCTCGTCTTCCACTTGAAGTACCCGACGACCGGCATGCCGAACGTCGCGAAGATCGTCAGCAGCAACCCGATGACGCTCGGCGTGACGCGCGAGCCGGCCACGATCTCGTAGACGCCGCGCGCCGCCGTGTAGGTCGCGAGCAGCAGGAACGAGACGCCGATCCAGCGCGCGAGCAGCTGGTCGCGGCGCGCGTGGTCCTCCTCCTCGTCCGCGAGATGCCGCAGGTGCGCGACCGCCAGGAACGCCGCGCCGCCCTCGATCACGCTCTCGAGCCCGAAGGCGAGCAGCGCGAGACTCCCGGTCCGAACCGCCTCGTAGAGCGCGAGGCCGCCTTCGCCGAAGACGTGGACGAAGGTCAGCCCGAGGAGCCAGTACATCCGCCGCCGCAGGGCGGCCGTCGCGGAGGGCCCGGAGGTGGCGGCGGCCTCGGCGGCCCCGTGTCCCGATTTCACGCGGGCATTCTACGCAGTCGTCCGACGACGCTTGGGAAAGCGGAATAGAATGCCGGCATCGAGAGCTTTAGGGTCTAATGCTGCGCCGTATCCGGACCGCCCCCTTCGCGAGGTTGGCCCTCTTCGCGGCCGCGTTCATCGCGATCGGCGCGTCCTTCGGCCTCCACCCCGAGCCGGGAGAGCCCCTCGGCGCTCCGTCGGCCGCCTTCGCGAAGTCCCTCGTCCCCGAGTCGAGCCACGGGTGCATGGCCTGCCTCAACCACGGCCTGGCCCTCGCCTCGGCCCTGTCGGGTCTGCTCCTCTCCGGCTCCGCCTGGACCCCGGCTCCCCCGCCCGCCGATCCGACCTCCCACGGGCGTCTCGCCGCGTCGGATCTGCCCGGCCGCTCCCCGCCCTTCGACCGCTCGTAGATTCGCGGGCCGCGCCCTTTCCGGCGCGCTCCCGGACGAAGCCGGGCGATTCGAAGGAGATCGACGTTGAAACGAACACATTTTCTGGTCCTGATTCCGTGGCTTCTGGCCGCGCCGGGCGCGTTCTCGCCGGACGTCGCGCTCGCGCAGGAGCCCGCCCCCTCGCCGACGCCGGCCGATGCCGCTCCGCCGCCGTCGCCGACCCCGGCCCCCATCGAGGCGCCGCCTGCGGCCCCGCCGCCGCCGGTCTATCCCGCGCCGCCGCCCGGCTCCTCCGGGCAGAGCCAGGCCTCCAACTACTTCAACCCGAGCATCTCGGTCATCGGAAACTTCCTGGGCGTGGCCGGGCACAACCCCGTCGAGAACCTGCCCGCCGCGAGCCTGCGCGAGTCCGAGGTCGCGCTGCAGGCCATCGTGGATCCCTACGGCCGCGCCGACTTCTTCCTCTCCTTCAGCGAGGAGGGCGTCGAGGTCGAGGAGGGCTTCCTCACGCTGACCTCGCTTCCGTGGAAGCTGCTCGCGAAGGTCGGACGCATGCGCGTCTCGTTCGGCAAGATCAACACGCTCCACCTCCACGTCCTGCCGTGGCCCGACTCGCCGCTCCCGATCGTGAACCTGCTGGGCGGCGAGGAGGGCTGGAAGGGCACCGGCGTCTCGGTCGCGCGGCTCCTTCCGCTGCCCGGCGACACGTTCTCGGAGGTGACGCTGCAGGTGTTCGACGGCAACGCCGACAACCTCTTCGACGCGCCGAGCCGCGGCAACCTCTCGTACAACGGCCACTACCGGATCTTCAAGGACCTCTCCGAGGCCGTGAACGTGGACCTCGGCGCCTCCTACGGCGCCGGCCCGAACCCCGCGTCCGTCAAGGACGACGTCCAGTGGACCACGCTCGCGGGCGCGGACCTGACGCTGCGCTGGAAGCCGCTCATGACCGGCAACTACCACGCCTTCATCCTCCGCGGCGAATACATCCACAGCGACCGGCGGGAGCCCGCCGGCGACCAGAGAGGCTACGGCTGGTTCGCGTCGGCCGAGTACCAGTTCGCCAAGCGCTGGTGGGTCGGCGCGCGCGTCGAGGCGTCGGACCACGCCGACGACACGCGCCTGCGCGACAAGGGACAGGCCGTGACGCTGACCTTCAACCCGAGCGAGTTCTCCCAGGTCCGCACGGAGCTGCGGCGCCGCGTCTACGGCGGCACCAACGTGACGGCGACCGAGGCGCTCTTCCAGCTGCAATTCGCGATCGGCGCCCACGGCGCCCATCCGTTCTGAGATTCGAAAGGATTTGCCGATGAAACGACTTCTCGGGATCGTGACCGCGGCGCTCCTCGCCGCGGCCCCCGCAATCGCGAAGGTCAAGGTGGTCTCGTCCCTTCAGGACTTCGCCTCGATCGCGCAGAGCATCGGGGGGAATCGGGTCGACACCTTCGCCCTCGCGAAGGGCTACCAGGACCCGCACTTCGTGGACGCCAAGCCCTCGTTCGTGCTGAAGCTCTCCGACGCGGACCTCCTGATCGTCGCCGGCCTCGAGCTCGAGATCGGCTACCTCCCGCCGCTCATCGACCAGAGCCGCAACGACAAGATCCGACCGGGCTCGCCCGGCTACCTCGACGCCTCGATCGGCTGCGACATCCTCAACCGGCCGACGACGCAGGTCACACGCGCGATGGGCGACGTGCACCCGTACGGCAATCCCCACTACTGGACCGACCCGGAGAACGGCCGCGTGATCGCCCGCGCGATCGCGGCCAAGCTGTCCGAGCTGGATCCCTCGGGCAAGGCCGACTACGCGAAGAACCTCGCCGCCTTCGAGGCGAAGCTCACCGACAAGGAGAAGGAGTGGGCGGGAAAGATGGCGCCCTACGCGAACACCAGGATCGTGACGTTCCACGACTCCTGGCCCAACTTCGCGAAGCGCTACCAGCTCAACATCGCCGGACACATCGAGCCCAAGCCGGGCATCCCGCCCTCGCCGACGCACACGCTCGAGATCGTCAACCTGATCAAGAACGAAAAGATCAAGGTCATCCTCGTCGAGCCGTACTTCGACCGGAAGACGCCGGACGCGATCGGCGCGCAGACGGGCGCCGCCGTCGTGATGTTCTACCCGTCGGTCGGCGGCGTCTCCCAGATCACGGACTACTTCGCCCTCTTCGACTACGACATCGACGCCTTCGTGAAGGCGGCCGGGGCGGGAACCGCCAAGTGAAAGGAATTGCCCGATGACGATCGTTCAGCTTCTCCTGCCGGCCTTCGTGGCGAGCCTCATCCTGACGGGGATCCACGCCTACCTCGGCGTCCACGTCGTGGAGCGGGGGGTGATCTTCGTGGACCTCTCGCTCGCGCAGATCGCCGCCCTCGGGACGACCGTCGCCTACCTCGCGGGCTACGACCTGCACTCCGGCGCGGCGTACCTCTTCTCGCTCGGGTTCACGTTCCTGGGCGCCGCGATCTTCGCCGTCTCGCGCGTGCACCGGAAGACGCGCATCCCGCAGGAGGCCATCATCGGCATCGTGTACGCGGTCTCGGCGGCCGTCGCGATCCTCGTCATGTCGAAGGCGACGCAGGAGACCGAGCACCTCAAGGAGATGCTCGTCGGCAACATCCTCTCGGTGTCCTGGAAGGAGCTCGCGAAGACGGCGATCCTCTACGCGCTCGTCGGCCTCTTCCACTTCGTCTTCCGCCGGCGCTTCCTGCTCATCTCGATGAACGAGCACGAGGCGGAGAGACAGGGTCTGAACATCCGGTTCTGGGACTTCCTGTTCTACATGTCGTTCGGCTTCGTCGTGACCTCGTCCGTCGCGATCGCGGGCGTGCTCCTCGTGTTTTGCTTTCTCATCGTGCCCTCGGTCACCGCGATGCTCTTCGCCGAGCGCCTGGGGCCCCGCCTCGCGATCGGCTGGACGATGGGGGCGCTGGTGTCCGCCGGCGGCGTGGCCCTCTCCTTCGTGATGGACCTTCCGACGGGCGCGACGATCGTCGCGACGTTCGGCGTCACGCTCCTCGTGTTGGCGGGAGTGCGCGTCCTCCTGCGGAGGAAGGCGGCCGCGCCGGCCTACGCCGCGCCCGAGCGCCTCGCGAAGTAGTCCCATCGAGACCATGACCCGGCGCCGGCGCCTCCTCGCGCTCCTCCTTCTCGCGACGTCGCTCGCCGGTGCGACGACCGCACACCACCACCCGATCCTGGAAGACGCGAGCGGCGCGCGCTGTTCGGCGCCGCAGCTCGCGGCCCGGTGCCAGCTCTCCGGCGAGCTCTCCCTCCATGCGGTGTCCCGTATCGTGGAGCGCGACGTCTGCTGGTCTTGCCACTGGAATCGCCACTTCGGGCCGCCGCCCGGATCCGTCCCCGCCCCGCGGCCCGACGCGGGACGACCGCTCGCCACACCCGCTTTCGCCGATGCCCGTGTCCTCGCGCTTTTTTCCGTTCCCTCCCGCGGTCCTCCCCCCTCCCTCCTCTAGCTCCGACTTCCAACGCGCGTCCCGGCTCTCCGGCTCGTGATCCGGAGTGCCGTCGCGCACTTGCCGAGGAGGGATCTCATGGCGACGAGCCGTCTTTGCGTCGGGCGCTTGCTCGGCGCGTGCTTCGCGTTGTTCGTGATTCTGTCCGCTCCGATAGTGCTCGCGGCCGCCAGCGCGGGCACCGTTCGCGGCACGATCGCAGGGCCGGACGGAAAGCCGATGGGCGGCGTGCCGGTCCAGCTCCGCAACGACATCTCCGGATTCAAGTCCGACACGATCACGGCGGCCGATGGAACATTCCAGTTCTTCGCGGTGCCTTACAACCCCTACGAGCTGCATGTCGAGGTGCAGGGCTTTGGGGCCGTCCACGAGAACGTCGACGTGCGCACGTCGCTTCCGAAAGAGGTAGCCATCCGGCTGGAGCTGCCGTCCGTGGCCGAGTCCGTGCAGGTCACCGCGGAGCCCACGGCCGCGCAGCTCGAGACCGACAACACGAGCTCCCACATCGACATCGACAAGTCCTACATCCAGCGCGCACCCGCCGCCGCGGCATCGCGCGCGATGGAGGAGATCGTGACGTCCACCCCCGGCTTCTCCAAGGACGAGAACGGTCGTTTCCACTTCCAGGGCGCGCACAGCCAGAGCGAGTACGTCGTGGACGGCCAGACGATCTCCGACCAGACCGGCGTGACGTTCTCCAACTCGATCGACCCCGGCATCGCCCAGTCGCTCGAGGTCATCTACGGCAACGTTCCCGCCGAGTACGGCGAGAAGATCGGGGCCGTCATCAACATGGTCACGAGGTCGGCGCTCGGGTCGGCGTTCAAGGGAGACGTTCACGGCGGCTACGCCCGCTTCGACACCTACGAGGCGGGCGCCACGCTGGGCGGCGGGACAGACCGGCTTGGCGTGTTCGGCTCGGTCAACGCGTCGGGCTCCGACTACTTCACGGACCCCGTCAATCCCGACAATCTGCACAATTCCGGGAACACGCAACGCGCGTTTCTCCGGTTCGACGCCCAGACGCCGGACCGCTCGACCGCATTTCGCTTCTCCGCCCTGCTGGGCCGTACCGACCGCGATGTTCCGAACGCGTACTCGCAGGAGGCCGCGGGTCAGGACAAGACCGTGCAGACCGTCGACCAGAACTACAACCTTGGATGGCAGCGTGTCTTGTCCGCCTCGATGGCGCTGGATGTGACCACGTTCGGCCGCCTCTCGCGTTTCGAGCTGACGCCCTCCGCGGGGGACACGCCGATGGTCTCCGCCTCGAGCCGGTACCTGGACAACTTCGGCGTCACGCCCGCGCTGACCTGGAGCTCGGGGATCCACGAGATCAAGGTCGGTGGCGTCTACAAGCAATATCCGATGAAAGAGCTCTTCCGTTTCGGAATCACGGATCCGGGATTCAACGACCCCGCTTCGCCGGACTACAACCCGGATCTTGCGCCTTACGACCTGACACGCGGCGGCACGCTCTTCACGTTCGAAGGCCGGCGGACCGGCAAGTACTATGCGGCCTACGCGCAGGACACGATTCGCCTGAACAATTTCACGGCCAACGTCGGCGTCCGCTACGACAACAACAACGTGCCGGTCAAAGACGTCCAGCTCGAGCCCCGCGTGGGACTCGCCTACTTCGTTCCTGCCACGCAGTCGGTCCTCCGCGCTACGTACAACCGCGTCCTCTTCACGCCCGAGTTCGAGAACATTCTCCTGTCGTCTTCGGAGGAAGCCGCGCAGATCGTGCCGCCGGCAGTCAAGGACTCTCGCCCGCTCGGCGGCGGCGTGTTGCCAGTCCGATCCGAGCGCCAGGACGCGTGGACCGTCGGGATTCAGCAGGCGCTCGGCTCGAAGCTCCGTTTCGACTTCGATTACTGGGAGCGCCGGACGAAGTTCGCCGGCGACCAGGACCAGTTCCTGAACACCGGCGTCGTCTTCCCGCTGGCTTTCGACAGCGGGAAGTACAGCGGATGGGACGCGCGCCTCGACCTGGCCTCTACCTCAGGCTTCCGAGGCTTCGTCTCGGCCGGACACGTCCACGCGATTTACGTCCCGCCACCGGCGGGCGGGCTTTTTCTCGACCAGGAGGCCATTGACGCCATAACGGGCGGCCCCTTCCTGATCGACCACGACCAGAAGATCCAGATTCAATCCGGGGTCTTCTATGACGTCGCCAAGACCGGCGTCTGGCTCGGCGCGAACATCCGCTACGACTCGGGCCTCGTCACCGACGCGAGCCCGGAAGAGCTCCTGGCGGATCCCGACAACGCGTTCGCGGCTCCCTACGTCGTGGTCCACACCGGCGGCGACCTGGATCCGAATCGGATCAAGGCGCGCACGACGGTCGATTTCTCGGTCGGGGCGGACCTCTCGCGCTACAAGATCCCCTTGACCGTCCAGGCCACGGTGCTCAACGCGACCGACGTGCAAGGGGTCTACAACATCCTGTCCGTCTTCGGCGGCACTCATGTGATCCCGCCGCGTCGCTTCGCGGTGCGCGCGACCGTGCAGTTCTAGAGCGGGCCTCGGAGGTCCGATCCCTCCGAGCGCCTCGCGAAGTAGTCCCGCGTCTGCGCGATGTCGCGCTGGATCTGCTCCTTGAGGTGCAGGATCGACGGGAACTTCCGCTCCTCGCGGAGGCGCTCGAGGAAGAAGAGCCGTACCTTCTCGCCGTAGACGTCCGAGGTGAAGTCCAGCACGTAGGTCTCGATCGTCGTCGTGTAGTCCTCGTAGAGCGTGGGCCGCCGCCCGATGTTCGTGACGCTCGGGAACCGGCGCCCGAAGGAGCGGATCTCGATCTCGGTGACGTAGACGCCCTCGGCGGGCGCCAGCTCGTTCTCGGGCTCCAGGTTGATCGTGGGCACGCCGATCTGGTGCCCCAATCGATCGCCCCGCGCGACCAGCCCGTCGAGCTCGTAGCTCCGTCCCAGCATGGCCGCGGCGTCGCCGACCGCGCCCGCCTCGAGCGCGCGGCGAATGCGGGACGAGGAGATCGGCGACCCGTTCCAGTCGACCTCCTCCACGGCCGACGCGATGAAGCCGCACTCCGCCCCCATCCGCGACAGCAGCGCGAGGTCGCCCCGCTTTCCCCGCCCGAACGCGAAGTGCCGGCCCAGGAAGAGCTCCGACGCCCCGAGCCGGTCTTTGAGGAGGCTCCGGACGAACTCCTCGGGCTCGGTCAGCGAGAAGTCTCGCGTGAACGGGATCACGAGGAGGAACTCGACGCCGAGATCGGCGATCGCCTCCTCCTTCTGCCGCAGGGTCTGGATCCGCCGCGGCGCATGGTTCGGCCGGAGGACCGCCATCGGGTGCGGCTCGAAGGTGATCGCGAAGGACGGCCGGCCGATCTCTCGCGCGCGCGCGACGACCGTCTCCAGGATCCGGCGGTGGCCGCGGTGCACGCCGTCGAAGTTGCCGATGGTCCCGACGCCGCCGCGGGGCAGGTCGGAGGAAGAGGCCCGGAGCGGGTCGCGGAAGACTTGCATGAGCCGCCAGCCGTCAGCCGTCAGCGTTCAGCTGCCAGCCCGAAGGACTCCCGTGACGTCGTAGTCGAACGTCTTCTCGATCTTCAGGCGCACCAGGTCGCCCGGGAACAGCGTCCTCCCTGCGGTGTCCGTGATCAGGACGCGCCCGTCGATCTCGGGCGCCTGGGAGCGGAGGCGGCCCTCCACCAGGAATTCCGTCTCCTCGCTCGGCCCCTCCACGATCGCCTCGACCGTGCGGCCGCGCAGCGCGCGCAGCTTGCCCCGCGCGATGGGCTGTTGGAGCGAGAGGAGGAAGTCCTTGCGGCGCTCCTTCTCGTCGGCGGGGACCGGGTCGCCGAGCGGCTCGGAGCCGGAGCCGGGCTCCGGCGAATACGTGAACGCGCCGACGTTGTCGAGCTCGGCGCGGCGGACCCACTCGCAGAGCTCGGCGAACTCCTTCTCCCCCTCGCCCGGAAAGCCGACGATGAACGTCGTGCGGATCGCGACGTCGGGCACGATCTCCCGCATCCGCGCGGCCAGCGCGAGATAGGAGGCTCCGTCGCCGCCGCGCCGCATCGCCGAGAGAATCGGCCGGGACACGTGCTGGAGCGGGATGTCGACGTACGGGACGAAGCGAGGCTCTCGCGCCATGAGCGCGAGCACGGAGTCGTCGAGCGTCTTCGGATAGGCGTAGAGGAAGCGGATCCAGGGAAAGGACGTCTCCGCGAGCAGCGCCTCGACGAGCGCGGTGAGCCCGCGCCGGCCGAGCCCCAGGTCCTCGCCGTAACGAGTCGTGTCCTGCGAGATGAGGACGAGCTCCCGGATCCCCTGGGCCTCCAGAGTGTGCGCCTCGGCGACGAGCGAGGCCACGGTGCGGCTGCGCTGGAGCCCGCGCATCTGCGGGATCGTGCAGAAGGTGCACGGGTTGTCGCAGCCCTCGCCGACCTTGAGGTACGCGTAGCCGCGCCTCCGCGACAGCACGCGCGGCGCGAGGTCGTCATACAGGCGCGTCGCCAGCGGCTTGTCGGTGAAGCGCGGGATCGTCGGCAGCCCGACGACGGGCGACACCGCCGCCGGCGCAAGCTCGAGCTCGTCCAGGCCGACGAAGGCGTCGACCTCGGGGATCTCCGCCGCGAGCTCGCGGCCGTACTTCTGCACCATGCAGCCGGCGACCACGAGCCGGTCGATCTCGCCGCGCTTCTTGCGCGCGACCTGCTCGAGGATCGTCTCGACGGACTCCTCCTTCGCGCGGTCGATGAAGCCGCAGGTGTTGACCAGGACCACCCGCGCGTCCGCGTCCGGCACGATGGAGTGGCCCGCCCGCTGCAGGTGTCCCAGCATCACCTCGGTGTCGACCAGGTTCTTGGGACAGCCGAGAGAGACGACGCCGACGGAGGGCAGCGCCTTCGGCGGCGGAGCGCTCACGGGTAGATCCTCTTGAGCGTTCTCGGGTAGGGAATCGCCTCGCGGAGGTGGTGGATCCCGCAGATCCACGCCACGACGCGCTCGAGACCCATGCCGAAGCCGGAGTGCGGGAAGGTTCCGAAGCGGCGTACGTCGAGGTACCACTCGTAGGCCTCGCGCGGCAGCTTGTGCTCCTCGAGTCGGCGCTCGAGCAGCGCGAGGTCGTGGATCCGCTGCGAACCCCCGATGATCTCGCCGTATCCCTCCGGCGCCAGCATGTCGAGGCCCAGCACGACCTCCGGGTCCTTCGGGTCCGGCTGCATGTAGAACGACTTGATGGCCGTCGGGAAGCGGGAGACGATCAACGGCCGCGTCGAGTCGGCGCAGAGCGCGGTCTCCTCGTCGGCGCCGAGGTCGTCGCCGAACGTCACCGCGAAGTTCTTCTTCTGCAGGAAGTCGATCCCCTCGCGATAGGTGATGCGCGGGAACGGCTTCTGGATCGCCTCGAGCTTCGTCACGTCGCGCTCGAGGCGCTTGAGCTCCTCGACGCAGCGGTTCAGCGCGCGGCCGACGAGGGCGACGACGAAGTCCTCCGCGAGCTCGCACAGACCCTCGAAGTCGAGGAAGGCGACCTCGGGCTCGACCATCCAGAACTCGGTCAGGTGGCGGCGCGTCTTCGACTTCTCGGCGCGGAACGTCGGGCCGAAGCAGTAGACCTTGCCGAACGCGGCGGCCGCCGGCTCGAGGTAGAGCTGGCCGGACTGGGACAGGTACGCCTTGTCGCCGAAGTAGTCAGTCTCGAAGAGCGTCGAGGTGCCCTCGACCGAGGAGCCCGTCAGGATCGGCGAGTCGATCCGCACGAACCCGCGCTCGTAGAAGAAGTCCGCGATGGCCTGCTCGAGCTCGGAGCGCACCTTCAGCACCGCGTGCTGCTGGGAGGAGCGCATCCAGAGGTGCCGCAGGTTCATCAGGAAGTCGACCCCGTGCTCCTTGGGCGTGATCGGGTACTCCGGGGACGCGCCCAGCAGCGTCACCGCCGACGCCGTCATCTCGAAGCCCCCGGGCGCCCGCTTCTCCTCGCGCACGAGGCCGGTCACGCGGAGCGAGCTCTCCTGGGTCAGCTGCGCGGCGGTCTCCCAGACCTCCTCGGCGACCTCCGCCTTCGGCACGACGACCTGGAGGTAGCCGGTGCCGTCGCGGACGATCAGGAACTGGATCTTCCCGGAGGAGCGCTTGTTGTACAGCCAGCCCTCGACGGTCGCCGAGGCTCCGGCCCCGCGGCCGATCTGCGCGATGGAGATGGACAAAGAGGTCCCGTCGGAGCTCGTGTCGGAGGTCGTGGCCATAAAGGGGCGGGATTATAAGGGTTCCGGGGCCTCCGCCGCCCGCCGGGATCGCGCCGGGGCCCTAGAATCGCGCGCATGCCGCCCCTCGGAGACCTCGCCCGGGCCGTCGTCCCGACGCGCTACCGCCGGTGGCTGCGGCGAGCCGCCGTCCTCGCGCCCCAGCGGCTGCGCGACCTGCCCGCGGACCTCGCGTCGTTCGCAGCGCCGCGCGCGTTCGGGGGACCGCTCCCTCCGCCGGCCCTGCGCGCCCGCGTCGGCCAGCTCTCGCGGCGCGTCTTCCGGTCGGTCGGCGTCCAGGGCAGCCGGCAGATCCAGGCCGCGTTCGCGAAGACGCGCGTCCCCGGCCGCGCGTATCCGGGCTGGCTCGACTTCGGATGCGGGTGCGGCCGCCTCGCGCGGTACGTCGCGGGGCTCCCTGACGTCGTGAAGCTCCATGGGGTGGACGTCGACGCCGACCTCGTGGACTGGGCCTCGCGCGCGCTGCCGGAGTCCGGCCGGTTCGCGACGATGCGGCCGGATCCGCCCCTCGACTTCGCGCAAGCCGCGTTCGACGTCGTCTACGCGATCTCGATTTTCACGCACTACACCGAAGGGGAGCAGCGCGCGTGGCTCGACGAGCTCGCGCGGATCCTGCGGCCGGGAGGCCTCCTGATCGCGACGACGATCGCGCCGTCGCGCGCCGGCGAGTTCCCCGGCATCACCGCGCGCGACCGGGCGCGGCTCGCCGAGACGGGATTCCTCTGCGTCAACGGGGACAGCGCCGCCTTCAACGAGCGCGCCGCCTTCCACTCCGCCGAGTACCTTCGCGCGCAGTGGGGGCGGCGGTTCGCCATGCGCCTGCACGAGCCGTCCGGGTTCGTCAGCTACCAGGACCTTTCCGTCTGGGAGAAGCCGGCGTCGCCGCCGCAGGCGCCGTCACCACGATCGGGCGCCTGATCACGGTGATGCCGCCGTCGCGGGCCACGAGCGCGACCGTCAGATCGTGCGGCCCCGGCGCGACGCGCGGGAGCTCGAAACCGAAGCCTCCGTGCTCCGCCTCCGTCAGGTCGGGGAACGCCTGGGCGAGCCCCGGCCAGACCGCGCCGAGCTGCGCGAGGCCCGCCGGCCCGAGCTCGGTCCCGATGCGGATCTCGGCGATCCCCGAGTCGTCCAGGGCCCATCCGTAGCCCCACGATCCCGCCGCGACCGCCGCTCCCTCGGCGGGAACCTGGAGCACGCCGACCGGCGGCGAGATCGCGGCGTCCGAGATCGCGAGATAGGCCGCGAGGTCCCGCCGCGAGCGAGCGAGCGCCGGCTCGGGCAGGCTCGCCGGCACCGGCGGGGCCGACGCGAGGCGGAACGCGAACGCGCGGTCGCGCTCGCCGCCGAAGGAGCCGAGAAGCTCGAGCCGCCCCTCCTCGAGCCCCCGGCGCAACAGGTTCCGGTACCGCGGCGCCTCGCCCGCGTCCGCCTCGGCGGGGTGCGAATGGAAGACGAGCACGCTCGCCCCGAACTTCGGGAACGTCTTCCAGACGGACTCGGCGATCGGCCTGCGCATGAGAGCGGCGCGCAGGTCCTCGTACTCCTTCGGCGAGAAGCTCGAGTGGCCGTTGACGAGAGGATGGCGGTGCTCCGCCTGCCGCAGCGTGTACTCGCAGTCGTGCGGATACCCGAGCGGGAGCTCGACCACGGCGCCCGGGAAGTCCGCGGTCCGCAGCCACTCGTACACCGGACGCGGCGAGCCGTCGTATTCGAACAGCGGAAGCGGGAACGCGCGGTACTCGAAGAGCAGGACGGCGAGGACGAGGGCGACGCGGAGGGCGCGGGCCGGCGTGGGACGGTTCCGCGTCCACAGCGAGAGGCCCCACGCGGCGAGGATCGCGAGCGCGACCTGGAAGAGCACCACGCCGCGGGCCACCGCGCGGATCGCGCGGAAGAGCGAGCCGAAGGAGCGGAAGAGGAAGCGGTAGTAAGGCGTGTGGCCGCCGAGGCTCACGAGGATCCCCGTCGCGGCGAGCAGCAGCAGGAGGAGCGCGCCGCGGTCGAGCGGCTGGCGCCGCAGGAAGTCGCCGAGGCTCCGGTATCGGCTCCGGGCGGGGAACGCGAGCGCGAGACGCGCGAGAACCGCGAGCGTCAGCCACACGATCACGCGGCCGGTGTCGCCGACTCCGACCGGCCCGATCCGAAGGTCCGGCGTCAGCGCCGACCACACCGCCGCGGCGGCGAGGAGCAGGCCGACGACGTCGAGCGCGCGCGCCGCGCGCCGCCGGGCCCGGGAGACCGGAGGCGCCGGCGGGGCCGGCGGCGGGGATCTCCTCCAGAGCCGCACGATCGCGAATCCCGCCAGCCCGAGCGAGGCGAGGCCCGGGAAGAAGTCGCCCTCCGGTCCGCGCCACCGAGCGGTCAGCTCGCCGTAGAGCCGGTTGAGCGGGCCGGCCGAGAGGAAGTACCACGGCTGCGCGGAGAAGAACGTCATCTCGCCGATCGAGCGGCGCATCCGGTAGATCGCGGACGCCTCGAGGTACGGGATCACGAACGGCAGGCTCGCGACGCCGCCCGCGGCCATCGCCGCGACGGAGAGCCCCAGGCGGCGCCAGCGGCCGGGAGGCCCCCACACGACCTCCAGGATCAGGACGACGGCGATGAGAAACCCGGTGAAGAGCGCGTACTGGAGGCACGTCGCCACGTTCCAGGCGAAGCAGACGGCCAGCAGGACGGCGTCCCGCGGGCGGCCGTCCGCCAGGGTCCGCCTCAGGAACAGGAAGACCAGGCACAGGAACGCTCCCCACTCCATGTGCAGGTGCGGCAGCTGCGCGAGCTTGTAGGGCAGGAACGCGTAGATCACGCCCGCCGCGAGCGACGCCGCCGGATCGCCGGTCCAGTCCCGCGCCAGCGCCCACGCCGCGAGACCCGAGAGGAACATCGCGAGGAGGAGGTTGACGTTGTAGTTGACCATCGGCGGCGCGCCCGCGGCGAGCAGCGGGAAGCCGAACACCGCCGCGCCGTACATGTTCTCGGAGAACGCGAGCACGTACCGGGCCGGGTAGAGGATCGGCGCCTGGAAGAGCTGGAGCGGGTCGCGCAGCGTCTGCACGTAGTCCCAGTGCAGGATCCACGCGGAGAGCTTGGCGTCCCAGAGGTCCCGCGCCCCGTCGCCGAGCCGCGCCGCCTGCGGCCACGTCATCAGCACGGTGACGCCCAGGAAGAACGCCGCCGCCAGCAGCGTCTCGCGGCCGCGCCGCGCGCGCGAGCTCAAGGTCAGCGCTGCTTCGCGCGGGCGGCGTTGGCGATCGTGATCGCCTGCTGGAGGCGCTGCATCCGACGCTGCTTCTTCTGGGTGCCCTCGACGTCTCCCGACGGGATCACCGTGCCCCGGAATTCCCGGAGGAGCTTGTCCGCCTCCTGGCCGAACGCGTTGAAGTCGTCGGTGCGGAACTTCTTGAAGGTCAGCTCGGTCGCGATGATGTAGCCCTCCGCGATGTCGCGGACCATGTTGTAGGCCGACCCTCCGAGAAAGGCTCCCATGGGCTTTCCCCGAGTGTAACCCGTGGCTTCGTCCGCGCAAGCGACGTGCGATAGGATTGCGGGCTTTGCAGGAGGGGCGCGCTTGGCCGTCAACTCTGTGGACTACCTCGACTTCGACTCGCTGCTGACCGAGGAGCAGCGCCTCGTCCGGGACACGGTGGGCTCGTGGGTCGACGACAAGGTCCTCCCCATCATCGAGGAGGCCGCGTGGGAGGGCCGGTTCCCCAAGGAGCTCGTGCCCGAGATGGCCCAGATGCACCTCTTCGGCTCGACCATCGCGGAGTACGGCCTGCCGGGCCTGGACAACATCTCCTACGGGCTGATCATGCAGGAGCTCGAGCGAGGCGACTCGGGCCTGCGCTCGTTCGTGTCGGTCCAGTCCGGCCTCGTGATGTACCCCATCTACACCTTCGGCTCGAAGGAGCAGAAGGACAAGTGGATCCCGAGGCTCGCGAAGGCCGACGCGCTCGGCTGCTTCGGGCTCACCGAGCCGGACTTCGGCTCGAACCCGGGCGGCATGCGGACCACCGCGAAGAAGGACGGCGACTCCTACGTCCTGAACGGCGCGAAGGCCTGGATCACGAGCGGCTCGATCGCCGACGTGGCCGTCGTCTGGGCCAAGCTCGACGGCGTCGTGCGCGGGTTCCTGGTCGAGCGCGGCACGAAGGGCTTCTCGACCTTCGAGCACAAGGGCAAGATGTCGCTGCGCGCCTCGGTCACCTCGCAGCTCGCGTTCGAGGACTGCCGCATCCCGGCCGAGAACATCCTCCCGGGCGTGGAGGGACTGAAGGGCCCGCTGTCCTGCCTGACCCAGGCCCGCTACGGCATCGCCTGGGGCGCGCTCGGCAGCGCGATGGCGACTTACCACGCCGCACTCGAGTACTCGAAGAGCCGCAAGCAGTGGCGGGATCGCCCGATCGCGGCGCACCAGCTGGTCCAGGAGCGGCTGGCCTGGATGATCACCGAGATCACCAAGGGGCAGCTGCTCGCCTGGAAGCTCGGGCGGATGAAGGACGACAAGACCATGAAGCCGCACCACGTCTCCATGGCCAAGCGCAACAACGTCTGGGTGGCGCGCGAGTGCGCGAAGCTCGCCCGCGAGACGCTCGGCGCGAACGGCGTCGTCAACGAGTACCCGGTCTTCCGCCACCTCGCCAACATCGAGAGCGTCTACACGTACGAGGGCACGCACGACATCCACACGTTGATCATCGGAGAGGCCGTCACGGGCGTCCCGGCGTACAACCCGCCCATGGAGTAGCTTGCCCTAAACTTCTGATTCCCAACGTTTTGCGCTAAAATAGCGTCCTCGAGAAACCATAGGTGGGAATCACCGGGAACCTCAGGACGATGCAGCTCGGGGAGCTGCTGCAGTGGCTCTCGCTCGGCTTGAAGACAGGCACCCTCCTGATCGACGGCCACGGAGTCGAGAAGAGAATCTATTTCCAGGATGGTCGGATCGCCTCGACCTCCTCCTCCTCCGAGCGCGAGTACCTCGGCCACTTCCTCGTCTCCCACGGGTTCATCACCGAGGAGGAGCTCAAGATGGCCATGGAGGTCCAGGAGGAGTCCCAGATCCTCCTCGGCAAGATCCTCGTGATGATCAACGCGATCGCCGAGGCGGACCTCCTCCGGCTCATGAAGAAGAAGGCCGAGGAGTCGATCTACGACGTGTTCCTCTGGACGGAGGGCGACTTCGAGTTCCTCGACGGCCAGATGCCGGACCAGAAGATGGTGCCCCTGTCGCTCGACGTCACGGGAATCATCATGGAGGGCATGCGGCGCTACGACGAGTGGCAGGTCATCCGCCAGCGCGTGCCGGACTCGAGCGTCGTCCCCGAGATCGTGCGGCCGCTCGACATGGAGGCCCTCCACGACCGGGAGAAGCTGATCGTCCCGTACATCGACGGGCAGCGCACGGTCGAGGAGATCGCCCTGCACACGCACAACGCCGAGTTCACGGTCTCCAAGCTGATCTCCGAGGGCCTGCGCACCAGCCACATGCGGCTCCTCGCGCCTCGGCCGCGCCGGGAGGCGGCGGCCCCGGTCCCGGCGCCGGGAACCGAGGTCGAGCACTTCCTGAAGCGGGGAAGCGCCCAGCTCAAGAAGGACCCGCAGGCGGCCTACCGCATGTTCAAGGCGGCCTACGAGCTGGACCCCAACGACGGGCGCACGGCGGACTCGCTCCGCGAGGCCGAGAAGGAGATCAAGGCCGCCCTCGGGACGGACGGCGTCTCGGGCGAGAAGATCCCGGAGCTCGCCATCTCCCTGCAAAAGTTGCAGGAACGGCCGTTTACGCCGGCCGAGGGCTTCGTCCTGTCGCGCATCAACGGGCAGTGGGACGTAAAATCCATCATGAAGATCTCGCCCATGAAGGAGCTCGAAGTCCTCATGGTCTTCCAGAAGTTCCTGAAGGACGGAGTCATCCGGTGGAAAGGAAAGTCGTGACGGCGGTCGTGAAGACGCCCTACAGGCTGTCGGCCTTCCGCGGCCTGCAGGCGGCGGTGTGCGCCGCGGCGGCGGTCCTCATGGGCGCCCTCGCGACCGACATCGACTGGGCCCGCTGGCCCGAGATCGCCTTCTTCACGGCGCTGACGGTCCTCGCGTTCCGCCTCCGCGTGCGCTACGCCGGAAACTTCGTCGGCCTCGAGGCGGCGGCGATGATCCCGGCCATCCTGGTCCTCAACTCCCCCGGCGCCGCGATCCTGGTCTGCGTGGTGGCCGACGCCATCGCCAAGATCCTCGCGAAGTCGCGCCGCCTGACGCTCTCCAACGCCTTCGATCTCGCCCAGCTCGCCCTCTCCTACGGCGCCGCGGCGCTCTTCTGCCGGGCGCTCCACGCCGCCGGCATCGGCTGGGTCACCGTGGCCGCGCTCGCCGCCGGCGCGCTGCTCGTGTTCTTCTTCGTCAACACGATCCTGGTGTTCACGTACCTCGAGCTCGGCGAGATCGCGCCGCGCGAACGGCTCTTCCAGATCGCCCTCTTCCAGCTGGTCGCGCTGCTCCTCCTGGCGCCGATCGTCATCCTGGAGGTCCTGATCTACAGCCCGTACGGCATCGCCGGCATGCTCCTGGCCTTCTTCCCCGTCGTGCTGGCGTCCTTCGTCATGCGGAGCCTCTCCTCGATGGAGCGGCGCGTGGAGGAGGTCTCCCGCCAGAACCGCGAGCTCGACGTCATGCGCGACATCTCCAACACGTTCGGGATCAGCGCCCGCGTCGACCGCTACGAGCGCGTGTTTGCGGCCGTCGGCCGACTCCTGCCGGAGAGCGCGATGGCGATCATCGAGTGGCTCGACGGCGTCGGCGTCGGGCCGGACGAGCCCTTCTCCGTCCACCGCTCCTCGCGCGTGACGGCCTCGCGCCGCGAGATCCTCGACTGGGCGCGCCGCCAGCGCCTCGACGAGCGGCCCGTCGACCCGGCCGCCGACGCCGCGGAGACGATCTCGGGCCCGCGTCGCGATCTCGGCCTGACGTCGGACGGTCACTACCAGGTCCGGCTGCGCCTCTCGACCTTCGAGATGCACTCCGGACTCCTCATCGTCGAGAGCGCATCGGCCGAGCTGCACACCCCCGAGTCGCTGGCCTCGCTCCGGACCATCGCCGAGCACATCGCGCTGGTGCTGCAGGACCGCAGCATCCGGGCCCAGGTCGAGGAGCTCTCGGAGCGCAACCGGGAGCGCGCCGAGACGCTCAACCAGATCCTCGAGATCTCGAACGACCTCAAGCGCAACCGCACGCTCGACGACCTCTTCCAGTCGATCGTCTCGGCCGTGGCCAAGAGCCTGGGATTCCGGGCGGTGCTGCTGTCGCTCTACGACCGCGAGGAGAACGTCTTCGCCCCGCGGGCGCACTTCGGCCTCGGCGAGCGCTGGCCCAAGATGCTCGGCAAGACCATCCCGGCGCAGGAGGTCACCCGGCACTGGACGGACCGCTACCGCGTCTCCAAGTCCTACCACGTGCGCGAGCGCTCCCTGACCCCCGGCATCTCGGGCGTCGGCCGCGTGCTCGCGGCGGGCGACGAGGGATGGCGTGCGGACGAGCTGCTCTGGATCCCGCTCTACTCCGAGGACCGGCTCCTGGGCTGCCTCTCGGTCGAGGAGCCGTCGAACGGCAAGTCGCCGGCGCTCGAGACCATCCGCTCGCTCGAGATCTTCGCGAACCAGGCCGTGACCGCGATCGAGAGCGCGCGGTCCTACGACGAGGCCCGCGAGCAGTCGATCCGCGACTCGCTGACGGGCGCGTACAACCACCGCCACTTCCAGGAGGTCCTGCAGCGCGAGCTGGGGCGGGCCGAGCGCCTCGGCCGCCCGCTCACCGTGCTCATGCTGGACATCGACGACTTCAAGTCGATCAACGACCGCTTCGGCCACCCCGTCGGCGACGCGATCCTCCAGGGCATCGTGGCCGAGATCCGCAACGAGGTCCGCGGCGACATGGACCTGCTCGCCCGCTACGGCGGCGACGAGTTCGCCGTGGTCCTCCCCGAGACGCCCCCGGGCGAGGCCGTCCTCGTGGCCGAGCGCGTCCGCCGCCGCGTGGACGAGCGGCTCTTCCGCATGCCGGACTCCGGCCAGATGCTGCGCGCCACGGTGTCGATCGGCGTCGCGACCTATCCCGAGGATGCCGCCGAGAAGATGGACCTCGTGGAGAAGGCCGACGCGGCCCTCTACCGCGCCAAGCGCGGCGGCAAGAACGCCGTCGTCACGACCGCCGAGCCCGGCCCCGGCCAGCTGCCGCTGCTGCCGCACTGAGCCGCGGCCGGACGGACACCGCGCCCGAGCCCTCCTCGTAGAACCGCAGCGGCCACGCCGCCGCGTCCCCGGCGTAGTCCACGCCGATCCGCGGCGACACGACCAGGCGCCTCCGCCGCGGATCCGCCGGCTCCCGGAGGATCCGCCAGCCGCCCCGCCCGAGCAGGTCCGCCCCGCTGTCGGCCGTCGTGATCCCGAGCGCCGCGCAGAGCCTGCCCGGCCCGGACAGGAGCCGCTCGGGAGCGCCGTCCGGGCCCGCCGCCGCGCGCAGAAGCACCGCCTCGGGCACCCCGGCGCGCCGCGTGACGACGTTGGCGCAGTAGTGCATGCCGTAGACGAGGAACACGTAGAGGTGTCCCCCGTCCGCGTACATGGGCTCGACGCGGGGCGTGCGCCGGCCGCCCCACGAGTGCGCGGCGCGGTCCTTCGCGCCGAGGTACGCCTCGGTCTCGACGATCCGCGCGCCGTACCAGCGCCCGCGCCAGCGCCGCGCGAGCCACGCGCCCACGAGGCGCCGCGCGACCCACACCGTGCCGCGCCGGTAGAACGCGCGCGGCTCCTCGCGCAGGCCGAGCGCGCGCGGGTCGAACGCGAGACGCACGTCCGGACGATTCTTCGCTATCATGCCGACTCTCTGTCGCGATCTCGATCCCACGAAAGGATTCTATGAACATCCTCGTCACCGGAGGCGCGGGCTTCATCGGCTCCCACATGGCGAAGCGGCATCTCGCCGACGGTCATCGCGTGGTGATCGTGGACGACCTCTCCTCGGGACGGATGGAGCGCGTGCCCGAGGGCGCGCGGTTCGTCCGCGCGGACATCGCCGACGCCGACCTCGAGCCGCTCCTGCGCGAGGAGAGGATCGACTTCATCTCGCACCACGCCGCGCAGATCGATCTCCGCCACTCGGTGTCCGACCCGATCGGGGACGCGCGCGCGAACATCATCGGCAGCCTCGAGATCTTCGAGGCGATGCGCCGGGCGGGCACGAAGCAGGTGCTCTTCTCCTCGACGGGCGGCGCGATCTACGGCGAGCCCGAGGGCGGCCGCCCGGCGCCCGAGACGCATCCCACGAACCCGATCTCGCCGTACGGATGCGCCAAGCTCTCGATCGAGAAGTACATGCACTATTACCGGGTCGTGCACGGGCTGCGGACGCAGGTCTTCCGCTACGCCAACGTCTACGGCCCCTGGCAGGACGGGACCGGCGAGGCCGGCGTCGTGGCGATCTTCTCGGAGGCGATGCTCGGCGCGCGACCGCTGAAGATCAACGGGGCCGGGGAGCAGACCCGCGACTACGTGTACGTCGGCGACCTCGTCGAGGCGGCGGCCCGCGCCGCGCGGAGCGAGAAGACCGGCGTCTGGAACCTCGGCACCGGCATCGAGACCTCGGTCAACGCGCTGTTCGCGCTCCTCGCGAAGGAATACGGCTACACGCAGACTCCCCCGCACGTCCCGGCCCCCGCCGGGGAGCAGCAGCGCAGCGTCCTCGACGGCTCGAAGGTGCGCCGCGACTTCGACCTGCCGGCGTGGACCCGGCTCGAGGACGGCCTGAAGACGACGGCCGAGTTCTTCCGGAGCCGGCGGGCCTAGTAGGCCGGCTTCGGGACCGTCGTTCCGGCCGTCGTCCGGCGCTCCTCCGGGGGCTGCGCGGAGACGAGGTGGCGCTTCAGCACGACGACGGTGCGGTCGTCCTCGGGCTCGCCTCCCCCGGCGTACTCGCCGACGCGGCGGATGAGCGCGCGCGCGATCTCGTCGCAGGGCTGGTCGCGCAGCTCGAGGAACGCGCGCGTCAGCCGCCCGACCCCGAACTCGACGTCGTCCTTGTCGTGCGCCTCGACCATGCCGTCGGTGTACATGAGCAGCGCGTCGCCCGGCTCGAGGCGCCGGTAGCCGCGGGTGTAGGTCGCGTTGGAGGTCGGTCCGAGCACGAGGCCCGTCTGGATCAGCGGCGTGACGCTGCGGCCGTGGAAGTGCAGCGGGTGCGGGTGCCCGGCGTTCACGTACATGAGGCTGCCGTCGTCCTCCACCTCGCCGTAGAAGAGGGACACGAAGCGCGTGGTCACGCGCGACTCGTGGATGATGCGGTTCAGGCGCTCGACCGTGCGCACGATCTTGAAGTCGCGCTCGACCGCCATCCGCAGGCCCGTGTACACGTCGCGGACCTGCAGCGCCGCGGGCAGGCCGTGGCCGGAGGCGTCGGCGATCGCGAGGCCGAGGATGCGGTCGGAGACCGGGATGAAGTCGAAGTAGTCGCCGCCCACGAGCTCCGCCGGCGTGGTGAACCCGGCGACCTCGATCGAGCCGCGGCGCAGCGCGCGCTTGGGCAGGAGCGACATCTGGATCCGCCGCGCCTCCTGGAGCGCCGAGATGTAGCGGCCCTCGCGCAGCTTCTGGTCGACCGCGAGGCGCATGATCCCGAGCGACGCGAGGAGGTCGTCCTCGGGCACCGTCGGGTCGACGGTGAAGGAGAGGATGTACTCGTCCTCGCCCACCGCGATCGCCGCGAAGCGCTCGGCGCCCAGCCGCCGCTCGAGCTCGGGGTCGACGCCGGGGGCCTCGAGGTCCATGACCGTGACGCCCTCGTCGACGACGCGCTCGACCGGCGGGTAGGAGTCGGGGATGAAGAGGCCCGGCGCGACCGACGGCACCCCGCCGAACGTGCGCACCAGCTCGTAGCCTCCGTCGCGGCGCTCGTAGAGCCGTCCGCCCCGCACGCCGAGGACCTCCGAGAACTGCTCGATGACGGTCGACGCCGTCTGCATGATCGTCGCCGAGGGGTCGCTCGATCGCTCGAGGGCCTCGATCGCCTTCTCGACCTGTTTGAACAGGAGCTTGCCCGTCGTCGAGCTCGTCGTCGCCATGGGAGGGGCGGATTCTATCGTGGGGCGCGAACGCGCCCCGGCAGAGCGGAGGCCGGGCTCCGCCGCCGGCCGGCTAGCTCGCGGCGGGCGCCTCGCGGCGGGCCCGGGAGCGGTCGTTCGGCAGATCCTGGAGGATCTTGCCGTCGCGCAGCCGGACGATCCGGCGGGCGTGCGCGGCGATGTCCTCCTCGTGCGTGACCAGCACGATCGTGTTGCCGCGGGCGTTGAGCTCGTCGAAGAGCGCCATGATCTCGTAGCCGGTCTGCGAATCGAGGTTCCCGGTCGGCTCGTCCGCCAGCAGGATGCTCGGGTCGTTGATCAGCGCGCGCGCGATCGCGACGCGCTGGCGCTGGCCGCCCGACATCTCGTTGGGCTGGTGGTTCATCCGGTCCTGAAGCCCGACGGCGGTGAGGGCCTGGATCGCCCGCTCGCGCCTCTCCTTGCGCGAGAGGCCGCCGTACACCAGGGGCAGCTCGACCTGCTGCAGCGCGGAGGTGCGCGGCAGCAGGTTGAAGGTCTGAAACACGAAGCCGATCTCCTGGTTGCGGATCCCGGCGAGCTCGTCGTCGGTCATCCGCGCGACTTCCTTGCCGTTCAGGATGTACGAGCCCGACGTCGGGGTATCGAGGCAGCCGACGAGGTTCATCAGCGTCGACTTCCCGGAGCCCGAGGGGCCCATGATCGCGACGTACTCGCCCCGCTCGACGCCGAGGGACACCCCGGCCAGGGCGTTCACGCGCTCCTCGCCCAGCACGTAGACCTTCGTGATGTCGCGGATGTCGATCAGCATCGGGGCGGACGTTCCCTCTGTCATGGGTATACGAATTCTCGCATGCCGGGTTTCGGTCCCGGGCCCGCCGCCCGCCCTAGGCCCTGAGGGCCGCGAATCCCGCCTTCCCCAGCACGTAGAGCGCCCACAGGGACACGACCAGGATGGCCATCCGCTTGCGCGAGGCGCCGGCGGCCGCGGACAGGCCCAGGACGAGCAGGGCCATGCTCCAGAACGAGAAGAGGTCCACCGACGCGGCCAGGCTGTGCAGGACCTTGTCCGCCTGCGGGTCGACCAGGAACCCCAGGTTCGTGTGCAGCGCGTCCCCGACGGTCTCGGGGTCGATCGTGTCGCGCTTCCAGAGGAGTGCGAGCAGGCCGAGCGGCGCGAGGACCGACGGGAAGAAGGCGTGCGCCGTGACCCCGAGGGACTGCCGGAAGCGCACCTCCCAGCCGAACGCCTGGCACGCGCCCCACAGAACGGCTCCCACCGCGAGCGCGAGGAGGAACGGCACCACGACTGCCGCGACGTCGCCGAAGATCCAGCCGATCTTTCGTATCGTGGCGAGGGCCGACTCCATCTGCTCCTCGCTCAAATGCCGGTTCTCGAGCCGCAGCGCGGCGAGAGCCCTCCAGTTCATGCGCGAGAGGATGAGCTCCGAGAGCGGCAGCGAGAGCGCCGACGTGATCGCGACGGGAAGGAGCCACGTCGGCCGCGCCGCGATCGACGCGAACGTCTTCGCGGGAGAGACGAAGACCCCGATCAGCCGCTTCAGTCCCGAGTCACGGGCCGCCGGAGGCGCCGGGACGTCCGCCAGGACCTCCGTCATCGACGTCCGTTCAGGGAGCGCCGAGCGTCGTCCCCTCGAGGAGGGCCCGCCGCGCCGCGGCGACGCTGCCGTCCGTCACCGGCGGCGAGGTCTCCGGGATTCCCGAGATCGTCACGCCCTTCCAGTCCAGGATGTCGGCGATCGCGCTGTGGTACGCGGACACGGCCTTGCGGTACACGGCCAGCGCCAGGAGCTCCGACGACTTCGCCTCCGACAGCTGGTTCTGGATCTGCGACACCTCGAAGGAGGTCGTCATCCCGTTGTCGTACTTCTTCCGCGCGGCGTCGAGGTTGCGCTCGGCGAGCTCGCGGCTCTTCGCGGCCGCGTCGATCTGCCGCGCGGCGGTCTCGATCGCGCGGTGCGCGTTGCGAACGTTCAGGACGATGTCCTGCTCGAGCGTCGTCTGACGGGCGCGCTCGGTCTCGAGGTTGAACTCGGCGACGCCCTTCGCGCCCCGCGCCGCCCGGTTGAGGATCGGGTACGAGAACGCGAGGCCGACGCTCCAGTCCTGGTAGTGCCGGTTGAAGATCGAGCCGACGGCCCCGTTGAGCCCGGGGTCCGTGACGTTGATGACCTGGCCGGTGTTCGGGTCGAGCAGCGCGGTCGCGCCGCCGTTGTGGCCGTAATGCGCGTTGAGGTCGAGCCGGGGCAGGAGCTGGTTCTTCCAGTACTCGTAGGAGAGGACGTTGTTCGCCACCGTGTAGCCCTGGGCGACGATCTCGGGACGGTGCGCCAGCGCCGAGTCGACTCCCTGGTGGAGGTCGAAGCTCACCTTCTGCGCGTGGAGCTCGTCGGTGGGCACGATGGGCGTCTGGCCGTTCGTCGCCTCGAAGTTCATCGCGCGGCGGAGCTGGTCGCCCGCGAGGCCCACCGAGGCCTCGGCGTTGATGACGTCCTGCTCGGCGGTCGCGATGCCCACCTCGGTCTGAACGATGTCGATCGGGGCCATCGAGCCGACGTCGATCTTGATCTTGGTGATCCGGTTGAGCTCGGTCGCGATCCCGCGGGCCTCCACCTTCACGAGGAGGTTCTGGCGCGCGAAGACGAGGTCCCAGTAGGCCTGCTCGACGGTGTCGATCGTGGTCTGCACGCTGCGGACGAAGGTCTGGTACGTCGCGTCGCGGGTGTTGCGCGCCTGGTTGATGTTGAGGTTCGTGACGCTGATTCCGAAGTTGCGCAGCAGCGGCGTCGAGAGCCCGAGCACCAGGCCCGACGTGTACGCGGGGTTGATCGTCTGGAAGCTCGAGTTCGTCTTGGTGCGATCGGCGCTGAACCCGAGGCTGAAGATGCTGCCCCACGGCGTCAGCTGGGAGACCTGGGCCTGCCCGCTCGAGGTGTCCGTCTTGATGACAGTGCCGCCCGACAGCTGGGAAGACGTCGGGAACTCGGTGTGCGAGCGCAGGCCGTTGCCGGTCACGAGCGGATCGTAGATGCCGGTCTGCTGGAACAGGAAGAACTGCGACGCTTCCGCCGTGTTGACCGTGACGTTCAGGTCCTGGTTGTTGGCGAGCGCCACGCGGATCGCTTCGTCGAGGCTCAGGTGGACGCCGTCCGCCTGGGGCGCCGGCAGCTGCATCGCCTGTCGCTGACCCGCCCGCGCCGAGACGACCGCGCCGGTCGGCTGGGACTGGATGTTCTGCGGCGGCTGCGCCGGAGGCGGCGTCACCTGCACCTGCGGGGGCGGAGTCGCCTGCGGAGGCGGGCTCGCCTGCTGCGCCGGAAGGGCGGCGGGAATTCCGATGAGGAGGGCGGCCGCGACCATCGCGAGGCCTCTCCGGATGGGGCTCAAGCACTTCATTCCAGAACTCCTTTGTCACCCACTCTACGCATCCGGGAACCGAATGTTTCGCTTAATCCTTCATATCACTGCATTTCGCCGGGGTAAAAGCAAGCGACGGACCTGCCCGTCACCTTCTCGACGAGCGACGGAGTCTCTTCTCGACACCGCGGCCGCGCGATCGGGCAGCGCGGGTGAAAGGGGCAGCCGCCGGGCGGATCGATCGCGGACGGAGGCTCGCCCGCGAGGCGATGCGGCGGCCGCGCCGCTCGCGGGTCGGGATCCGGAACCGCGGCGAGCAGCGCGACGGTGTACGGGTGCAGCGGGCTGGCGAGCACCGCCTCGCACGGGCCCCGCTCGACGACGCGCCCGAGATACATCACCGCGATCGCATCGGCGACGCGCGACACGACCGCGAGGTCGTGCGCGATGAACAGGTAGGCGAGGCCGGCCCGCTCCTTGAGGTCGAGGAGGAGGTTCACGATCTGCGCCGCGATCGAGACGTCGAGCGCGGACACCGGCTCGTCGCAGACGAGCAGCCGGGGCCGCGTCGCGAGCGCGCGCGCGATCGCCACGCGCTGGCGCTGGCCGCCCGAGAGCTCCGACGGAAACCGCTCCAGAATCTCCGGCGCGAGCCCCACGTCCTCGAACAGCCCGCGCACGCGGGAAGCGATCTCGCCGCGGCCCGCCAGCCGCTGCACGCGCAGCGGCTCCGCGACCTGGTCGCCGGCGCGCAGGCGCGGATTGAGCGAGGTCTGCGGGTCCTGAAACACGACCTGCAGGTCTCGGCGCCGGCGCCGGAGCGCTCGTCCCCGGAGCGCGAGCCAGTCCTCTCCCTCGAACACGATCGACCCCGAGTCCGGCTCGACGAGCCGCGCCACCATGCGGCCCACCGTCGTCTTGCCGCTCCCGGACTCGCCCACGAGAGCGAGCGTCTCCGCGGCGCGCACGTCGAAGTCCACGCCCCGCACCGCGGGCAGGAAGCGCGACGCGCCGCCCAGGAGCCCGCGCCGGACCGCGAAGCGCTTCGTCAGGCCGCGCGCGGAGAGGAGGGGCGGGGCCGCGGTCTCGCCGGCTTCGGTCGTCATGTTCCGCCGTACAGGAAGCAGCGCGCGCGGCCGGCAACGGTCGGATAGAGGTCCGGCCGGCGCGCGTCGCACGGCTCGAAGCGCTCGGGGCAGCGCGGGGCGAACGCGCATCCCCCTCGCGTCGTCTCCCGCGACGCGAGGTCCGCGACCTGACCGGGAATGACCTCGTAGCGGCGGCCCCGCTCCCGCGCCGCCGTTGCGACGCGCGGCATCGAGCGCAGCAGGCCCCGCGTGTAGGGGTGCGACGGGGAGCGGAAGAGTCCCTCGGTGTCCGCCTCCTCCACGATCCTCCCGGCGTAGAGCACGAGCACGCGGTCGCAGTGCGCGGCCACGAGGCCGAGGTCGTGGGTCACGAGGAGCAGCGTGAGGCGCCGCTCGCGCCGCAGCCGGTCGAGCAGGTCCAGCACCTGGGCCGCCACGGTCGCGTCGAGGGACGCCGTGGGCTCGTCGGCGAGAAGGAGCGCCGGTCCGCACGCGAGCGTGAGGGCGAGGAGGGCGCGCTGGCGCAGGCCGCCGGAGAGCCGGTGGGGATACTCGGACAGCGCCCCCTCGGGGTCGGGAAACGCGACGTCGTGCAGGGCGGCGAGCGCGAGCCGGCGGGCTTCCGCCCGCGGCACGTCGAAGTGAAATCGGATCGTCTCGAGGAGCTGCGCCCCGATGGTCTGGACCGGATCGAGCGCCGAGGCCGGCTCCTGGAAGACCAGGCCGATCTCGCGGCCGCGGACCGCGCGCCACTCCGCGTCCGAGAGCCCGAGGAGATCGCGGCCCCCGAATCGAACGGCTCCCGAGACCCGAGCGGACTCGGGCGGGAGGCCGAGGATCGCCCGCGCGAGCTGCGTCTTGCCGCACCCGCTCTCGCCGACGAGCGCCACGGACTCCCCCGCCTCGAGGGCGAAGCTCACCCCATCGAGCGCCGGCCGCATCGCGCCGCCCGCGGGGAGCTCCACCGTCAGGTTCTCGACGGAGAGGAGGGGCGAGCCGGGCGACGGGAGATGGGCGACGGGCGGTCGCGGGGAGCCGGCGGCGCTCACGAGTTCTTGCGGACGGCCTCGAGATCCTTCACGCGGCGCGCGACGTCGCGGTAGTTGCGGTTGAGCGCGGAGACCTCCTGGAACGTCTTGATCGCGAGCTCCCAGTCGCCGGTGTCCTGGTAGACGGCCCCCAGGTCGTAAAGCATGCCCGCGGTCTCGATGGGCGTGATCGAGGGCGTCTCGAGCCCCTTGCGGAACCACTTGACCGCGAGCTGCGGCATGCCCTTCTCGAGGAAGCAGTGCCCGAGCATGCTGCAGCATTCGACCGCGCGCCCGAGGTCCTTGCTCGCGAGCTGGAACTCGCCGATCGCCTCGTCGACGAGACCCATCTCCTTGTACGCGATGCCCAGGTTGTAGTGGGTCTCGTAGTCCTCGGCGGAGAGCTGCTGCTCGACGCCCTTCTTGAACTCGCGGAAGATCTCCTCGAGCGAGACCTCGCCCTGCGGACCGGAGATGCTCGCCGCCTCGTCGGGCAGGATCTCGTCGGAGAGCTCCTTCTCGAGCTCCTCCGCGAGGTTGAAGAACTTCTGCTCGTCGGAGAAGAGGTTCTCCTCGGCGACGGCCGGGACCTCGGGCGCCTCCGGCACCGTCGGCGGCGTCTCCTCGCCCGCCTTCTGCATCTCGTCCTCGAGGAGATTGCCGAGCTGCTCGAAGGAGACGAACTCCTTCTCCGCGGGCTGCTGGGGCTCCGGCGTCGTCAGCTTCTCGAAGGCCGGCGCGGGCTCGTCGGCCGTCTCGGTGAACTCGATCGAGTCCTCCGGCAGCATCGGCGGCGCGTGCGGGGCGGGGGCCGGGGGCGGCGCCGCGGGGCCGACGTCGAACTCCTCGAACTCGACCTCCATCCCGCCCGGGGCGGGCGGAGCCGGCGCGATTGCGGGCGGCGCCGACGATTCCAACCAGACGTCGGCGGCCGCAGCGGACGCGACGGGCTTCGCCGCGAGGCCGGCCATCGCGAGCACGCGCTGCGCGTCGGCGGAGCGTCCGGCATCCGAGTAAGCGGCCGCGAGAGACTCGGCCTCGCGGCCGAGCGCCGGGTTGTGGGATTCGGCGAGCAGCTCGATCAGGCGCTCGCGCGCCTTGAGCAGGTCGGGGCGCTTGCGCGTCAGGGAGAGGAGGCGCTCGATCGCCTTGTCCGTCAGCCCGTACTTCGCGAAGACCTCGGCCTCGACGATGAGGGTCTCGAGCTGCTGTTCGTCGGGAGCGGCCGCGGTCGCTGCGGCGCCCGCCGCGCCTGGCGTCGCGGCGGGAACCTGCGGCTCCGGAGGCGCGGGAGGCTCCGCCGCGGGCGGAGGCGCCGCGGCCGGGCTCGCCGGAGCCTCGTCCTCGAAATCGATCGTCGGGACCTTGGGCTGGGGCGCGTGCACCGCGGCGGAGTCCTCCAGGTCGATGACGAGCTCCTGGTACTCCGGCTCGGCGGCTGCCGCCGGTTTCGCGGCGGCCGGCGGCGGCGCCTCGGGCGCCGGCCCGATCTGCTGCAGGTGGGTCGCCGCCGCGGAGAAGGACGGATCGGCCTCCAGGGCGCGCCGGTAGTGCGCCGCGGCGGTGGCGGGATCGCTGCGTTTCTCGGCCAGCTCGCCGAGCAGCGTGTGCATCTTGGCGAGCGCGGGCCGGTTCCCCTCGGCCTCGTGGACCTTCGCCATCGCCTCGAGCGCCGGTCCGTTGTGGGCGTCGATCGCGAGGACCGGCTCCAGGTACTCGGCCGCGCGCGCGAACTCCCGCCGCCCGATCGCCTTGTCGACGAGGGGCCCGAGGAACGATACCGCCTTGTCGAGCGACTGCTCCTGGATACGGAGGCGGCTCAGGAAGAGCCGCGGCGCCTCCGCGTCGGCGTCCAGCGCGAGCGCCTGCTCCGCGGTACGCACCGCCTCCGCGCGCTGCCCCATCTCGAGCTGGGCCTCGGCGAACAGCGCGAGGCTCTCCGCGGTGCGCGGCGCCGCGCGGAGCACCGCCATCGCCGCGTCGGTGTTCTTCTGCGCGAGCAGCGAGCGCACCAGGTTCTTCTGGGTCTCGACGTCGTCGGGCGAGAGCTCGAGGGCCTTCTGGAAGACCTGCGCCGCCTCGTCGTGGGCGCCGCGCTTCAGGAGCATGGAGCCGATCAGGCCGTACTGCATGACGGCCTCGTCCTTCTGGTTCGCCGCGCGGTAGAGGTCGGCCAGGCGTGCCTGGATCCGGAGGTCCGTCGCGTCGATGGTCGCCATCTTCTTGTACACCGCGATGGCGTCCTTGATCTTGTTGTTCTTCTGGTAGTGATCGGCCAGGACCTGGTACTGGCTCCGGGAGTCCTGGACCAGGCCCTGCTTGTGGTACAGCTCGGCCAGCTTGTCGTAGACCTCGAGCTGGGCCGGGTCGATCTTGTTGATCTTCTTGTAGATCGCGATCGCCTTGAGGAAGAAGCCGTCCTTGGCGTAGTGGTCGGCGATGCGCGAAAAGTAGGGAATCGACTCGGTCTGCCGGTTCATCCGGACGTAGAGGTCCCCGACCTTGTTCAAAGTCGAGATGTCCTTCGAGTTGTCCTCGAGGACGCGCAGGTACTCCTTCAGCGCCTGGTCGAGCTTGCCTCGGGACAGAAGCTTCTCGGCGGATTGGAGAATTTGTTCGCGGGTGGCCGCCATCTGGTCGAGCTAATTCTAACCGGGACGGCGCGCCGGCCGACCGACGATTGGCTCGTCGCCCTCCTCCGGAACGACCCCGCGATACGTCAAACGATGCTCGGGACAGGGCCCGGAGCGCCGCAGCGCGTCCCAGTGCTCGGGCGTCCCGTAACCCTTGTGCTGCTCGAATCCGTAGGCCGGGTACCGCTGCGAGAGTCGGTCGAGGAGGCGATCGCGGTGAACCTTGGCCACGATGGACGCGGCGGCGATCGCTCCGGAGAGCGCATCGCCGTGGACGAGCGACACCTGCGGCAGCCGGACGCCGGGAACGCGCACTGCGTCGACGAGGAGCGCGTCCGGCGCGGGACGCAGCGACGTCACCGCCCGGCGCATCGCCTCGAGGCTCGCGCGGAGGATGTCGCCCGTGTCGATCGCGTTCGCCTCGACCACGCCGACGCCCCACGCGATCGCGCGGCCGCGGATCTCGCGGTCGAGCTGCTCGCGCACGGGCGCCTCGACCTTCTTCGAGTCGTCGAGTCCCGGCAGGACGCAGCCGCGCGGGAGGATGACGGCCGCGGCGACGACGGGCCCGGCCAGCGAACCGCGGCCGGCCTCGTCCACGCCCGCGACCCGCAAGTAGCCGCGGCGCGTGAGCTCGGCCTCGAGCCGCGACAGGTCCCGCAGGCGGCCGAGCTCCGCGAACAGAGCGGCCAGCGGATGAGGGTTCACGTCCGGGGCGAGCGAACCGCGGATCCGCTAATCGGTCTGCTTCTCGTCGATGCGGGCCGCCTTGCCCTTGCGGCCCCGGAGGTAGTAGAGCTTCGCGCGACGGACGGCGCCCTTCCGCTCCACCTCGATGCGCTCGATGATCGGCGAGTGGAGCGGGAAGATGCGCTCCACGCCCACGCCGCCCGAGATCTTTCGGACGGTGAAGGTCTCGCGGATGCCGCCGCCCCGCCGGGAGATCACGATCCCCGAGAAGAGCTGGATGCGCTCCTTCTCGCCCTCTCGGATCTTCACGTGCACGCGGACCGTGTCCCCGGGCGCGAACGCCGGCACGTCGGTCTTCAGGGCGGGCTTCTCGATTTCGAGCAGAATGTCACTCATGGCCGGACCTCTTCGGATTCAGGCGGGCGTGTCGCCCGCGGGTACCAGAAAGTCGAAAAACGGCGCATTCTAAACGAGCCGGGCACCCCGGGGCAAATCGGCCGGGGACGACGCTTCCGGCCGCTACAGGGCGGCGTCTGCGCCCGTCACTCCCCGCCGTCCTCGCCGGGCTCCGGGGGCCTGCGCTCGAGCAGGTCCGGGCGGCGCTCCCGGGTGCGCTCCAGCGCGGCGGCCCGCCGCCACCGCTCGATCTTCCGGTGGTCTCCCGAGAGCAGGACCTCGGGCGCCGCGAGCCCACGGAACTCGCGCGGCCGGGTGTAGTGCGGATAGTCCAGCCGGTCGGCCTGGAAGGACTCGGCCTCGAGCGACTCGGGCGCTCCCACGACCCCCGGGACGAGCCGCGAGACGGCCTCGGTCAGCGCCAGGGCCGCCGCCTCGCCCCCCGGCAGCACGAAGTCGCCCAGCGAGATCTCCTCGTCGTAGAGCCCGAGCTGGCGGACCCGCTCGTCGATCCCCTCGTAGCGGCCGCAGACCAGCAGGAGGCGCGGACGCCCGGCGAGCGCGGCCGCCGCGGCCTGGTCCAGGCGCCGGCCCTCCGGCCCCATGAGGACCGTCCACGCCCGGGGCAGCCCCTCCGCGTCGCGGCGGCCCTCGATCGCCGCCGACACGACCGGCGCGGTCATGACCATGCCGGCGCCGCCGCCGAAGGGCTCGTCGTCGACCTTGCGGTGCCGGTCGAGCGCGAAGCCGCGCAGGTCGGTGACGGTCACCTCGAGGAGCCCCGCGGCGACCGCCTTGCCCAGGAGGCTCTCGTGGAGCGGCGAGCGGAAATACTCCGGGAAGATCGTGAGGATCTCGATCTGCATGCGGCCTCAGAGCTCGAGGAGTCCCTCCGGGAGGTCCAAGACTATCGAACCGGCGCCGCGGTCGATCGTCACGACGTAATCCGCGACGAACGGGACGAGCGCCTCCTTGCCGGACGGGAGCGTGATCGAGAGGAGCGGTCCGGCCGGCGTCTTCTCCACCCCCTGCGCGGTGCCGAGCGCGCGGCCCTCGCGATCCGTGCACGCGAACCCCTGGAGCTCGTGGCTGTAGAAGAAGCCCTCGGGGGCGGGGACGGCGTCGCCGGCCGCGACGCAGAGGTCGCCCCCGGAGAGCGCGCGGGCGCCGTCGGGACCGTCGACGCCCTCGAAGCTCAGGAGCACCCGGGCGCCGTGCGGACGCGCGGCCGCGAGCTCGAGAGTGCGCGTCTCCGCATCGCGCCGCCAGATCAGCTCGAGTCCCGGACGCAGGCGTTCGGGGAAATCCGTCACGACCTCCGCCGACACCTCGCCCTTCAATCCGTGGGGACGGTGGACCCGCGCGACGACGAGGAGCTCGGGCTTGTCCATGGGCTCTGGCCGGCGGCGTCCCGCCGCGGCGGCGCGATGACTAGTCGCGGACGCGGATGACGAGGCGCGTGCCGCGAGCGGCCGCGGCCGCGGCCGCGAAGGCGCGCAGGGCGCGGACCGTGCGTCCCTCGCGGCCGATGAGACGGCCGCGATCCGACGCCGGCACGTCGATCTCGTAGACCACGGTCCGGCCCTCGAAGCTCTCCACGACCCGGGCCTGCTCGGGCTGGTCGCAGAGCCGGCGAACGACGGTCTCGATGAGCTTCTTCATCGGCGGCGACCCTAAGCGGCCGGCGCCGGGGCCGGCTGCGGCCGCTCGAGGAGCGACTTGATCGTCGGCGACACCAGGGCGCCCTTGTCGATCCAGTGCTTCGCGCGGTCGCGGTCGAACGCGAGGACCGGCGGGTTCACCACCGGGTCGTAGGAGCCCAGCTCCTCGAGGACCTCGGCCCGCGGCGTGCGGCGGGTGTCGGAGACCACGATCCGGTAGTAGGGGCGGTTGCGGGCCCCGGTGCGGCAGAGACGGATTTTCAGCATTCTCGGTACCTCTCCAGCTCGTTCAAAAGCGGGGCATTCTAGCACCAGAGGTCGCCGGCTGCCTCTCACCCCTTCGGGGCCGGCATGGCGATCTTGGAGAGGTCCAGCCCCCGCATTCCGCCCTTCCGGGCGGTCCGCATCAGCCGGCGCATCTGCTGGTACTGCTTGAGCAGTCGGTTGAGCTCCGCCACCGAGGTCCCCGAGCCGGCGGCGATGCGCTTCTTGCGGCTGCCGTTCAAGACCTGCGGGTACCGGCGCTCGTCCGGCGTCATCGAGTCGATCATCGCGGTCACCCGGGTCAGCGCCTTCTCGTCCACGGTCTCGGGCTGCCGCAGCGCCTTGAAGGCTCCGCCCTTCGGCAGCAGGTCGATGAGGCCCTCGAGCGGACCCATCTTCTTCATCGAGGCGAGCTGGTCGCGCAGGTCCTCGAGCGTGAACTCTCCGGACATGCTCTTCTGCGCGAGCTTCTGCGCGGCCTCCGCGTCGACCGTCGCCTCGACCTTCTCGATGAGCGTCAGGACGTCGCCGAGCCCGAGGATGCGCGACGCCATCCGGTCCGGGTGGAACGGCTCGAAGTCCTCTGGCTTCTCGCCGACGCCGACGAACTTGATCGGCTTGCCGGTCGTCGAGACGACGGAGAGCGCCGCGCCGCCGCGCGCGTCGCCGTCGGTCTTCGTGAGGATCACGCCCGTGAGCGCGAGCGCGTTGGCGAAGCCGGACGCGGAGCGGACGGCGTCCTGGCCCGTCATCGCGTCGGCGACGAAGAGCGTCTCCTGCGGCTCGACGGCGGCGGCGACCGCCGCCACTTCGCGCATCAGGTCCTCGTCGATGTGGAGGCGGCCCGCCGTGTCGACGATCACGGTGTCGCGTCCGGTCTGGCGCGCCTCGCGAATGCCCTCGCGTGCGACCTCCACGGGGTCCTTGCGGTTGCCGGGCTCGAAGACGGGGATCCCGATCTGCTTGCCGAGTGTCACGAGCTGCTGCACCGCCGCGGGCCGGGTCAGGTCCGCCGCGACGACCATCGGATACCGCCCGCGGCCCTTCAGGTGCAGCGCGAGCTTCGCGGCGGACGTCGTCTTGCCGGAACCCTGGAGTCCGGCGAGCAGGATCACGGCCGGCCGCTTCTGCAGCGCGAGCTCCACGGTCGAGCCGCCGAGCAGCGCGATGAGCTCGTCGCGGACGATCCGCGTGACCTCCTGCGCCGGGGAGAGCTGCTGGGTGACCTTCGCGCCGACGGCGCGCTCCTTGACGCGCGCCGTGAAGTCCCGGACCACGGGGAGCGCGACGTCCGCCTCGAGCAGGGCGAGGCGGATCTGGCGGAACGCGGAGTCCAGGTGGAAGTCGGTGAGGTGCCCCTCGCCCCGCAATTCCTTGAAGACGCCGGCGAGACGATCGCCCAGACTCTCGAACATCGGCCTGCTCCGTAACCCCCGTTTTTGGCGTTCGCCGGGACGCTGTGGCGCCCCGGACGCGCAAGGCTACCTCCGCGATGACCGCGAGTCGAGCGGCGCCTTTTCGGTTGACAGGGGGTCGGGTTCGGATATGATTCCGCGTCGATTTTCCTACGATAGAGTTTCGACTTCCGCGCTCCGAGACAGCGCTTCAACAAAGAAGGAGATGAGGTTTATGAAGAAGTTCCTGACCCTGGGTTTCGCGGCCATGGCGGCCGTGGCGCTCTCGACGGGCTGCCAGAAGAAGGAAACCACCACGACCGAGACCACCACCCAGACCGAGGCCCCCGCCGTCGTCGAAGAGACCGGGTCCGCGGCGACTTCCACCGCGACGACGAGCACCGAGACGAGCACCACCTCCACCTCCACCGCGACGACGACCGGCACCGAGACGGCGCCGGCGACGAACACCCCGGCCCCCAAGTAACTTCTTTCCCCGACTGACCGCGAGGCCCCCGCGAGGGGGCCTCGCTTTTTTGGCGCCTTCCCTCCCGCTACACTGAATCGTGCTGCCGCTCTGGGTCGACCTGCTCCTGCTCGCCGTGTCGACCGCCGCGGGCGTCCGCGCCTGGCGGCTGCACCGCCGCGTCCGCGAGCTGACCGCCCGGCTGCAGTCGCGCGAGCGCGAGGGACATTTCCTGGCGGAGTCCCCCGACCCGCAGCAGATCCTCCAGCACGCCTACCGCGCGGCCTCCGAGATCCTGCCGCTCTCCGCGTTCGACCTCTACCGCGTCGACCAGTCTCAGCGCATCCACGAGGTCTGGGTCCTGGGCGGGCCGGCCGAGGACCGCCGCCCGCGGCGCGATCCGGCGAACACGCACCTCGGTGCCCAGATCGACTCCCGCGCGTTGCTCGAGTTCGCCGCGACGGAGACGGACCGCTCGTTCACCCCGCGCGACCTGATGGCCGGCTCCCCGACCACGCAGCGGCTCCACCTGCCGCTCTACTCGGGCGACGTCCTCGTCGCGTACCTGCTCCTCATCTCGCCGTATCCCATCGAGGAGGCGCACAAGGCCGAGATCCGGGCCCTGCTGGCGCCCCTGACCTCCTCGCTGCACGCCTCGCGCAACTGGGAGATCGCCGTCACCGACGAGCTCTCGGGCCTCTACTCGCGGCGCTACTTCGAGACGCGCCTGGCCGAGGAGTGGGCGCGGCACCTGCGCTACGGAGCGTCGCTCGCCGTGGCGTGCTTCGACCTCGACCACTTCAAGCGGCTCAACGACTCCCTGGGCCACGCGGCCGGCGACCTCGCGATCCGCCGCTTCGGCGAGATCCTGCGCGGCGCGGTGCGCGCGAGCGACCTGGCCTGCCGGAACGGGGGCGAGGAGTTCGCCGTGCTCTTCCCGGAGACGTCGGCGCGCTCCGCCCTGGCGGTGGCCGACCGGGTCCGGCGCGCGATCGAGAAGGAGGCCTTTGCGAGCGAGGGCCGGCCGTTCCGCGTCACCGTCTCGGCCGGAGTCGCCGACACGACCGCGCTCGCCGCCGAGGACCGCCACCAGCTGCTCTTCCGGGCGGACAAGGCGCTCTACGCGGCCAAGGACGCGGGGCGCAACCGCACGCGCCTGTGGTCGGAGAAGGCCCGGAGAGCGAGCCGCTAGCGCCCGGCCCGGCGCAGCCGATGCCACCACCGGGCGAGCGCCCGCGGCATCCGGATCGGCAGCTCCGGCGTCACCAGCCCCGCGATCGCGTCCGCCTCGAGCCTGGCCCAGCGCGCGTCCTCGGGACGCACGCCGAGCTCCCCGAGGAGCCGGCCGCGCTCCGCCGCGATGCGCCGCAGGGGATCGGTGCGTGAAGACTCGCTCATCGACGCTCGAGGAACCCTTCGAGCCCCGCCGCGCCGAGGAGCTTCCGCACGGGCTCGTCCCAGTTGAGACGCGCGGCCGCCTTCCGTCCCGCCTCCCCCATCGCCGCGAGCGCCTCCCCCTGCGACCACGCCAGGCGCAGCGCGACGCCCAGCGCCTCCGGACGCGGCGCGACGACGATCCCCGTCTCTCCGTTGCGGACGAACTCGAGCGGTCCGCCGGCGTCCTCCGTCGTCAGGACCGGCTTGCCCGAGAGGAACGCCTCGAGCGGCACGTAGCCGAGGTCCTCGCCCGACGCCGTGACGGCCACCAGACGCGCCTGCGCGTAGAGCGCCAGCAGCTCGTCGTCGCCGGCCCGCTCGATCCAGCGGACGCGGGGCGCTATGCCCAGCTCCTGCGCGCGCCGCTCGAGCCGCTCCCGCTCCGGCCCGCGTCCCACGAAGACCGCCCGCGCGTCGGGGGCGTGCGGGAGCGCCTCGAGCAGGAGGCCGGGACGCTTCCAGGAGTCGAGCCGTCCGACCCAGAGCACGGTGTCGCCCGCCGGTCCGCCGCGGTAGCGCCCCTCGAGCGGCGGCGGATGGTAGAGCGGCTCGGAGCGGATGCCGTTGAAGCGGAGGAGGCGCGCGGCGACGGTCCGCGAGTTGGCGAACACGCGGCGCGCCTGCGTGAGCCCGATGCGGTCGATCTCGAAGATGACCTCGCGCGTCCGTCGGTCCTCCGGGGACGCGGTCAGATCGCTGAACGCGGTCCCGAACTGGTCGTAGGCCTGCCGGTACTGGTGGATCAGCCAGACGATCTTGTTCGGATGCCGGATCGCATAGCTCGGGAATCGCGTGGCGATGACGGCGTCCACCGGCCGCCCGCCGACCTCCGAGAGATCGAGGCTCCGCCAGGCCACCGCCGAGCGGACGAGGTCGAAGCGGTCGCGCTCGGCGAGCGGCATCGCGACGAGATCCGCCTCGACGCCGCGGCGCCGGAGCTCCTCGGTGAGTCGGCGGACGTGCCGCTCGGCTCCCCCGTCGGCGAACGGGGTCTGCACGGCGAGGACGAGAACGCGCGGGGCGGTGTCGCTCAAGACAATCTGCACCCGCACCCGTATCCGCCGCGGCTCAGATCGGCACGCGCGCGATGAGCGCGTAGTCCTGCGGGCCGAAGAGGAGCGCGTTGAGCTTGCGCTCGTTCGGGGACGTCTCCTCGAGGCGGTTCGCGCTCGGGACGGGCGCGCGGAGCTCGACGCGCGTGTCGGTGAAGCCGGCGGCCTCGGCGAGGAAGCGCAGCGCCTCGGACGGGACGGGGCGCACGTGCGTCGGGTCGAGGTAGAACGCGCGCAGGGCGGAGAGCGAGTCCGCGTTGATCGTCTCGGCGATCAGGACGCCTCCGGGGGCGACGGCGCGGCGCGCCTCCTGGAGGAACCGGAAGATCTCCTCGGGCGGCCAGTGCTCCACGACCTGGAACGCGACCACGCCGCCCAGCTCTCCGGCCCGCATCCCGGCGAGCGCCGCGATCCCGTCGCCGTGCGCGACCTCGAGGCCGGCGGTGCGGCAGGCCGCGGCCGACACCTCGTTGGACTCGACGCCGCGAGCGGGGATCGCGGCGGCCTTCAGCAACCGTAGGAACTCGCCGCGCCCGCAGCCGACGTCGAGCACGGGGCCCGGGAGGTCCTTCAGGAACGGCAGGTAGAACTCCTGATCCGCCGCGATCTTCGCCGGGTCGCCGCGGAAACGCTCCTCGAAGAGCGCGTAGACGCCGGGCGGGATCGCGGCAGCCGCGCCGTCGGCGGCGCTCCGCGCAGGAGCCGCGCCGTCGGCGGCGCTTCGCGCAGGAGCCGCGCGGCCGGCAAGCGCGGTCGCCGACGGCCGGGCCGGACCCCCCGCGGGGGGAGCGGCCTCGATCAGGGTCAGGCGCGACTCCTGGACTCCCGCGCGGCGCGAGAGCTCGTCCACCGAGCGCGAGGTCTCCGCGCGCAGGCGGTCGACCTCCTCCGCGAGCTCGGACCCGGCCGCGATCGAGAGCGCGTTGAACGAGGACTGGTTGCGCCACAGGAACCGGGCCGCGCGGATGGCGAGTCGCTTGACCGCGGAGAGGGGCGCGTCCTCCGGGACGGAGGGCGTGAGGACCTCCTCCGACCGCCGCAGCGCGCCGCGCGCGCGGCCCGTCCCCGAGTCGGCATCCGGGGCCCCCGGAGCCGGGGCCGGCGAGGCCTCGGCGATGGCCGCGCGGATCTCCTCCGCGAGGACCCGCTTCAAGTCATCCGGACGATCTGTCGCCATCGGCCAACGTCGTCGAGGATAGCAAAGGAGCGGCCTGCTAAGATGCGCGGCCGCATGCGCTACGCACAGCTGGCCGTGGTCGCCCTGATCGTTTCCGTCGCGGGAGTCGCCTCGCAGAACGTTCCGTCTCCGTCTCCGTCTCCGGGAGCGGCGCCCGGATCGCTTCTCGCGCCGGGGGAGGAGGCCTTTCTCGCGAACGTCCGGCAGCTCACGTTCGGCGGCCAGAACGCGGAGGCGTACTGGTCGGCCGACGGCAGGAAGCTGATCTTCCAGTCGGACGCGGGCGAGCTGCCCTGCGACCAGATCTTCACGATGAACGCCGACGGCACGGATCGGCGCCGCGTCTCCAACGGCCAGGGCAAGACGACCTGCTCGTACTTCTTCCCCTCGGGCGACCGGATCCTCTACGGATCCACCTTTCGCGCGAGCCCCGACTGCCCCCCGAAGCCCGACCGCTCGCGCGGCTACGTCTGGGCGCTCGACGATTACGACATCTACACCGCGCGGCCCGACGGCAGCGACATCCGCCCGCTCTTCGCGTCCCCGGCCTACGACGCGGAGGCCACGATCTCGCCGGACGGGAAGACGATCGTCTTCACCTCCGCGCGCGACGGCGACCTCGAGATCTACACGATGGACGCGGACGGGTCGAACGTGAAGCGGCTGACGCATGCGCCGGGCTACGACGGCGGCCCGTTCTTCTCCGACGACGGGAAGAAGATCGTCTACCGTGCGGACCATCCGGAGAAGCCGGAGGACCTGGCGCGCTATCGCGAGAACCTCGCGCGCGGCACGTACGCGCCCCGCGCGCTCGAGATCCGCGTGATGAATGCCGACGGCTCGGGCGACCACGCCGTGACCGCGAACGGGAAGGCGAACTTCGCCCCCTATTTCCTGCCCGGCGTCCTGCCCGGCGGCGGCCGGGAGATCATCTTCTCGTCGAACCTGGCGGACCCGCAGGGCCGCGACTTCGACCTCTACCTGATCCGGGAGGACGGGACCGGCCTCCTCCGGGTGACCTACAGCGCCGACTTCGACGGCTTCCCGATGTTGACCCGCGACGGCAAGCGGCTCGTGTTCGCGAGCAACCGCAACGGCAAGAAGCCGCACGAGACCAACATCTTCGTCGCGGACTGGGTCAGGAAGTAGCGCCGGAGCGCGCCGGAGGCTCCTCCTCCGCGAACGGGATCAGCGCGAGCGCCAGCGCCAGGATCACGGGCCCGAGGAAGAGGCCCGCGAAGCCGAACGCCGCGAGTCCTCCGAGCGCGCCGAAGAACACCGTCAGGGTCCCGACCTCGGCCCTTCCCGACACCAGCACCGGCCGGAGGAAGTTGTCGGCGGTTCCGGCGACGAGCGCGCCCCAGAGCGCCATGAAGATCCCCTTCCAGACGATGCCCTTCGCGAACAGGACGATCGCGGCCGGGACCCAGACGAGCCCCGTCCCGACGAACGGGATGAACGAGGCCACCGTCGCGAGCACGCCGAACACGACCGGAGACCTCAGGCCGGTGATCCAGAACGCGAGCCCGACGAGCGTGCCCTGCACGAGCGCGGTGACGACCGTGCCGAACACGACCGCGTGCGTGACGTCCTGGAGGTGGCGGTCGAGGCTCTCCTTGCGCTTCGGCTCGAGCGGGATGAGCCTCTTGGCGCGCGCCGCCATGTCGTCGCCGTCGCGCAGGAAGAAGAAGAGCACGAACAGCATCAGCGCCAGATCGCCCACCAGCGCCAGCGCGCCCAGGAGCACCGTGCGTCCGCGGACCAGCAGGAACTCGACCGCGTTGTGCGCGGCCTGCGCCATCCACTCCTGGACCTGATCCGGCGTGACCGAGGTGTGCGCCTCGAGCCACCCCATCACGCGGCCGATCAGCGGCAGCTTCAGGACGTCGTCGAAGCCCTCGATCCGGTGCGCCGTCGCGTAGTCGCCGAGCCGCTGCGCCAGCTCGACGGCCTGCTTGGCGAAGGCCGCGCTCCCAACGACCACGGGAACGGCGATCCCCACGACGACGGCGACGGTCAGGATCGCCGCCGCGAGGCCGCGGCGGTTCCGCAGCCGCCGGCGCAGCCGCACGTTCAGCGGGAAGAGCAGGAACGCGAGCAGGAATGCCCAGATGATCGGCCCGTAGAACGGCCGGAAGATGCGCAGCACCGCGTAGCCCAGCAGGGCGATGACGGCGAGCTGGAAGACTCGCGACGCGAACCGGTCGTTGGCAGACAATCGCCCTCGGGCGAGGATGCTAGCATCCCGCGGTGAGACAACTCGTGCCCGATCGCCTCGTCGCCGCGCGCGTGTTGCGCGAGGAGTCCGCCGCGGCGGGATTCGCGGGATTCGGCATCGCGCGCGCCGAGACGCCGCCGCGCTTCGACCGCTTCCGCGGCTGGATCGCGGAGGGCCGCCACGCCGGGATGCGCTACCTCGAGGAGACGCTCGACGTCCGCGAATCGCCCGAGTCCCTGCTCGCCGGGGCGCGCTCGGTCGTCTGCCTGAGCTTCCCGCATTCCGCGCAGGCGCGCGTCGCCGAGGACGGGTCCCGGTTCGCTCGCTACTCCCTGTGCGCCGCCGAAGACGGCGACGTGTCGGACCGCGCCGATTACCACGAGACGCTGCGCAAGCGCGCGCTCGCGGCGGCGGAGGCGGCGCGCCGGCGCCTCCCGGGAGAGTGGAGCTACCGCGTGTGCGTCGACTCGACGCCCCTCGCGGAGCGCGCCTTCGCCGCGGCGGCGGGGCTCGGCTGGATTGGCAAGAACGGCTGCCTGCTCGACGCGCGCCACGGCTCCTACCTGCTCCTCGCCGAGATCGTGACCGACCTCGACCTGCCGCCGGATCAGCCCGTCGCCGAGCAGTGCGGCGCGTGCACGCGGTGCCTCGACGCCTGCCCGACGCAGGCGTTCGTGGGGCCGGGCGTGCTCGACGCCGGACGCTGCCTCTCCTATTGGACGATCGAGCACCGGGGGCCGATCCCGGATGCGTGGAAGGAGTCCCTCGGCGAGCACGTCTTCGGCTGCGACCTCTGCCAGGAGGCGTGCCCCTTCAACGCAAGGCTCGGGAGGCTCGCGTCGCTCCCCGGCGCGGGCCCGCGCGTGCCGGCGCGCGCCGAGATCCTCTCCATGGGCAAGGGCGCGTGGCGGCGCCGCTTCGGCACGACCGCGGTCAACCGCGCGGCCCGGCGCGGGCTGCAGCGCAACGCCGCCGCGTCCGCCGGGGCCTGCCGCGACGTCTCGTGCCGCGGCGCCCTCGAGCAGGCCGCGCGCGTCGCGGAGCCGGGCCTCCGGGACGCGGCGCGCTGGGCGCTCTCCCGTCTCGAGGCCGCCCCCCGATAGACCGTCGACGGGTGACGGTAGACTTCCCCGTCGACTCCGAGAGGACTTATGAATCCCCAAACGACGCTCTACGTCCTGGCCTTTCTGTTGTCGCTCCTGATGTCCGGCTTCTTCGCCGGATCGGAGACGGCGCTCGTCTCGCTCGGCCGCATCGACCTGCAGGCCATGCGCGAACGCGGCGACCGGCGAGGGGCGATGATCCGGATCCTCCGCTCCCAGACCTCAAGGCTCCTCGCGGTCATCCTCATCGGCCAGAACCTCTTCCTCTCGGCGGCCTCGGCGTCCGCCACGACGCTGGCCGAGCGCTGGTTCGGCGCGCGATACGGGATCGTGGCGGCGGTCCTTTTCTCCACGATCACGCTGTTCATCTTCGCCGAGATGATGCCCAAGACCATCGGCGCCGCCTCCCCGGTCGCGGTCGCCCGCGCCGTGGTCGTGCCGCTCTCCTGGATGATGAAGGTGCTCTCCCCGGTGGCCGCCGTCTGCGTGGCGCTCACGAACCGGACGCTGCGCGCGCTGGGCGTCGCGGAGCGGCGGGAGGGCCTGACCGAGGAGGAGCTCAAGAGCGTGTTCAACCTGGGGGCCGACGAGGGCGTCATCCACCGCGAGGAGAAGCGTCTCCTGCACAAGGTCATCGAGTTCGGCGACAAGACCGTGCGCGACATCATGGTGCCGCGCACCAAGGTCGTCGCCCTCCCGGAGACCGCCAGCTTCTCCGACGTGCAGCTCGTCCTGCGCGAGCACAAGTTCTCGCGAGTGCCCGTGTACCGCGGCACGCTGGACAACGTCGTGGGCGTCCTGAACGCCAAGGACCTCTTCGACCTGACCGACGCCGACGAGAAGAGCTTCGAGCTCGGCCGCCACTGCGACCCGCCCTTCCTCGTCCCGGAGTTCAAGCGGGCCGAGGACCTCTTCCGCGAGATGCGGCGCCGCCACACGCACATGGCCATCGTCGTCGACGAGCACGGCGGGACGGCGGGCCTCGCGACCATCGAGGACGTCATCGAGGAGCTGCTGGGCCAGATCCAGGACGAGTACGACGAGGAGGCGCCCGGCTTCGAGCTCGCGGGAGAGCGGACCTACCTCCTCGAGGGCACCTACCGGCTGGACGACCTCGAGGAGCAGTTCGGCTTCAGCCTTCCGCGCGACGAGGCGGAGACCATCGCCGGGCACCTGATCCTGCGCTTCGGCCGGATCCCGCGGAAGGGCGAGCGCTGGAAGGGCCGCTTCGCCGACTTCGTCATCGAGGAGGCCACGCCGACGGCGATCCAGAAGGTGCGGATGGTCCTCCCGCCTCAGCCGGCGCCCGCGCCGCACGCCGAGAAGCGGGAGCACGCATGAGCGCTCCTCGCCCGGTCACGCTCATCCGCGGCGACGGCATCGGGCCCGAGGTCTCCGACGCCGCGGTCGCGATCCTCCACGCCGCGAAGGCGCCGGTCCTCTTCGAGGAGGTGGTCGTCGGCCGCGAGGCGGAGAAGACCGAGGGCGAGCCGCTCCCGCCGCGCGCGCTCGAATCCATCCGGAAGAACGGGGTCGCCCTCAAGGGCCCCGTCGGCACGCCCGTCGGCAAGGGCTTCGCCTCGGTCAACGTGCGGCTCCGCCAGACGCTCGAGCTCTACGCCAACCTGCGGCCGGTCAAGAACGTCCCCGCGATCGAGAGCCGCTTCGCGAACGTGGACCTCGTCGTCGTGCGCGAGAACACGGAGGACCTCTACAGCGGGCTCGAGCACACGGTGGTTCCCGGCGTCGTCGAGTCGCTCAAGATCATCACCGCCGCGGCGTCGACGCGGATCGCCCGATTCGCGTTCGACTACGCGCGCCAGCACGGCCGGAAGCGGGTCACCGCGGTCCACAAGGCCAACATCATGAAGCTGTCGGACGGACTCTTCCTCGACTGTTTCCGGAAGGTGGCCCAGGAGTACCCGGACATCACGGCGGACGACCGGATCGTGGACGCGCTCTGCATGAGGCTCGTCATGAATCCCGAGAGCTTCGACGTCCTGCTGCTCGAGAACCTCTACGGCGACATCGTCTCCGACCTCGCCGCCGGCCTGGTCGGCGGGCTCGGACTCGTGCCCGGCGCGAACCTCGGGACGCACGCCGCGATCTTCGAGGCGGTGCACGGCACGGCGCCCGACATCGCGGGACAGGACAAGGCGAATCCGACCGCGATGCTCATGTCGGCGATCCTGATGCTGCGCCACCTCGGCGCGCCGGAGCCCGCCGACGCGATCGAACGCGCGCTGCTGGCGGCGTTCCGCGACGGCGTCAAGACGCCGGACATCGGGGGAACGGTCGGGACGAAGGAGTTCACGCGAGCCGTGATCCGGCGGCTCTAACGCTCGGGGAAGGGATCCCTCGCGCTCCGCGCTCGGGAGGGAGTTGTATCCGATCGGCGCAGCCGATCAGTACAACTCCACTTTGGGGATCATCAGCGCACGCACCGCACAGTTCCCCGTCACCCTGGCCTGGCAGCCGAGGCGCTTGCCGTCCCCCATCGTGTAGGCCTCTTCCTGCGGATTGATCGGAGAGAGGCCGTCGACGACGACCTCCACGCGGCACGTGGAGCAGGTGCCGTTGCCCCCGCACACGTGGCTGATCTTCACACCCAGGTCCAGCGCCGCCTGCAGGACCGTGGTGCCCTCCGGGACAGTCCCCGCTTTTCCCTCGTTGACGAAGACGATCGTGGGCATGAAAATCCGGGTTTTTGCGAAATCAGGGTAGCACGAAAGAGGCCGCGGGCCGGTTCCCGGGCGCACGGGACGAGGAACTCTGGTTCGGCCGTCTGCTCGACGCGCCGGCGCTCTTCGGCCGGACGGCGCCGCTCGAGATCGAGATCGGCAGCGGCAAGGCGCGCTTCCTGCTCGAGTCCGCGCGCGCCCATCCGGAGCGCGACTACCTGGGCATCGAGCGCGCGCTCGCGTACTACCGCATCTGTCGCGACCGCGTCCTCCGCTCGGGACTTCCGAACGCGCGCGTGCTGCGGGCGGACGGGCGGCTCTTCGTCGAGACCGCGCTCGCGCCGGGCTCCGTGCGCGCGTTCCACGTCTACTTCCCGGACCCCTGGCCCAAGAAGCGGCAGAAGAAGCGGCGGCTCCTCGACGGCGTCTTCCTCGAGCTCGCGGCGTCGCGCCTCGAGCCGGGCGGGCTCCTGCGCATCACCACCGACCATCCGGACTACGGCTCGGGCCTGGGCTCGCTCGTCGAGACCGTGCCGGCACTCGAGCGGCTCGCGTGGGAGGATCAGCCCGCGCCGGCGCCGACGCACTACGAGCTCAAGTACCTCAGCGAGGGACGTCCGATCTGGCGCTTCCTTCTACGCCGCCGGGACTGACGTCCGAAGCCCGGATCGGGCTCGTGGCGTCGATCCGGCGAAGGAAGCGGCTGAAGTACTCGATCCCCGAGATGAGCGCGACGACCACGACCAGCCATAGCGCGACCAGTCCCGGCACGTAGAACACGTCGTGGCGCAGGGCCAGGATCAGGAGAGACACCGCGGCGATCTGGGTGCCCATCTTCGCCTTCCCCCAGCTCGACGCGGAGATCACGATGCCGCGCTCCGCGGCGATCGAGCGCAGGCCCGACACCGCGAACTCGCGGCCGATGACGACGACGACCATCCACGCCGGAGCGAGGCCCAGCTCGACGAGCGAGATGAACGCCGCCGAGATCAGGAGCTTGTCGGCGATCGGATCGAGCAGCGTGCCGAGCGTCGTGATCTCGCCGCGGCGGCGCGCCAGCCAGCCGTCGAGGAAGTCGGTCGTGACCGCCGTCAGGAAGATCAGAAGGCCGACCGTCTCGCGTCCGTCGAATTTCGTCAGCAGCACGACCACCAGAAACGGCACCAGGAAGATGCGCAGCAGCGTCAGCGCGTTGGGAAGGTTGATTCTCATGCGTGGGGAGGTGGCGGGCGGTCGGCGGGATCCGGAAGGCGGCGCACGAGGCCCAATATACGAAATTTGAGCGGTCGTCCCTCATAATAGGCGGGTGAACGTCCCCTGTCCGACGCACTCGGGCAAGAAAGCGCACAAGAGCTGCCAGTTCTGCCAGAAGCCGTTCTGCCGGACGTGCGAGGTGCGCATGCGGGGACGGCTCTACTGCTCGACCCGCTGCGCCCGCGACGCCGGACGCAACGCCACGTGGCGGAAGATCCGCGGGCTCCTGATGCGCCCGGTGCCCGCCCGCGCCGCGGTGTTCCTGGTGGCGCTGGCCTCCTGCGCGCCCGTCATCTTCGCGCTGCGGACCGTGCGCGACCTGGACCGCATCAACGCTCCCTCCGCGCTGGCCCGCGCGCGCCGCGAGGCGCCGTGGGCGCGTGTCGAGACGACGGCCGAGTCCGCCGCCGGATGGCGCATCGAGGGAGCCGCGTCCGACGGCAGCGCGGTCTTCCTGTTCGCCGCCGACAAATTCGTCGCGGCCGCGCCGGTGTCCGGCGGCCGCTTCCGTTTCGAGGGAATCCGCGAGCCGGGCCCGTACCGCGTCGGGGCGATGCCGCTCTCGCTGACCGCGGCCGCGATGCCGCCGGCGGCCCCCGCGGCGCCTCCCGAACCGAAGCACGCCGACGTGCGGCCGCTCGTCCCTCCGGCACCGCCATCGGCTCCCGCGAACCCGGTTTCCCCGGCGGCCGCGGTGGCCGCCTCCATCCCGCGCGTGCTGCCGCCGAGCCCGCCTCTCCACGTTCAGCCGGGACCCGGCGCGCCGGACCTGACGCGCGGCCCCTCCGATCGGCGCGAGATCGTCGTCTCCTTCGACGCGGGCTCCTCCGACCACGGCGCGAAGGAGATCCTCGACGCGCTCGCCGCGCGAGGCATCCGCACGACGATCTTCCTGACCGGAGAGTTCATCCGCCGCTACCCCGACATCGCGCGGCGCGTGGCGGCCGACGGCCACGAGGTCGGCAACCACACCGACACGCATCCGCACCTCACGACGTACGCGGCGGACGGACGCCAGGCCACTCGCGTCGGCGTGGATCGCGCCTACGTGTACGGCCAGCTCGCGAGGACGGCCCGCCTGTATCGGGAGGCCACCGGCCGCAACATGGCGCCGCTCTGGCGCGCACCCTTCGGCGAGCACAACGCCGAGATCCGCCGCTGGGCCGCCGAGGCCGGCTACTGGCACGTCGGCTGGACGGGCGGACGCGGCGGGCTCGACGGCATGGACTGGATCTCGGATCCCCGGTCCCGGGGCTTCCAGCCGGCGGACCGGCTCCTCGCCCGGCTGGTTCAGCACGCGGAGCCGGGGGGCATCGTCCTCCTCCACCTCGGCAGCGACCGCGACGAGCCGGTCGCGTCCCGGATCGGCGAGCTCTTCGACGGCCTCTCCCAACGCGGGTTCTCCTACGCGCGCGCCTCGGAGTTCCTGGAGCGCCAGGGCTACGACGAGACGCGCCTCGCCGCCTTCCGGATCTCCGCGGGAACGCTCGCGCGCTGATTCCTTGAGCATCGCGTTCGGGACGGACGGGTGGCGCGGCGTCATCGCCGACGACTGCACCTTCGCGCAGATCCGCCGCATCGCGGCGGCCACGGCGCGCTGGTACGCGTCGAACGACGCCGACGCTTCCGGCGACGCGCGCCGGATCGTCGTCGGCCACGACCCCCGATTCTTCTCGCCGGAGTTCGCGCAGGCCGCGGCGGAGACGTTCGCCGCCGCGGGCATCGACGTCCTGCTGTCCGACCGTCCGATCCCCACGCCCGCGATCTCGTTTCACGTGCGGCGGCTCGGTCTGAAGGGCGGCGTCGCGATCACCGCCAGCCACAATCCCGGCCACTACAACGGCTTCAAGATCAAGGCGCACTTCGGCGGCAGCGCGCCGCCGGCGACCTACGCGGCGGTGTCGGCGGAAGGAGATCGACCGCCCCTGCGGTCTGCGCGCGCAGGGACGGTCGAGGTCGCGGACCTCGCAACGCCGTACCGCGACCACCTCGCGTCGCTCGTGGATCTGCGCGCGATCCGCGCTTCCGCGCTCTCCGTGCTCTCCGACTCCATGCACGGCGCCGCCGGTGCGCTCCTGCCCGAGATCCTCGCGGGGGGAACGCTGCGGGTCGAGGGATTCCGGACCAACCGGGATCCGCTCTTCGGCGGCGTTCACCCCGAGCCCATCGCGGCGAACTTGAAGGACTCGGCCCGCCGCGTCGAGACGGAGAGGCTCTCCCTCGCCGTCGCCCAGGACGGCGACGCCGACCGCCTCGGCGTCCTGGACGCCTCGGGGCGCTTCGTCTCGCCTCACCAGGTCCTCGCGCTGCTGCTCCTCCACGTCTTCCGTCGCCGCGGCGTCTCGGGAGGCATCGCCAAGACCTTCTCGACGTCGTTCCAGATCGACCGCATCGCCGCCGCTCTCGGCGTCCCGCTGCGCGAGACCGGCATCGGCTTCAAGTACGTGGCCGAGCTGATGAACCGCGGCGAGGCCGCGGCCGGCGGCGAGGAGAGCGGCGGCTACGCCTTCGCGTTCCACCTCCCGGAGCGCGACGGCGTCCTCTCGGCGCTGCTCCTGATCGAGAGCCTGGCGGTCGCCGGACGGAGCCTGGCGCAGGCCCTCGACGCGCTCGCCGCCGAGTTCGGCCGCTTCGAGTACGGGCGCCGCGACGTCTACCTTCCGGTCGAGACGATCCGGGCCTACGTCGAGAGCGTGCGCACGCGCGCGCCGAAGGCCGTCGCGGGCGAGCGGGTCACCGGCATCCAGGACGTCGACGGCGTGAAGTACCTCTTCGGCGAGCGGGGCTGGCTGCTCCACCGGCTCTCGGGCACGGAGCCGATGGTGCGGCTCTACTGCGAGCACGTGGACGGCGCGACGATGCGGGAGATCCTGGACGAGGCGGAGAAGCGGCTGCGGGAGTTCGTGAGGGGCGGCGCCTGACCGGCTAGCCCCTCCTCTGATCAACCGGCCGGTCCAGGTCGGCGGCCCGGCGCCGCGGGCGGGGCGGCTCGGTCAGCACGGTCCCCTCGCCCTCGAAGCGGATCTTCGGCGGGCTCGCGATGTCCGGCTGCATGACCTCCTCGAGGTACTGGTCGTCCAGCACGGCGGCGACGAGGTCGCCGGTCCAGGCCACGAGGTCGCGCGAGGAGATCGACAGCGGGAACTCGGACGAGACCTCGTGCGAGAGGACCGGCCCGCCGACCGAGAAGACGAGGCTGCCTCGGCCCTGCACCCGCAGGACGTCGACGCGCCGGTTGCGCCGGAAGTCGTGGATCGCCTCGAGGCGGAACGTGAGCCCGTGGTCGAGCGCCAGGAGCCGGCTCCCCTCGACGAAGAGGGTCTGGCCGTTGAGCTCGCGGCGGTAGGCCCGGCGTCCGGGGTCGTGGACGAGGAGGCTGCCCGTCCCCGTGGCCCGCAGGATCCGCTCGAGCGTGGTCCCCTGGAACCCGGACTCCGGCGCGAAGCGCATCTTGCCGCTGTACCAGGTCACGCAGCCCTTGCGCACGAAAACGACGCCGCGCGAGGCGATCTCGAGCCCGCCCTCCGGACGGACCTTGAAGAGCGGGCGAACCTCCTTGGTCGTCGCGGCCGGCAGTTGCGGCGCCGTGGATTCGCCCAGCTCCGGGAACGCCGGCTCGAATCCGGGCCTGGTCTTGTCCTTCTCCTTGGTCTCCGGCGTCGGCTTGGTCGTGTCGCCGCCCGTGCTCGAGGAGAACGTCGGCGTCGTGTCGGACAGCGCCGCGGCGCGCGAGACCGCCTCCCGCGCCGACTTGCGCAGCGCCTCCTCGATCTCGAGAACCCGCCGGCGCGCGCCGGCGATGCGGAGATGCTCGAGGGCGAGACCCAGCTTGCCGCGCATCTGGTACAGCAGGCCGAGGTAGAGATGGCTGCGCAGGTGGCCCGGACGCAGGTCGATCGCCTGCTGGAGCGCGCGCTCGGCCTCGGGCAGCCGCCCGGACTTGAAGAGGATCAGCCCGAGGTTCGCCCGGAGGATCTCCGAGGAGGGGTTGTCCTCGACCAGCGTCTCGGCGGCCTTCGCGGCCTCGGTGTAGTTGCCGCGCTTGAATTCCAGGACCGAGACGAGCGACAGGACGTCCTCGTCGCGGGGCCGCAGCCCGCGCGCCTGCTCGAGCTCGCGCCAGGCCACGTCGTAGTTGCCCGCCCGCACGCCCCGGCGGGCGCGGTTCAGGTGGAGCAGGAACAGACCCTGATCGACGGGTGTGGGATCGGCGGCGCCGGAAGGCAGGGACACGCCGGGACGCGTCAGCCGAGCCGACGCGCCGCCGTCTTGCTCTTCGTCGTCAGGATGATTCGGTTGGTTCGCTCGTCGCGCGTCCACTGAACGGACTTCCCTTTCTTCGCCGGAGTCCCCCGGTAGGTCTCCTCGGTCGACTTGCCGAATCCTCCGCCCAGCAACGACTTGCCGCGGTAGGCGGCCAGCGTCTTGCGCACGTAGAGCTGGGTCTCGTCGTAAGGGGGAACTCCGTCGTAGCGGTCCACCGCCGCCTCGCCCGCGTTGTACGCGGCGAGCGACTTCGCGAGATCGCCCCGATAGTTGAGCAGGAGCTGCGACAGGTAGCGCACGCCGCCCGCGATGTTCTGGGCCGGATCATGGACGTCGCGGACGCCGACCTCGACCGCGGTCTCCGGCATCAGCTGCATGAGTCCGCGCGCGCCCTTCTTCGACACCGCGTTGGGGTTGAAGTTGGACTCGACGAGCATCACGGACTTGACGAGCTTCGGATCGACGTCGTGCTCGAGCGCGGCGGCCTCGATCAGCCGGTCGTACGACGACGCGCGCGCCACCTGGGAGGCGAGCCACTCCTCGCTCGCGCGGATGTTGGCGGGTCCGTCGTTGTAGATGAAATGCCGGCCATCCTTCACGACCACGCGGACCTCCGCCGAGGCCGCCGTCCCGAAGGCGCACAGAATGCCGAGCAAGGCCAGGGCCCGCAATTTCATGGATTCGAGAAGGAAATTCTAGCAGACCTCGGGATGCCGGTAAACGATTCTGTCGGCGCGGCTTAGGGCGCGGTTCTGTGAGCGCGCACACACGCCACGATGAATTCCGCCGCTCGGCCGTAAGCTTCTGCAGTGACGCACGCGACGGCCCTTCTGGGCCTTCTCCTGCTCGGAATGCCGAGAGTCGGCCCTTCGCCCGCGTTCTGGTCTCCGAGGACTCCCCTGCCGAATCCCTACTTGCGGCTCTTCGTGGCGTCTCCCGCGGACGATCGAACACTCTACGCCGTCGCCGCCGACGCCTCGCAGGCGAGCGCCCTTTTCGAGAGCGTCGACGGGGCCGCTTCCTGGACCGCGCTCGCCGAGATCCCGGCGGGAGAGGAGATCGGCTCGCTGGCGATCGATCCCGCGGATCCGCAGACCCTGCTTCGGACGACCCATCGCTTTCCCGCGGGCACGACCATGGTCGATCGATCGCCGGACGGAGGGCTTTCCTGGCAATCCTCCCTCGATCCGGGTGTCTACTGCGGACCCGTCGGCTTCGCCCGCGAGGGCGCCGTCGCCCTCGTCGGTTGCGAGGACCGGCTCTTTCGGACGTACGACGGAGGCGCGACCTGGTCGTCGGTCCCGAACCCGTTGGGCTCCCGCCCCTTCACGCCCGCCCCGGACGGGTCGATCCTCGCGGTCGGGGACGGGATCTACCGGACGCCCGACGACGGAGCGACGTGGACGCGGGTCGGCGAGCTGCCGGACTGTTCCGACGTCAACACGCTCGCGGTCTCCCCGTCGAATCCGCTCGAGTTGCTGGCGGGCGCGGCCGTGCCGCACGCGCTGGGTATTCTTTGCGGAGGCATCTTCCGCAGCGAGAACAGCGGCCTGAGTTGGGTCGAGACTCTCGACGGCCGCGACGTCATCCAGATCCAGTTCGATGTCTCGGCGCCCACGAGGGTCTTCGCGAGCGCGGCGGGGTCCGGACCCGCCTCCGACTTTCCCTACGGCGGTGTGTTCGCCAGCGACGACGGCGGGCGAACCTGGCGCGAGCTCGAGTCACCGGGGCTCTCGGATCTCCCGGCCTCCATCGCGCTCTCGGCATCGGGACGGACGCTCTACACGTGCCTGTTCCAGGGAAGCGTCTTCGTCCACCGGTTCCGGCGCCCGCCGCTCCTCGCTCCCCGGTAGACGGCAGCCCGCGCGAACGCGGACCTGTCAGGCCGGGGTCGAGAGCAAATCCCGCACGGCCTCCCTCGCGGCCGTCAGCCCGGCGGGGAGGAGCTCGGCGCTCTTGCCGCCGGCCTGCGCGAGGTCGGGCTTGCCGCCGCCGCTTCCGGCGAGGGCCTTGCCCACCCGCGAGGCGATCTGGGACGCGGGGAGCCGCTTGGTCAGGTCGGCCGTGACGGCGATGATGACCGACGCCTTCCCCTCCCCCGTGGTGCCGACCGCGACGACGCCGCTCTTGACCTTCGCCCGCAGCGTGTCGGAGAGGTTGCGCAGCTCCGGGATCGAGAGGCCCTCGACCACGCGCGTGACGATCGGCACGCCGCCGACCTCGATCCGCTCGCCCTGGCCCCCGCCGTCGCCCGAGGCCAGCTTGAGCTTGAGCGAGGCGACCTCGCGCTCCAGAGTCTTCACGCGATCCTCGCGCTCCAGCCAGCGCGCGGCGAGCTGTTCCCGAGGAGTCTGCGCCGCGCCCGAGAGCTCACCCAGGATCCGCTCGTCCTCCGACAGCAGATCCACGGCGCCGAGCGAGGTCACCGCCTCGAGGCGGCGGACGCCGGCGGCCAGTCCCTTGTCCGACACGATCTTGAACGCGCCGATTTCTCCGGTCCGCGGGACGTGGCAGCCGCCGCAGAGCTCCGTCGAGAAGCCCGGCACGGCCACGACGCGGACGCGCTCGCCGTATTTCTCGCCGAAGAACATGTCGGCGCCGCGCTTGCGCGCCTCCTCCATCGGGAGGACCTCCTTCGTCACCTCGAGGTCGCGGAGGACCTCCTCGTTGACGAGCCGCTCGATCTCGCGGATCTGCTCCGGCGTCGTCGGCGAGTCCGCCGCGTAGTCGAAGCGGAGACGGTCCGGCGCCACGAGCGAGCCCATCTGGCGCGCGGACGGCCCGAGGACCTTGCGCAGCGCGGCGTGGAGGAGGTGGGTCCCGGTGTGGTTCGCCTGCGTCTTCCGGCGCGTCCACTCCGGCACATTCATGTCGATCGTCTCGCCGAGGCGGAGCGCGCCCTTTCTCACGGTCACCTTGTGCGCGATGACCCCCGGAATCGGCTTCTGCGCGTCCTGGACCTCGGCCCGGCCGTCCGCCCAGACCCACGTCCCCTCGTCGGCGACCTGGCCGCCGCCCTCGGGATAGAAGACCGTTCGATCCGCCACCGCATAGCCGGTCTCCCCCTCGGCGAGCTCCTGGACCGGCTTGCCGTCGCGCAGCAGGCCGACGACGTGGGCCCCGGTCAGGTGGCAGAAGTCGAGCTCCGGATAGCCGCGGAACTCCGAGTGTTTCTCGGGCAGCGCCAGCCCGGTGTACCACTCGGCCTCGTCCCCGACCGTCATCGTCGACGCCGATCGCGACCGCAGCCGCTGCTGCTCGAGGAGCGTGTCGAAGGCGTGACGGTCCACGGCCACGCCCTCGTCGCCGGCGATCTCCTCGATCACGTCGAGCGGAATGCCGTAGGTGTCGTAGAAGCGGAACACCGTCTCGCCCGAGAGCGTCGTCGCGCCCTCGCGGCGCAACCGCTCGATGGCTTCGCCGACGCGGTCGGCGCCCTCCGAGAGGGTCCGGCCGAAGCGCTCCTCCTCGGGCTCGAGCGCCTGCGCGACCATCCGGGACACCCCCTCGACCGCCGCGGGCTCGAAGTAGACGCCGGAGAAGCCCCGGATGACGATGGGCGCGAGCTCGTGGAGGAACGGCCGCGTCAGCCCCAGGCGGTGCCCGTAGCGCATCGCGCGGCGCAGGATCCGCCGCAGCACGTATCCGCGGCCCTCGTTCGAGGGCAGCGCGCCGTCGGCGATGAGCATCGCGGCGGCGCGGACGTGGTCGGCGATGACGCGGAACGGCGCGTCCTCCGGGGCCATCCCGCCCCGGTACTTCTGCCCCGAGAGCTCCTCGATCCCGTGGAGGATCGGCGCGAAGAGGTCCGTGTCGAAGTTGTTGTTGACGTTCTGCAGGATGGCGCCGATCCGCTCGAGCCCCGCGCCCGTGTCGACCGACGGCCTGGGGAGCGGCGTCATCGTCCCCGACGCGTCGCGCTCGAACTGCATGAACACGAGGTTCCAGATCTCGAGCGTCTCGTCGCCGGGTCCGTTGACGCGGTCCGCCGTGTTGCCGGCGAGGTCCGCGCCGCGGAAGTAGTGCAGCTCGGAGCACGGCCCGCACGGGCCGGTCTCGCCCATCGCCCAGAAGTTCTCCTTCTCGCCGAAGCGCAGGATCCGGCTCTTCGGCAGGTGCCGCTCCCAGAGCCGGAACGCGTCGTCGTCGTCGGTGTAGACGGTCGCCCAGAGACGCTCGGGATCGAGGCCGTAGCCGAAGTCCCGATTCGTCACGAGCTCCCAGGCGAACGCGATCGCGTCCGCCTTGAAGTAGTCGCCGAAGGAGAAGTTGCCCAGCATCTCGAAGAACGTGTGGTGGCGCCCGGTGTAGCCCACGTTGTCGAGGTCGTTGTGCTTGCCGCCGGCCCGGACGCACTTCTGCGCGGTCGTCGCGCGGTTGTACGCGCGCTTCTCGCGGCCCGTGAAGACGTCCTTGAACTGGTTCATGCCGGCGTTGGTGAAGAGGAGCGTGGGGTCCTCCGCCGGGATGAGCGAGGACGACGGGACGCGGCGGTGCCCCCGCTCCTCGAAATACCTCAGGAATCGCTCGCGAACCTCAGTCGATTTCATGGCCGCCTTTGATGATGTCAGAAATCCTTTCCGGCGAAAAACCCCGCCGCGTCAGCGCGTCGAAGACCCGGCGCCGCCGCAGCGGCGGCGCGAGGTGCGCGCGCGCCTTCCAGAGCCTCCCAAACGCGCGCCGCAGCGCCTCGTCTTCCCGCTCTCCCGCACCCTCCTCCAGGAACGCCCGCGCGATCGTCTCGCGCTCGAAGCCCCGCGCCTTGAGCTCCCGCTCGACGCGGGAGCGCCCGTAGCGGGCGCCGCGTCCCCGCACGACGGAGCGCGCCGCCGCGAGGTCGTCGAGCAGGCCGTCGTCGATGAGCCCCGCGACCGCCTCCGCCGTGGCCTCGTCCGAGAAGCCGCGATCCCGCAGAGCCCGGGCGAGCTCCGCCTCGCCGCGGGGCCGGATCGTGAGGAGGCGCAGCGCTCTCTCGCGCGCGGCGGACGCCGAAGCGGCGGAGCCGGGATCGGAGGGCGGTGGCGCGCGCCGGAAACCCGTCGAGACCCGAGCCTAGCTGCGCCCCGGGGGGAGCTGGTTCGAGAAGTCGAAGGGCGACTCTTCCTGCATCGGGTTGAAGTCGGACGGGGCCTCGAGGGCCGCGTCCATCTCCTCCCGCGCCACGTCCGAGGTCGACTGGATGCCCTGGATCTTGAGCTTGAACTCGTTCGGGTTCGTCGCGCGCTTGAGCGCCTCCTCCAGCGTGATCAGCCCCGACTTGTACAGGCTGTAGAGCGACTGGTCGAACGTCTGCATCCCGTACTGCGACGTGCCCTGCTGGATCGCGTCCTTGATGTACTTGGTCTTCTCCTTGTTCTCGATGCACTCGCGGACGTAGTTCGTCCGGATGAGCACCTCCGCCGCGGGCACGCGGCCGAGCCCGTCGGCGCGCGGCATGAGGCGCAGCGAGATGACGGCCTTGAGCACCGCGCCGAGCTGGAGGCGGATCTGCTTCTGCTGGTGCGGCGGGAAGACCGCGATGATGCGGTTGATCGTCTCGGTCGCGTCCAGGGTGTGCAGCGTCGAGAACACGAGGTGGCCCGTCTCGGCCGCGGTCAGCGCGGTCTCGATCGTCTCGTAGTCGCGCATTTCACCGACCAGGATCACGTCCGGGTCCTGGCGGAGGGCGCTGCGCAGCGCCAGGGAGAAGCCCTTCGTGTCGACGTCGACCTCGCGCTGGTTGACGATCGACTTCTTGTCGCGGTGGAGGAACTCGATCGGGTCCTCGACCGTCATGACGTGCTCGTTGCGGGTCGCGTTGATGTGGTCGATCATCGCGGCGAGCGAGGTCGACTTGCCCGAGCCGGTCGTTCCCGTGCAGAGGACCAGGCCGCGCTGCTCCTGGCAGATCTTCTCGAGGACGGGCGGCAGCAGCAGCTCCTTGATCGACAGGATCTTGGCCGGGATGACGCGCAGGACCAGGCCGACCGTGCCCCGCTGCTGGAAGATGTTGCAGCGGAAGCGGCCCAGGTTCGGCACGTTGTACGCGATGTCGATCTCGAAGTTGTTCTTGAACTTTTCCTTCTGCCGGGCCGACATGATCGAGAACGCCATCGCGATCGTGTCTTCCTGCATCAGCCGCCGCATGTCTGCCAGCGGGATGAGCGTTCCGTCGACGCGGATGATCGGAAACGCGCCAACCTTCAGGTGCAGGTCGGACGCCTTGCGCTCGACCGCGATCTTCAGCAGATCGTTGATATGCATGGTCTTATGTCCCTCGGTTGGTGGTTAGAGTACGCCGGTTGGCGGGGGAAAGCGAACGGCTCACGGCTCACAGCTCACGGCTCACAGCGCTCGCCGCGGTGGCGCCTCGGATTAAGGTCCTGAGCTGTAAGCTGTTAGCTGTAAGCTGAAAGCTATCGGACCGCCGCCTCGACCGGCAGCGGCATCAGCCATCCGTACCGGTCCTCGGACTCGCCCCGGATCAGGGCGAAGAAATCCTTCTGGATCCGCTCCGTCACGGGGCCGCGGCGGCCCGCTCCGACCGTGATGCGGTCGACCGAGCGGATCGGCGTGATCTCGGCCGCGGTGCCCGTGAAGAAGATCTCGTCCGCGAGATAGAGCATCTCGCGGGCGACCTGCTGCTCGACCACCGTGTAGCCCGCGTCGCGCGCGAGACGCATGATCGAGTCCCGGGTGATCCCGGGGAGGATCGTCCCGGCGAGCGGCGGCGTCAGGATGCGCCCGCCGTACACGATGAAGATGTTCTCGCCGCTGCCCTCGGAGACGCGGCCCGCGGCGTCGAGCGCGATGCCCTCGGTGTAGCCGTTGGTGACCGCCTCCATCTTGATCAGGGCGGAGTTGAGGTAGTTGCCCGTGGCCTTGGCCATCGCCGGGAACGTGTTGGGGGCCATGCGGTTCCACGAGGAGACGCACACGTCCACGCCGTTCTCGAGGGCCTCCTCGCCGAGGTACCGCCCCCACTTCCACACCGCGATCATGACCTCGACCGGGCTGTGGAACGGGTTGACGCCGAGCTGGCCCACGCCGCGGTAGACGACCGGACGGATGTAGCACTCGTCGAACCCGTTGGCGCGGATGACGTCGAAGATCGCGTCGCGGAACTCCTTCGGGTTGTAGGGAACCTCCATCCGGTAGACCTTGCAGGAGTCGTAGAGGCGCTTGATGTGGTCGTCGATGCGGAAGGCCGCCGATCCCTGACGGGTCTTGTAGAGCCGGGCGCCCTCGAACATCGCGGAGCCGTAGTGGAACGTGTGGGAGAAGGCGTGGATCTTCGCGTCGGCGAAGTCCACGAGCCGGCCGTTCATCCAGACCTTTTGGACGTCCTCGTAGGGCATCTCGCCTCCTCGCGTCGACCGGAAGTATTCGCTCGCCGGAAGGTCGTGTCAACGTGAATCGTCGGACCCGCGCGAGAGCGCCGCGCGCGCGAGCGCCAGCGCGGAGACGGCGGCGGTCTCCGCCCGCAGGAGGCCCGCCGCGAGCGACGCGACGATCCAGCCGGCGGAGAGCGCGGCGCCCAGATCGGCCTCCGACCATCCGCCCTCCGGGCCGACGAGGAGCGCCGCCGGCGCGGGCGCGAGCGCGGCCGGGAACGTCTCGCCGCGCGAGTCGAGGACGAAGCGGTGGCGCGCGGCTTCCCGCCGCAGGTAATCGACGAGTGGAATCGGGCCGTCGATCGCGGGCCAGAGCGCGCGCTCGGACTGCTTCGCCGCCTCGCGGACGACGCGCTCGAGCCGGCGCGCGACGGCGTCCCCGGCGCGGAAGCGCTGCGTGCGCTCGCTCGCGACGATGACGAGACGCGCGACGCCGAGCTCCGTCGCCTTCTCCGCGACCCACGCGAGCCGCTCGGCGCGCACGGCGGCGACGGCGAGCGTGATCTCCGGCGCCGGGTCTCGCATCGCCTCGGTCACCGACTCGACCGAGACGTCGAGGCCTCTCCCCTTTCCCGCGAGGCCGGTGACTCGCCCGACCGCCTCGCGCCCGCTGCCGTCGATGAGGACGACCGCATCGCCGCGCCGAAGCCGGCGGGCGCTCGCGTGCGCGGCCTCGTCCCCGCCGATGCGGCAGGATTCGCCCTCCGCGGGGAGCGCGTCGACGACTATGCGGAGGCGCGGGCCAGGCACAGGCAGCTCCATTCTCCCGAGGTGCGGCGCCCCTCGAGCTTCCAGCGGCCGGTCCGCAACCGGGCCAGGACGCCGGCCTCCCGCTCGCGCGTGATTCCCGAGACCAGGAGCCGCCCGCGGCGTCCCGCTCGCGCGAGCAGCCCGCGGGACTCCGGCAGGAGCTCGTCCGCGAGCATGTTGGCGACGACCAGGTCGAACTCGCCCCCGCACGCCGCCGCCGTGCCCGCGTAGAGGCGGACGCGCGACCCGAAGGCGTGGCGCGTGCAGTTCTCCCGCGCCACGAACACGGCATCGGGGTCCACGTCGAGGCCCACCGCGAGACGCGCGCCCAGCGCCGCCGCGGCGAGCGCGAGGATCCCGGACCCCGTGCCCACGTCGAGCACGCGCCGGTTCTCGAGCGTCTCGTCTTCGAGCGCCTCGAGCGCGAGCCGCGTCGAGGCGTGGCTGCCGGTTCCGAAGGCGCGTGTCGCCGGGATCCGCAGCGCCACGCGCTCCCTCGACGCCTCCGGCGCGGCGAGTCCGTCGCCGTCGCCGGGATCGATCCAGAGCCGCCGGCCCACCGCGAACGCCTTCGACCGCGCGCGGTACGCCTCGAGCGGATCGCCCTCGAGGATGTCGGTCGTCAGCGCGTGGCGGATCTTCGCGGCACGGAGCCGGTCCGCAGCGGCGCGCGCCGAGGCGGCCTCGCGGAAATAGGCGACCAGATCCTTGCCGGCGGTCTCGAACCCGAGCGGGTCGTGGAGGGAGAGGAGCCCGACGACGGCGTCGTCGCCGGACTTTCGCGGAACCTCGAGGCGGCTATAGCGGAGACGCGGCACGCCTCACGAGAATATCTTTCGGGCCTTCCCGAGGACGCTGCCCTTGCCCTTGGCTCTTCCTACCGGGGCGCCCGTCAACTCGGCGTACGTCTTGAGGAGCTCCCGTTCCTCCTTCGAGGGAGAGTCGGGGACGTGCACGTCGACGCGGGCGATCAGGTCCCCGCGGCCGCCGCGCGAGAGCCGGCCCATGCCCTCGCCCCGCAGCCGCAGCTCCGCGTGGACCCGGGTGCCCGGCGCGACCGTCATCTTCCGCGGGCCGTCCAGCGTCGGCACCTCGATCTCGCCGCCGAGCACGAGCGTCGGGAAGGGCAGCTCGAGACGCACGACGATGTCGTCCCCCTCGCGCGAGAACAGCTCGTCGTCCGCCACCGTCAGCACGACGTAGAGGTCGCCCGCGGGCCCGCCGTTCGGGCCGGCGTCGCCCTCCCCGGTCAGCCGCAGGCGCGAGCCGCTCTCGACCCCGGCCGGGATCTTGAGCGAGAGCTCCTTCTTTCCGCGCTGGCGGCCCTCGCCCGCGCAGGACTTGCACGGCTTCTCGATGATCGAGCCTTCGCCGCCGCAGCGGCCGCACGTCCGCGACATGACCAGGAAGCCCTGCGACACGCGCTGGCGTCCGCGGCCTCCGCAGGCCGGGCACGCCTTGGGCCGCGTGCCGGGCTCGGCGCCGCTGCCCTGACACGGCTTGCAGGGCTCGAGGCGCGAGATCGCGATCGGGGCCTGGACGCCGAACGCGGCGTCGCGGAACGCGATCTCCATCCGGTACACGAGGTCGCTGCCGGCCGACCGATGCGGACCGTCCGGTCCGCCGGCCCCGCCCGCGGCGAAGCCGAAGAGGCCGCCGAAGAGCTCCGAGAGGTCCATGAAGGCGGAGGTGTCGAAGCCGCCCGGAAAGCCGCCGCCGCCCGAGATCCCGGCGTGGCCGAACTGGTCGTACCGCTGGCGCTTGTCGGCGTCGGAGAGGACCGCGTACGCCTCGGACGCCTCCTTGAACCTCTCGTCCGCGTCGGGATTGTTGGGATTGCGGTCCGGGTGGTACTGCAGCGCGAGCTTGCGGTAGGCGGACTTCAGCGCGGCGTCGTCCGCGTCGCGGCCCACACCGAGCACCTCGTAGTAGTCGCGTTTGGCCATGATGGAGTTGTCAGTTCTCAGTTCTCAGTTATCAGTTGTCAGTTCTCGTTGTGGCACTGAAGACTGAAAACCGTGAACTGAAAACTGGTCCTAGCTGGCGGCGGCGCCGCCCGCGCCGGCCCTGGCGAGCATCACGCGGGTCAGCACCTTCGAGACGCCCTGCATGTCGAAGATGGCCTCGTTGAAGGCGTCGCGCGAGTCGCCGCCCGCGATCTCGCGGGACCGCGAGAGCGTCTCCTCGATGCGCTGCCGCTCGTCCTCGGCGAGCCCGCCGCCGAACTCCGCCAGCACGCGCTCGTTGGACGCGATCATGCCCTCGAGACGGTTCTTGATCGCCGCGATCTCGCGGCGCTCGTGGTCGGCCTCGGCGAACGCCGACGCCTCCTTGATGATCCGGTCGATCTCGCCCTGGGAGAGCCCGCCCGCGGGGTTGATCTGCATGCCCTGGGCCTTGCCCGTGGCCATGTCGCGCGCGGAGACGTTCACGATGCCGTTGCTGTCGATGGCGAAGGTCACCTCGATCTGAGGTACGCCGCGCGGGGCCGCCGGGATTCCGACGAGCTCGAACCGGCCGAGCGACTTGTTGTCCTTGGCGATCTCGCGCTCGCCCTGCAGCACGTGGATCTCGACCACCGACTGGTTGTCGGCGACCGTGGTGAAGACCTTGGTGTTCTTCGTCGGGATCGTGGAATTGCGCTCGATCAGCTTCTCGAAGACGCCGCCGTGCATCTCGATGCCGAGCGAGAGCGGCGTCACGTCGAGGAGGACGACGTCCTTGATCTCGCCCTTGAGCACGCCGCCCTGGATCGCGGCGCCGATCGCGACGACCTCGTCCGGGTTGATGTCGCGGTTGGGCTCGCGGCCGAACAGCTCGGCGACCATCCGCTGGACCTTCGGGGTGCGCGTCTGGCCGCCGACCAGGATCACCTGGTCCACGTCGGAGGGCTTGAGGCCCGCCGCGGCCAGAGCGTCGAGGCACGGCGCGGCGGTGCGGTCGATGAGGTCGGCCACGAGCGACTCGAAGCGTTCGCGGGTCAGGGTCCGGTTGATGTGCTTGGGACCCGAGGCGTCGGCGGAGATGAACGGCAGCGTCAGCGTCGTCTCCGTCGCGGTCGAGAGCTCGCACTTCGCCTTCTCCGCGGCCTCCTTGAGCCGCTGCAGGGCCATGCGGTCCTGGCGCAGGTCGATGCCGGTCGACTTGCGGAAGTCGTCCAGCAGCCAGTCCATGATCTTCTTGTCGAAGTCCTCGCCGCCGAGGTACGTGTCGCCCGCCGTGGCCTTGACCTCGTAGATCCCGTCGCCCAGCTGGAGGATCGAGATATCGAAGGTGCCGCCGCCGAGGTCGTAGACGGCGACGGTCTCGCTGCCCTTCCGGTCGAGCCCGTACGCGAGCGAGGCCGCCGTCGGCTCGTTGATGATGCGGAGAACCTCGAGCCCCGCGATCCGGCCCGCGTCGCGAGTCGCCTGCCGCTGCGCGTCGTCGAAGTACGCCGGCACCGTCACGATCGCCTCGGTGATCTCCTCGCCGAGCGCCTCCTCCGAGAATTCCTTGATCTCGCGCAGGATGAACGCCGAGATCTCCTCGGGGCTGTACTCGCGGCCGCGCGCGCGGATCTTGACGTCCCCGTTGACGGCCCGCGCGATCTCGTAAGGCAGGACCTCGCGCGCGTGCTGGGTCTCCTCGGCCTCGTACTTGCGTCCGACCAGGCGCTTGACCGCGAAGACCGTGTTCATCGGGTTGGTGATCGCCTGGCGCTTCGCGATCTGCCCGACCAGCCGCTCGCCGTCTTCGGTGAAGCCGACGATCGACGGCGTGGTACGGCTGCCCTCGCGGTTCGTGAGGACCTGGGGCGTGACGCCCTCGACCACGGAGACGCAACAGTTCGTCGTGCCGAGGTCGATCCCGAGGATCTTTCCCACGCTGCCTCCTTAACCCCGAGAATCCCGTTTGGGCTGGCCGCCCGGCGGGGCGTCCTCCGCCTCCGGCTTGCGGACCGAGACCTTGACCATCGCCGGCCGGATGAGCCGGTCGTGGAGGAAGTATCCCTTCTGGAGCTCGGCCAGGATCGTGTTCGGCGGAACCTTGTCGGTCTCCTCCGTCGCCACCGCCTCGTGGAGGTTCGGATCGAACACGCCCGAGGTGTCGATGGGGATCAGGCCGTAGCGCTTCCACAGCTCGTGGAGCTGCTTGTTGATGATCGCGACGCCCTGGCCGAAGTCGCTGACGAGGTCCTCGGGCCGGGCGTGCTCGAGCGCGCGCTGGAAGTTGTCCAGGATCGGCAGGAAGTCGTTGACGAATCCGGCCAGCGCGATCTTGAAGTACTCCTGCCGCTCCCGCTCGCTGCGCTTCTTGTGATTCTCGAACTCGGCGAGCTTCCGCAGGTGGCGGTCCTTGAGCTCGGCGAGGTCCTTCTGCGCGGAGCGCAGCTTCTCCTCCGACGCCTCGAGCGCCCCGGCCTCCTCCTGCGCGAGCGCCGAGCGCAACGCGTCGGCGTCGACCGAGAGAGGATCGCGGTCCCGCGGGTCGTCGCTCATTCCGGATCCCCCTGGCGCAGCCGCTCCTCGCGGCGGTCCAGCCGCTCGGACACGGCGCGGCCGAGCAGGTCCACGACCGGGATCACGCGGGTGTACTCCCGCCTGGCCGGCCCGATGACTCCCAACATTCCCGTCAGTGTCTCTCCCGTGCCGTAAGAGGTCAAGACGGCCGACAGGCGGGGATCCACCGAACGGTCGTCCTCGGAGCCCAGGACGACGCTCGTACCCCGGGAATCCAGGTAGCGCGAGACGAGGTCGAGCACCCGCGCCTTCTCGTCGAAGGCCTGGAAGATCTTCTTGAGCGAGTAGACGTCGGCGAACTCGGGCTTCTCGAGGAGCCGCGCGGTGCCGTCGTAGAAGAGGCTGTCCTCGCCCTCCTTCTTCTCGAGCGCGCCCCGCGCCAGGGCCGCCGCGCGTCCCAGGATGCGGTCCGCCTCCTGCCTCTCGCGCGCGAGAGCGGCGAGCAGGCGGCGGCGAACCTCGTGCAGCGTCAGCCCCGCGTACTCGCGGGTCAGCCGCTCCGACAGCGCGTCGAGCTCGGCCGAGGTGTAGGCGACGTCGGTCTCGAGAACCCGCGAGACGACGACGTCCGGCTCGTTGACCTGCACGACGAGGATCTTGCCCGGCGCCACGGCCAGGAAGCGCAGGCTCCGCACGACCGTGTGCAGCGCGTCCGGCGCGACCACGAAGCCCACCTCGCCCGAGAGCTGCGACAGCAGACGCGACGCCGCCGTGAAGAGGCGGCTGACGTCCCCGCCCGCCAGGTCCAGGTCCGAGTCGACCTGCTCGCGCACGTCGTCGGCCACCTTGCGCTGGCGCATGAGCTCGTCGATGTAGAGCCGGTAGGCCCGATCGGTCGGGACCCGGCCCGCGGAGGTGTGCGGCTGGGCCAGGTAGCCGCTGTCGGTCAGGTCGGCCATGATGTTTCGGATCGAGGCCGGCGACAGGTCGAACCGGTGGCACTTGAAGAGCGTCCGGGAGGACACGGGACGGCCCGTGTCCACGTGGACCCGGATGATCTCCTTGAGGATCCCCCGGCTTCGGGGATCGAGCGGCGGGCTCATTCTGGCACTCTACCCATGAGAGTGCTAATTGTAGCAAACCCGTTAGACTCGCGCGCGTGTCCGTCGTCGACGCCTCCCTGACGCTCGCCGGCCCGGGGCGCGCGGGCCGCGCGTTCCTGCGCTCGTGGGCGGCCGCGGGCGGGCGGGTGGCGCAGGTCATCACGCGCGACTTCGCGAAGGTGGACGCGACGCGCTTCGGCGGCGCCTCGGTGCGCGGCCTCCACGATCCGCGCTTCGACGCGACCGAGCTCCTCGTCCTCGCCGTTCCCGACGACGCGATCGCCGGCTGCGCCGAGGCGCTCGCCGGAAGGCTCGCGTGCCGCTTCGCGTTCCACCTCTCCGGCGCGCTCGGGGCCGACGCGCTCGCGCCGCTGCGCCGCGCGGGAGCCTCGGTCGCCTCGCTCCACCCGCTGCGCCCCTTCACCGGCGCCGAGGGCGAGGGCTGGCGCGAGGCGCTCGTCGCCGTCGAGGGGGACGCCGCCGCGGCCGAGCGCGGCGAGGCGATCGCCCGCGAACTCCACGCCCGTCCCTACCGCCTCTCGGCGGAGGGAAAGCCGCTCTACCACGCGGCCGCGTCCCTCGCGGCCGGCGGCACCGTCGCGGTTCTCTCTCTCGCGGTGCGCGCGTGCGTCGCGGCCGGCATTCCGGAATCGGTCGCCCGGGAGGCGCTCGCGGGGCTCGCCGCGGAGGCGACGGCGGCGGCGGCGCGGCTCCCCTTCGACCAGGCCCTCACCGGCGCGGTCGCCCGGCGCGACGTGGGCACCGTGCGCGTCCACGCCCGTTCCCTCGCCGGGGTCGCCGACGCGCTGGCGCTCTACCGTTCACTCGCCGAACAAATCCTGGCCGCCACGCCGGGACGCGGGAAGGAAGAGGAGATTCGGACCGTTCTCCGCGAGGCGGCCGAGCCGAAGAAGGCCGCCGAAGCCGTGCCGCGGCGGTGAATCCGTAAGTCCTGCGGCTCGAGCGGCTCGTCGTAACCCCTTCGGGATGTTACAATTTGCGAACCCCGCGATTCGCGCCGCGGTGAAAGGGCTATGGTTTTCTTCAATTACGCCACGATGCAGATGGCGGCCAAGGTCGTTTACTACGGCCCGGGTCTCTGCGGCAAGACGACGAACCTCCACCACATCTACGGCCGGACCGCTCCCGGTTCCCGCGGCGAGATGGTGTCCCTCGAGACCGAGACGGACCGGACGCTCTTCTTCGACCTCCTCCCGCTCGACGTCGGCGTGATCGGGGGGTTCAAGACCCGCGTCCAGCTCTACACGGTTCCGGGCCAGGTCTTCTACAACACGACGCGCAAGCTCGTGCTCAAGGGCGTCGACGGCATCGTGTTCGTCGCCGACTCGCAGCGGGCCATGAAGGACGCGAACGTCGAGTCGCTCGCGAACCTCCGGACGAATCTCGCCGAGATCGGCATCAAGCTCGAAGAGATCCCCCTGGTGCTCCAGTACAACAAGCGGGACCTCGCGAACATCCTGTCGGTCGAGGAGCTCGAGGAGAGCCTGAACCCGGAAAAGACGTCCGAGTCCTACGAGGCCTGCGCGGTGCTCGGACAGGGAGTGTTCGAGACGCTCAAGGCGATCTCGCGGCTGACGCTGCGCTCGCTCAAGAAGCGCATGCTCGGCGAGGAGAAGCCGTCCGCGGCCGCTTCCGCCGCCGCTCCCGCGCCGGCCGCGGCCACCGCGCCGCCACCCGCCCCGCCGAAGCCCGCGACCATGCCGATCTCCGCCGAGACCGCGAAGGCCGCCGCCAAGACGAAGCCATCCGCCGCTCCTCCCAAGCCTCCGCCGCCCCCCGAGCCGGCTCCGGAGCTGGAGGAATCGCTGGACGTCGAGCCGGGGACCTTCTCGACCCCCAAGCCGACGGCCGGCCGCGCGGCCAAGGCCCACGAGCTCAACGCGCCGCCGTCGACCTTCGACGCGGGCGACGCCGGCACCGTCCAGGAATTCGAGCAGGCGCTCGACTCGCTCGACGCGCCGTTGCCGGAGTCGGCGGCCCCTCCCGCCGCGTCGTCCGCGGAAGCCGAGATCGCGGAGGTCTCGTTCGCCGAGTCCGAGCGGCCCGAGCCCGAGACCGCCGTCACCGAAGAGGTGCGCCACGTCAAGGTCCGCTCGAACATCGACATCCTCGCGGAGCTCGAGCGGCTGCGGAAGACGTCCACGTCGACCGCGGGAGCGCCCGTCGAGGAGAAGCCGCGCCGCGCGCCCGCGGGCATCTCGGTGGACGACCTGCTCGCGGGCAGCCTCAACCACCGCAAGGAAGTCAACAAGGTCTTCGACGTGGTCATCCCGCGCAAGCAGCTCTCGCAGGGCCACCAGGTCACGGTCGGCCTCAAGTTCGAAGATCGCGACGGCAAGGCGATCGGCGAGTCGCAGTCGTTCTGTGTCGAGCTGCAGTCGCGCGCCGACATCCAGAAGCTTCTCCTGTCGCTCAAGTTCCACATCCAGGGCAAATAGCAGGCACCGGGTCCGGGAATCCGCGCTCTCCCGGTGACGTTGCGCACCAAACAATGTCCTTTCTCCGAGACAACCCGCAAAACACGTTGCCTTTCGCTTCGGGTGCGGATTACCCTTTTTTGATGCGACGGCGTCGGGTCTGGCGGGGAGGACTGTTTGCGTTCGGAGCGGGGATCGCCGCCGCGGCGGCAATCTCCTCGGGCTGCGCGTCCTCGAGCGCAACACGTGCTGCATCGGCTCCCGCACCCGCGGCGGCGCCCGGCCCCGAGGAGCTGGCGCAGGCGCGCGCGACTTCCGAGTTCGAGCTCGGCAAGGACGCCGCGCTCACCGGCGATTTCGAGTGCGCGCGCGGACACTTTCAGAGCGCGGTCGACGCCGTGAGGCCGGCCGGCGGTCCCGCCGTCACGGGGCCGATGCTGGGGTTCTCGCTCGACCTCTACGAGAGCATCCAGCGCTACGAGGCGCTGGCCGGCGCCACCGAGGAGGCCGGCACCTCGCACGGCGAGGTCGCCCCGGAGCTGGCGGATCTCGAGGCGCCCGAGGCGACCGAGGCCGAGATCACGACCGCCCGTGAGGCGGTCGCGTCGGAGCCGGCCATCGCGTCGGACGTGCCCATCGTGGTCAACGACGCCGTGCTGCGGGTGATCGCCGCCTTCCAGAGTCCGGCCCTGCACGACAAGATCGAGGCCGGGCTGGGCCGCTCGGGCCGCTACGTTCCGATGATCCAGCGGATCTTCGCCGAGCAGGGGCTTCCGCAGGACCTGGCGTGGATCGCCTTCATCGAGTCCTCCTTCCTGCCGCACGCGCGTTCCAACAAGGCCGCCCACGGCATCTGGCAGTTCATGCCGCGCACGGGCCGCGAGTACGGCCTCAAGTCGAACGGGATCATCGACGAGCGGCGCGACCCCGAGAAGGCGACCCGCGCCGCGGCCGTTTACCTCGCCTACCTCCACGAGCTCTTCGACGACTGGTACCTCGCGATGGCGGCCTACAACGCCGGCGAGGGCAAGATCATGCGCGGCATCCAGCGCACGGGAGCGAAGGACTTCTGGCAGCTGGCGGCGAATCGCACCGCGATCCGCAAACAGACCAAGAACTACGTCCCCGCCTTCCTCGCCTCGGTCCTGATCTCGAAGAACCCGTCGCACTACGGCTTCGACGTGGCGCCCGCGCCGCCCCTGGAGTACGACACGGTGGTCCTCGACCGGCCGGTCTCGCTCGAGCATCTCGCCGCCGGCGCGCAGCTCACCCTCGACGACCTGCAGGACCTGAACCCGGAGCTGCGCCTCACGGTCACGCCGACGCAGCCCGAGGGATACGCGCTGAAGGTGCCGGCGGGCTCGCACGATGCCGTCCTCGCGGCCTACGCCGACGCGCCCACCGCGAAACCGCCGAGCTTCAAGACCTACGTGGCGAAGAAGGGCGACACGCTGCCCCGCATCGCGAAGCGCCACGGCGTCTCCGTCGCCTCGCTCGCCGCCGCCAACTCGCTGTCCACGCGATCGAAGGTCGCGCGCGGGCAGGAGATCATGATCCCCGAGAAGGCGGTCGTCGCGTCGTCCCGCACGAAGAGCGGGGGCGCGAAGGCGGCTTCCTCGAAGACGTCGTCGTCGACGTCCTCGAAGTCGTCGTCGTCGAAGTCGAAGTCCTCTTCCACGAAGATCGCGCAGGCCTCCACGTCGTCCGCGAGCAAGAAAGCGCCGGCGCCGAAGAGTCAGAAGAGCTACCGCGTCCGCTCGGGCGACACGCTCTACCGGATCGCGGTCCAGCACGGCGTGACGGTCGCCGAGATCCTCGCGATCAACAGCGTCGGCGGCGTCGGCATCCACCCGGGCGACCTGCTCAAGATCCCGCCGAAGAAGTAGCCGTTTCCCCGCGCGCTGCTAGAATCGCGCCGTCCTCGTCCCCCGCGGATCGGGCCTCCTCCGGCGCCGAGGAGGTCACATGCTCGCCCGTATCCACTCGGCCGCGACCCTGGGTCTCGAGTCGCGCGTCCTCGACGTCGAGGTCGACGCCTCGCACGGTCTCCCCCGCTTCACCATCGTCGGTCTGCCCGACGCGACGGTCCGCGAGGCGCGCGAGCGCGTCCGCTCGGCGCTGCGCAACGCCGGCTTCCCGCTGCCGGCGGGCGCCGTCACCGTGAACCTGGCGCCGGCCGACTTCCGCAAGTGCGGCGCCGCGCTGGACCTGCCCGTGGCCATCGGGCTCCTGCGGCTGTGCGGCGTGCGCCCGGGTTCTCCCGCGAGGCGCGTCTTCGTCGGGGAGCTGGGCCTCGACGGACAGGTTCGCGCGATCCGCGGCGCCCTCTGCATGGCGCTCGCGGCGCGCGACGCGGGCTTCGAGGAGATCGTCGTCCCGGCGGCCAACGCCGCGGAGGCGGCCGCGATCGACGGGATCCGGGTCATCCCCGTCGGCCACCTCGCGGCGGCGGTCCAGCACGAGCGCGGCGAGGCCCCGATCTCCCCGCAGGAGCCGGTGGCTCCCCCGCCGGGCCCGGCGGTCCCCGACTTCGCCGACATCCGCGGCCAGAGGATCGCGCGGCGCGCCGCGGAGATCGCGGCCGCGGGCGGCCACCACCTGCTCCTGACGGGACCGCCCGGGGCGGGCAAGACGATGCTCGCGCGGCGCCTGCCCGGCATCCTGCCGCCGCCCAGCTTCGACGAGGCGCTCGAGATCACTCGGGTGCACAGCGTGGCCGGGATGAGCGACGGCCGGCTCGCGCAGGAGCGCCCGTTCCGGGCGCCGCACCACACGATCTCGCCGTCGGGGCTGGTGGGCGGCGGCGCCACTCCGCGGCCGGGTGAGATCACGCTCGCCCATCGAGGCGTGCTCTTCCTGGACGAGATTGCAGAGTTCTCGCGGCCCACGCTCGAGGCGCTCCGGCAGCCGCTCGAGGAGGGCGTCGTCAAGGTCACGCGTGGGCAGCGCTCGCTCGTGTTCCCGGCGGACACGATGCTGATCGCGGCCTCCAACAGCTGCCCGT
>DASXAG010000026.1:0-52440 GCA_036406835.1 Thermoanaerobaculia bacterium
CTGGGCCACCCGATCGGCGCCACCGGCGCGCGCATCGTCACGACCCTGTTGCACGAGATGCGCCGGCGGCAGGCGCGCCGCGGCCTCGCCACGCTCTGCGTCTCGGGCGGCATGGGCATGGCGGTCCTGTTCGAGCGGTGACTACAATCCTCCGATGCGCATCGCGCTGACCCTGGACCGGGACGCCGATCCCGAGGCGAACGACTACGTGCGCGCGCTCGTCGCCGCGGGAGTTCCCCGCTCGGCGATCGAGATCTTCACCCCGCTCGCCCCGGAGCCGGGGCCGGTCGACTTCGACGCTCTCGTCCTCGGGGGAGGCGTCGACGTGAATCCGTCCCTCTACGGCGCGGAGACTCTGTCCGGCGGCGGGGTCGAGGTCGACGCCGAGCGGGACGCGATCGACTTCGCGTTGCTCGAGGAGGCGCTCCGCGAGAAGCGCCCGGTGCTCGGCATCTGCCGCGGGCTGCAGGTCATCAACGTGGCGCTGGGCGGGACGCTCGTGCAGGACCTGCCGATCGAGCGGCCGTCGCCGGTGGTCCACCAGAACCCCGAAGACCCGCCGGAGAAGTCGAGGCGCGACCACACGGTCACGGTGGCGCCGGGAACGCGGCTCGCGGCGATCGCCGGCGCCGGCGAGCTCGCCGTCAACAGCCGCCATCACCAGGCGATCGCGAAGCTCGCGCCCGGCCTCGAGATCTCGGCCACCGCCGAGGACGGCGTGCCGGAGGCCGTGGAGTCGGACCGGGACGGCTGGCTCGTGGCGGTCCAGTGGCATCCCGAGAACCTCGCCGGCGATCCCGCCGCGGCGGGACTCTTCGCCGAGTTCGTGGCCGCGGCGGCCCGTCGCGCGAAGCGTGGGGACGCCGCGAGGAAGCGGTCGGGCGGCTAGCCTTCGGGAATTCCGCCGCGGCGCCGGCGTTGTTGACCCGGATCCGGAACGATACAGTCGGAGGAATGAGAGCGATGCAGAGACGCGCCGGAGTCGTGGTCCTCGTCCTGGCCGCCGCCCTGCTGGCGTGGCCGCTTCGAGCGGAAGAGAAGAAGCCCGCGGCCGAGAAGGTCGCCGACGGCGTCTGGGCGGCCACCCCGTCCAACGGCGCGAACGTCGGCTGGTTCCTGCTGGGGGACGGCGTCGTCGCGGTCGACTCCGGCGGGGACGCGAAGAGCGGCAAGGAGATCCTGGACCTCATCGCGCAGACGACCGGCAACAAGCCGGTGCGGGCGCTGATCCTCACCCACGTCCACGGCGATCACATGGGAGGCGCGCGCGCGTTCGCCGCGGCCGGGGCCCGCATCGTCTGCCAGGAATCGGTCAATGGCGCCGTCCTGGCGTTTCTGGAGCAGCCGGCCAGCGATTCCTCGGATCCGCTCGCCGGCAAGGCCGTCAAGCCCGTGATCGAGTCGATCTCCGAGCGCGCGATCCTCATCGACGGCATCCACAACATCCAGGTCTACTACCTGGGCCCGGCGCACACGAAGGGCGACCTCGTCATCTACCTGCCGGCGGAGAAGGTCCTCTTCTCGGGCGACGTCGCGCTGAACAGCCTGTACCCCTTCATGCAGTCGCCCGACATGGACCCGATCGGCTGGGAGCGCGCGCTCACGGCGATCCGGCGCGTGGATCCCCAGAAGCTGGTTCCGGGACACGGACCCATCGGGCCCGCGGAGGGGGTGTCGGATTCGCTGAGCTACATCCAGAGAACGGTCACGCTCGCGAAGAAGATCGTCGACAACGGGATTCGCGACGACATGGTCGAGGCCGAGATCCGCGCGCCCGAAAACGCGCTGCAGCGCGTGACGCTGACCGAGACCCACATCGCGAACGTCAAGGCCGTGGTCAAGAACCTGCGCGAGAGGGCGCAGAAGAAGGCCACGCCGGGCCCCGGCGCGGCTCCCGCCGCAGCGACGACTCCGGCGGCGGCGGCGACTCCCGCGACGCATTGATCCCGTGAGCCCGGCTCCGTCAGCGGCGGGGATCCGGCTCGAGCGCTCGCGCGACGGCGCGCGCGCGGACCTGCGGATCGAGCTGCCGCCGGCGAACGTGCTGGGCCTCGCCGCGCTCGGGGATCTCACGCGCGCCGTTTCGTCCGCGGGCGATGCGCGCGTCCTCGTCCTCTCGGGCCTGCCGAAGGCGTTCTCGGCGGGCGTCGACGTCGCCGACCACGCCCCGGAGCCGGAGGCGATCCAGCGCATGCTCGCCGCGATGCGCGAGGTCCTCGAGGCGCTGGTCGCGACTCCCGCGATCACGCTCGCGTCGGTCGGCGGGGCCTGCCTGGGCGGGGGAGCCGAGATCGTCGCGGCCTGTGACCTCGCGCTCGCTTCCGACGACGCGCGCATCGGGTTCCCCGAGATCACCCTCGCGTGCTTTCCGCCGGGCGGCATCGCGCTCCTCCCGCTCCTTCTGGGCGAGTCCCGCGCCGCCGAGTGGATCCTCTCGGGCCGCATCGTGTCGGGCCGCGAGGCGGAGCAGGCGGGCTTCGTTGCCCGCTCGGTGCCGGCGGCGCGCCTCGCCGAGGAGGTCGACCGGCTGGCCGTGCGGCTCGGAAGACGCGCGCGAGGCGGACTCTCCGCCGCGCGGGACCTGCTCCGCGCGCGCCGGCGGGAGGCGCTCGCGACGCGGCTGACCGCGGCCGAGGAGGCCTACCGCGGCCTCGCCGGCGACGCCGATCTCGCGAGGGCGGTGCGGGAGTTCGGAAGGAAGAAGTAGCCGTCATCCCGAGCGGAGCGAGGGATCCCGTGCGTTCCGCGAGGGTGGCGATCGAGTCCGGGATTCCTCGTCGCGCGCTGTCGCTCCGCTCCTCGAATGACGTAGAGTGCGCGCCATGAGCATCCTCTACGTCGACGGGAGATTCGTGTCCGAGGAGGACGCCCGGATCTCGCCGCTGGACCGGGGCTTCCTGTTCGCCGACGCGATTTACGAGGTCGTGCGCTACGACCGGGGCCGGCCCTACCGGCTCGCCGAGCACCTCGAGCGCATGCGCGACGGGCTGAACGCGATCGCGATCGCCGCGACGCCGGACTTCTTCCCGTCGGTCGGCGAGAGGCTGCTCGCGGACAACGGCCTCGCCGACGAAGACGCGTTCGTCTACGCGCAGGTCTCGCGGGGCGCCGCGCCGCGGTACCACGCCTTTCCCCCGGAGGGCACGCGCCCGACCGTCTTCGCGTTCGCGCGCAAGACGGATCCGCCGCCGCCCGCGGAGGGCAGCAGGGCGATCCTGTTGACCGACGAGCGGTGGGGCCGCTGCGACGTCAAGAGCACGATGCTCCTGCCCAACGTCCTCGCCGCGCAGAAGGCGAAGCAGGCCGGCGCGATCGACGCGATCCTGGTGCGCGACGGGTTCGCGCTGGAGGGGACCAAGGCCAACCTCTTCTGCGTCGCGAAGGGAATCCTCCGCACGGCCCCCAACGGACCGCGCATCCTCCCGGGCGTCACCCGCGGCGCGGCGATCGACGCGGCGCGCCGGATCGGGCTGACCGTCGAGGAGCGCGCGTTCACGGTCGAGGAGATGTTCGCGTCGCAGGAGGTCTTCATGGCCTCGACGACTCTGTGGACGCAGGCGCTCGTCTCGATCGAGGGAAGGGCGATCGGGAACGGAAGGCCGGGGCCGGTGACGCGGATGCTGAGGGAGGCGCTGCTGGCGGAGTTCCAGGGAACCGCGAGACCCGAGACTATCTCCTCGGGTAGTTCGCCTCGACCGTCGAACTGATCCCCCCGCGGGACGAGAACGTTCCCGTGATCGTCATCCGCTTCGGCCGGCACGCGGCCACGCAGTCCTCGAGGATCCGGTTCACGGCGTTCTCGTAGAAGATGCCGACGTTTCGATACGCGACGATGTAGAGCTTGAGGCTCTTGAGCTCGAGGCACAGGCGATCCGGAACGTAGCGGATCGTCAGGTGGCCGAAATCGGGCAGCTCCGTCTTGGGGCAGATCGCGTTGTACTCCGGGATCTCGACGGTGATCTCGTAGTCGGCGTACTGGTTGGGCCACGTCTCGATCGCCGGCAGGGCCGCGTCGATGCCGGAGCGGGCGTGCGCGTCGGTGTATTCGGGCATGGGGGAGGAGTCTACAGTCTTCAGTTTTCAGTTCACAGTTCGGACAACCGATAACTGACAACTGACAACTGATAACTGATAACTGATAACTACCTGCTACCATGCGGCGACCTCATGGAGTGGTTCAAGCACATCTTCCACCAGCTGACCGACGTCGAGACGCTGGTCCGGGTCGGCGGCCTCACGGCGATGACGGTCATCGTGTTCGCCGAGACGGGGCTGCTCGTCGGGTTCTTTCTGCCGGGGGACTCGCTCCTCGTGACCGCGGGCGTGTTCGCGGCCGTCGGCCAGCTGAACATCGTCCACCTGAACCTGATCCTGATCGCGGCCGCGATCCTGGGCGACACGGTCGGCTACTGGTTCGGGCGCAAGGCCGGGCCCGCGCTCTTCACGCGGCCGAAGTCGGTGTTCTTCAACCCGGCCCACCTGCGCCGCGCGCACGACTTCTACGAGAAGCACGGGGGCAAGACGATCGTCCTCGCGCGCTTCATGCCGATCATCCGCACCTTCGCGCCGATCGTGGCCGGCATGGGGAAGATGGAGTACCGGCGCTTCCTCTCGTTCAACGTGTTCGGCGGCGCGCTCTGGGTCCTCTCGATGACCCTGATCGGCTACTTCCTGGGCCAGATCCCGGGCGTCAAGGAGCACATCGAGATCGTGATCATCGCGGTCGTCTTCCTGTCGATCCTGCCCGGGATCATCGCGGCGACCCGCGAATGGATGAGGGGTCGCGCGGCCGCAAAGCGCGCCTAGCGGCGCGTCGCGTTCTCAAGCCACCGCAGACGTGGGGCCGGGACAGCGGGTCGCCGCGGCGCCGCGCACGATCGCGAGGATGTCGGCGACGTCGGCTCCGTGCGAGCGGTCGTGCTCGGCCATCAGGCGCGGGATGTCCGCGAGCGTGATCCGGCCGACGCCCTCCTGCGAGCCCGAGCGCTTCCAATCCGAGCGCCGCAGGCGACGGAGCAACTCGAGGTTCTGAGCGCGCGCCCGCGCGAAGAGAGCGAGCCCTCGGTCGACGTCCTTGTCGTTGTAGGCGCGCTCGCGCGCGAGACGGTCGCCGTCGAAGTTCGCGAGCGCCGGATTCTCCTCCGCGAGGATGCGGCGGATGCGGAGACCGAAGCCCTCGCGCTCCAGGTCCGCGAGGTGCCACACGTTCTCGACGAACGAGAAACAGTTCGCGCCGGGACGCCGGCGGGTCTCGGTCGGCGAAAGGGCCGCCGCGGCCCGGGAGAGGAGCGCGGGCGTCGACTCCAGAGTGAGCAGAATGGTCTCGAAATCCCTGCGTCTCATCATGGCCTCGCTCTACCCAATACGCCGGTGGCCGACAAAGGTTTCCGACGAATACAACCCGGAGAACATAGACTGGGTTGCATGGGATTCCAGTCCATTCGCCAATTCTTCACATCGCGGGTGTCCGGAAACGAGGGCGAGCACCATCCGCCGGACGCCGTCGCGATCGCCGCGTGCGCGCTGCTGCTCGAGATCGCGCACGCCGACGACGTCTTCACGGATGAGGAACGCCTGCGGATCTTGCGAGCCGTTCGGGAGGATCTTGGGGTGCCCGCCAAGGACGTCGACGAGGTCGTGCGCCTCGCGGAGGAGGAGCGGCGCGACAGCGTCGACCTCTACCAGTTCACGAAGCTGCTCGCCGAGAAGTTCTCGCGCGAGCAGAGGCTGCGGCTCATCGAGGTCATCTGGGGCATCGTGTACTCGGACGGGGTCCTCACCGCCGCGGAGAATCAGCTTGCGCGCCGAATCGCCGAGTTGCTCGGGTTCCAGCACCCGGAGGTTCAGCAGGTGCGCGAGCGCGTCAAATCTAGAATCTAAAATCTAAAATCGAAAATTCATTCGGTGAGCAGGTACGTCGCAAATGACGCCAGCCAGTGCTCGCCCTCGTAGTTCCCCGACGAGACGCGCGCGAGCCCCGCGGCGGCGTGCGCGTCGGCGGCCTTCTGCAGAATCGCGCGGCGCGCGTCCTTGGGCGGCAGGCCCGACGCGATCCCGCGCAGCATCCAGGCGCGCGAGAGGTTCAACCCGTCGAGGTGCACGAGCTTCGGGTCGGTCGGGTCCGTGACGACGGCGGGCGCGAGGCGCAGGGCCTTGGCCTTCGAGAGCTGAGGCAGGAAGCCGTGGAGCCAGCGCGCGTACTCGCGCGGCGCCAGCACGCGCCGCATCAGGTCGGCCTCGGCGAGGCACGGCGAGAGGAAGTCTTCGCCGGAGGGCTCGTACGCGAGCGGGCACGCGCGGTCCTCGCCGTAATAGAAGTGGCTGCGCGAGAGCAGGACCCGCTCGAAGTCCTTGCGGCCCGCGGCGCGCGCGTAGTCGAGCGCGAGGGCCAGCGCGAACGCGGTGTTGGGGTGCACGCCCGTGCGGATCGGATGCGTCAGCTTGGGCAGATAGGCGACGTAGCGGTCGACGAGGCCGTCCTCGAGCGGGCGGAAGTGCTCGCGCCACGCGCGCGCCCGGGGATCCGCCTCGGACTGGACCGCGAGGTCGCCGGCGAGGCGCAGCGCCCAGGCCCAGCCGTACGGCCGCTCGAAGGCGCGGTTGGCCTTCTGGTCGAGGTAGCGCGTCTCGGCCGCGATCGCGTCGGGCGTGAAGTGCGCGTCGAGGATCTCCCGCGCCCGCGCCGCGGAGGCGATCTCGGGATGCGTCGCGAGGAGCCGCAGGAGCAGCCAGTGGCCGTGGACCGAGGAGTGCCAGTCGTAGCAGCCGAAGAAGGCCGGATGGAACTGCTTCGGGACGCGCGCGTCGTCGGCGCTCTCGAGCACGTGCTCCGGCTTGTTCGGGAACTCGCGGTCGACGCAGGACAGCGCGAGGCCGGCGAAGCGTTCGGCAGCGGCGGTGTCGAGGGCCGAGGCCGCTCGAAGACGCGCCGCCACGGCCGTCGCGACGAGCGCGACCCGAAGTGCTCGCCCGATCAATCCGGCTCCAGCGCGCGATTCTCGGCCGGGATCCGCGCGAGCGTCTCGGGAGTCTCCGCGAGAACGTAGCCCACGACCGCCGTGGCCGCCGTCGAGCGGTCCAGGATCGCGGGATCGATCTTGTCGAGGGTGTCGTTCGCGGTGTGGTGGTAGTCGAAGTACGTCGACGAGTCTTGGAGCAGGCCGAGGCTCGGCGTGCCCGACGGGAGCATCCGGCTGATGTCGGCGCCGCCGGACTTCGTCGGCTTGAGCTGTCCGGCGCCGAGCGGCCCGATGAGGCCGGCGATCGTCTTGAGCATCGCCTCCGCCGCGGGACCCGCGTTCCACGAGAGGCCGAGCGGCGGTCCCTCGCCGGTGTCGACCTCGAGCGCCGCGACGTGCCGCTCGAGCTCCGCGGCGTGGTCCTTCGCGTAGGCCCGGCCGCCCGCGAGGCCGTTCTCCTCGTTGGCGAACAGCACGACGCGGACCGTGCGCCGCGGGTGCGGCGAGAGCGCCGCGATCTGCCTCGCCGCCTCGATCACGATCCCGCAGCCGGCGCCGTCGTCGATGGCCCCCGCGCCGAGGTCCCAGGAATCGAGGTGCGCGCCGAGGAGGACGATCTCGTCCGGCTTCTCGCGGCCGACGACCTCGCCGATGACGTTGGCCGACGGCGCGTCCGGCTTCGTCTCGCAGCCCAGCGTGAAGCGGACGCGCACGGGTCCTCCGCGCCGGACGAGCCGCGTCAGCAGCTCCGCGTCCGGGACCGACAGCGCCGCCGCCGGGATCCTGGGCGCGTCCTTCGCGTACGTGAGGCTTCCCGTGTGCGGGAGCCGGTTCGTGTCCGGTCCGATCGAGCGGATGAGGAGACCGGCCGCGCCGAGCCGCGCCGCCTTCGACGCGCCGTCCGAGCGGCCGCGCACCGCGTCGCCGTAGCCGGACCCGTCGGAGGTGCGCGCCATGGGACGGTCGATGAAGAGGATCCTGCCGCGGCACGCCGACGCGTCCAGCAGGTCGATCTCCTCGAGCGTCCCGACACGGACGATCTCGGCCTCCACGCCCTCCGCCGGCGTCCCGACGCTGCCGCCGAGCGCGGTCAGCGCGAGCCTCCGCGAGACCGGAGACGTGACCTCGCCGGTCTCGACGCCCCGCTGCCACACGGGCACCGAGACGGGCTCGGCGCGCACGTTGGCGAAGCCCTGCGACTTGAGGATCGACAGCCCCGCCTCGACCGCGAGGCGATCGCCCGGAGAGCCCGCCAGCCGCGGCCCCGCCCGGTCGAGGATCTCGCGCACCCAGTCGTAGGCCTTCGATCCGGCCGCGATCCGATCGCGGAGCGCGGCGGCGGTGCGCCGGGTGTCCGGAGCGAGCTTCGCGGGCTCCACGGGCGCTTCGGGCGCTGCCGGGCCGAGGGCAACGAGCCCGACGGCCGCGGTCAGGGCCAGGCGCGGCAAGGCTTTGGTCGCGATTCGCAAGAGTCGCGGCATGCTATCAGGGCCGCCGGTGGGGTTCGGGCCGGGTGGGCCCGCTCGCAAAAGAACTAAAATCCCCCTCCCTATGGCCAGTTCCACGCGCACGCCCGACGTCGACGCCACCGAGGAGCTCGTCTCCGAGTTCGGCGCGAACGCGACCTACGTCGCGGACCTTCTCAACCGCTATCGGGCCAACCCCGCCTCCGTCGACGACGAGTGGCGCCGGTTCTTCCGCGAGCGGTTCGGCGGGGCCGAAGCGACGCGCGAGCCTGCGGCGCCCGTCCAGGACGTCCGCGAAATTCTCCCGGCCGTGCCGGAGGCGCCCGCGCGTCCGGCCCCCGCGCCCGCCCCGGCCATCGAGGGGGAGCGTCTGCCGATCCGCGGCGCCGCGGCCCGCATCGCCGAGAACATGGAGCGCAGCCTCGAGGTCCCCACGGCGACCACGCAGCGGCAGATCCCGATCAAGCTGCTGGACGAGAACCGGCGCCTCATCAACGAGGAGCGCTCGGCAGCGGAGCTGTCCAAGGTCTCGTTCACCCACCTCATCTCCTGGGCCGTGATCCGCGCGCTCGAGGCGTTCCCCGGGATGAACGACGCCTACGACGACGGCGGCGGGGAGCCGACACGCGTCCGGCGCACGCAGGTCCGGTTCGGCATCGCGGTCGACGTCGCGAAGGCGGACGGCTCGCGCTCGCTGCTCGTCCCCAACGTCCCGATCGCCGAGGGGATGCGGTTCTCCCGGTTCCTGGCCGCGGCGGACGACGTCGTCGCCCGCGCCCGCACCGCGAAGCTCAAGGTCTCGGACTTCGAGGGCACGACGATCTCGCTCACGAACCCGGGCACGCTCGGCACGACCGCCTCGGTCCCGCGCCTCCTTCCGGGCCAGGGAGCGATCATCGCGACGGGCGCGATCGAGTATCCCGCCGAGTTCTCGGCGATGGCGCCCTCGACGCTGTCGCGCCTGGCGGTCTCCAAGGTGATGACGTTCACCTCGACCTACGACCACCGGATCATCCAGGGCGCCGAGTCGGGCGCCTTCCTCGCGCGCGTCGAGGAGCTCCTGCTCGGGAAGCACGGCTTCTACGAGGAGATCTTCGCGGACCTCGCGATCCGCTTCTCGCCGTTCCGCTGGGAGGCGGACCGGCATCCCGTGTTCGGCGAGGACGGCGCCCAGGCGATCGCCACGCAGGCCCGGGTGCTCGAGCTGATCAACGCGTACCGGGTCCGCGGCCACCTCCTCGCCGACATCGACCCGCTGCGGACGCGCCGCACCGAGGAGCATCCGGAGCTCGAGCTCGGAACGTACGGCCTGACCATCTGGGACCTGGACCGCGAGTTCTGGACCGGCGGGCTCAAGGGCGGCGACCACCTGCCGCTGCGCGAGATTGTCGCCGTGATGCGCCGCGTCTACTGCGGCAAGATCGGCACCGAGTACCGCCACATCTCGAGCCCCACCGAGAAGTACTGGATCCGCGAGCGCATCGCCGCGGCGACGAACACGGCGAAGCCGCTGCCGGCGGCGGTGAAGAAGGCGCTGCTCGAGAAGCTGATCGCCGCCGAGGACTTCGAGCGCTTCCTGGGCACCAAGTTCCTGGGCCAGCGCCGCTACTCCGTGGAGGGCGTCGACGCCACGATCCCGCTTCTCGACCGGCTCGTCGAGCGGGCCGCGAGCCTGCACATCGACGAGGTCGCGATCGGCATGTCGCACCGCGGCCGGCTCAACATCCTGGCCAACGTCGTCGGCAACTCGGCCGAGCGCATCTTCTCGGGCTTCGAGGGCGTCGTCCATCCCGACTTCCCGGCCGACGAGGGCGACGTCAAGTACCACCAGGGCGCGCGCACGGTGCGGCAGACCGAGTCGGGCCAGCCGATCACGATCCAGGTGGAGTCGAACCCTTCGCACCTCGAGGCCGTCGACCCGGTGGTCGAGGGCGTCGTACGCGCCAAGCAGGAGCGGCTCGCCGGTCACGGTCCCGACGCCTGGAAGCGCGTGCTTCCCGTGCTGCTGCACGGCGACGCGGCCTTCGCCGGACAGGGGATGGTCGCCGAGGTCCTCAACCTCGCGCAGCTTCCGGGCTACCGCACGGGAGGCACGATCCACGTCGTCGTCAACAACCAGATCGGCTTCACGACGCCGCCGTCGAAGGGCCGCTCGTCCGTGTACTCGACGGACGTCGCGAAGATCAACCAGGTCCCGATCTTCCACGTCAACGCCGACGACCCCGAGGCGGCGTACCGCGTCCTCGAGATCGCGCTCGACTACCGCCAGCAGTTCCACAAGGACGTCGTGATCGACCTGATCGGGTTCCGCCGCCACGGCCACAACGAGGGCGACGAGCCGACGTACACGCAGCCGCTGAGGTACCGCGCGATCGAGGCGCACCCCGGCGTGAAGACGCTCTACGCGCGCCGGCTCATCCGGGAGGGCGTGGTCACCGAGGCCGAGGTCGAGGCGATGGTGGCGAAGCAGCTCGACGCCTTCGAGAAGGCGCTCGCCTCGGCCAAGGAGGCGGCGAAGCGGCCGCGCGTGGACGCGTCCGCGGCGGCGGCCGCCGCCCGCTCCGAGGAGGTCGTCGCGCTCGAGACCGGCGTCTCGCGCGAGACGCTCGCGCGCATCGGCCGCGTCCTGACGACGGTTCCGTCGGGCTTCCACCTGAATCCCAAGATGGTCCAGCAGCTCGCGCGCCGCGGGAAGATGGCGGAGGGAGCGGCGCCGCTCGACTGGGGCACCGCCGAGGCGCTGGCGTTCGGGTCGCTCCTGCTCGAGGGAACGCCCATCCGCATCAGCGGCCAGGACAGCAGCCGCGGGACCTTCTCGCAGCGGCACGCCACGCTCGTCGACACGTCGACCGGCGAGGCCTGGACCCCTCTCGCCACGCTGGACCCGAAGCAGGCGCCCTTCGAGGCGTGCGACAGTCCGCTCTCCGAGTTCGCGGTGCTGGGCTTCGAGTACGGCTTCAGCGTCGAGTGGCCGGAGGCGCTGGTCCTCTGGGAGGCCCAGTTCGGCGACTTCGCCAACGGGGCGCAGGTGATCATCGACCAGTTCATCGCCTCGGCCCAGGACAAGTGGCGGCAGACGACGCGCATGGGAATGCTCCTGCCGCACGGCTCCGAGGGACAGGGTCCCGAGCACTCCAGCGCGCGGCTCGAGCGCTACCTGCAGCTCTGCGCGGACGGGAACATGCAGGTCTGCAACGCCACGACTCCGGCGCAGTACTTCCACCTGCTGCGGCGGCAGATGCGCCAGCCGGAGGCGCGGCCGCTGATCCTGTTCACGCCGAAGAGCCTCCTGCGCCTCCCGGCGGCCTCGTCCCCGCTGGAGGCGCTCACCACCGGCGGCTTCCAGGCGTGTCTCGACGATCCGAACCCGGAGGTCTCCGCCGCGGGTGCGGATCGTTCGGGCGTCGAGCGGATCCTCTTCTGCAGCGGCAAGGTCTACTACGACCTGCGCGCGGAGAAGGAGAAGCGGAAGGAGGCGCGCACCGCGATCGTGCGGGTCGAGCAGCTCTATCCGTTCCCGGGAGAACGGATGCGCGCGATCGTCACGGGATACCCGAACGCCAAGCGCGTGCTCTGGGTCCAGGAGGAGCCGAAGAACATGGGCGGCTGGAGCTTCGTCCGCGAGCGCGCGGAGGAGTTCCTCCCGCCGGCGCTCGCGCTGACCTACGTCGGCCGCGCCGCGTCGCCCTCGCCCGCGACCGGAAACGCCGCCGTGCACAAGCGCGAGCTCGAGCAGTTCCTGGCGGAGGCGTTGGCACCGTAGCGGGCGCGTCGCGCGTCCTCGGTCGATGCAGGTCTTCCTCAGCTACGGCCACGACGAGCATGCGCCGCTCGTCCGCCGCATCCAGCGCGACCTGGAGGCGCACGGTCACACCGTCTGGATCGACGTCGAACGCATCCTGCCCACGCAGGACTGGGGGGAAGCCATCGAACGCGGCATCGACGCGAGCGACGTCGTGGTCGCCTTCATCACCCCGCACGCGATGCGCCGGCCGGGCGGCGTGTGCCTGCAGGAGCTCAGCCACGCAGGCTCGCTGGGCAAGCCGATCCGGACCGTCCTGCTCCAGCTCGTGCCGCTTCCCCTGACGATCAGCTGCATCCAGTACCTGGACATGCAGGGCTGGAAGGATCCACAGACGGGAGAGATTCGCGAGGACTGGTACCGCGGCAAGCTCGCCACGCTCCTCGACGCCGTCTCGGGCAAGCTGGCGCTCGGGCTCGAGGGAGAACAGGCGTTCCTGCGCGGCTGGCTCGAGCCCTTCGACAACGGCTTCGAGATCGATCGTCACGTGCGCGGGTTCGTCGGGCGCGAGGAAGTCTTCGAGCGCTACCGGGCCTGGCTCGAGCGGCGCGAGGCCCCACGCGTCCTGTGGATCACGGGGGGCGCCGGAACCGGCAAGAGCGGCCTCGCCGCGATGCTGGCGTTTCGGGAGCCGTCGGTCGTGGGCGTTCACTTCTGCCATGCCGGCGACGGCGAACGCGGCGACGCGGGGCGCGCGCTGCGATCGCTCGCCTTCCAGCTCACGACCCAGTGGCCCGACTACGGGCGCTGGCTCCTGGCCCTGCCGGAGCGGACCAAGGATCGGCTGGCGTCGTCGGGCGCGGCGTCTCTCCTCCGCGATCTCTTTCTCGCGCCTCTCGGTGCCCTGCCGGATCCCGGCCGCCGGCTCGTCCTCCTCGTCGACGCCCTCGACGAGGGAGGGCCCTCCATCGGCGAGCTCGCCGCGCTTCTCGGCGAGGAGGCCGACCGGCTGCCGGAGTGGCTGCGGTTCGTCGTGACGGGCCGGCCCGAGAACGAGCTCGTGGAGAGGCTGGGTCGCGCCGAGCGGCTGGCCGTCGACGCCGACCCGGCCGAGAGCGCCGAGGCCGTCCGGCGCCTCGCCGCCGCGGGTCTCCGCGGACGGCTGACGGGCGCTGCGTTCGAGGACGCCGTCCGCACCCTCGTCGATCGGAGCGCGGGCAATTTCCTCTACGCCCGCGAGGTCCTGAGCGACGTCGAGAGGGGCCGCCTCTCCACGGTCGACGCGTTTCCGGCCGGGCTCGCCGGTGTGTACCGATCGTTCTTCGAGAGACGCTTTCCGAACGTCGACGCGTACCGCGCCGGCGCGCGTCCGCTGCTGGAGATCCTCCTCGCGACAACCGGGCGTTCGGTCTCGCGCGAGTTCGCCGGACGAGTCCTCGGCTGGGACGACTATGTCGGCGATGAAGTCCTCTCCGCACTGGGCACGCTGTTCCCGGCGAGAGGCGGCACGCTTCGCGCTTTTCACGCGAGCGTCCTCGATTGGCTGAAGGATCCGGAGAGGAGCGGCCCCTACCGGGTCAGCGAGGTCAGCGGACACGAGCGGCTGGCGGAGGCGTTCGCGGCCTGGAGGGCGGAGGGCCAGTCGACTTGCGCCGGAGTCCTCGTCGACGACGGGCTCGCGGGGGCGCTCGTCGCGACCGGGCGCTGGGACGCGGCCCGAGCCCTGTTCGCGGATTCGGAGCGGCCCCTGAGCCCGGAGGCGTACCGGCTGGTCCGGCTTTTTCCGAGCGGCTTCGACGTGTCCTTCGTCCGCGACGCCCTTCTCGGCCTCGTCGAGGTTGCCAAGAGCCACCGCAGCAGAGGGGACGCGGACGATGCGCTGCTGTGGTTCGTGTGGGCGTTCCGCTCGCTCGAGCGCCTCGAGGACGACCGCCTCGCCTGGTTTTTCGATCTCGTCCGGTCGGACCCGGCACTGCCGAGCTGGTTCGCCCATCCCCACTCGGAGAGTGGATCGAAGGCGTTCCGCAAGGATCTCGTCATCGACTCGTGCGGCGAGGTCCGGAGACGGCTCGAGGAGAGCGGAGCCGATCTTCCCGAGGACGTTCGTCGCTGGGCCGATGCCCTCGCGTCGACGGCCGGCGAGTCGGTCTAGACCTCCGGACGAGCCGTCAGGTGCGCGGGTCCCGGAAGATCAGCCGTTCGTCGGTCCGGGTCGAGAGGAAATCGGGGCAGCGGCCGTCGCCGCCGGAGTCGATCCCTCCGTCCGGCTCGCACAGAACCATGCCGTTCGCGTCGTAGAGGATGCTTCGCTGGTCGCAGCAGCGGCTGATCCGGAAGTACACCGTCTCGTTTCGATAGCGATAGGAGTAGATCGCGGAGGGCGGCGTCGTCACCGGCTCGCTCTGGATCTGCGCGATCAGGGTGTCGAGCCAGGCGGGGTTCGTCCTCGCCCCCGCGGGCTCCGTCGGCATGGACTTGTCGCAGTCGAGCTGCAGGAGGACGAGAACGAGGAGTGCGCCGAGGAAGGGGAGCCGGCTGTGGGTCTTCATGCTGACGGTCCTTCGCAAAGAGGATGCCCGCTACCCCGAAGCGCGAAAGTCGTACGTTTTCAACCGCATGCGTTCGTTAACCGATGCCCGAGAGCACGCTCGAATGTACGGATTCGTGGACAGGTGTCCGAAATTGTGCAGGCGCTCCGACGAGCGAGTTCGACTGGGCAAGAGACTCTCGAATGCCTCTCATCACGGCGCCGTGCGTCTCGTAGGTCCGGTGTCGGACGCATTGGCGGCAAGCGGGATGAACGCGACCCTTCCGGATGGCATCGCGCACTTCCATGAGCTTCGGTCCGTTCCAGACGTCGGCGGCATCCGCGACGGTTGAAAACGTACCCAGGTTCTCGTGCTGCGACATGTAGCAGCAGACTTTCGCGGTGCGATTCGCCGCGAGATAGAGCGTTGTCCACGGATACCGGCAATACATGGCGGGAAGAGGTTCGCTCGCTTCGTCGTCCTGCAGCTGCGAGGCAACGTCGGCCGCACGGGACGGCCTCCATTCGAAGTCCGGCGAGACGTAATTCTGGAACTGGATTCCCGCGGTTTCCGCGAGCCGCGCCGCCTCGGCGATGACCGCTTCGAATTCTGCTCGAGACACGGTGCCCAGACAGTGCTTCTCGTAGTACTCCTCGTACGGACCGGAGGGACCGTAGACGTGATGAAGCGGATTCACGCCCAGAAAGAAGACGTTCCGGGACGTGAGGAGACGAACGAGCTCGGGAAGCTCGCGGAAGTTGTCGGCTTGCGCGACGAAATTGACGATGATCCTCGGAAATCGGGACTTCGCCGTGGCCTTTGCCTCCGCGATTCGGTCGAGCCGTTCGAGAATGTGCCCGAGGTCGGCGCCGCGCAGTCGCCGCATGGTCTCGGCGGTCGCCCCGTCGATCGAAAACGTGAGGTCGTCGTAACGGTTCGCAACGAGCCACTCGACGTCCGCCTCTCGAAGGTGAGTCCCATTGGTCACGCCGGCCACGCGGCAGTCGTGACGCTTGAGCAACTCGACGAGGTTCCTCAAGAACGGGTACAGGAACATCTCTCCGAAGCCGAACGTCTGAACCTCGACGGCGGCATCGAAGAAATCCGACAGTCGAGAAAAGACCGAGAAGGGGATCATGCTCCCCTTGTTGAGCGACAGGTCATAACTCAGGGCGCACTTGACACAACGCAGGTTGCAGGCCGACGTCACCTCGATGAAGAGCTGAAGAGGCCGGTTGAGAGCGATCGGGCCCGGGCGCCGCAGGCCGGCGAGCAAGAGGTCGAAATTCTTCTGCTTGATCGTCGGCGAGGGCTCGTGGAGAGGTCGGTGATCGGACGGAGTGGGATCGCGCGTGGGGTCCGTAGGGCCGGGGCGCTCGCCGAGGTTCACTCTCGCCTCAGTGCTTTTTCGGCCTCATCGCGTCGAACGCGGCCTTGAGGCGTTCGCGCGGCAGCCGGCGGTAGTCGGAGAACTCCCCGGCGCCCGCGATCCACTCCCCTCCGTCCATCGTGACGCAGTCGCCGGTCTGGTACGGGCAGAGGTCCGAGAGCAGGAACGTCGCGAGGTTGGCGATCTCCTCCGGCTTGCCGAAGCGCGCGAGCGGGATCCGATCGAGCGAATGCTTCTGCGCGTCCTCCGTGGCGAAGAGGCGCGAGAAGGCGCCCTCGGTCGGGATCGGCCCCGGCGCGATCGCGTTCAGGCGGATGCCGGCCGGGCCCCACTCCGCGGCGAGCGATCGCGTCATGGCGAGCACGCCGGCCTTCGCGCAGGCCGAGGGGAGGACGTACGCGCTCCCGGTCCAGGCGTAGGTCGTCACGATCGAGACGACGGAGCCCGGCGCCTTCCGCGCGAGGAGATGGCGCCCGAAGGCGAGCGTGCAATTCACGCTGCCGTAGAGAACGGTGCGGACGACCGCGTCGAAACCGTTCGGCGTGAGCTCGTCCGAGAACGCGAGGAAGTTGCCGGCGGCGTTGTTGACGAGCCCGTCGGCGCCGCCGAAGCGTTCGACCGCGTGCCGGATCAGGGCGTCCGCCTGCGCGGCGTCGCGCACGTCGGCGGGGAAGAGCGCGACCGCGCCGCCCTCACGCGCCGCCGCCTCGATCTCCTTCGCCGCGGTCTCCAGCCGCTCGCGCTTGCGGCCGGCGATCGTGACGCGGGCGCCGTAGCCCGCGAAGCACTTCGCCATCGCGAGCCCGAGCCCCGACCCGCCGCCCGTGACGACGAGGGAGCGGCCGGCGAGGAGGCGAGGGGCGAACATGGGAAGAAGTTATCAGTTGTCAGTTATCAGTCTTCAGTTTGAGAACTGTGAACTGTGAACGGTGAACTCACTACTTGAGGTACTTGTCGAACCACGCCACGGTGCGCTTCAGGATGTCCAGCCGGTGCGCCGGCTGCCGGACGTCGTGGCCCTCGTCGGTGTAGATGACGAGCTGCGTCGGCACGTCCAGCGACTTGAGCGCGTGCCAGAACTCGTATCCCTGTGGCGTCGGGACCTCCGAGTCGCGATCGCCGTGGAGGACCAGCGTCGGCGTCTTCACGTTGAGGATGAACTCCATCGGCGAGGACTTCGCGTAGACCTTGGGGTCCTCGTAGACGGACTTGCCGAAGAACGGCAGCATCCACGTGTCGATCTTGTTCTGTCCGTAGTAGCTCTGCCAGCTCGCGATGCCGGCCCCGGCGACCGCGGCCTTGAAGCGCTGCGTCTGCGTCACGGCCCACATCGCCATGTAGCCGCCGTAGCTCCACCCCGTGATGCCGACGCGGTCGCCGTCGATGGGCGCGGCCTTCACCGCGTGGTCGACGCCCGTCAGCACGTCGCGCAGGTCGCCGCCGCCGAAGTCCTTGACGTTGGCCGCGGTAAACGCCTCGCCGAACCCGTAACTGCCGCGCGGGTTCGGAAGGAGGACGTAGTAGCCCTGCGAGGGGAGGATCGCGTTCCAGCGCGTCGGCCAGCCGATGTTCTGCATCGAGGAGGGGCCGCCGTGCACGATCACCACCATCGGGGAGCGCTTCTCCGGATCGACCGCCTTCGGAGCGAGCAGCCAGCCCTGGATCTCGTTGCCGTCGCTCTGCCAGTGGAGGCTCCTCGCCTCTCCCCAGAAACGCGGCGCGTTCGCGTTCAACGACGTCAGCGCCTTCCACTTTCCGGTGGCTCCGGCGTACACCTCCGGCGGGCTCTGGAACGAGTCGCGGACGACGACGGAGTACGGCCCATCCGAGACCCCGAAGTCGTGCAGCGACTCGGCGCCGGTCCACAGCGTGATGAGCTTCCCGCTCCGGTCGACGACCGCGAGGCCCTCCTGCCCGTCCACCTTCTCGGTGAAGAGGACCTGGTCCGCGGAGCGCCAGAAGAGCGCGGCCGCGGACGCCTTCATCCCGGGAGTCAGGTTCCTGGCCTCGTTCGTCCCGCCGCCCGCGGTCGGAACGATCCAGACGTCGCCGCCGGTCGAGCCCTCGTCGCTCATGATCCCGTGGATGACCGCGATCGTCTTCCCGTCGCGGGAGAAACGGGGACACGCGATCTGCAGCGGCGGTTTCCAGATCGAGCGCGTCTTTCCCGTCGCGGCCTCGACCGTGTACAGCTCGGCCAGCCAGTAGTTGTCGGTGCCCGAGCCCTTCGCCGCCTCGGCGGCGAACGTCCGGCCGTCCGCGGACCAGTCGTAGTCGTAGACGAAGAGGTCGGCGGGGGAGACCTGCCGCAGATTGCCGGTCTTCACGTCGATCACCGCGATGCGCTGCTCCTCGAGGGTCTCGTGGACGACGCCGGAGTCGGGCTTGTACGCGACGAGCGCGCCCGGCTCCTGGGTCGAGCCCTCGACGAAGAGGGCCGCGATCGATCGGCCGTCGTGGGACCAGCGGAGGTGACGGAGCTGTCCCGTGACCTTCGTCAGCTGCCGCGGCGCGCCGCCGGCGAGTCTGGCGATCCAGATCTGCGTCTGCCGCGCCTGGGCCGCGTCCGAGAGGAACGCGACGCTCTGCCCGTCGGGCGAGAATGCCGCGCCGAGCTCGCGGTGCGCCTTGCCGTCCTTCGCCGCGGTGAGGCGGCGCGGCGTCCCCGACGGGAGGTCGGCGACGTAGATCAGGCCGAGCCGCTCGGGCCCCTCGCCCTCACGCGCCCTGACCGACCAGGCGGCGTGCTTGCCGTCGGCGGAGATCGCCGCGTCGTGGAAGTGGCGGACCTTCTCGAGCGATTCGAACACCGCTTCGACGGAGCCCGGCGCGGGCGCGACGGGTGACGCCGAGGCGTTGGGCAAGGCGAGGAGCGAGGCGAGCGCAAAGGTTGCGTGCAGCACGTGTCCTCCGGCGAATCCTGAAACGGGAAACGGGAGACTCGAAACGGACGTTACGTGAGGTCGATCCAGATGCTCTTGACCTGCGTGTACTCCTGGAGCGCGTAGTGGCCGCGCTCGCGGCCGAAGCCCGACTCCTTGTAGCCGCCGAACGGAAGGCCCGGGTCGTAGAGGTTGTACGCGTTGACCCAGACCGTCCCGGCCTTCAGCGCCTTCGCCGTGCGCAGCGCCTTCTTGACGTCCTTCGACCAGACCGCGGCGGCGAGTCCGTAGATCGTGGAGTTGCCGACCGCGACGGCCTCCGCCTCGTCCTTGAAGGTCAGCGTCGAGAGCACGGGGCCGAAGATCTCTTCCTTCGCGATCGTCATGGACGGCGAGACGCCGTCGAACACGGTCGCCTCGAAGAACGCGCCCCTGCCGCCGACCGCCGCGCGCTTGCCGCCCGCGACGAGCTTCGCGCCCTCGCGCGTGCCCGCCTCGACGTAGCGCGCGACGCTGTCCCGCTGTTTCTCGGAGACCAGCGCGCCGAGGCGCGTCTTCGGGTCGAGCGGGTCGCCCGGAGCCATCTTGCGGGCGCGCTCGACGACCCTCTCCATCAGCGCGTCGTGGACCGACTCCTCGACGAGCAGGCGCGAGCCCGCGGAGCAGAGCTCGCCCTTGCCGTAGAAGATCCCGTTGATCGCGCCCCGGGCGGCGGCCTCGAGGTCGGCGTCGGCGAAGACGACGTTCGGCGACTTGCCGCCGAGCTCCATCGAGACGCGCTTGACGGTCCCGGCCGCGGCCCGCAGGATCGACTTGCCCGTCTCGGTCTCGCCGGTGAACGAGATCTTGTCGATCCCGGCATGCTCGGCCATCGCCTTGCCGATCACCGCGCCCGGCCCCGGCACGACGTTGAACGCGCCGGGAGGCAGACCGGCCTCGGCGAGGAGCTCGGCGAAGAGGAGCGCGGTCAGGGGAGTCACCGACGCGGGCTTCAGCACCACCGTGTTGCCGAGCGCGAGCGCCGGCGCGATCTTCCACATGGCCTGCAGGAGCGGGAAGTTCCACGGCGTGATCGCGCCGACGACGCCGACGGGCTCGCGCGTCGTCAGCAGGAAGGCGTCCGGGCGGCCCGGGAACGTGTCGCCGTAGAGCTTGTCCGCGTACTCGCCGAAGTAGGAGAGGCACTCGGCCGCGGCGGGCATGTCGATCTTGGCGGCCTCGAAGATCGGCTTTCCGTTGTCGAGCGTCTCGACGCGGCCGAACGCGTCGGCGCGCGAGAGCAGCAGCTCGGCCGCGCGCGTCAGGATCCGGCCGCGCTGGCGCGGCTTCATCGCGGCCCACGGCCCCGACTCGAGCGCCTTGCGCGCCGCGGCGACGGCGCGGTCGAGGTCCGCCGACGCGGCCTCGGCGACCTCCGCGAGCGTCTCCCCGGTCGCCGGGTTGACGGTCGCGAAGCGCTTCCCGGACGACGACGGCGCGAACGCGCCGTCGATGAACAGGTCGGTTTTCAGGTTGAGAGCCGGAGCGGTCTCCGTGGCCATCGGTCGCGGCTACTTGCCCTTGAACTTGGGCACGCGCTTCTCCTGGTTCGCGGCGATGCCCTCCTTGGCGTCCTCGCTCTGGAAGAGCAGCTGCTGGAGCTCGCGCTCGACCGCGAGGGCCGACTCGAGCGGCAGATCCCAGCCGGTCTGGACCGAACGCTTGATCCGTCCGACGGCCTTCGACGCCTTGTTGGGCGGCACGAACTGGCGCGCGTAGTCCATGACCTGCTCCCACCACTCCTCGGGCGTCGCGTCGATGACCTGGTTGACCAGGCCCATCTCGTGCGCCTCCTCGAAGGAGAAGGTGTTGCCGGTGACCATGAGCTCGATCGCCTTCGACTTGCCGATCATCTTCGCGAGGCGCGTCGTGCCGCCCGTGCCGGGCAGGACCCCGAGCGTCACCTCGGGCAGGCCGATCTTCCCGGCGTCCTTGCGCGCGATGCGCAGGTCCGCGGCCATCGCGATCTCGAGGCCGCCGCCGACGGTGTGGCCGTTCAGGGCGGCGATCACGAGCTTGGGCGTGTGCTCGAGGCGGAGGAGCGTCTCGTTCGCGTGGAGGCAGAAGAAGTACTTGAAGCCCGGCGTGACCGCGTTGAGCATGCCGATGTTGGCGCCGGCCGAGAAGAAGCGGTCGCCCTTGCCCCGGATCACGATGACGTGAACGTCGTCGTCGAAGCGCGCCTTCAGGATCGCGTCGTCGAGCTGCCGGTTCAACGCGTAGGTGTAGGTGTTGGCGGGCGGATCGTCCATCTCGATGACCGCGATGCCGTCGGCGGCGCGGTAATTGATGACGGGATGGTCGAGCTCCGGGCTCGTCCAGTCGCGGGTCTTGGCGGGTGTGCTCATTCGGCCTCCATGGGTGTCCGAATCGGACACGAGATCCTATCAAGAAATGCCGTCGGGCCTTCCGGATGTAGACTCCGCGGCGATGTCCGCCGAGCGTCCCGAGACGACCTCCGGTTTGCGCGTCTGGAGCCGCCGGCGCTTCCTCTCCGCCGCCGCGATCGTCGCGGTCGGCGCGTCCGTTCCGGGCTCCGTCGTCCCGAAGCGGCTCCTCCAGAGGAACGGTTACCCGATCGACGCGGAGACGCCGCTCGATCTCCTGACGACCTTCCTGACTCCGAACGACCTCTTCTTCGTCCGCCACCACTGGAACCCGGTCTTCCCGGACGCGAAGACCTGGTCGCTCACGGTCGACGGCGAAGTCGGCAAGCCGCTGTCGCTCTCGCTCGCCGACCTCCGGAAGCTGCCGAAGGCGAGCGCGACGTGCGTCCTGCAGTGCGCGGGCAACGGCCGCTCGCTGCACCGGCCGATCGTGCCGGGCGTGCAGTGGGGAGCCGGCGCCGTCGGCAACGCGACGTGGACCGGAGTTCGGGTGCGGGACCTCCTCGAGCGCGCGGGGGTCCGGCCCTCGGCGAAACACCTGCACACCTTCGGCGCGGACAAGCCGCCGCTGAAGGTGCCGCCGTTCCACCGCAGCCTCGAGATGGAGAAGGTCCTCGCCGACGGCATCGTCGCGTACGAGATGAACGGCGCGCCGCTCCCCGCGCTCCACGGAGGACCCGCGCGGCTGGTCGTTCCGGGCTGGGCGGGGGATCACTGGATGAAGTGGCTCGAGCGCATCAGCCCGCAACCGGAACCGCAGAAGGGCTTCTACATGGACGTGGGCTATCGCTATCCGAAGACTCCGGGCGAGCCGGGCGTCAAGTTCAAGCCGGAGGAGATGGAGCCGGTGCGGGATCTCTTCGTGAAGTCGAACATCACCCGCGCGCCGGAGCGGGCCGCGGTCGGCCAGCGGGTCGCGATCGAGGGTTTCGCGTTCTCCGGCGCGCCGGAGATCGCGAAGGTCGAGGTCTCCGACGACGGCGGCGAGCATTGGCAGGAGGCGCAGCTCGGGAAGGACCGCGCGCCCTGGTCGTGGAGGCTCTGGTCGTTCGCGTACACGCCGAAGGCGAACGGCACGGTCACGCTGCACGCGCGCGCGACGGACGGCCGCGGCGCCGTGCAGCCGAAGCAGGCGGTCTGGAACCAGAGCGGCTACCTCTACAACGCGTGGCCGTCGGCCACATTGGAGATAGGCGGGTGAGGCGCGCGCGTCTGTTGTTCGGCGGCCTCGCCTTCGCGGGCGTTCTCTTCCTTCACCGCGCTCCCGATCCGCCGCCCGCGCCCGAATCGCTGCCGCAGCTCGGAACGGTCCTCGGCGAGTTCCCGGCCGGTCCGATGAAGTCCGTCGCGGACGCGGCATGCCTCAACTGCCACTCCGCCGACATGGTCCGGCAGCAGCGGCTGAACGACAAGCAGTGGCTCGCGGAGGTCGACAAGATGGTCGGATGGGGCGCGGTCGTGCCGGAGGATCAGAAGGCCGCGCTCGTCGCGTACCTCACCGAGCACTTCGGGCCCGACAACGAGGGGTTCCAGCCGGTCGTCGCGCAGCCGCCGCCGCGCTGATGCGGGCGGGCACAAGCCGCCGCGCTGATGCGGGCGGGCACGAGCCGCCGCGCCCCTACAGTCCCAGGAAGTGCTTCGCGATCGTGAAGTAGATGATCAGGCCGGTCGCGTCGACGAGCGTCGCGATCAGCGGCGCCGACATGACGGTCGGGTCGATCTTGCAGGCGGTGGCGAGCATCGGGATCATCGAGCCGACGGTGTTGGCCCAGGTGCAGATCGCGAGGATCGAGACGCCGACCGTCAGGGCCAGGGCGCTCGAGGAGCCCCAGAGCAGCGCGCGGCCGAATCCGACGATGCCGAGGAGGATCCCGAGGACGAGGCCGCTGCCTCCCTCGCGAAGCAGCACGCGGCCGAAGTCGCGCATGCGGATCTCGCCGACCGCGAGCCCGCGCACGATCGTCGTGACCGTCTGCGAGCCCGAGTTGCCGCCGGTTCCGATGAGAAGGGGAATGAAGAACGACAGCGCGACGACCTTCGCGAGCTCGCTCTCGTAGTACCGGAGCACCGTCCCCGTCAGCGTCTCCGTGACGAAGAGGAGGAGCAGCCAGTTGAACCGCGACCGCACGTTGCGCCACGGCTTGGAGGAGAAGTAGCCCTGCTCGACGGTCTCCTCGGTCGCCGCGACGCCGCCCATGTGGAGGACGTCCTCCGTCTCCTCCTCGATCAGGATGTCGATCGCGTCGTCGACGGTCACGATGCCGAGAAGCCGGTCGCTCGCGTCGACCACGGGAATCGCGTGCAGGTCGTACTTGGAGACCATGCGCGCGACCTCGGCCTGCGGCGTGTCGGTGTGCACCGTGAGGAGGCGCCGCTCCATCATGTCGGCGATCCGGCGATCGGACGGCGCCGGGAAGAGCCTCCGGAGCGACACGTATCCGACGAGCCGCCCGTCCTCGTCGACGGCGTAGAGGCTCTGGATCGTCTCGACCTCGGGATCGATGCGCTTGAGGTGGTCCAGCGTCTCGGCCACGGTCCAGTTCGGGCGGATCGTCGCGAACTTCTCCGTCATGAGGCGCCCGGCGGTCCGGGGCGGGTACCGCAGCAGCCGCTGCACCTCCGCGGCGTCGCGCGGCGACATCTTCTGGAGGATCGCCTCGCGCTGCCGCTGGGTCAGGTGCTCGAGCAGGAAGGTGACCTCGTCCGCGGGAAGGCGGTCGAGCTCGGCGCCGAGCTTCGCGGGCGAGGCGCGGTGCAGGATCAGCCGCAGCGTCTCGCCCCTCAGCTCCGACAGCACCGCCGCGCCCTGCTCCGCCGGCAGCGCCTCGAACAGCGTCAGGCGGTCTTCGCCGGGAAGGTCGTCGAGGAGCTCCGCGAGGTCCGCCGGGTGAATGCTCGCGACCGCGGCGGGAAGCTCCGCCGGATTCTCGCGGATCAGCTCCGCGATGTCGGGGCCGATGACTTTGGCCAGGGACATTCGCGGGCGATTCTGTCACCGCGGACGTCCCGAGTTAAGACATCTTCGTCGGATCCACCCAGTCGCTCGAGCCGTCCGGATGAAACTCCTTCTTCCAGATCGGCACGGTGGTCTTGATCCGGTCGATCGCGGCGCGGCAGGCGGCGAACGCCTCGGCGCGGTGCGGAGAGGTCGCCACGATCGCGACCGACGCGTCCCCGACCGAGAGGCGGCCGAGGCGGTGGCGAACGACGAGGCGCGCGGAAGGGAACTCCCGGGCGAGCCCGCCGAGTATCCGTTCGATCTGCTCTTCCGCCATCGAACCGTAGGCCTCGTAGACGATCGCGGTGGTCGGCCGGCCGTCGTTCTGGTTCCGCACCACGCCGACGAAGAGACAGAGCGCGCCGTCCGAGGGCCGCGCCTCCTCGAGGAGCGCCGCGAGGTCGAGCGGAGCGTCGGTCATGAACATGGCGGCCGTCTTCAGCCTCCGGCGACGGGCGGCAGGAATGCCACCTCGTCGCCGTCGCGCAGGGCGGTGTCGCCCTCGACGTATTCGCGGTTCACCGCCGCCGGCGGCATCGCGGGAAACCGCCCGAAGAAGGGGACCTGAAGGACGAGCCGGTCCCAGAGGTCGGCGACGGTGGCGTTCTCGCCCAGCTCCTCGGTCTGGGTCTCCCTCCCGACCGCGTCGCGAAAGGCCGCAAAATAGAGGACTTGGACCCGCATCCCGCGTAAGTCTAAGCGTTTCATGAGAAAAAGACCCCTTCCTTGAATCTGACTGACCGGTCGGTTAGTATTTCGGACATGCCGCGAGCCGCCCATGCCACCGAAGCCGAGCGACGCCTGGCGCTCCTGAAGGCCGCCTTCCGGGAGGTCTCCGAGAAGGGCTTCTCGGAGGTCACCCTGGACGACATCGCGAAGCGCGCGGGAGTCTCGAAGGGGATCACCCTCTACTACTTCGACTCGAAGGACGACCTCTACCGGGAGCTCTTCCTCTGGTTGATCGACTCGATCCACGCGCGGATGCGCGAGGCCGTCGCGGCCGAGAAGGACCCGGTGGCCAAGGTGCGGGCGCTCGTCGCGCTGATCTTCCCCTCGCCCTCGAAGAACCGCGCGTTCTTCCGCGCGTTCGTCGACTTCTGCGGACTGTCGGCGCGGCGCGACGGCTTCCGCGAGGTCAACGCGCGCTTCTACGCGGGCTGCCGCGAGATCGACGCGGGGATCGTCGAGGAGGGGATGCGCCAGGGCGTCTTCCTCGTGCGCGACCGGCTCGAGGCGGGATCCACGATGCGCGCCATCTTCGACGGGCTGATGATGCAGTGGCTCTCCGAGAAGGATCCGGACGGCACGTTCGCCGGGTACCGGGAGCGCTGCGAGCGGGAAATCCTGCAGTACCTGACGGGCCGCGGCTCACGCGGCGGGGAGGCCCAATGAACGAAGAGTCAACGTCGGTTCCGCGCACCTGCCGGAACGAGAACTGCGTCCGGACCGCCGAGCCGGGCGAGTCCTACTGCGCCACGTGCGGCCTCGAGCTGTCGCTCTTCGTCCGCGACCTGCGGCCGCGGCGGCTCGAAGGCGGGACGCGCCGTTCGCGCGAGGCGCCTCGGGCGTAGAATCGGCGGCTCGAAGATGCCTGCGGCCCCGCTCGCGCCCGACCTGAAGCGCATCCTGCTCGCCTCCCCGCGCGGGTTCTGCGCGGGCGTCGTGCGCGCCATCGAGATCGTGGACCTCGCGCTCGACTGCTTCGACGGGCCGGTCTTCGTCCGCCGCGAGATCGTCCACAACCGGCACGTCGTGCGCGACTTCGAGGCGCGCGGCGTGCGCTTCGTCCAGGAGCTCGACGAGGTCCCGGACGGCGCGACCGCGGTGTTCTCGGCGCATGGCGTCTCGCCCCAGGTCCGGGAGCAGGCGGCGCGGCGGGGCCTGCGCGTCATCGACGCGACGTGTCCGCTCGTCACCAAGGTCCACCTCGAGGCCATCCGCTTCGCGAAGATGGGATACGAGATCCTGCTCGTCGGACACGCGGGCCACGAGGAAGTCGAGGGAACGATGGGCGAGGCCGCGAGCCAGATCCGGCTGGTCTCCTCCGTCGCCGACGCCGAAGCGATCCAGGTCCGCGACCCCAGGCGGGTGGCCCTCACCACGCAGACGACCCTGTCGATGGAGGACACGCGTCCGATCGTCGAGACGCTGCGCCGGCGCTTCCCGGAGATTCACGTCCCCGCCAAGGACGACATCTGCTACGCGACGCAAAACCGCCAGGTCGCGGTGCGGGCGCTCGCGAAGCAGGCGCCCCTGATCCTGGTCGTCGGCTCGCGCAACTCCTCCAACTCGAACCGGCTCGTCGAGGAGGCGCAGCTCGCCGGGGCGCGGTCCTACCTCGTCGACGACGTCACGCAGATCGATCCCGCGTGGCTCGCGGGCGTCGCCACCATCGGCATCACCTCGGGCGCCTCGGCGCCGGAGTTTCTCGTCGCCGAGATCGTGCGCCGCCTGGGCGGCGGCGAGACGGCCGAGGTCGAGGAGGTCGTGACGGTCGCCGAGGACGTGCACTTTCCGCTGCCTCCCGAAGTCCCGGGCGTGTCGCCGAGGACGGGGGAGGGCGCGCACCGCCTGCCGACCCGCTCCTGAACGCCGAGATGCCCGCTTCTTCCGGCCGCCTGAGCGGCAAAGTCGCCTTCGTGACGGGCGCCTCGCGGGGCCTGGGCGAGGCGATCGCGCGGCGCTTCGGCGAGGAGGGCGCGCGCGTCGTCCTGGCGGCCCGAGACGCGGCCGCCTGCGAGCGCCACGCGGCCGCGATGCGGGCGCGCGGTCAGGAGGCGCTGGCGGTCTCGTGCGACGTCGTCGATCGCGAGTCGGTGGCGTCCGCGATCGCCGCGGCGGTGAAGCGGTTCGGGCGGATCGACGTGCTCGTCAACAACGCGGGCGCGGGCGGGCCGACGCCGCTCGACGATCCGAATCCCGACGATTCCCGCTGGGACACGATCCTCGCGACGAACCTGACGGGCGCCTTCCGCGTCACGAAGGCGGCGGCGCCGCATCTCTCCGAGGGCGGCCGCGTCCTCAACATGTCCTCCGTGCTCGGCCGCTTCGGGGTGGCGGGCCACTCCGCGTATGCCGCCGCGAAGCACGGCGTCATCGGGCTGACCCGGAGTCTCGCGCTCGAGCTCGCGCCGCGGGGGATCACGGTCAACGCGATGTGCCCGGGCTGGGTCGAGACGGAAATGGCGCGCGAGGGCTTCCGGCGGATGGGCAGCGAGGAGGAGGGACGCGCGAAGGCCGCGAGGATGGCCCCGCTCGGGCGCGTCCTCGAGCCGACGGAGGTCGCTTCGCTCGCCGTTTACCTCGCGTCGGACGAGGCGCGCTCGGTCACCGGGCAGGCCATCGTGATCGACGGCGGCCAGGTCATGCCCTGACCCGGGGTTCTTGTCTCGCGCGGCCCGGATGCGTATAAAATCTCGGCCTTCGAGTGGATCTCGATTCTCGATTCTGACTAGCGAAGGAGTGGACATGACACGCGAAGAGTTCCTGACCGCCCTGGACGCGATCATCGGCGAGCGGCACCTCTTGAAGCACCCCTTCTACCAGCTCTGGTCGCAGGGCAAGCTGAGCCTCGAGAACCTGCGTGAGTACGCGATCTCGTATTACCCGCACGTGGCCGCGTTCCCGACGTACGTGTCGGGCGTGCACTCCGGCTGCGACGACGCCGCCCTCCGGCAGGAGCTCCTGGAGAACCTGATCGAGGAGGAGCACGGGAACCAGAATCACCCGGCCCTCTGGCGCCGCTTCGCGGCGTCCCTCGGCGCCTCCGAGGACTCCCTCACCGCGTCCCCGCGCACGCCGGAAGTCGCCGACGCGATCACGGAATTCCGCCGCACGACCCGCGAGGGTTCGGTCGCGGAGGGGCTCGCGGCGCTCTACGCCTACGAGTCGCAGATCCCGGAGGTCTCGAAGACGAAGCGCGAGGGCCTGGCGGCGTTCTACGGCGTCCGCGACGAGGACGCGACCCGTTTCTTCTCGGTGCACGAGAAGGCCGACGTGTGGCATCGCGAGGTGGAGCGCGAGGCGCTCGCCCGCGTGGCCGACACGCCGGAGGGCCGCGAGGCCGCGCTCGCGGCGGCGCGCCGCTGCTGCGACGCGCTCAACCGCGCGCTCGACGGCGTGATGCGGGAGAACGCGCTCGTCTGCTGATCCGGATCCGGTGATCTCGCTCCCGGTTCGGGTAAGGGCGGTCTTCTTCGACGCGGGGGCGACGCTCTTGTATCCCGATCCTCCGGTCGAGGAGGTCTACGGGCGCGTGTTCGCCGGCGACGGCGCGCGCGTCACCTCCGAGCGGCTGCGCGACGCGCTCGCCGCGACCTGGGTCGCGATCCAGTCCGAGTCGAAGGACGACCGCTACGGCGGCGTGCAGGGGGAGGCCGAGTTCTGGCGCGGCTTCCTCGGGCGCGTCCGCTCGCACCTCGACGGCGGCCGGGTGTCGGACACGGCGTTCGACGCGCTCGCCGCCCACTTCCGCCGGAAGGCCGCCTGGAAGGTGTTCCCGGACGTCCTCCCGATCCTCGAGCGGCTGACGGCGGCCGGCGTCGCGACCGCCGTCGTCTCCAACTGGGATTCGTTCCTTCCGAGTCTGCTCGAGGGCCACGGGCTGACGCGATACTTCCGGACGGTCTCGGTCTCCGCCATCGAGGGCTGCGGCAAGCCCGACGCGGAGATCTTCCGCCGGACCTGCGCGCGGCTAACCGTCGCGCCGGAGGCGGTCCTCCACGTCGGGGACTCTCCCCGCGACGACTACGAGGGGGCCCGGGGCGCGGGCCTCCGCGCCGTCCTCCTGGACCGCGAGGACCGCCACCCGCACGTCGCGGAGCGGATCCGCAGCCTCGCGGAGCTCGTCCACCACATCGCGTAACCTTTCTCCATGGAGCGCCGCCCGGGACGCCTCGGGGCCCCCGCCGTCTGGGTCGCGGGGCTCGGCTTCCTCGGGTTGCTCCTCGTCGCGTTCTGGCCGGTCGCGTCCGGGAGCCGCTCGTTCTTCCACGTCGACCTCTACTACGAGCACCTGCCGATCTGGGAGGCGACCCAGAAGGCGCTGCGCGCGGGCGAGTCTCCCTTCTGGATCGAGGGCGAGTACTGCGGCCAGCCGTCGCTCTTCATCCAGGAGGCGCCGCTCTTCTATCCGCTGACCGCGCCTCTCCTGTGGACCGGCGCGCCGGTTCACCGGCTCGCGGACCTCTTCACCCTGTTTCATCTCTGGCTCGCGGCGCTCGCGGCGTTCCTGCTCGTGCGCGAGGTGACGGGCCGCGCGGCCGCGGGTGCGTTCGCCGGGGCGGCCTGGATGCTCTCGGCGCGGACGATCCAGAGCGCCATCTGGCCCAACGCCGTCTCCGTCGCCGCGCTGCTGACGTTTCTGCTCTACGGGCTCGTGCTCGTCGCGCGCGGGTTCCGGCGCTCCGGAGTCCTCGTGACGGCGGTGGCCGGCGGGCTGGCCCTCTGCGCGTCCCGGCCGCAGTCGCTCGTCGCGCTGGCGCCCCTGCTCGCGATCGTCGCGGCGGCGCTCGTCGTCGGCGCGCCGCGTCCGCGCCGGGCGGCGCTCGACCTGGGCCTCGCCGCGGCGCTCGCGCTCGCGCTCGGCGCGCCGTCGGTGGTTCCCTCCGCGGCGCTGCTCTCCGAGACCTCCCGGAGCGGCGGCCTCTCCGGCGACGCCGACGACCTCCAGCCGCTCGCGCACGGGCACGAGCTCGACATGGTGTTTCTCCCGGTCGACGGGCGCACGCGATGGCCCGAGAGCGCCGCGTATCCCGGTCTCGCCGTGTACGCGCTCGCGCTCTCCGCCGTGTTCGTGCGCTTGCGACGGGATGCCGCGAAGACGCCGATCCTCCGAGCCGTCCTGTGGGGCTGCGCGCTGGGCGGCCTCGCGGGGCTCGTCCTCGCGTTCGGGGACGCCGGGCCGTACCGATGGATCGGCCGCCTCCCGGTGGTGCGCGGGTTCCGCGTGCCGGAGCGCTTCCTCACGTCCTGGTCGCTGGGCCTCGCGCTCACGGCGGGCCTCGCGCTCGCGCACTGGCTCGACCGATCTCGCAAACCGCGGTTCCTGGCCGCGGCGGCCCTGCTCCTGCTGGCCGTGGATCTGGTGCCCCACGCCTGGCGCGCCGCGCCGACGGCGCCGAGCGCGGCGTACTCCGTCGAGCCGGCGATCGTGCCGGCCCTGCGCGCGCAGTGCGACGTCCTCGACGACGCCGGGTTCCCGCGGCGCTTCGTCTCGCTCGCCCCGCTCCACGTCGCGCCGTATCCCGACGCCGAACGCCTCGTTCTCCTGCGCGAGGCCGGCGGATTGAAGGGAGCCCTGGGCCTCCGGTACGGCCTCGCGTCGGCGTACGGCGCCGGACCCGCGCTCGCGCGGATCGAGGCCCTCCTGAGCAAGCCGACCGAGCGCGCTCTCGCGCTGGCGGGCGTGGCCGTGATGGTGCTGCCCGGGCGGGACGCGCCGACGGCCCTCCGCCCGGTCGCGCCGCCCGTCCTGTCTCCGACGGCGGGGGATCGGCTACCTCGCGCGTTCCTCGCGCCCGAGGCGATCGTGGTCCCGGAGGACCAGGCGGTCCGCGTCGCGAACTCGCCGCGGCTCGATCCCCGCCACACGGTGGTCCTCGAGGAGGGCGAGGCCGTCGCGCGCGACCCCGGCTGGGTCGAGGAGGAGGCGTCGGTGCGCCTCCTCGGACGCGGCCCCTCGCGGCTCGCTCTCCAGGCGACCGCGCCCGCCCCCGCGTTCCTCGTCCTGACGGAGTCGTGGGAGCGGGGCTGGCGCGCCACGGTGGACGGCGCCGACGCGCCCGTCCTGCGGGCGGACGCGGCGTTTCGCGCGGTGCGGATCCCCGCGGGCGCGCACCGCGTCGAGTTCCGATACCGGCCGCCGGGATTGCGAGAGGGGCTCCTCCTCGGAGGGGTCGGGCTCCTGGGCCTGCTCCTGGCCGCCGTCCGCCTGCGCGACGAATCCGCGCCGCCTGGCGTCTGATATTCTCCGCGCACCAAAAATGTCCAATTCGCTGTTTCGGACCAAGTCACTCGACCGAATCCTGGCCGACGCGGACGAGCCCGAGCACCAGATGAAGCGGGCGCTCGGCCCGATTCAGCTGATCGCGCTCGGGATCGGGGCGATCGTCGGCGCCGGAATCTTCGCGACCATCGGGACGGCGGCGGCGGGCGGGGCGCACCACGACGGAGCGGGACCGGCGCTCGTCATCTCGATCCTCATCACGGCGATCGGCTGCGGGTTCTGCGCGCTCTGCTACGCGGAGTTCGCCTCGCTCGTTCCCATCGCCGGCAGCGCCTACACGTACTCGTATGCCACGCTCGGCGAGTTCATCGCCTGGATCATCGGGTGGGACCTGATCATCGAGTACGCGATGGGCAACGTCGCCGTGGCCGTGACCTGGTCGGGCTACTTCGTCGAGCTCTTGAGGGGACTCGGCGTCACGGTCCCCGCGTGGATGTCGACGGACCTGACGACCGCGTTGAAGACTCCCGGTTTCATGGACGCCGCTCCGCACGTCTTCGGGATTCCGATCGTCCTCAACATTCCGGCGGCGGCGATCACGCTGCTGTTGACCTGGCTGCTCGTGATCGGGATCAAGGAGTCCGCGCGGTTCAACACCGCGATGGTCGTCGTGAAGCTCGTCATCCTCCTGTTCTTCATCGTGGTCGGCGCGACGTACGTCAAGCCGACGAACTGGCATCCCTTCGCCCCGAACGGCTGGACGGGCATCGGCACCGGCGCGGCGCTCATCTTCTTCGCGTACATCGGGTTCGACGCGGTCTCGACCGCCGCCGAGGAGTGCCGGAACCCGCAGAAGGACATGCCGATCGGCATGATCGGCTCGCTCGCGATCTGCACGGTGCTCTACGTCGCCGCCTCGCTCGTGCTGACCGGGATGGTCTCCCTCGACGCGATCCGCGGTTCCGATGAGCCGCTGGCCAAGGCGTTTTCGCTGATCGGCATCAACTGGGCCGCCGGGGTGGTGGCCTTCGGCGCGGTCATCGCGACGACCGCGGTGCTGCTCGTGTTTCAGTACGGCCAGGCCCGGATCTTCTTCTCGATGGCCCGGGACGGCCTGCTTCCGCAGTCGTTCGCGAAGATCCATCCGAAGTACAAGACGCCCTACATCAACACGATCTGGATCGGGGTCGTCGTCGCGGCTCTCTCGGCGTTCGCCAACCTCGACGTCTTCATCGAGCTGACCAACATCGGGACGCTCTTCGCCTTCATCCTGGTGTGCATCGGAATCATGGTGCTGCGCAAGAGGGACCCCAACCGCAAGCGCGCCTTCCGGACGCCGCTGGTGCCGCTGACGCCCATCCTCGGCATCCTGATCTGTCTCTACCTGATCGTGGGGGTCCCGTGGATCGAGAACGGAACGCTCACGCGGTACGGCGGCCTCCCCTTCGCGACGTGGGTGCGCTTCGTCGTCTGGCTCGTTCTCGGTCTCGTCATCTACTTCGCGTACGGGTATCGCAAGAGCCGGCTCGCACAGGAGCCGTAAACCCGGTCCTCGGCCTCTTCCCTCCTGCTACACTCCGAGAGACTCCGCGCCGGAACGTCCGGCGGCAGCGTGAAGGAGTCGAGCGTTTTTCGTTCTATTCAGGAGGTGGGAATGAGAGCTCGTAGGGTCCTGGGGGCGGCGTGTGTGGCGGCCGTCCTCGCGGTGTCGGCGGCGTCCGCTCAGGTCGCGACCAAGAAGTACGACTGGCATCCGGAGAACGGTGCGCAGGACATCGACGTGCAGACCGACAAGGTCGTCGTCAGCAACGTCCTCTGGGACATGGGCGGGACGATGAAGGGCACGCCGCTGCGCAAGTCCAGCGCCAACGTCCGCGTCCGCATCGACAACAACGGGAGCCAGGATGCCGAGGTCGGGGTCGCCGTCGTCGTCTTTGATGCAGAGGGCAACGTCGTCGCCGCCGGCAGCAACGGGACCAAGTGGGGCTTCCTGAACAAGGGAGACCGGACGTACTACAACATCGACTTTCCGTACGTGTACCGCCGGCTCGACCAGGCCGCGAACTTCATGGTCACGCTCGAGACCCGCGTGAAGAGCTCGAGCAAGTCCTCCTCGACGCCCTCGAAGAAGTGGACGCCGTCGGCGGCGACGTCGGAAGTGGAGACGGAGCCGATTCCGACGCCCAGACCGCAGTAGGGGAGGGCGGAGATGCGGGTGAGGTCGTGGCTCGCCGCTGCGGGGATTGCCGGGATCGCCGGCATCGCCGCCGCGCGGGTCACGGGACAACCGGCGCCGCCGCCCGCATCGCCGTTCCAGCAGGTCTCCCAGAAGTTCGACTACAAGCCGGTCAAGCAGATCCAGGCGATCCAGCTCGGGCTCGAGAAGATCCAGGTTCGCCAGATCGTCTTCGCGCCGGCGAGCGAGGCCGGCGGCAAGCAGCGCCACTCGGTGCCCGAGGCGGTGTTGAGCATCGACAACGACGGGCCGACGACCGAGGTCATCGGCGTCGCGATCGCGATCTTCGACGCCGACGGCAATCTCCTCGCCGCCGGCTGCGCCGGCGCGCGCCAGGGCTGGCTCGCGGCGGGCGAAAAGGGGACGGCGTCGATCCGCTTTCCCTTCGTCTACCGGAGCCTCGACAAGGCGAAGACGTTTCAGCTGACCCTCGAGATCCTGCCGAAGTCGTCGCGCGGCGCGGAGGCGGAGGGGACGGCGGCGCGCTGATCGCGGCGGGCTAAGGGGCCGAGAAGCCGGGCACGTCGCGGCCGGCGTAGCCCGTCATCTCGACGTACGCGCGGCCGCCGACCGGGCGACCCGCGCGGCGGCCCTCGATCGTGCAGGCGCCCTCCCAGTAGACGACGCCGGTCGACTCCGCGGTCGAGAGCTCCTGGTCCGCGAGCAGGGGAGTGATCGTGACGTCGAGCGCGAGCGGCGCGACGGAAAGCGACCAGACGGCGGGATAGACCGCCTTCGAGTGCGGCGAGGTCCAGTGCGTGCGCGGCGCGAGCCGAACGTCCTTCCAGGAGACGGGCGCCGGCGCGCCGGCGCCGGTCGGAGGGACGAACGTGCCGGCGGAGAAGGGCGACGCGCTCCCGTCGAGCGTGCGCATGCGGTACAGCATCAGCTCCGAGCCGTCCGAGAGCTGGAGCGCGAACCAGTCCCACCCCTGCGTGCCCCTGGGCAGCCCGCCGGGTCCCCACTCGTGGTCGAACCAGGCATCCCCGTGGAGGGCGCGGCTGCGGCCGCCCGAGGTCCAGGATCCCGTGGCGGAGAGCCGGGAAATCGAGACGTAGTGCGAGTAATCGTCGGGCCCCGGTCCCTTGCGCGAGATGCCGGCCTCGCCGTGGAGGACCGGCGGCTTCTCCGGCGTCAGCGTCAGCGACAGCTCGCCCGGCGCGCCGCGGGCGTGCAGGAGCTGCTTGCCGTCCTTTTCGCGTGCGAACCAGTCCTCGTTGAACGCGTCGAGGTGCGCCTCCGAGGCGCCCGCGATGCCCGGCAGGCCGAGGTGCGCCTTCTGCGCGAACGTGAACTTCGAGCCGTCGAGGTCGGACCAGGCGAAGTGCGCGAGGTGCAGGTCGCGCAGCCGGAAGAACGTCAGCTGGAAGCCGAAGGAGCGGCCGTCGTCGCTCCGGAGGTGGCCGGTCCAGTACCACCACTCGAGCGTGGCATCCGGATGGGATCCGTGGTCCCTGGGGAACGAGATCGCCGCCGCCGCCCCGGCGAGGACGAACGCGAGGGCGGGGACGACCCGGCGTCTCATTCTTCCTGCAGCGCCGCGGCGGGATCCACCGCCGAGGCGATCCTTCCCGGAAGGATGCCCGCGAAGACCGATGCGCCCAGAACGAGTGCGGCCGCGCCGGCAAGCGTCGCGCGCGGGATCGCCAGGGCGACCGTCCAGCCGAAGGACTGGGGGTTGATCACGGAGAGCAGGAGCCACGCGAAGGCCGCGCCGGCGGCGATCGCCGCGGCGGTGCCGGTGGCCCCGGTCAGGAGCGCCTCGAGCAGGGTCGCGCGCCGGATCTGCGGCGCGGACGCGCCGATCGCCCGCAGCAGGCCGAACGCGCGCCGGCGCTCCACGGCGGACGCGACGAGGGCGTTCGCGATCCCGAGAACGGCGATCGCGATCGCGATCGCCTCGAGCGCCCGGGTCACCGCGAAGGTGCGGTCGAAGATCCGCAACACCTCCGCGCGCAGCTCGCGGTTGGTCGCGACGTGCAGCGCGTACCGCCCGTGCGTCGCGAAGAGGATGCGGCGGCGGAGCGCCTCCACGTCCTCGCCGGGCGCGGCGAGGACCGCGAGGCTCGTGATCCGCCGGTCGCCGAAGAGCGAGAGGTAGAGCTCGCGGTCCAGGACGACCGTGCCGCGGTCGTTCGAGTAGTCGCGGTACACGCCGGCGACGCGGAACTCCCGCGGCCCGGCGGGCGTCGCGAGCGTGACCGTTCGCCCCGGCGCCGCGCCGTAGCGGCGGGCGAACGGCTCGGAGACGAGCACGTCGCCGCGCGCGCGCGCGTCCCTCGCCACCTCCCGCGAGTCGCGGCCGTCGAGGAGCGGAGCGCCCCCGACGCGCGCGATGACCCGCAGGTCCCCCGACGCGAGCGTGAACGGCCGGCCCTTCGCGTCCACGGCGTCGCGCGCGCGGAAGGGATCCACCGCCGCGACTCCGGGGATGTCTCGGACGAGGGCGACGAGATCCTCGGGCAGGTCTCCCAGGAAGCCGGAGCGGCCGCCGTTGTCCGCCTTGATCCAGAGGTCGGAGGTCAGCGTCGACGCGACCCAGACCTGGACCGTCCTGCGGATCGAGGCGACGGTCACGATCATGGCGAGCGTCATGCCGAGGGCCATCGCGAGAGCGGCGACCGCGGTGCCGTTGCGTCCGGCGGCCCCGCCGAAGAATCCCGCCGCGAGCCGGGTCTCGGCGCCGAGGAAGCGGCCCAGGAGGCGCCGCGGGAGCGCCGCGGCGAATCGTACGGCGAGCGGCGCGGCGAGAGCGAGGGCCGCGACGACGAGGCCGACGGCCGCGAATCCGAAGAAGGGGAAGCCGTCGATCGCGGGCAGGCGGGACGCTCCCCACGCCGCGGCGAGCGCGGCCACTGCGAGCGCGGCACGCCGCGACAGCCCGCGTTGGACGACCGCCTCGATCGAGCCCGGCCGCATCGCAGGCGCGGGGTCCACGCGCGTGGCCTCCCACGCCGGGACGAGCGTCGCGAGGAGAGACGCGGCGATTCCGACCGCCGCCGACATCAGGACCGCGCCCCCGTACGCCGAGCCGGTGATGTGCGCGGCGGGCTGGTAGATGCGCGAAACCGTGCCGGCCACGGCGCGCAGGGCGGCGCGCGACGCGAAGAGTCCCAGGACCTCGCCGAGCGCCGTTCCCAGGATCCCGATCGCGAGGCCCTCCAGGCAGAACGCGGCGAAGATCGCGGCGCGGCCGCAGCCGATCGCGCGCAGCGCGGAGATCTCGGGGCGCCGCCGGAGGACCGCGATCGAGACCGCGTTCGCGATCAGGAACGCCCCGACCAGCAGCGTCAGCGAGCCCAACGCGTTCAGGTTGAACCGGAACGCGCGGACCATGCGGTCGGCGGTCTCGGCGGCGCGGCCCGGCGCATCGAGCGACAGGCCCGGCGGGAGCCGCGCGGCGATCGTCTTCGCCGCGTCGGCGCGCCTCACGCCCGGGTCGAGGACGACGTCCACGCGGTCGACGCGGCCCTCCTTGCCGAGCAGGCGCTGCGCGGTGAAGAGATCGGTGACCAGGAGATCTCCCCCCGAGGCGCGCGCCACGCCCGAGAGCGCGAGGATGCCGGCCACCGTGACGCGCCGCGGCTCGCCGCCGGCCACGATCGAGAGCACGCTGCCCGTCGAGAGGCCGTGGCGGCGCGCGAGCGACTCGGGAACCAGCACGGCGCCGCCCTCGAGGAGCCGGCCGCGCACGGACGGGCCCGGCGCCGCGACGAGGCGGATGTCGCGGACGACGGAGTCCCCGCCCCAGTCGATGCCGAGCACCTGGAGGACCTCCTCCTGGTCGATGGCGTCCTGCGTCCGGCCCTGCACGACGCCCTGCGGACGATCGTCCAGGCCCGCCCGCGCGCGGTCTCTTAGGACCGCGACCCCCGTCACCGCCGGGGCGAGCGATCCCATCCGCCAGACGAACGCGAGCGAAGCGAGGTCTCCGACCGGGATGCCCGCGACGCCCGTCACGACGAAGTCGGTCCGGCCGGCGACGGACGCGGCGGCCTCCCGGAACGAGGCGGTGACGCTGTCGTTCGCGTGGTGGATCGCGGCGGCCGCGGCGACGCCGATCGCGACTCCCAGGACGGGCAGCGCCACGCGCGCCGGGCGCCGGAGGGCCGGACCCGTGACCAGCGCGCGCAGGACCAGGCGGAAGCCGCTTCCCGCGCGCGGTCGGCCGGGGCCGCGACTCACGCGCCGAGCCTCCCGTCGCACATCGTGGCGACGCGGTCGGCGCCGGCGGCGGCCGCCGCGGAGTGCGTCGCGAGCAGGAGCGTGACGCCGCGCTCGCGTCGGATCTCGTCCAGCAGGCGGAGGACCGCGGCGCCGTTGCGGCTGTCGAGGTTGCCGGTGGGCTCGTCGGCGAGGAGCAGCCGCGCGCCCGTCGCGAGCGCCCTCGCGACCGCGACGCGCTGCATCTCGCCGCCGGAGAGCTCGTAGGGGTGCGCCTCCGCGCGGTGCGCGAGGCCGACGCGCTCGAGGAGGGCGATGGCGCCCGCGGCGGCGTCCGCTCCGGCCGCCGATCCGTCGAGGCGCCGCGGCAGCTCGACGTTCTCCCGCACGGTCAGGTGCGGGAGGAGGTTGAAGAACTGGAAGATCATTCCGACGTCGCGGCGGCGGTAGAGGACGAGCGCGCGCTCCTCGAGCGCCGCGAGGTCGCGGCCGCCGACCACGAGGCTCCCCTCGGTCGGGCGGTCGATCCCGCCCAGGAGGTGAAGCAGCGTGGACTTGCCGCTGCCCGACTCGCCCACGAGCGCGAGGAACTGTCCCGCCGGGACCTCGAGGTCGAGGCGGTCGAGGGCGACCACTTGTCGGGCCTGGCCGCCTGCGTACACTTTGGTGAGCCCGCGGCAGGAAATCGCGGGAGGAGACGGCGGCGGCGAAGACACGATGGGAGAATAGTCCGTAATGCGGATTCGCGATTCGTCGATTCGTGATTCGTGATCTGAGAGGCGGGGCCGCGTGAGTCCTCTTTCGCCGATCCGGCGCATCGTCGCGCAGCGCGCCCTCATCCGCGCGCTGGTGCGGCGCGAGCTCTCCGCGCGCTACCGCGGCGGCGCTCTCGGGTTCCTGTGGTCGTTCGTGAACCCGCTCCTCCTGCTGCTCGTGTACGCGACCGTCTTCCGCTTCGTCTTCGCGCCGCGCGCGGACGTGCGGCCGTACGCGCTCTTCCTGTTCGGCGGCGTCCTCGTGTGGGGCTTCGTCTCCGCGGCCCTGCTCGACGCCGTCGAGACGTTCCGGGCCAACGGCCCGCTCCTGCGCAAGACCACCGTCGCGCCGGAGGTCTTCCCGGCCGCGGCGGTGGGAGCGCGGCTCGCGCACCTCCTCCTCGCCCTGCCCGTCCTCGCGGCGGCCATCCTGTTCTGCGCGGTGCGCGGAAGCGTTCGTCCCGGCGCGGCCGTCCTGGCCTTCCCGCTCGTGCTGGCGCTCCTCGTCGCGACCGTGCTCGGCGCGGCGCTCCTCTGCGCGGCCCTGGCCGTGCCCTTCGGCGACGTGCGCGACGTCGTGGCCAACCTGCTGACGCTGTCCTTCTTCCTCACGCCCGTGCTCTACCCGGTGGAGGCCGTGCCCGAGCGCTGGCGATGGCTGTTGTGGCTGAACCCGTGGGCGCCGTTCTTCGCGGGCGTCCACGACACGCTCTTCTTCTTCCGGCCCGTCGACGCCGCGGACTGGGCGCGGATGGCGGCATGGGCCGCGGTCTCCCTCACGCTGGGCGGCGCCGTGTTCGAGCGGCTGCGGGACTCGATCGCGGAGGAGGCATGAGCGCCGGCGCCGCGACGGGCTCCGCCGTCTCCGTGCAGGGCGTCTCGAAGACGTTCCGGCGCTACGCGCGCCGCGGGCGGCACGGGTCGCTGAAGTCGGCGATCGTCTCGGGATCCGGCGGCCGCGGACCGGCGGCGGCCGGCGGAATCGCCGCCCTCGCGGACGTCTCCTTCGAGGTCGCGGCGGGGGAGACGCTGGGGATCATCGGGCCGAACGGCTCGGGCAAGTCGACGCTCCTGAAGCTGCTCGCCGGCATCCTGCGCCCGACGCACGGCCGCGTCGAGGTCCGCGGCCGGCTCGCCGCGCTGCTCGAGCTCGGCGCCGGCTTCCATCCCGAGATCTCGGGCCGAGAGAACGTCGAGATCACCGGGCTCCTGCTCGGCCTGACCCGCGCGCAGATCGCGGAGCGCTTCGACGCGATCGTGCGCTTCGCGGGCGTCGAGGAGTTCCTGGACGCGCCGGTCAAGACCTACTCGTCGGGCATGGCGGTGCGCCTCGGGTTCGCGATCGCCGCGGCCAGCGATCCGGACGTGTTCCTGGTCGACGAGGTGCTGGCGGTCGGCGACGAGGCGTTCGCGCACCGCGCTTTGGAGCGCTTCTCGGACTTCGAGAGGGCGGGGAAGACGCTGATCTTCGTCTCGCACGACCTCGCGCTCGTGACGGAGCGCTGCCGGCGCGCGATCTGGCTCGACGGGGGCCGCGTCGCCGCCGACGGGCCGTCCGCCGACACGGTGGCGCGCTACCGCGAGCGCGTCGCGGCGTCGGAGGGACAGCGGCGGCTGCGCGAGGCCGGCGCCGGCGGACGGGTCGGCTCCGGCGCGGCCGCGATCGAGAGCGTGCGCGTCCTGGACGCCGAGGGCCGCGCGGCCGGCCGGCTGCGGCGCGGCGCGCCGGCGACGCTGGCGATGGAGGTGCGGGCGCGCGAGCCGCTCGAGGACTTCGTCTTCGGCTTCCAGGTGTCGACCGTCGCGGGCGCCGTCGTGTTCGGCTCGAACACGCTGGTCGACGGGCTCGCGCCGGGCTCCTTCTCGGGCGGCGCGACGGTCTCGCTCGCGATCCCGTCCGTGGACCTCGCGCCCGGAATCTACATGCTGGACGCGGCGGTCCACTCCCGCTCCGGCGCGCCCTACGACTACTGGCGCGACGCGCTGCGCTTCGAGGTGACGGCGGACGCGGCCTCGTCCGGGGTGTGGAGCCCGCCGCGCCGATGGAGCGTGTCCGAGACGGTGCGCTGGAGACCGTGAACCGTCTGCCGCGTCAGGGCGAGGGCGCCGCGCCCGCGCGGAGCCGGGTCTCGTAGAGCCCGAAACGCGGCCCGCGCACCGGGTACAGCCGGTCGAAGGCCTCGTCGAAGGGCGTGCGCGGCCGGCCGCCGGCCTCGGGTCCGCGCGCCCCGTAGCCCTCGATCGACCAGACGACCGCGGTGCGGCTCCCGGAGCTCTCCAGCTCCTCGAGCATCTGCCGCTGGACCGCGGCGGTGTCCTGCACGCCGGTGTCGTACTGGTACCAGCGGGTGTAGGGCAGGCGCGCCGACAGGAGGAAGAGGAGGATCGGGTCCTGGTCCGCGAAGGACTGGTTCGAGGCGACGGCGACGAACAGGCTGCCGGGATCGGCGTGACGGTCGGCGAACGCGACCGCGTCGTGCGCATCCGCCGCGATGTCGCCGCAGGGCCAGACGGACTTCCAGCTCGCGTGCGGCGCGCGCCACCTCTGCCGCACCGACGTGAGCCCTCCCTGCGAGAGCGACTCGGCCGGAAAGAGCACGCTCACGGGGGACCTCAGGAACGTCCCGCACACGAAGGCGAAGAGACCGAGGAGCAGAGCGCGCGCCGCCGGCCGGACGACGACGGAGACCGCGGCGGCTCCCGCGGCGGCGATGACCAGCAGAGGCAGGAAGTGCGGCCGGTCCGCCCGGGCCCAGAGGTAATGCTCGCTCGCCGCGGCCGCGAGGCCGAAGAGCGCCGCGACGCGAAGCGCCGCGTTCTCGCGCAGCGCGCGGCGCTCGCGCGCGATCAGGACGAGGGCGATCGCGATCGCGCCCGCCGCGACGAGGACGCCGTCCCGCTCCGGACGGGTCGAGACGCGGAGCCACAGGGGGAGCGCGCCGCTCGCGAGGATCGCCGCGGCCCCGACGAGCCGCCCTCGCCGGGACGGCAGTCCCAGGGTCCAGAGGAGCGGAAGGGCCGCGTGGAGAGTCGCGAGAAGAAAAGCCACGGGCAGAGGCGCCCGCAGGAAGGAGGCCTCGCGATAGCGCAGTCCGCCCTCGAGAAGCCGGCGCGGGAAGAGCACGGTCGCGTCGAACGCCTGGATCGGCGAGAGGTCCCGATAGAGGATGAGCCACGCCGCGACGAGGGTCGCGGCGCACGAGACGGCCAGGATCGGCAGGAGCCGCGCGCGGTCCCGGCGCGTGCCCGCGGCGAGTCCCAGTCCGGCGAGCGCGACGGCCGAGTACGCGGCGAACGCGGGCCGGGTCAGAACCGCGAGCGCGAGGAAGACGCCCGAGACCGCGGCCCAGCGAGTTGCCGCCGCCTCCGGCGCGGCCCGCTCGCCGTCGCCGGGAAAGCCCGCGGACGAGGCCATCGCGAAGGCGCCGAGAGCCGCCAGGCAGAGCGCGACGCCGTAGAACGACGCGAGTGACGCCGCGGCCGAGAGGACGAGCGCGTACGCCGCCGCCGACCACGCGCCGACCGCGCCGGCCCTGCGCCGCCCGGCCACGAAGCCGGCCACGCCCAGCAGAACGAGCGCGATCGACTCGCCCATTCGCAGCGCGACGGGAGGATTGCGGAGGATGCCGGAGAAGAGGGCCTGGAGGCTGAAGCCGAACGGACCGTAGTGCGCGTAGAAGTCGCGGTACGGAAGCTTCCCCGCGAGGACGAGGCGCGCGCCGAGCAGCAGGATGCCGTCGTCGTAGTCGCCGATCCGCGTGCAGAGCAGTCCCAGGACCGAAGCGAGGAGCACGACGGCCAGGGCCGCGCCGGGCAACCGGCGAGACCAGCCCGAACGCATTCGAGGCGAACCCGCGGCGTCGTGGGGGGAGATCGCCGGGAGTATAGCAACCCCCGCCCCGCCGACCGCGCGCGGTAAACTTCGGCCGCCCCATGAAGGTGTCCGTCGTCGTCCCCGTCTACAACGAGGAGGGCAACCTCCCCGAGCTCCTGCCGAGGCTGACGTCGGTGATGGACGCGACCGGCGATCCCTACGAGCTCGTCTTCGTGGACGACGGGAGCGGCGACGGCTCGCTGGCGATCCTGAAGGACGCGGCGCGGCGCCGTCCCGACCGGCTGCGCGTGCTCGAGCTCGCGCGCAACTTCGGCCAGCACCAGGCGATCCTCGCCGCGTTCCAGAACGTCACCGGCGACGTGATCGTCACCCTCGACGCGGACCTGCAGAATCCGCCCGAGGAGATCCCGAAGCTGCTGGCGAAGATCGCGGAGGGGTACGACGTGGTCGGGGGCGTCCGGCTCGACCGGCAGGACTCGTTCCTCCGGAGGCTCGCCTCGTCGCTGGTCAACCGCGTGACGACCGCGATCACGCGCCTACGCCTGACCGACTTCGGCTGCATGCTGCGCGCGTACTCCCGCGAGGTCGTCGAGGAGATCAACCGCTGCGACGAGGGGTCGACCTTCATCCCGGCGCTCGCGCAGAGCTTCGCGCGGCGGCCGACCGAGGTCGAGGTCGCGCACGCGGCCCGCCGGCACGGCGAGTCGGCCTACTCGCTCTACCGGCTCATCCGGCTCAACTTCGACCTGATGACCGGCTTCTCGCTGGTTCCGCTGCAGGCCTTCGGCCTGCTCGGCACGCTCGTGGCGGTCGGCGGCATCGCCTTCGGCCTCTTCCTGTTCGTGCGGCGGCTGATCCACGGCGCGGAGGTGGAGGGCGTCTTCACCCTGTTCGCGATCCTCTTCACGCTGCTCGGCGTGGCGATGGCCGGGCTCGGCATCGTGGGCGAATACGTCGGGCGTATCTACCAGCAGGTGCGCGGGCGGCCGCGCTTCCGCATCCGCCGGATCTACGGACTGGGGGAGTCGGAGCTTCCGGAGCCGACTCGCCTCCCCCCTCCCGCCTCCCGCCTTCCGTCCTCATGACCCGCCTCGCCGTCTTCGCCTACTCGGACACCGGCCATGCGTGTCTGGAGCACCTGCTCGCGAAGGGCGAGCACGTCGTGTTCCTCGCGACGCACCGCGACCACCCCGACGAGGCGCGCTGGTTCCCGAGCGTCGCCGAGCTCGCGCGCGGGCACGGCATCGAGCCGCTCGTCATGGAGAACCCGCTCGATTCCCAGTCGATCGTCCGGCTGCGGGTCGCGCGGCCCGATCTCGTGCTCTCCTTCTATTACCGCCGCATCCTCCCCGACGAGATGCTGGAGGAGCCGCCGCTCGGGGCGTTCAACATGCACGGCTCGCTGCTTCCGAAGTTTCGCGGGCGGGCGCCGGTCAACTGGGCGATCGTCAAGGGCGAGACGAAGACGGGCGCCACGCTTCACCGGATGCGCGCGCGCGCCGACACGGGCGAGATCGTGGACCAGGAGGAGGTTCCCATCGGTCCCGACGACACCGCGATCGAGGTGCAGCGGCGGGTGACCGCGGCGGCGGTGCAGGTGCTGGCACGCCGGCTGGAGGAGCTGAAGGCCGGAACCGCGCCCGCGACGCCGCAGGACGAGGCGAAGGCGACGCGCTTCGGACGGCGGCGGCCCGAGGACGGCCGCATCGACTGGAGCCGGCCGGCCCGCGAGGTCCACGACCTCGTCCGCGCCGTGACCCATCCCTTCCCCGGCGCGTTCACCGACCTCTTCGGAGGCAAGACCTTCGTGTGGCGCACCCGCCTGCCCGGGCTGGCCGCGCACGACACCTTCCCCGGCCAGGTGCGCGCGGAGGAGAACCGGCTCTTCGTGGCCTGCGGCGACGACCGCTACGTCGAGCTGCTCCGGGTCCAGCCCGACGGGAAGGACGAGATGGACGGCGCCGCGTTCGGTGCAGAGAGGGGACGCTGATGCGGGTCCTGATCCTCGGCGTCAACGGATTCATCGGCAACGCGCTGACGGAGCGGATCCTCGAGACGACCGACTGGCACGTCTCGGGCCTCGACGTGGGGAGCGACAAGATCGCGCCGTTCCTCGACAACCCTCGCTTCACGTATCTCGAGGGCGACATCGCGATCAACAAGGAGTGGATCGAGTACCAGGTCAAGAAGTGCGACGTCGTCCTCCCGCTCGTGGCGATCGCGACGCCCGCGGCGTACGTCCAGCAGCCGCTCGCGGTCTTCGAGCTCGACTTCGAGGAGAACCTGCGCATCGTCAAGCAGGCGGTGCGCTACAGGAAGCGCGTCGTGTTCCCGTCGACCTCCGAGGTCTACGGGATGTGCCCGGACCCGGAGTTCGACGAGGACGCCTCGCCCATGGTCTACGGGCCGATCCGGAAGCAGCGGTGGATCTACTCCTGCAGCAAGCAGCTGCTCGACCGCGTGATCTGGGCGTACGGCGAGCGGGGACTCCAGTTCACGCTGTTCCGGCCCTTCAACTGGTTCGGCCCGCACCTCGACGACATCGACTCCCCCAAGGAGGGGTCGAGCCGCGTCCTGACCCAGTTCCTCCACAACATCCTCTACGGCGAGCCGATCAAGCTGGTGGATGGCGGCACGCAGCGCCGCTCCTTCACGTACATCTCGGACGGGATCGACGCGCTGATGGCGATCCTGCAGAACCGCGGCGGGGCCGCCGACGGCGGCATCTTCAACATCGGCAATCCCGGCAACGACCTCGCGATCGGGGAGCTCGCCCGGCGGATGATCGCGGCCGTGGCGGCGTATCCCGGTTTCGAGGAGAAGGCCCGGGGCGCGCGGATCGTCGACGTCTCGTCGGCCGAGTACTACGGCAGCGGCTACCAGGACATCCTCACGCGCGTGCCCTCGATCCGCCGCGCCCGCGAGGTCCTCGGGTGGGAGCCGCGGGTGACGCTGGACGAGGGGATCCGGCGCACGCTCGATTTCTACCTGAAGGGCCGTCGAGCGACCCGCTAGGAGCGCCTTGGCCAGCGTCGCGCTGAAGGTCGACTGCGACACCTACCTCGGGACGCGCGACGGCATCCCGCGGCTCCTCGACATCCTCGGCAGGCGCGGGATCCGCGCCACGTTCTTCTTCACGCTCGGGCCCGACCGCTCGGGCGTCGCGATCCGACGGGTCTTCACGCGGAAGGGATTCCTCAAGAAGATGATCCGCTCCCGGGCGCCGTCGCTCTACCCGATGCGGACCATGCTCTCCGGCACGCTCCTTCCCGCGCCGAGGATCGGGGAGCGCTGCGGGGCGCAGATCCGCGCCGTCGGGCAGGCGGGTCACGAGACGGGCGTGCACGGCTGGGACCACGTCCGGTGGCACGACGGGCTCGAGCGCATGAGCCTCGAGGTGGTCCGCGCGCAGTACGGGCACGCCCACGCCGAGTACCTCCGCCTCTTCGGCCATCCCGCGCGCATGAGCGCGGCGCCGGGGTGGACGGTGAGCGCGCTCTCGCTCGAGGTCCAGGAGGAGCGCGCGCTGCTCTTCACGTCGGACACGCGCGGCGGCGCCCCGTTCTTCCCGGCGGCGGGCGGCCGCGTGTTCCGCACGCTCGAGATCCCGACCACGCTGCCGACGCTCGACGAGGTCCTCGCGTGGCCGCACCTCGGCAGCGACGACGCGCGGCGGCGGTTCTACCGCAACGCGGTCCCGAACGCTCCCTCCACCGCGGTGCACACGATCCACACGGAGGTGGAGGGCGGGCCGCACGCCGCGCTGTTCGAGAAAACGCTCGACGACTGGCGCGCGGACGGCGTGGTCTTCGTCACCCTCTCGGAGATCGCGCGGGAGACGCTCGGCGGCCACGAGCCCATCCCCGAGCGGGCGATCGTGAAGGCGCGGCTGGCCGGCCGCGGCGGCCGCGTCGCGACCGGGTGGCCGGAGGAGAGGTAGAGCTTTCGCGCGCCCGAGGCGCAGACCTTTCGCGCGCCTGAGGCGCGACCTCGGTTATCCTGATTCGCAGTGACCCCCACGCGACGCGGCGCCGTACGCCCGGAGATCGGACTGGCGTTCGCCGCCGTCGCGAGCTCCTTCCTCGTCTACTGGCCGTACCTCCGCGACATGGCGGTGGTCTATCGGTTCTGGGACGGACCGAACTACCTGACGGTCGCGCGCACGCTGTACGCCATCGCGCCGGACAACCCGCTGCTCGCCTACGTCTACACGCCACTCTTCTTCGCGAGCGACCTCCCGTTCTATCCCTTGCTGGTCCGCGCTCTCGCCTGGCTCGGCTACGAGCACGCGCTTCTGATCGTCTCGATCCTCGCGACCGTCGCGGCCGTGGTCCTCTTCTACCGGCTCGCCCGCGACGTCTGGAAGCTGCCCTCGCCCGCGTTTCTCGCGCTCGTGTTCCTGTTCCTGCCGCCGCGCTGGGTGATCTACCGAAGCGTCGGCGCGTCGGAGCCCGTCTACATCGCCTGCACCCTGGCCGCGATCGGGTTCTTCGAGAAGGGAAGGGCCGGCCGGGCGTCGGTCGCGGGCGCGTTGGCCGCCCTGACGCGGATCTCGGGACTCCTGATCGCGCCGGCCTTCGCGGTCGTGCTGCTCCGTCAGAAACGCTACCGGCAGCTCCTCTGGCTCGCGCTGATTCCCGCCGGACTCCTCTGTTACTTCCTGTTCTGCTCGATTCAATTCGGCGACTTCTTCGCCTACTTTCACGAGCACCGCCAGAAGCTGGCGCGGTTCATGCCCTTCGGCTTCCTGCCCGTGCTCTTCCAGAAGGGCCTGTACCACCAGGTCGAGTTTCACATCCTGATGGCGCTGGTCTACGCGGTCGGCATCTCGCGGCTGCGGCCGTATCCGGTTCTCTTCTGGTACTGCGTCTTCGAGTTCGCGCTCCACGTCTGCCTCTCGACGGAGGACTGGAGCCGCTACTTCCTGTCGATGGCGCCCTTCGCCCTGATCGTCGGCTACCGCGAGCTCATCGACACGCGCTTCTTCCGATGGGCCCTCCCGGTCCTGGCGTGCCTGTCGATCTACTACGCCTGGGGAGTCCTGCCGCTCAACGGGTGCCGGCCGGACATCTATCTCCGCCTCCTCGCGCACCTCGGCCTGGTGCCGGAGGGAATCGCGGCGCCCTGAGCCTCAGCGCTTCCGGGCGCTGACCGACGCCGCGGCGGCCGCGAGCAGGGCGGCCGCCTGCAGCGCGACGCCCAGCCGGAAGGGGAAGCGGTCGTACGCGATCTCGACGCGGTGACGGCCCCTGGGGACCGGGACCCCGAGGTCGCGCCCGTTCGCGACCTGGACGCGCGCCGGCGCGCCGTCGACGCGGGCCTTCCACGCCGCGAAGAACGTGCGCGAGAAGATCACGTAGCCGTCGCCGTCCGCCTCGACGTCCGCGCTCGCGGCGGACGGACCGATCGCGGCGTTCGCGAGCCGCGCGGAGGAGGCCGGACCCGCCGGATGCTCGTCGCTCGCGCTCCGGAGCGCCACGTCGGTGTCGGGATCGAAGGCATCCGAGCGGACGAGATCCAGCAGGCCCGACAGCGAGCGGCGGCCGTGGGCGCGGCCCGCCCAGCGGAGCTCGGGCAGGGGATGGGCGTCCTCGAAGAGGACCATCCGCGTCTCGCCGATCGAGAGCCCCGTCTTCGGGCGGAAGAGCGGATAGTCCTTGCCCTCCGGCGCGAGCGCGAAGCGGCCGCCGAAGAGACGCAGGAGCCGGTCGCGCTCGAGCGGCGCCGATGCGTCCGCCGCCTCGCTCGCGACGCGGTTGTAGAAGCCGTACGAGCCGTCGGGGTCCGTCTCGAAGAGGGTCGCGACGCCGAACGGCGAGCCGGTCGCGGGGTAGAGGTGCTCGATCTCCAGCCGCGCGGCCTTGGCGGCGCGCGGCAGCCGGCGCGGGTACTCGGGCTCGAGCGCGCGGAGAGTCGGCGCCGGGAAGTCCGGCGCGTAGAGGCGGCCCTCTCCCGCGACGAGCCTCGCGAGCGCGGGCGCGCGCGAGAGCTCCTCGGAGGGCCCGGTCACGAAGAGGGGCAGCCCCCAGACGAGCGCGGCGAACAGCGTCAGCATCCCGAAGACGTAGCCGGAGTCCATCGACGACGGCCGGAGGCGCAGCAGGAGCGTGACGAGCAGGACCGAGACGAGCCCCGCGAGCGCGTCGCCGCGGATGCCGATCCGGAACGCCTCCGCGAACGGCGCGCGCGATTCGCCGAGGCGGTCGAGGAGCGCGCGGCCGACGGGGCCGCCCGGGACGGCGAGCACCCACGCGGCCGCGAACACGGCGAGCACGGCGGCGCAGAGCAGCAGCTCGCGCCGGCCGGCGCGGCGGCGCGCGAAGAAGTCGGCGGACAAGCCCGCGAGGAGGGCCACGCAGAGGCTCGTGATCAGGTAGAACTTGATCGGGTAGCGGAACCGGCGCAGCGGCGCGATCGCGTAGAGGAGCGCGTACGGGGGGAAGGCGAATCCGAAGGAGAAGAGGAGCGTTCCGAGCGCGGCCGCGCCGAGGCCCGCCGTCTTCCGCGTCCACCACTCGCGCCGCAGCGCCGCCGCGGCGATCAGGAGCAGCGGGATCACCCCCAGCGCGACGCTCCAGACGTAGACGAGGAGGCTCCCCTCGCCGAGCCAGCGCGGCTCCATCCCGACGATGCTCGGGTTGCCCGACAGGCTCGGGAACAGCCACTCGAGAAGCCGCGCCGGCGTCATCGGCACCGCGCCGAACGCCTCCCTCGAGTAGAGATGCTGGCCTCGAAACGTCAGCGGCAGCACCTGGCGGAGCGGCAGGAGGAGCGGCGCCGCGATCAGGAGGCCGAGCGCGCCGGACCCCGCGAACGCCACGGCGAGACGGGGAATGCGGCGGAGCGATCGGGGAGATCCCAGCGCGCCGAGCGCGAGGCACGCGGAGAAGACCACGGTCAGGAGCGACAGCGCGGGCTCGCCGGCGAGGAGCTGGAGCCCGAGCGCGAGGCCGAGGGCGATGCCGGATCGCCGCCGCGCGCTCGCGTCCGTCCGCGCGAGGTCGAGCGCCGCCGCCGCGCACCACGGCAGCCACGCCGCGGCGGCCGAGGAGTTCATGAACGCCGATCCGAACGAGAGCATCGTCCCGGAGAAGGCGTACGCGAGGCCGGCGGCGAACGCGGCGCCGCCGGAAACCGAGAGCCGCCGCGCCAGCGCGCGCGCCCCGAAGAACGCCCAGAGGACGTGCAGCAGGTAGTGGAGGTTGAAGGCGGACTCCGGCGGCAGCACGCGCTCGAGGAGGAAGGTCGGGTAGAGCAGCACCGCGTTGGGATTGGCGAGCAGCGGCTCTCCGCCGGAGGAGCGCGCGTCGACGAAGGGAACCTCGCCGGCCTGCAGCATCTCGACCGCGGCGCGCCGCCAGGGCCAGTGGGTCACGAGCGCGTCGCGGAAGATCAGCCGGCGCGATCCGACGATCTCCGGAAGCAGAGGGAGGGCGAACAGCATGACCACCGCGAGGCCCGTCAGGAACTCCCGAGAGCGGCGGGACATTGAGAGGAGTCTACAGGGACGGTCTCCAGTTATCATCCGATCCACGTGAAGCGAGCGCTGATCACCGGCATCACGGGTCAGGACGGCTCCTACCTCGCCGAGCTTTTGCTCGCCAAGGGCTACGAGGTCCACGGCGTCATCCGCCGCTCCTCTTCCTTCAACACCGGGCGGATCGATCACCTCTACCAGGACCCGCACGTCGCGGACCGGCGGCTGATCCTCCACTACGGAGACCTCAACGACGCGTCGTCGCTCAACCGCACGCTGCGGCTGGTCGATCCGAGCGAGATCTACAACCTCGGCGCGCAGAGTCACGTGAAGGTCTCCTTCGACACGCCGGAGTACACGGGGGAGGTCACGGGACTCGGGTCGGTGCGCCTCCTCGAGGCGATCCGCGAGCTGGACATCCGGCCGCGCATCTACCAGGCGTCGTCGTCGGAGATGTTCGGCGCGTCGCCCGAGGTGCCGCAGAGCGAGCGGACCGCGTTTCGTCCGCGCAGCCCGTACGGAGCGGCCAAGCTCTACGCGTTCTGGATGACGGTCAACTATCGCGAGGCGTACGCGCTGTTCGCGGTCAACGGCATCCTCTTCAACCACGAGTCGCCGCGGCGGGGCGAGACGTTCGCGTCGCGCAAGATCACGCGGGCGGTCGGCCGCATCCGCCACGGCCTGCAGGATCGCCTCTACCTCGGCAACCTGGGAGCGCGTCGCGACTGGGGATACGCGAAGGACTACGTCGAGGCGATGTGGCGGATGCTGCAGGCGGACGCGCCCGACGACTACGTCGTCGCCACCGGAAAGAGCCACACCGTCCGCGAGTTCTGCGAGCGCGCCTTCGCGCGCGCGGGCTGGGATCTCGCGTGGCGGGGCGAGGGCACGGCCGAGAAGGGCGTGGACCGGAAGTCCGGCCGCGTCCTCGTGGAGATCGATCCCTCCTACTTCCGGCCGACCGAGGTCGACCACCTGATGGGCGACGCGTCGCGCGCCCGCGCGCGGCTGGGGTGGGCGCCGACGGTCGACTTCGAGGGGCTCGTGGCGCTCATGACCGACGCGGACCTCCGGCTCGCCGAGCGGGAGGCGGGCAGCGCGCGCCTGGCGGGCGCCGCGAAATCGGATCCGGTCCCGTGACTTTCTGGGACGGGCGCCGCGTGCTCGTCACGGGCGGCGGCGGTTTTCTGGGCCGGCACCTCGTCGAGCGGCTCCGGCGCGAACGGCCGGCGGAGATCGCGGCGCCGCGCGCCCGCGATTACGACCTGCGCCGCCAGGAGGACGTCGCGCGCTGCCTGCGGGAGGTGCGGCCCGACGTCGTGATCCACGCGGCCGCCGCGGTGGGCGGGATCGGGGCGAACCGCGCGCACCCCGGGAAGTTCTTCTACGACAACGCGGCGATGGGGATCGAGCTCATCGAGCAGGCCCGCGTCTCCGGCGTCGCGAAGCTCGTCTGCCTCGGGACGATCTGCGCCTATCCGGAGAAGACGCCGGTCCCCTTCCGCGAGGAGGATCTGTGGAACGGCTACCCCGAGCCGACCAACGCGCCCTACGGTCTCGCCAAGAAGATGCTGCTCGTCCAGCTCCAGGCCTACCGGCAGGAGTACGGGTTCCGCGGGATCTATCTCCTCCCGGTCAACCTCTACGGTCCCGGCGACAACTTCGACCCCGAGTCGAGCCACGTCATCCCGGCGCTGATCCGCAAGTTCCGCGAGGCGCAGGAGAGGGGAGCGGCCGAGGTCGAGCTGTGGGGCGACGGATCGCCCACGCGCGAGTTCCTGCACGTGCGTGACGCCGTCGACGGCATCGTCCTCGCGGCCGAACGCTACGACGGGGACGAGCCGGTCAACCTCGGCGCGGGCTTCGAGATCTCGATCCGCGAGCTCGCCGGGAAGATCGCGGCGCTGACCGGCTTCCGCGGCGGGATCCGCTGGGACCCTTCGCGCCCCAACGGCCAGATGCGCCGCCGCCTCGACACCTCCCGCGCGCGCGCCCTGTTCGGCTTCGAGGCCCGCGTGGGCTTCGACGAGGGCCTGCGCGAGACGATCGCCTGGTGGGACGCGGCGCGAACGAAGGGCCCATGAGCGGCGCGCCGGATCGGACGCGCCCGCGCGCCGCCGTCCGCTGGACCCTCGGGGCGTTCGCGGCAATCTCGATCCTCTTCTCGGGAGCCTTTCCGCCCTACGGGAACCCCAACGAGCTCTCGCGTTACGAGACCATCGTGGCGGCGTGGGAGCACCGCACCTTCGCGATCGACGCGGTCGTGCCGGTTCTCGGCGACCACGAGGACAAGTCGGTCTCCGGCGGGAAGACGTACTCCAACAAGGCGCCGGGCCTCACGTTCGCGGCGATCCCGCTCTACGCCCTGCTCCGGATCGTGCTGCCGTCTCCGTCGAACGGCGCGGCGCCGATCCTCTGGGTCCTCCGCGTCCTGACCGTGACCCTGCTGTGCGCCGTGGCGCTCGCGCGCCTGGCGCGCCGTCTCGCCGCGGGGCCCGCGCCCGAGGCCGCGCCGCTCGTCGTCGCCGCCGTGGCGTTCGGGACGCCGTATCTCTTCTTCGCGCGCTCCTTCTTCTCGCACGCGTGGACGGCGGCGCTGCTCTTCCTCTCCTGGGACGCGATCGTCGCCGGCGAAG
>DASXAG010000027.1:0-49198 GCA_036406835.1 Thermoanaerobaculia bacterium
TCTCGCTGATCGCACACTGTCCAAACGTGGCCCGGTAGACCCCGAGCGGAGACGGAGAGGGTCCCGCGGCCGCTGCGAACAGCGTCGATGGTTCGGCCAGAGAGATCGCCAGGGAAACGATCGGGCCGAGTGACACCGGGAGACCGGAGAGCGGAGCGAACGTGGAACCGCCGTCGGAGCTGCGGAGCAGGTTTCCAGACCCCGTCGACAGGTAGATCGTCGAGGGCCGCTGGGGGTCGATGGCGAAACCGATCGGAGGGTTGCCGACCGCAATCGATGCCCACGTCTGACCGCCGTCGCTGGACTTGTAGACGCCGCCCTTCCCGGCGAGCTCGCTTCGTCTTCCCTCGTCCAACCAGGTGGCATAGATCGTTTGGGAATCCTGCGGGTCGAAAACGATACGGTCGAAGGCCTCGGAGTCGTTCTCCGAATAGTTCCCGGAGAAGACCTGCGTCCAGGTCGAGCCCGCGTCGGTGCTGCGGTAGATCGCTCCGGTCAACCCGAAGGAGAATTCGGTGCCGGCGAACACGATCGACGCGTCGTGCGGATCGACCGCAATCGACAGGATTTCATGCGGCGGGAACGGGATAGACACCTCCCAGCGCCCCGACTCCCCGCCGTCGGTCGATCGCAACAGAAATCCGCCCGGCTCGGCGGCGTAGAGGGACGTCGGAGACGACGGCGCGATGCTCAGCACGCTGAGAGACGGCCGGTCGGTCCACGACGCGCCCCCGTCGACGCTCTTCGCGAGGACAGTCCCCGTTCGCGCGTAGAGGATCGCATCATTCGACGGGTCCGGCAGGACTTCTCTCACATCGAGGTTCGACAGGCCGGCATTCAGTGCCGTCCACGTCGCGCCGGAGTCGAGCGTTCGGAAGACCCCGGCATCGGTGGCTGCATAGATCGCGTTCGAGACGTTTGACGCCGCGACAGACCGGGCGTTCACCGGCGTGATTCCGTCCGCGAGGTACGGTCCGACCGGCGTCCACGGATTCGCCGCGCTCGAGGCGGCCGCGCAGCCGAGGGCGGCGGCCAGAAGGAAAGGTCGAAATCGCCGCGTCATGTTCTTGACCGATGTACGGAGGACGACCGTCCCCCGTCGCGAGTCCAATTACTCCGCCGGGCCGATGTCGATCGCCATCCCCGATTCGTCCGCCAGCGCGGCGCGGTTGCGTCCGTTCTGCTGCGCGCGCTTGAGGGCCGAGTCCGCCGCCTGGAGGAGCGCCGCGGAGTCCGTGATCGCCTCGCCGCCTTCGGACGCGACGCCGAGCGAGAGCGTCATGGGGACCGGGCCCGCGGAGGTGTGGATCGGCCGCTTGCTGAAGCTCTCGCGGATGCGCTCCGCGACCGTCAGGGCGCCCAGCCCGTCGGAGCCGGGCAGCACGATGAGGAACTCGTCGCCACCGTAGCGGCCGACGGCGTCGTACGGCCGCACCGACGAGTTCATCCGCCGCGCCGCCTCCCGCAGGACCTCGTCGCCGATCGGGTGTCCCAGGTTCTCGTTGACCTTGCGGGTCTCGTCGAGATCCGCCAGCACGATCGCGACCGAGCCGCTCTTGCGCCGGGCGCGCTCGCGCTCCTTCGAGAGCATGTCCAGGATCGCCGCGTGGTTCCACACTCCCGTGACGCCGTCGCGCGTGGACTGCACCCGCAGCGCCTGCTGCGACGCGCGCAGCGCCTCCTCGACCTCGACGATGCGGGCGCCGTTGCGGATCCGCGCGCGCGCCTCGACCGCGTCGAGCGGCGCGAAGAGGAAGTCGTCGGCGCCGGCGTTCAGGCCCTCGAGGAGCGACTCGGAGCCGCGGTTCTCCGCGATGAGCAGCACGTACGCGGTCGGAAGCTCGGGCTGGAGGCGGATCCGCCGGCAGACGTCGATGCCATGCATCGCGTCCATCTGCCAGGAGAGGATCGCGACGATCGGCGTCTTCTCGCTCGACAGCCGGTTCCACGCCTCGACGCCGTTGCGCGCCGGCCACACCTCGTAGCCCCACTGGATGAGCCAGGTCTCGAGCTGGCGGAGCCGGTCCGGATCGCTGTCGGCGACCAGAGCTCTCATGCGCTTCTCTTTCTCTCCGTCAAGGCCGATGAATCTTGCGGATAGGGTAACAAAGTCGGCCGCGGGGACTCACTCCCGGGCGCACGACCTTCGGTCACAAGGCGGCGAAGTCCACCAGCGCGATTCCCCGGGCGCGAATCCTCCCTCGGACGCCGGGATCGCACAGGACCTCGAGCTCGCGCTCGCGCTCGGCCGCGTACGTGCTCGAGTCCCGGAGCTCCGGGTCGGCGAAGCCGGGATGGCACATCAGCTCGGAGACGCCGTCGGTGAGGCCGTCGAGGATCGCCTCGAGCGTCTCGACGCTCACGTTCTCGGCGTAGAAGCGGTCGACGAAGGCGTCCGGGGTGCGCACGCCGGCGGCGCGGAGGACGCGCCGGCACTCGTCCGTGGGTGCTCGCGTCGGCAGGGACCGCTCGCGTGCGACGGCCGCGAAGACCCGGGCCACCGACGGGTGGAGCGCGGCGTGGTGATGGGAGTCGAGGTGGGAGGGCGGCTTGCGCGCCAGCATCTGGAAGGCGCCGATCTGCGCCTCGAGCTCCCGGCGGACCTCGGCCGCCGGCAGCTCCGACGGCAGCTCCTCGCGCCTCCGCCGGAACCGGCCGCCGGGAGCCAGGACCGGCAGGTCCTTCGCGGGAGCGGCCGGCCGGCCGCCGCCCGTCAGCGCGAAGTGGAGCCCGAGCGAGAGACGGGGCGCGCGCTCGGCCGCCTCGCGGATCCCGCGCGCCGCGGCCTTCTCGAGAACCATCACCGTCGCGGAGGTCACGATCCCGCGCGCGTGCGCCTGCAGCGTGCCGGCATTGATGCCGGGCGTCCGGCCGAAGTCGTCGGCGTTGACGATGAGGCGCTTCACGGGCTCGCCGCCATTGTGCACCCGTTTGGGTCGGAGATAATCCGCAGCATGTTCACGCGGGGAGTTCGAGGCGCGACGACCGCCGCGGGCAACGACGCCGCCTCGATCGTCGAGCGCACGGCCGAGCTGCTCGCGATCCTGATCCGGTCCAACGACCTGCGGCCCGAGGACGTCGCCTGCGCGATCTTCACGGTCACCGACGACCTCGACGCCGAGTTCCCCGCGATCGCGGTCCGCTCGCTGCCGGGCTGGACGGAGGTCCCTCTCCTCTGCGGCCGGGAGATTCCCGTGCCCGGCTCGCCCGGGCTCTGCGTGCGCGTCCTCATCCACTGGAACACGCCCAAGGCGCAGGGCGAGATCCGGCACGCGTTTCTCCACGGCGCGCGCGAGCTGCGTCCCCAGTGGGCGGTCCGCTTGCCGGGAGACGAGACGGAGGAGCCGGTGCCGCGACTCCCGGGCCGGACGCCCCCGTGACGCGTGTCGCCGTCGCCGGGCTGGGCCTCATCGGCGGCTCGGCGGCGCTCGCGTTCGGCGCCGCGGGGTTCGACCGGGATCCCGGCGTGAGGGAGCGCGCGCGGCGTCGAGGCATCGCGGTCGCCGAGACGCTCGCGGAGGGGGTCGCGGGCGCCGAGGTCGTGATGACGGCCGCGCCGACCGCACACACGCCGGAGCTGCTCCGCGAGGTCGCGGCGCTCGCGCCGGGAGCCCTCCTGACCGACACGGCTTCCCTGAAGGCGCCGATCGTGCGCGCGGCGCAGGGGCTGCGCGAGGGCGTCCGGTTCGTCGCGGGTCACCCGATGGCCGGGTCCCGCCGCGAGGGCGTGGAGGCCGCGGATGCGGGGCTGTTTCGCGGCCGGCCGTGGGTCCTCCTATCGACGGCGCGCACCGGACCGGGCGACGTCGCGGTGCTTTCCGAGCTCGTGCGCGGCGTCGGCGCGAGGCCGATCGAGCTCGCGGCCGATCTCCACGACCGGCTCATGACGTGGGTCAGCCACCTCCCCCACGCTGTGGCGGCGTCGCTCGTGCGCGCGGCGGCACCGGAGACGCGAGACGAGCTGGCCGCGCTCGCCGGGCCGGGTTTCCTCGACTCGACGCGCATCGCGGGACGGCGCCGCGAGCTCGCGCTCGAGCTGGCCCTGGCCGATCCGGAGGCGCTCGCCCGCGCGATCGACGCCGTCCGCGAGGAGCTCGCGCGGATCGCCTCGGCGCTGCGCGCGGGCGACGCGGTCGCGGTCGGCCGCCTCTTCGACGAGGCGGCCGCGATCCGCAAGTCGCTGGATCCCGGCTAGGTGGGTCGGTTCATCGGCAGTAGCATCGCGGTGTTACGCGATCGGCAACACAGGAGGATTCATGCACCCCACCAAGAACGATCTCACCCAGAAGACGCGGGCCAAGGTCACGGCGGTCCTGGCCGACCGGCTGGCCGACGCCACCGACCTGATGCTGCAGGGAAAACAGGCGCACTGGAACGTGAAGGGACCCAACTTCATCGCCCTCCACGAGCTCTTCGACAAGGTCGTGGAGTCCGCCGAGGAATGGGTGGACCTGATCGCCGAGCGCATCGTCCAGCTGGGCGGCACCGCGGAGGGCACCGTGCAGGCCACGGCCGGGCGCACCTCGCTGGCACCGTACCCCCTCCACATCGTCAGCGGGACCGACCACGTCGAGGCGCTCTCGTCCGCGCTCGCGGCCTTCGGAAAGAAGGTCCGCTCCGCGATCGACAAGACGGACAAGCTCGGGGACAAGGACGCGGCGGACATCTTCACCGAGATCTCCCGCGACGTGGACAAGTACCTCTGGTTCGTCGAGGCGCACAACCAGAGGCTGGAGTAGCGCGCTCCCGCGGCCCCGCTACGCCCGGGGCCTCAGCCCGTGGCGCGCCAGCAGGAACGCGGCCGCGCACGCTCCGGATACGAGCCCGATCACGACGAGGCCCGCGAGGCGCGCCCAATCCGACGGCGCCGCCGGCGCGAGCGTGCGGGCGAGCGCGCTCGCGAAGTCGACACCGGTCTCCGGGTGGAGCCGCGCCGCCTTGAGCGCGGAGAGGAGCGCCGAGAGGGCGAGCGCGGCGAGGAACCCTCCGGCCGCGACCGCGAGGCTCGTCGCCAGCAGCGATGCGCGCGTGACGGGCCGCGCGGGGGCGCGGTCCAGCGCCTCCAGCGCGGGCTCGCGTCCGCCGAGCGGGGCGAAGCGCTGCAGGAGGATCAGGCCCGGGATCGACGCCGCCGTGGCGATCAGGTAGAACGGGGTCCAGCCCACCGCGTCGGCCGTGAAACCCGCGATCGGCCCCGTGATGATCCGGCCGACCGCGAAGATGCTCGAGAAGAGTGCGTACTGGGTGGCCGAGAACTGCTTCTGGGTCATCCGCAGCAGCATCACGCCGAAGGCCCCGGTGGCCATCCCCTGGCAGAGGTTCTCGACGCCGATCGCCGCGAGCATCACGACGCGGTGGGCGAGCGGCTGCACGACCGCGCCGACGACGCCGCCCGCGCAGGGGCTGCCGGGCGTCAGCTGGTCGATCGCGACGTAGCCGAGGAAGCCGACCGACTGGATGAGGCCGAACAGCCACAGGCTCCGCGTCAGCCCGATGCGATCGGTCGCGATTCCGCCGAGGAACGCCCCGAAGATGAGCGCGACGAGGCCGATCGTGGCGGTGCCGACGCCGACGTCCTCCGGCGCATAGCACTTCTGGATGAGGAAGGGGCGGATGAGGGCGGTCGCGAGGTTCTCGCCGAACTTGTAGAGCACGAGGAAGCCCAGGATCGGGATCGCGCCCGAGCGCCGGAAGAGGTCGATCAGCGGGTCGAACACCGCCTGGCGAAGCGAGCGCGGCGGTGGCGCGACGACCTCCGGCTCCGGCGACCAGAGCACCACGCCGACGAGCGGCACGAAGAGGAGCGCGAGCACGCCGAACACGGGCGGCCAGCCGAGCTTCTCTCCCGCCGTGATCGTCAGCGCTCCCGCGACGAGCACGGCCGAGCGCGCGAGCGCGTTGCGCGCGCCGACGGCGAGCCCCTGCTCGGAGCGCTCGAGCACCTCCACCGCGTAGGCGTCGATGACGATGTCCTGGGACGCGGATCCGAACGCGATCAGGAGCGCGAGCACTGCGATGAGGCCCACGTCCGTCGTCTGAGCGACGCCGGCGAGGCCGAGGATCGCGAGCATCAGGAAGAGCTGGCAGATCACGATCCAGGACCGCCGCCGGCCGAGTCTCCCGATGCGCGGCCCGAAGCGGTCCATCAGCGGCGACCAGAGGAACTTGAAGCTCCACGGCGTCTGCGCGAGAGAGAAGAGGCCGACGGTCCGGATGTCCACGCCGCGGTACGTCAGGAACGCGGGCAGCGCGATCCACACCAGCCCCAGAGGCAGGCCCGAGGAGAACGACTGCAGCGTGACGGCGCCGATCCGGCGTGAGGCGAGCGCGGCGCGCAGGCTCGCGACCGTCCCGACGCGCTTGCCGTCCGCCATTGCGAGCAGTGTACGGTACGATCCGGCGCGATGCTGCATTGGCTGGCGGCTCCCGCGCTCGCGGCCGGACTCCTGGCGCTTCCCGCCGCGTCGAGCTCCCCCATGCTCGACGCTGCGAACGCGATCTATCCCGACCTCGAGACGCTCTACGTCGACCTGCACCGGAATCCCGAGCTCTCGACGCACGAGGAGAAGACCTCGGCCAAGCTGGCGGATCGGCTGCGCGCGCTCGGGTACGACGTGACCACGCGCGTGGGCGGGTTCGGGGTCGTCGGCGTGATGCGGAACGGCAAGGGGCCGACGGTGCTCCTGCGCGCGGACATGGACGCGCTGCCCGTCGAGGAGAAGACCGGCCTGCCGTACGCGAGCACCGTCAAGGCGACGGACGACGCGGGCAACGTCGTGCCGGTCATGCACGCCTGCGGCCACGACGTCCATGTGACCTCGCTCGTCGGCGCCGCGACGCTGCTCGCCAGGGCGAAGAGCCGCTGGCGGGGCACCCTGGTTCTCGTCGGGCAGCCGTCGGAGGAGGGAGGACCCGGGTCGGAGGGCATGCTGAAGGACGGGTTCCTCTCGCGCTTCCCCAAACCCGACTTCGCGATCGCCCTCCACGACGACCACCGCCTGCCGGCCGGCGCGATCGGCTACGCGTCCGGGTTCGCGTGGGCCAACTCCGACTCGGTCGACGTCACGATCTACGGCCGCGGCGGCCACGGTTCGGCGCCGCAGAACACGGTGGACCCGATCGTCATCGCCGCGCGCACGATCCTCGCGCTCCAGACGATCGTCGCGCGGGAGACGAGCCCGTTCGACCCGGCCGTGGTCACGGTCGGCACGATCCGCGGCGGCACCAAGCGCAACATCGTGCCCGACGAGGTCCGGCTCCAGCTCACGGTACGGACGTACAAGCCGGAGGTCCGGGCGAAGGTGCTCGCCGCGATCGAACGCATCGCGAAGGCGGAGGCGGCGGCGGCGGGAGCGCCGAAGGAGCCGCTCGTCAAGGTCGAGGAGGGATTCCCCGCGACCTACAACGACCCGGAGCTGACGCGGCGGGTGGTCGCGGCGATGCGGAAGGCGTTCGGCGCCGCGAGGGTGGTGGAGCTCCAGCCGCTGATGGCCAGCGAGGATTTCGGATTCTTCGGGAAGTCCGCGGGCGCGCCGTCGCTCGAGTTCTTCCTCGGAGCCACGCCGGCCGCGACGTTCGAGGCGGCGCACGGCGATTTCACGCGGCTGCCCGGGCTGCACTCCTCCGAGTTCGCGCCGGATCCCCGCCCGACCCTGACGGCCGGGGCGGCCGCGCTGACGGTCGCGGCCCTGGACCTTCTGGGGAAGCCGTGACGCCGAAGGAGATTCTCGAGTACCAGCTCTTCCATATCGGGAACACTCCCGTCACGACGGGGAGCCTGATCGCCGCGATTCTCGTGATCGTGGCGTCCTACGTCGTGGCGCGGCTCGCCCGGACCGTCGTCGCCGACCGCCTGCTCGCGCACACCCGCATGTCCATCGGCGTCCGCTACATGCTGGGACGTTTCACCGCCTACGCGATCTTCTTCTTCGGCGTCGTCGCGGGACTCCAGACCCTCGGCATCAACGCGACGACGCTGACGGCGTTCGGCGCGGCGCTCGGCGTCGGCATCGGCTTCGGCCTCCAGGACATCGTCAAGAACTTCGTGGCCGGCATCGTCATCCTCATCGAGCGGCCGTTCGAAGTCGGCGACCGGGTCGAGCTGGACAGCGTCGCCGCGGAGGTCGCCGAGATTCGGCCGCGCGCGACGATCCTCCGCACCAACGACGACGTTCACCTGATCGTCCCCAACTCGCGTTTCATGCGCGACACGATCGTCAACCGCAGCTACGACAAGACGCTCTACCGCACCCGGGCCCCGGTCACGGTCGACAACGCGTCGGACCCGAACGCGGTCTCGGAGGCCCTCCTCGAGGCCGCGCGCGTGACCGAGGGCGCGCTGAAGGAGCCGCCGCCGTCGGTCCAGTTCCGGCAGTTCGGGCCGCGCGGGCTCGATTTCGAGCTCCTCTGCTGGACCGACAAGATGGTCCACCGGCCGGGCGCCCTGGTCAGCCGCCTCAACTTCGCCATCCGCGAGGAGCTCCGGCGCCGCGGCATCCGCCTGCCGCAAACGGAGATCCAGATCCGGACGATCGGCGAGGAGAGCGCGCCGCCCGCGACTCCTCCCGCCGACCCGGCCTCCTGAGAGGCCGCCGGCGGGCACGGGATCTGCACTTCACCGGGGCGGGAGGCTGCCAATGAATGAAGACGAAGTGAAGGGCAAGACCGAGAACCTGAAGGGCCGCGTCAAGGAAGCCGCCGGCGTCGTCGCCAACGATCCCGAGCTCGAGAAGGAAGGCGCGGACGAGCGCGCGCACGGCCAGGCCCGGCAGGACGTCGGCGAGGCGCGCCGCAAGTTGGGCGAGGCGATCGAGGAGCTGGGGAAGAAGATCGAGCGCTGAGTCCGCGCGAACCGAACCGCGCGCGTTCGTGCTCGCGGGGGCGGGCAAAGTACCGTAGGATTCGCGCATGGCCAGCGCGAGACCTCTCCGCCGCGGACGAAACGCGGCGACGCGCACGCGTCCGGAGACGCATCGTTACACCGAGGCCGCGAGCCTCTACGGCATTCCGCACTGGGGCAAGGGTTTCTTCCACGTCTCCGACGCGGGGGACCTCGAGGTCCGCCCGACCCGGGAGGCCGGACGCGCGGTCTCGCTGAAGCACGTCGTCGACGAGGTGGCCCTGCGCGGCATCTCGACGCCGATGGTCATCCGTTTTCCGCAGATCCTCTCGGCGGCCGTCTCGAACCTGAACGACGCGTTCGCGCGGGCGATCGACGAGTACGGCTACGCGAGCGTCTTCCGCGGCGTTTTCCCCATCAAGGTCAACCAGAAACGCGTCGTGGTGGGCCACGTCGTCGAGGCCGGCAAGCGATACGGCTACGGCCTCGAGGCCGGCAGCAAGCCGGAGCTGCTCGCGGCGATCTCGATGGACCTGCCGCCCGAGAGCATCATCACCTGCAACGGGTACAAGGACGAGGCGTTCATCCGCATGGCCCTGAACGCCGTCCGCATGAAGAAGAAGGTCGTGCTGATCCTCGAGAAGGTGTCCGAGCTCGACCGCATCCTCTCGGTGGCGCGAGAGCGCGGCGTCCGGCCCCTGCTCGGCATGCGCTCCAAGCTCTACGCGCGCGGGTCCGGAAAGTGGGCGAAGTCCGGCGGCGAGTCGGCCAAGTTCGGCCTGACCACGCCGGAGATGCTCGAGGCGGTCAAGATCCTCAAGTCGAAGAAGATGCTGGACTGCCTCGTGATGCTCCACTTCCACATCGGCTCGCAGATCACCGACATCCGCAAGATCAAGGAGGCGATCCGCGAGGCGGGACGCGTGTACGCGAAGCTCCGCGGCCTGGGCGTGCCGATCCAGTACCTGAACCTGGGCGGCGGACTGGGCGTCGACTACGACGGCTCGAAGACCGCGTTCGACTCCTCGATGAACTATTCCGTCCAGGAATACGCGAACGACGTCGTCTACACGATCCAGCAGATCTGCCAGGAGGAGAAGGTTCCCGCGCCGATCCTCGTGACCGAGTCGGGACGCGCCGTGACCGCGTATCACTCGGTGTTCGTGACCAACGTGCTGGACGTCGCCGACCGCATCGAACAGGGGCGCCGCGTCACGGTCACGCCGCAGGACCCCAACGTCCTCAAGGAGCTCTCCAGCATCTACGAATCGGTCAACGCGAAGACGGTCCGCGAGAGCTACCACGACGCCGTCCAGTACAAGGAGGAACTCTTCACACTGTTCAACCTCGGGCACCTCTCGTTGGAGGATCGCTCCAAGGGCGAGATGCTCTTCTGGCAGATCTGCGAGAAGATCCACCGCGAGCTCAAGACGCTGAAGGAGGTCCCGGAGGAGTTCGAGGACATGGAGGCGATGCTGGCGGACAAGTACGTCCTGAACTTCTCCGTCTTCCAGTCGCTCCCCGACATCTGGGCGATCGACCAGCTCTTCCCCATCCTGCCCATCCACCGCCTCCACGAGCGACCGAGCGAGCTCGGCACGCTCGCGGACATCACCTGCGATTCGGATGGAAAGATCGAGAAGTTCATCGACCTGCGCGACATCAAGGAGGCCCTGCCGCTGCACCGCCTGCGGGACGGCGACCCGTACTACATCGGCGTGTGCCTGATGGGCGCGTACCAGGACGTGCTGGGCGACCTCCACAACCTCTTCGGCGAGGCGCACGAGGTCCTGGTCACGGTCGACGAGCAGGGCAAGGCGCACATCGACGACGTGCTGCCCGGCGAGTCGTGCCAGCGGGTCCTCGAGTACATGAACTACGACCGGACGGAGATCCTCGACTCGATCTCCCGCCAGCTGCGCCGCGTCGGCGGACGCGCGCTCAAGAAGGACGAGATCCAGGCGATCTACCGCGAGTTCGAGGAGGTCTTCCCCAAGTACACCTACCTGGAAAGGTAGTCGTTGGCCGCCGTGCGTTGGTCCTCGGCGGCCGGTGCCCTTCTTCTTCTCGCCGCGGGGCTCGCGGCGCAAGCCTCTTCGGCCTCCCTCGCCACCGCTCAGCCCGCTTCCCCGACCACGGCCGAGCGTGAGCTCACCGTCGGCGTCTTCGACGCGCCTCCGTACTCCTTCAAGAGTCCCACCGGCGAGTGGCGGGGATTCTCGGTCGAGCTCTGGCGGCAGATCGCCGACGAGCTCGGGCTGCGGTACCGGCTGGTCGAGGGGACCGAGGACGAGATCCTCGAGTCCCTGGCGAACAAGCGGCTGGACCTCTCGGCGGGCCCGATCGCGATCACGATGGACCGCGAGCGCCTGCTCGACTTCACCGAATCCTACCTGACCTCGGGACTCTCGATCGCCGTCCGCAAGCGGGGACGGCTCGAGCGCATGGCCGCCCTCTTCCACGGGCTGGCCGAGTCCGGCGCCGCTCACATCATCGGGGCCGTCATCCTCCTGAGCGGCCTCTTCGGCGCTGGCGTCTGGCTGGTCGAGCGGCGGCACAATCCGATGTTCCCGACGCGGCCGGCCCCGGGGATCGGCTCCGGTCTCTGGTTCGCCGGGACCACCACGTCCGGAGTCGGATACGGCGACAAGGTCCCGATCACGCTCGCCGGCCGCCTTCTCGCCGCGTTCTGGATGCTGATCAGCGTGCTGCTCATGCTCCTGGTCACGGCGAGCCTCACCGCCACCCTGGCCATCGGAGAGTTCCAGCAGGTCCGCGACCTCGAGTCGCTCCGGCGTGCGCGCGTCGGTGTCCTCGCCGGTTCGGCCGCCGCGGACTTCCTCCGCCACAACCAGATCCCGCACCGCCTCCTCCCGAGCTACCCGAAGGTCATCGAGGCGCTCCTCGCGAAGCGAGTCGACGCCGTCATCCTCAACGAGGAGATCCTGCGGTACTACACCGACCGCGCCGTGGGAACGGGACTGCAGGTGCTGCCGCCGCTTTTCATGCCCGAGAACTTCGGCTTCGCGCTGACCGACGCCAGCACGCTCAGGCCGCTGCTCGACCGCGGACTCCATCGGGCCCTCGCGAGCACGCGATACCGGGACCTCAAGGACCAATACCTCTACGGCGACGCGATCGCGAGCGCGCCGTGAGCCGCGGCTCCTTCGAGCGCGCACCGTAATGCGGCGCAACTTCTCGAGCGGGGCTCCGTGGGAGCCCGTCGTGGGCTATTCGCGCGCCGTGCGCGTCGGCCGCGTCGTCCACGTCTCGGGGACGACGGCGACCGGTCCCGACGGCAGGATCGTCGGCGCGGGCGACGCCTACGCCCAGACCGTCCAGACGCTGCGCAACATCGAGTCGGCGCTGACCAAGGCGGGCGCCCGGCTGGCCGACGTCGTCCGGACGCGCATGTACGTCGTCGACATCTCGCAGTGGGAACAGATCGGGCGCGCGCACGGCGAGTTCTTCGGCGAGATCCGGCCCGCGACCACGATGGTGCAGGTCGCCGCGCTCATCGACCCGGCGATGCTGGTCGAGATCGAGGCCGAGGCGGTCATTGAGTAGTTGTCAGTCAACAGTTATCAGTTTTCAGTCTCGAACCGAGAACTGTGAACTGAGAACTGAGAACTGAGAACTGAGAACTGAGAACTGAGAACTACCCCACCGGCGTGACGGCGGCCTGGTCCTCCTCGCCGGTTCGGATGCGATACACCTTCTCGACCGGCAGCACGAAGATCTTGCCGTCGCCGACCTCGCCGCTGCGGGCGGAGGAGAGGATCGCGCGGACGGTCGGCTCGACGAAGTGATCCGAGACGCCGATCTCGAGGCGCACCTTCTCGGCGAGCTCCATCTTCACGGTCGTGCCGCGGTAGGTCTCGACGCGCTCGGTCTCGCCGCCGTGGCCCTCGACCCGGTGGAGGGTCAGGCCGCGCACCTCGGCGCGGAAGAGGGCCTCGAGGACGTCGGGGAGCTTCTCCGGGCGGACGACCGCTACAACGAGTTTCACGCGCCGTTCCCCGTCGCGACGAGCTTCAGCCGGGGCCTCCGTCCGCGTGCGCCGCCGCCGGGAGCGCCAGGGCGGCGGGCTCCGACTCGCGGAGTACGAGGATCGCGCCCTCGCCGCGGGTGTAGGCCTCCTCGCCGTGCTGGGTCACGTCCATCCCGAGCCCCTCCTCGCGCGCCCCGGCGCGCAGCGGCGCGAGCGCGCCCACGAGCTTGAGGAGGCCGAACGTCGCCGCGCCGCTGTAGGCGATCACCGCGAGGACGGCCAGCGCCTGCACCGCCACCTGGCGCGGATTGCCGAAGAGGAGCCCGTCCGCCGTGCCGTTCCACGACTTCTGCGCGAGGACTCCCGTCAGGAGCGCGCCCACGGTCCCGCCGAGGCCGTGCGCCGCGACGACGTCGAGCGAGTCGTCCAGACGCGTGCGCGCCCGCCAGAGCAGCGCGTAGTAGCTCGGAAACGCGGCGAGGCCGCCGAGCAGGATCGCGGAGAGCGGCGAGACGAACCCCGCCGCGGGCGTCACGGCGACGAGGCCCACGACGATCGCCGTCGCGGCGCCGACCGCGGTGGCGCGGCCGGTCCGCGAGAGGTCGAGCAGCGTCCAGACGACCAGCGTCGCCGCGGGAGCGAACATCGTGTTGACGAAGGCGAGCACGGCGGGACCATTCGCGGCGAGCGCGCTGCCGCCGTTGAACCCGAACCAGCCGAACCACAGGAGCCCCGCGCCGAGCAGGCAGAGCGGGACGCTGTGAGGGAGCAGGGCCTGCCGGGCGAAGTCCTTCCGCGGCCCGAGCACGACCGCCGCGACGAGCGCGGCCGCGCCGGCGTTGACGTGGACCACCGTGCCGCCCGCGAAGTCGAGCGCGCCGAGCCCGGAGAGCCAGCCGCCGCCCCACACCCAGTGCGCGACCGGCGCATACACGAGAAGCCCCCAGAGCGTCAGGAACGCCAGGTAGGGACCGAACCGCATCCGCTCGACGATCGCTCCGGAGATGAGGGCGACGGTGATGATCGCGAAGGTGCCCTGGAACGCCATGAAGAGCAGGTGGGGAACGCTTCCCTGCGGCTCCAACCCGACGCCCGACAGCATCGCCCGCGAGAGCCCGCCGAACAGCGGCCCGCCGGGGGCGAAGGCGATCGAATACCCGGCGAGCGCCCAGGCGACACCGGAGAACCCCAGCGACGCCACGCTCATCATCAGCGTGTTCAGCGAGTTCTTCGAACGGACGAGCCCGCCGTAGAAGAACCCGAGGGCCGGAGTCATGAGGAGAACGAGAGCCGTGGAGACCAGCAGCCAGGCGGTGTCGGCCTTGTCCACGGAACATCAAGGTAGCACGGCGATCGCCTCGCTGCACTCGAAATATGGCGTCGGATGCAGAAATTCGATGACAAAGATACAAAGAGGCGGCCGAAGCCGCCTCTTTGTTTCCGAAATTCTGCAGGACTTGCAGGATCCTGCCGTCACTTCTCGTTCAGCAGGTACTGCTTCATGAAGAGGATCGTCGCATCGAACTGGTAGTCGCGGTTGGATTTCTTGGCGAAGCCGTGGCCCTCGTCCTTGGCCATCAGGTACCAGACCGGCGTCCCGATGCCGCGGATCTTCTGGACCATCTGCTCGGACTCCGTGCGCGGCACGCGTGGGTCGTTGTACCCCTGGATCACGAAGAGCGGCTTCTTGATCTTGTCGACGTTGTTCATCGGCGCCGTCTTCTCGAGGAACGCGCGGACCTTGGGATCGCGCTCGTCGCCGTACTCGACGCGCCGCAGGTCCTGCCGGTAGCCCGAGGTGTTCTGCAGGAACGTGACGAGGTTGGACGGCCCCACGACGTCGACCGAGCAGCGGATCCGGTCGCTGTAGAGGTAGGACACCACCAGCGTCATGTGGCCGCCGTAACTTCCTCCGCCCACGAGGACTCTTTCCGCGTCGAGGTCCGGGCGCCTCTGCACCCAGTCGAGCAGCGCGCCGATGTCCTTGTAGGCGCCCTCGCGCAGCTCGCCGTTGTCGAGCTTCGAGTAGGTCTTGCCGTAGCCCGTCGACCCGCGGATGTTGGGCTGGATGACCGCGACGCCCAGCTCGTTCACGACGTAGTTCCAGGGTCCCAGGAAGTCCGGCCGCGACTGGCCCTCCGGCCCGCCGTGGATCTCGATCAGAACCGGCCGCTTCCCCGCGAACTTCGCCGGCGGCTTGTAGAGGAAGCCCGTGATCTCGCGGCCGTCGAAGCTCTTCCAGGAGATCAGCTCGGGCTCGGAGAAGGTGTTCGCGTTGAGACCGCCGGTCTCGCTGAAGGTCCAGCGGTCGAGCTTGCCGGTCTTGACGTCCCAGGAGTACGCGTCGGAGTTCGCCCTCGCGGTCTCGAGGGTGAAACCGATGAGGCTGCCGTCCTTGTGCCACCGCACACCGGAGAGGGTCCCGAGCGGCAGCCTGGGCCCGGGGAGCTCCTTGCGCCCGGCCGTGTCGAAGAGGTGGAGCACGCCGACGCCCTTTTCGTTCGCGACGTAGGCGATCGTCTTTCCGTCGGGCGACAGGTCGAACTCGTCCACGTCGGCCGTGTCCGGAGTCAGGAAGTCCACCTTCTTCGAGGCCAGGTCCATCGCGGCCAGTCTCTGGAACTCGGAGCCCTTGTCGGTCGTGACGTAGAGGCCCTTGCCGTCCTTCGCGAACGCCGCGTTGCCGAACGCGACCTTCTCTCCGCCCCGCGGCGTCAGCTCGGTCGTCTTTCCGGTCGCGACGTCGACCAGCCACAGATAGGACTCGTTGATCGAGAGGCCTTCGGCGACGAGGAGCGTCTTGTCGTCGGGCGACCAGTCCGCGACCTCCCAGCCGCCTCCCTTGTTCTGGACGACCAGCCGGTCCGACTTCGGATTCGCCGCGTCGACGACCCAGATGTCGACGTCGTTGCCCGTCCGCCGCGTCGAGCCGTAGGCGATGGACGCGCCGCCGTTCGACCACCGCGCGCCGGTGTTGCGGGACTTGCCGTCCGTCAGGAGGGTCGTCTTCCCGTCCGCGAAGTCGTAGCGGTAGAGCTGGAAGAATTCGTTGCCGCCCGTGTCCTTCGAGAACAGGAGCGTGTCGCCCGTCTTCGGATCGAAGCGGCCGCCCGGGACCCGGTCCGGGTAGAAGGTCACCTGCGTGCGCGCGCCACCGGGAGACTTGACGACGTGCGCCTGGGTGACGTTGCCGAACCGCGTCGCGATCGCCATCTCGTGGCGCGTGGGATGCCAGCCCGTGAAGCCCGCCGCCCGGAACTCGGTATAGGGACCGACGGTTTCGGCCAGCGAGACGGGAATCTTCGGAACTCCCTCGATGACGAGGGCCTCCGGAGGCGCGACGACGGGCTCGTCGGCGCCGTCGGCCGGAGGAGCCGCGGCGACGAGAATTCCGACGAGTGCGGCGAGCAGAGCCGGCGAGTGCGGAGAGAAAATGCGTTTCACGCCCTACCTCCTCGAAGCGGAAGAGGAAGACGGAGCTCTCCCGCGCTTTCGATTACGCCCGAGCGGAGGAAAAGTTCCCGGCGCCCTCGGAACGGCCCGGCCGGGCCCTCTAGGGCGACCAGTCGCCGACGGGCGAAAGGAGCGGTCCGACCATGTCGCAGTCGTCGAGCTCGTCGCCGAGGTGCAGCCACCCGGTCCGGTACCACATGACGACGTCGTCCGCGAGCGTCTCCCCGTTCAGGTACGGATCGAAGTGGATGGCGCAGCTCGGGCCCGGGTTGCCGGCGTCGTCGATCTCGTCGGCGTGGTACTTCAGGAACCACACGTCGCCGACCGCGAACGTGTCCGGGGGCAGCGCGACCTCGGAGCCGGGAATGATCGAGTAGCCGCGGCCCGTCGACGAGTTGGTGATCATCCACGAGAGCTCGCCGTTGGTGTTGTCGTGCATGACCTCGGTGGTGATCGTGGTCGGCGAGTTGGGCGGGCCCGGGTTGTGCGACAGAACCGGACGGTGCATCTCCTGCACGACGGCGTTGGCGGGCCCGTCGATGTCGAAGTCGAACCGCCAGTAGGCGTGGTGCCGGTGCGTGAACGCGATGCACGAGGAGTCGACCGCGGCGAAGCCCATGACCGGCTCGATGCGGCCGTCCAGGTAGAACCGCCACTTCATCGTGTAGCGGTACCAACCGGCCTCGAGCTGCGTCGTCATCACCAGCTTGTCCGGCAGGGTCTTCTCGGCCGCGACCCCGGTGAAGGAGCCGACGTCTCCGCCGCTGCCGCCGGTGTCACAGACGGTCAGGGGCGGCGTGTCGGGCTCCGCGTAGCCCGGCGAGATGACGTTGTCCGCGTCGAACCGGACCTCCGAGAAGAGCCAGTCGCGGAAGCAGCCGCAGCCGCGCGGTTCGTAGAGCACGTTCAGGATCGGGATGTGGCCGCGCTTCATGACGAGGTGGCCGTTGTAGTAGACGTTGCGGATCTCGAGGCCCGAGCCGTTGCTGCCGCTGCTGTCGGTGGGCTGCAGCCAGCAGAACTCCCACACGGGATTGCCCGTCGGCCAGCTCATGAGGTGCTCGCCGGACAGACTGCACGTGGGGCTCGTCGCGCCGAGGCTCGAGGCTCCGAGCCAGCCGGCCAAGACCAGGAGCGAGGCGACCATGCCGCGCCCCAATGGTGAGGCGACGATCCCGCGCCTCATCGGTGACTCTCCGAAACCGGCGGCGTGTAGACGAGGTACGGAACCGTGCGCGAGCCGAGGTCCACGACGACGCGGCGGATCAGGCCGGCGCGGTCGGCGGAGAGCAGGAGAACGTGAACGCACCGGGCGCCGGGCCCGCAGGGCATGCCGACCGACTCCTCGTAGGGGAAGCCGCCCTCGAGGACGACGCCAAACCGCGCGAAGATCGACGCGAGCGCGGGCTCGCCGCGGACGATGTCGTACGCCTCCGCGAGCTCCTCCTTCGAGGGCACGGGCAGCGTCTGCGTGTACCGGCGGCTCACCCTGAGGATTCCGTGCGCGTCGTAGGACTCCTCGCGCGCCTCTCCCTTCGCGTAGTCGAAGACGAGGCGCATCGTACGCGGATAGTCGCGGCCGTTGACCTTCACCGTCTCCTGCCACGTGCGCAGAAGACGAACGGGGCGCGAGGTCGTGGTGACGCCGCCGCCCGAAGCCTTCGCGAGGTCCGCCGCGCGAGCCGCGGCCGAGACTCCCGCCGCGAGGACGACCGTCCCGAGAACGAGGGCGATCCGTCGTTTTTGGTTCACGGTCGAGGGGAAATGCTATTGAGAGTCCCGCGGCGAGTCAAACCCCCGCGAAAACCTCGCGAAACCGCCTATTTGGGGTTCGCCCCCGGAGTCGGCGCCGGAGCGGGAGCCGCCGCCGGGGCGCCCTCCTTCTTGACCGTCGGCCCCTTCACGTCCGCTTTCGGCTCCTCTTTCCTCTCGGACTCCTCGGTCGGAACGGGCTTGCGCGGCAGCATCTGGTCGCGCATCGCGGCGTTGTAGGCGAAGGACGCGAGGATGATGGACGCCTGCATGAGGTCGTCCTTCGAGAGCCGCTCGTAGAGGTCCATGTTCGTGTGGTGCGTCTTCGTCTCGTAGTCGAGCGCGTCCTGGACGAACTGGAACCCCGGCAGTCCGACGGCGTCGAAGGACTCGTGGTCCGTGCCGCCCGTGCGGTTCATCGTCACCACCGTCGCGCCCATGTCGTGGAACGGCGCGAGCCACGCCTCGAAGATCGGCATCACGGCCGCGTTGTCCTCGCAGTAGATCCCGCGGATCTTGCCCGACCCGTTGTCGAGGTTGAAGTACGCCGCGAGCTTCGCGTGCTCGGGCTTGAGCGTCAGAGGCCACTTCACCTTCTGCCGGTACCAGGGAAGCTCCTCCTCCTCCTTGGTCTTCGGCGGACGCGACGCGAAGTGCTGCGCGACGTACGCCTCCGAGCCGTAGAGGCCCTGCTCCTCGCCCGTCCAGAGCCCGATGCGGATGGTGCGCCGCGGCCTCGCGCCGACGGCCTTCAGGATGCGCATCGCCTCCATGACCGCGACGCTCCCGGCGCCATTGTCGGTCGCGCCGGTGCCGCCGTACCAGGAGTCGAGGTGAGCGCCGAGCATGACGACCTCGTCCTTCTTGTCGGTGCCGGGCAGCTCCGCGATCGTGTCCCACTGCATCTGGTTTTCGTCGATGAACTTCGTCGCGACCTCGAGCTCGACCTCGACGTCCACGCCGCGGTCGACGAGGCGCGCCATCCGGCCGAAGTGCTCGGGCTCGACGATGACCTCGGGCGTCGTGGCCATCGGCTTGGACACCTTCCAGTCGCCGCCCTGGACGCCGAAGGTCCCCAGGTCTCCGCGCCCGGCGGCCAGGATCGCGAGCGGCTTCTCGGTCTCGAAGAACTTGTCCGCCTCGCGCCGCAGCTCCATGCGCTTGATGTATTCCTCGCGGTTGTAGCGGCGGTACGGCGTGCCGGGAGGCACGTACTGCGTGACCTCGGCCAGCGACTTCTCGTCGTAGCGCTCGATGTCGGGCTTGCTGTGGTCCTCCATCTTCGGTTCGTCGCCGTAGAGGACGAGCTTGCCCGCGACCTGCCCCTTGTATTTGTCGAAGTCGCTCTTCTCCTTGACCGAGATGTGGATCACCTTCGCGCGGACCGGGCCGTTCGTGCCGGGGGTCCAGCCCTTCGGCAGCGCGATCAGCTCGGCCTGGTCCGGGCTGAGCATGCGGAGCGTCGAGCGCTGGTAGCTCCAGCCGCGCCCGAACGGGCCCCAGGTCTCGAGGTGCGCGTTCGCGAGGCCCCACTCGGCGAGCTTCTGCCGCGTCCACTCGTTCGCGGCCTTGCACTGCGGCGAGCCGGTGAGGCGCGGGCCGATCCGGTCCATCAGCTCGGAGGCCGTGTCCATCACCTGGGAGTGCTTGTAGCCCTCCTGGCGGATCCTTCCGATCATGTCGAGGTCGATGCGCTCCTGGGCCGGAACGGCCGGAGCGAGGAGAGTCAGCAGGCAGACGCCGGCGACGAGACGTTTCAAGGTCGCACCTCCGTGCACAAAAACCGCGGCACGGTATCACAGGCGAGGCCGAACACTGCAAAAACGCGGACGAGGAAGCCCTCCGCAGGTGCGGATGTAACGAAACGGCCGGCTCGCGCGTAGTCCGCGGCTCGCCGGCCCGATGCCGTGCCTCGAATCCACTCGCGCGGCAGCGAGCATCCGAGGCGGCACGTCCGTGACCGGGCAGGAAAAAGAGGAGGAAATCCTGAGAAAACGCCGAGGACTCCCGTCCTCCCTTTGGGAATGCTCTCGGCGAGGTCGGACGAAGGCCTCGCGGTCGAAGGGAGGTCGTCATGGCGAGCGCGCACGGCGTCCGGCAATTCGAAAAGTTGAATCGGCCGATCCGGATTCTGAGGGATCTCTCAGCGGCGGATCGCGTTGGACTTCGCCGGTGTAGGATTTCTCGAGTTGGACGGGGGGCTCGCGTGAAATCACCCCGAGGGTCGAGAGGGGCAAGGCTGGCGGCGTTCGTCGCCCTGCTGGCGATCGCCGGGGCGTCTCCTCTGCGCGCTCAGGACAAGGGCTGGGTGCTCCAGGGCGAAGGCGGGCTCGTGACCGCGCTCGTTCTGGATCCGACGGATCCCGCGATCCTGTACGCGACGACCGCGCGCGGCATCTTCAAGACGATCGACGGCGGCGCGACGTGGCGGCCGCAGGGCGGCGTGCTCGACGGGAAGTCGATCCTCGCGATGGCGATCGACCCGCGCAAGAACACGACGATCTTCGCGACGACCGACACGGGCGGCGTCTACCGCAGCAAGGACGGCGGAGACTCGTGGACGGAGGCGAATCACGGCCTCCCGGCGCGCTACGTCGGCTCGATCGCCGTGGATCCCGCGTCCACCATCTGGGCGGGAACGGAAGCCGGCCGGATCTTCAAGAGCGGCGACGGCGGCGACTCGTGGACGGAGACCGTCCCGCCGACGGCGTCGATCTCGGTCATGGCGATCGCGCCGGATCCGGTCAAGCCCGGCACGGTCTACATCGGCACCAACAGCGAGGGCGTCTACAAGACGATCGACGGCGGAGCGACGTGGACGCACCTGACGAAGGGTCTGAAGCGGGCGACCGTGTGGAACATCCTCGTCGACAAGTCCTCGCCGTCCACGATCTACGCGGGGACCCACGAGGGCTTCTACAAGAGCAGCGACGGCGGCGCGTACTGGACGCCGGGCAACCGCGGGCTCACGAGCTTCAACATCCTCGCGCTCGCCGTGGACCCGCAGGTTCCCTCGACGCTCTACGCGGGAACGGCGTCGGGAGTCTTCGCGACCGCCGACGGCGGCGGCTCGTGGCGCCCGCTCTATCCCGACCTCTACGCCACCGCGATCGCGCTCGATCCGAGCGCGCCGTCGACGGTCTACGCCGGCACGCACCTGGGCGTGATGAAGACGCAGGATCGGGGCACGCGCTGGTCGCCGCTCCGCCTCGCGGCGCCGCCGGAGGAGCTGGCCGAGAAGCCGAAGCCGCTGCCTCCTCTTCCCTTCGCGAGAGCACGGGCCACCGAGGACTCGCTGCCGAAGCTGCCGGTCGTCGTGCGGAACCCGGAGGGCCGCGCGGTGCCGAGGCCGCAGCCCGTCATCGCCGGGCCGAAGGAGGCCCCGGCTTCGGTCCTCGCTGTGAATCCGGCGAAGGACGTCCCGAAGGCTCCCACTCCGTCCGCCGGCGGCGGAGACCAGGCCGACCGTCTCGCCTCCCCTTCGCCGCACAACTGGCGAAGCGATCCGTCACGCCTCGGACCGAATCTGTCCCGCCCCTGGGACCTGAGCCCGCTGGCCGGCTTCGGCGACCCGAACATCAACTACGGCGTCCCGAACCCGCCGGAGCGTGGCGCTCCGCGCGAGCCGGGAACGGCGGGTCAGCCCGGGTGCGCCGCCGACGGCCTCGGCCGCCAGGGCGAGACGCGCACGCTCGGGAACCGCTAGACCCGATTCGGGCGAAGCGCGGCCGCGGCGCGAACTACCTCGCCGCGAACAGGGTCAGCGCGAAGCGGGCGTCGGGCTCGATCCACTGCTCGTGGCAGTGGAACCCTTCTTCCTCGACGGTCGCGACGATCTCGTCGGCGCGGTACTTGTAGGAGTTCTCGGTCCAGATCCACTCGCCGGCCGCGAACGACACCGTGCAGTCGGCGCGCGGGATGTGCACGGTCTGGGCGACCCGGGAGACCAGGTGCATCTCCACGCGACGCTCCCCGGCGTTCCACACGGCGCGGTGGTCGAACGCCGAGAGGTCGAAGTCGGCCAGGAGCTCGGTGTTGATCCGCGCGAGCAGGTTCTTGTTGAACGCGGCCGTCACGCCCAGCGGATCGTCGTACGCGAGCAGCAGCTCCTTCTCGGGCTTGACCAGGTCGGCGCCGAGGAGGAGAGCGTCGCCGGGCCGCAGCGTCCGGCGGATCTCGCGCAGGAATTCCTGCGCGGCCGGCGGATCGAAGTTGCCGATGTTGGAACCGAGGAAGATCGCGAGCAGCGTGCCCTTCTCCGGGCGGTCGCGCGCCGCGTGCCGGAGGCCCTCCTCGTACGTCGCGCGGTGCCCCATGACGGACACGTAGTCGAAGCGCCCGAGCGTGCGCTCGGAAAGCTCCAGCGCGTCGGGCGATATGTCGATGAGGTGGACGAGCACGCGGTGCCGCCGGCTCCGGAGCGCCTCGGCGAGCATCGCGACCTTCTCGCCGCTCCCCGAGCCGAGCTCGACGAGCATGATCGGATCGCGGAGCGGCCCCACCATCTCCGGCGCGAAGCGCGCGAGGAGCCGCCCCTCGGCGCGCGTGATCCGGTACCACGGCAGGTGCGTGATCGCCTCGAAGAGCGCCGAGCCCAGCCCGTTGTAGAGGTACTTGGACTGCAGCTGCTTGGGCGTCAGCGCGAGGTCGCGGCGCACGTCTCCGGCGAAGTCGCGGATGGCCTCCGTGACCGGGGGTGACTGGGCGGTCGTCGGAATGGCCATGCGCGAGGCGGCTACGAGGCGTCCGACGCCAGCCGGAACTTGGCGTAGACGTAGGGATAGTTGCCGCGGAACCAGTTGCGAAAGCTCCGCCGGACGAGCTCCTTGCGCGTCGTCGGCGAGGCGCCCTTCATGACCCAGTGCTTGCCGTCGAAGAAGTCGGACGAGTACACGGGGTACGTCGGCATCGGCTCGAAGCCCGCGAAGCCGGCGAACGGCGTGCCGGTCCACTCCCAGCCGTTGCCCACGAGGTCGTGGACGCCCCAGGCGCTCTGTCCGAGCGGAGAGGAGCCGACCGGCACGGGATCCGCGTTCCGGCAGTCGAAGTTCCCGCGTGTCGCGTCGGGCGGATCGTCGCCCCACGGATGGAGCCGCTCGATTCCCGACGGCGTGCCGAAGGCGGCGCGGTGGTACTCCGCCTCGGTCGGCAGCCGGCGGCCCTTCCACCGCGCGTAGGCGCGCGCCTCGTCGTGCGTGACGTAGACGGGCCACGCCATCGGCAGCGGGACGAGCGCCCACTGTCCGCGCCAGAACCAGCGGCCCCGATGCATCTCCCAGAAGAGCGGATGGATGGCCGCGGGACGCTCGGCGCCCTCGTCGCCCCAGAGGTCGTCATCGGCGTAGCCCCCGCCCTCCACGAACTCGAGGAAGTCGCGGTTCGTCACGCTGTGCACGTCGATCGCGAACGCGTCCACGTCCACGCGGTGCGCGGGCCGCTCGTTGTCCCAGGAGAAGAGGAAGACTTCCGGGTCCGCCCCGAGGGTCGCCCTTCCCGCCGGGATCCGGACCGTGCGCGGCAGCGGCGGCTCGTGGCCGAGGATCGGCGCGGCGGCTCCGGCGGGCTTGATCTTCCGGTCGTAGGGAAGGCGGTGCCAGATGTAGCTCAGCGTCTCCTGGTGCATCGGCTCGTGCTCGAGGATCGTGTACGCCGCGAGCCCGTGGCGGGTCATCGGGTTGTCCTCGTCCTCGATGTCCCGCGACTCGAGGGCCTCGAGGACGGCGCGGTCGGCCTCCGCCGCGTAGGCCCGGATCGCGGCGCGGGAGGGCCAGCGCGAGGCGCCCTCGGGGACGTGCTGCTCGTCCTCGGGGTCGATCCCCCGCTCGAACAGCGTCTCGTACTTCGCGTCGAGGCCGGGGTCGCCCAGCGCCCGCTTCAGGAGCGTGTTGACCGCGAACGCCGGAATGTGGCCCTCGTAGAAACAGATCGGGTTGCGCAGGGCGATCGGACGGGCCTCGTAGGACTCCGGGCGCACGCTGTCGAACAGCGCTTCGGTCCGCTCCCGGCTCTGCCGATACCAGGCGGCGAGGGCCTCGCGGTCCAGTCCGACGGTGGTTTCCATGCCTGAAGATATATCTGCAAGGAAAGTGCTAGATTGCGTCTCCCCCGCAGGGGGTCCTGAGGAAAAGTGGAGGTCCAGGCGATGAACCGGGAGGAAATCATGGAAAACGACGAAGGAACGGTCGTGGAGATCGCGCCGAAGAAGACGCGCCGGTCCCCCGCTCGCAAGCCCGCCTCGGGCGCCCGCACCCGGCGTGCCCCGAGCCGCCGGCCCGCCGCCCGCAAGAAGACGGCTTCCCGGGAGCAATCCTTCGAGGGAATCATCCGGGGCATCGCCGCCAGCGTCTCCGTCGCCCGGGCCGCCATCGCGGAGGCCTCGGGACACGGAGCCGCCACGGTCAAGAAGGCGCTCGGGAGCGCCTCGAATTCTTCGCGCCGCACGATCACGCGGCTCGCGCGGGAGTGGAAGGGCATGGATCCGAAGAAGAAGGCCCGCGTCCTCGCCGCGCTCCTCGGCGCGGCGGCCGCCGCCTCGGCTCCGCTCATGGCCCGACGCTTCAAGAAATAACGAGTGCGTTTCGCTCTGCGCGCCGGCGCGCTGGCCCTCGCCCTCGCCCTGCTCGCCGCGGGACTCTTCGTACCGGTCGCGGTCGAGGGCCGCCCCGGCCCGCCCGGCACCGCGCTCCCTCCGCCCGTCACGGGCGGGATCACGACCCTCGATCCGCAGCTGCGGAAGCTGACCAACAACCGCAGGCTCCTGATCGTCGGCGCCCATCCCGACGACGAGAACTCCGCGCTGCTCGCCGTCGTCTCGCGGAAGCTGGGCGGCGAGGCCGCCTACCTCTCGCTGACCCGCGGCGAGGGCGGGCAGAACCTCATCGGGGACGAGCTGGGCGTCGGGCTCGGTCTCATCCGGACGCAGGAGCTCCTCGCCGCGCGGCGGCTGGACGGCGCGCGGCAGTTCTTCACGCGCGCCTACGACTTCGGCTTCTCGAAGTCGCTCGACGAGACGCTGCGCTTCTGGCCGAAGCAGGACCTGCTCGAGGACGCCGTCCGCGTCGTCCGCCGCTTCCGCCCCCAGGTCGTCTTCGTGACGTTCACCGGCACGCCGGCGGACGGGCACGGCCAGCACTCCGCGTCGGCGGTTGTCGCGCGCGAGGCGTACAAGGCCGCCGGCGATCCGTCCGCCTTTCCCGAGATCGCGCGCGAGGGCCTCCCGCCGTGGTCGCCGAAGACGCTCCTGCACTCGAACTGGTTCGACGACGAGAAGAAGTCGTATCCGATCCCGACCGGCGACGTCGAGCCGCTCACCGGAAAGTCCTACGCGCAGATCGCGGTGGCCTCGCGCAGCCTGCACCGCTCGCAGGGCACGGGCGCCCTCCAGCGGCCGGGCCCCAACGAGACCGGGGCCATCTGGCTCGACGGCGCGGGCCCCGACGGACGCGAGCTCTTCGCCGGCGTGGACACGCGGCTCCGCTCGATCGCGGCGGACGTGACCGACGCCTCGCGGCGCGCGAAGATCGAGACCCTGCTCGACGGCGTCCAGGCCTCCGCGGAGAAGACGCGCGCGCGGCTCGCGCCGGCCACGATCCGCGACGCCGCGGCGCCGCTGGCCCAGATGCTGCGCGACCTGCGGGCGGCGCGCGCGCTGCTGACGCCCGCCGACGTCGGACCCGCGGCGATCCTCGACGAGAAGATCGCCGCCGCGGAGTCGGCGCTGGCCGCTTCCGCGGAGGTCACTTTGGACGCGCTCGCGGAGACGGAAACCGCCGTCGAGGGCGAGGCCGTTCCGATCACCGCGAGCGTCTGGAACGCGGGCGGTACGCCCGTCGAGGTCGAGTCGGTCTCGCTCGACAGCCCGGACGGCTGGACGGCTCCGGCGCCCGGCGCGGCCAAGACGGTCGCCGCCGGGAAGCTCGAGGAGTGGAAGCTCGAGGCGCGCGTGCCCGAGGGCGCGGCGGCCACGATCCCCTACTTCCTGCGCCGGCCTCTCAAGGAATACCTCTACGACTGGACCGGGGTCCCCGCCGCGGTGAAGGGCGAGCCCTCCGCGCCGCCGCCGCTGACCGCCGTCGCGGTCGTGCGCATCGGCGGCGAGAGCGTGCGCCTGTCGAGAGAGGCGACGCTTCGGATCCGCGACGAGGTGGCCGGCGAGATCCGGCATCCGCTGCGCGCCGTCCCGAGGCTCGACGTCTCCGTCGAGCCCACTTCGATCGTGTGGCCGCTCGAACGGCGGCGTCCGCGTCCCATCACGGTCACGGTCACGTCGAACGCGAAGGGCCCGGTCGAGGGGAACGTCGAGGTCGGACTGCCGCCCCGCTGGCCCGCGATTCCTCCCGCCGCCTTCGAGCTCGCGAAGAAGGGCGACCGCGCCGTGCTCGAATTTCCCCTCCTGCCGCCGGAGTCGCTCACGACGGGCCGCTACGACATCACGGTGGCCGCGGCGCCGTCGAGCGGCGGCGGACGGTTCGCGACGACGATCCCGATGATCGACTACGAGCACATCCGCCCGACGCCGTTCCCGAGGCCTGCGCAAGTCGCGTTCTCCGCCGTCGACCTCAAGCTGCCGAAGCTCGCCTCCGTCGGCTACGTGCGGGGCGCGGCGGACCGCGTCCCCGAGGCGCTCCTCGGCGCCGGCGTCCCGATCCGGCTGCTCACGGACGACGAGCTCGAGCGCGGCGACCTCTCCCGCTACGACGCGATCCTCATCGGCAGCCGCGCGTACGAGACCGATCCGGCGCTCTCGCGCGCGAACGGCCGCCTCCTCGACGCCGTGCGCGCAGGCGGGCTCCTGATCGTCCAGTACCAGCAGTACCCCTTCATCCAGGGTGGCTTCGCGCCGTACACGCTGGAGATCGCGCGGCCCCACGACCGCGTGACCGACGAGACCGCGAGGGTCACGATCCTGAATCCCTCGGATCCGCTCTGGAGCGCGCCGAATCGGATCGGCCCGGAGGACTGGGACGGCTGGGTGCAGGAGCGCGGCCTCTACTTCGCCCACACCTGGGCCCCGGAGTACACGCCGATGCTCGCGATGGCGGATCCCGGGGCGCCCGAGCAGAAGGGCGGGCTGCTCGCCGCGCGGGTCGGCAAGGGACGCTACGTCTACACGGGCCTCGCCTTCTTCCGCCAGCTGCCGGCCGGGGTGCCGGGCGCGTATCGTCTGATCGCGAACCTGCTCGGGTGGAAGTGACGACGTCGAAAGGAGCCGACATGAAGATCCGGGTTCGAATCGCGCTCTTCGCTCTGTGCCTCGCGATCGCCGCGGCCGCCCCCGTTCCCCTGTTCGCCCAGTTCGAGGGCGTCGCGGACTTCAAGATCACGTTCCACGGCGAGGGGACGCAGGGCATGGAGAGCTCCGGGAAGATGTACGCCTCGAAGGCGGGGTACCGGTCGGAATGGGAGATGGCCGTCTCGGGACGCGGCGCGCGCAAGGGCGACTCCGCGTCGGGCCCCCAGAAGATGAAGATGACGATGGTCGGCAAGAAGGGCGACCCCGACCACGTCTACATGGTCAACGACGAGAACAAGACCTACTCGGTGATGGACCTCAAGAAGATCCGGGAGGATTCGAAGGACCTCCAGGACAAGAAGACCTACACCGTGCAGAAGCTCGGCGGCGACACCGTCGCCGGGATGGCCTGCCAGAAGGCGAGCCTGACGTCGTCCCGGGGCGACGTGTTCGACGTCTGCGTCAGCAAGGAGTTCGGCGCCGACGCCGACGTGATCTCCGCGATGACGCGGAACCGCCGCTCGGGATCCTGGTTCGCGGCGCTCAAGGACGCCGGCCTCGAGGGCTTCCCGGTGCGCTTCGGGACGCGCCCGAAGGCCGACGCGGAGCCGACGATGGTGTGGGAGCTGACACGCGTCGAGCGGAAGAGCGTGCCCGCCTCGCTCTTCGACGCCCCGCCGCCGGGCTACCGCCGGACGGAGTACGCGGTGGGCGGACTGACGCCCGAGCAGCAGAAGACCCTCGACGACGCGAAGGCGAAGATGATGGAGAACATGACCCCCGAGCAGCGCAAGGCGTACGAGGACGCCATGCGCAAGTACGGCCAGCCGACGCCCAATCCGTAGGATCCCGCGAGAGGCGATGCGCCGGCGTCCCGTCCTCTTCGCTCTGCTCCTGCTCGCCGCCGCCTGCCGGCGCGACGCGCGGACGCCGCTCGTCATCTATTCGCCGCACGGCCGCGATCTCCTGGGGCTCGTCGAGACCGAGTTCGAGAAGGCGCACCCGGACGTCGACGTCCGCTGGCTCGACATGGGCTCGCAGGAGGTCTACGACCGGCTCCGCTCCGAGAAGGCCAACCCGCAGGCCGACGTCTGGTACGGCGGACCGGACACGATCTTCGCGCGCGGCGCGAAGGAGGGGCTGCTCGCCGCCTACAAGCCGGGGTGGGCGGACGCCGTCGGCCCCGACAGCCGCCGCGGCGGCGACCTCTTCACGGGCTGCTACCTGACTCCCGCGATGCCGGTCTACAACTTCAAGGCGATCCCGGCCTCGGAGGCGCCGCGCGAGTGGGACGACCTCCTCGACCCGAAGTGGAAGGGCAAGATCCTCATCCGCGATCCGCTCGCCTCCGGGACGATGCGCGCGGTCTGGGGCTGGATGCTGTCGAAGTCGGTGCACGAGACCGGCTCGCCCGACGCCGGTTTCGCATGGCTGCGGCGCCTCGACGCGCAGACCAAGGAGTACGTCTTCAACCCGATCCTCCTGTACGAGAAGGTCGTACGCCAGGAGGGACTCATCACGATCTGGGACCTGCCCGACACGCTGCTCGAGCGCCAGCGCGGCTCGCCGCTCCAGTACGTCTTCCCGAGGAGCGGGACTCCCGTGATCGAGGACGCCGTCGGCGTCGTCGCGGGCTGCCGGCATCCCGAGCTCGCCCACGCGCTCGTCGACTTCGTGGGCAGCCGCGCCCTGCAGATCCAGGCGGCCGAGAAGACGTTCCGCCTCCCGGCGCGCACCGACCTCGGCGACGCGCTGCCCGCCTGGGCTCGCGACGTCGAGCGCGACATGGTGATCGCGCGGATCGACTGGGACCTCGTCGAGCGCGAGGGCGCCGGCTGGATGGCCACGTGGGACAGGACGATCCGCGGCCGCGGCAGGGAAGGCAAGGAGGCCGGGACCGCGAAGTGAGACACCGGATCCGGAATCTCCTCCCGCATCCGGCCATCAAGGCGCTGCTCTTCGAGCGGCTCCTCCTCATCGCGGCCGCGGGGCTCGCGATCGCCGCGCTCGTCACCGGACGCGTGCGGCCGGACGAGATCCCGGGCCTCCTCGACGCGCGGCTGCTCTCGCTCTTCTTCGTCCTGATCATCGCGGTCGAGCTCGGGAAGGCGTCGGACCTCTTCGACCGCCTCGTCCTGGCCGTCGCGTCGCGCGTGCACACCGCGAGGGGGCTCGCGGTGGGCATGCTCGCGGTGACCGGCGCGCTCGCCTCGGTGCTGACGAACGACGTCGCGCTGTTCCTGGTCGTGCCGTTCACGATGGCCTTCCGCCGCGTCACGAACGTGGACCTGACGCCCTTCGTCGTCCTCGAGGTCGCGGCCGCCAACCTCCTGGGCTGCCTGCTGCCGCTCGGCAATCCCCAGAATCTGCTCCTCTTCACGCGCGGCGGCTTCCACGCGGGCCAGTTCCTCGCGGTCCAGGCGCCGTGGGTCGCGGCGGCGGCGGTCTTCCTGTTCGCGGCGATCCCGCCGCTCGTGCCGCGGGCCCGGCTCGAGCCCCCCGCGAGCGCGCCGTTCGAGGTCCACGGCCTGATGGCCACTCTCTGCATGCTCCTGCTCGCGGCGGAGCTCGCGTCGCTCTTCGGCTGGGTCCACCATTGGGTTCCGTTCGCGTTCTCGGCGCTCGGCGTCGTGCTCCTCGGCCCGCGCCGGATCCGCGAGACGGACTTCTCGATCATCGTGGTGTTCGCGCTCCTGTTCGTCGGCGTCGCGGGCCTCGAGCGCGGGCGGATCTACGAGGCGCTCAACCCGGAGCGGATCTTCGGGCACCGGGCCCGCGGGATGGTTCTGTCGGGCGCCCTGCTCTCCCAGTTCGTGTCCAACGCGCCCGCCGCGATGCTGCTGGCGCCCGCCGCGGTCACCGCCTCCGGCCTGCGCGGTCTCCTGCACGGCGTGAACGCCGGCGGTTGCGGCGCGCCGTGGTCGTCCATCGCGAACCTGATCGGCGCGCAGCTGTTCGCCCGCGACGGCGGAGACCCGCGCCGCTACTGGCGGCGCTTCCTGCCGCTGTCGGCGCTCCTGCTCGTGCTGATGGTCCTCGTCTCGCTCGCGCTCGTCTCGTTGTGAATACACTACGCGCCAGCATGGCGGACTTCCTCCGTCTCGAGTCGCTCGAAAAGCGCTTCGGGACCTCGCTCGTGACGCGCGGCGTCTCGCTCTCTGCCGCGAAGGGCGAGATCGTGGCGCTCCTGGGCCCCTCCGGGAGCGGGAAGACGACGGTGCTGCGCCTCACGGCGGGGCTCGAGACCCCGGACGCCGGCCGGATCGTCGTGGACGGCGAGGACGTGACGCGCGTGCCGCCGGAGCGGCGCCGCTTCGGCATGGTCTTCCAGCACTACGCGCTCTTCCCGCACATGACCGTCGGCGAGAACGTCGCGTTCGGACTGGAGGGCCGGAAGCGTCCGCGCGAGGAGATCCGAGAGCGCGTGGCGGAGGCGCTCGCGCTCGCCGGGCTCTCGGGCTTCGAGCCCCGCCGCGTCACCGAGATCTCGGGAGGCCAGCAGCAGCGCGTCGCGCTCGCCCGCGCGCTCGCCCCGAATCCCCGCGTCCTGCTTCTCGACGAGCCCCTGTCGAACCTGGACCCGTCGCTGCGCGAGAAGACGCGGCGCGAGCTCAAGCGGGCGATCCGCCGCGTCGGCATCACCACGCTCTTCGTCACGCACGAGCAGGAGGAGGCGTTCGAGCTGGGCGACCGCATCGCGGTCTTGAACGAGGGCCGCCTCGAGCAGATCGGCGTGCCGGAGGAGCTCTTCGAGCAGCCCGCGACGCGCTTCGTCGCGACCTTCATCGGCCGCTCGAGCGTCCTGCCCGCGACGTGGGAGGGCGGCCGCGGGGCGCGGATCGCGTCGGGTCCCGTCTGGCCGGCGACCGCCGGGCCGTCCGTCTCGGTCGACGCCGCCGTGGACCTCGTCGTCCGCCCCGAGGCGCTGACGTTCGCCGCGCGACCCGGGCCCGACACGCTCGAGGGCGTCGTGTCGGAGCGGCGCTACGCGGGCCGCGTGGCCTACTACCTCGTGGCGACCGCGCCGGGCGAGGTCGAGGTGCTCGCGCCTCCGACCGCGAGCCGCGAGGGCGACACGGTCCTGGTCGCGCCCGCGTCCGGCGGACCCGTGCCGCGCGCGTTCCGGAGGGAGGGGTGAGCCGCGGCCGCCTGAGGCTGCGGATCGTAGCGTGGCTCGCCGGCGCCCTCCTCTTCTGGATCGTGGGCTATCCGCTCGTCCTGACGCTCGCCGAGGCGCTCGGCGCCCCGCACTGGACGCTCGACCACGTCCGGGAGTTCGCCCGGCGGCCGGCGGAGTGGCAGGCCCTCTGGGCGAGCCTCTGGATCTCGATCGCGACCGTCGCCCTGTCGGCCGCGATCGGCGTGCCGCTCGCCTTCCTCTTCGCCCGGACGGAGTTCCCGGGACGGAGGGTCCTCTCCACGCTCGTCGCCCTGCCCGTGGCGCTGCCGCCGCTCATCGGAGTCCTCGCGTTTCTCTTCCTCTACGGCGAGAGCGGCCTCGCCTCCCGCCTCGTGCAGGCGCTCCTGCGGCTGTCGGAGCCGCCGTGGCGGCTCACGGGGCCCTGGGCGATCCTGCTGGTGCACGCGTACTCGATGTACGTCTACTTCTATCTCTTCACGCGCGCCGGGCTCGAGCGCTTCGACGCCGCGTACCTCGAGGCGGCCGCGAGCCTCGGGACGGGAAAGTGGCGCACCGCGCGCCGGGTCACGCTGCCGCTTCTCATGCCGTCCTTGACCGGCGCCGCGCTCCTGACCTTCATGACCTCGCTCGCCTCCTTCAGCGCGCCCTACGTCTTCGGCGGAAGCTTCCGCGTCATGACGACGCAGATCGTGGCATCGAAGCTCAACGGCGACACGGGCCTCGCGATGGTGGAGACGGTGACGCTCTCGCTCCTCGGGCTGGCGGGTCTGTGGCTGCTGGCGCGCGTCGAGGGCGGACGCGACGTCGCCGGGGCCGTGCGCGGCGTGGCGCCGCGGCGCCGCGTCCTGTATCGGGGGAGGTGGCTCGCCGCGGCCGCCGGCTGGGGCCTCGCGATCTTCCTGCTCCTGCCGCACGCGACGCTCGTGTTGATCTCGCTCGTCCCGCGCAACACGTGGACCGTCGAGTCGTTTCCGCCGGTCCTGCGGCTCTCCAACTACGCCGCGCTCGGCGTCGACCCCGAACGCATCCGCCCCGTCGTCAACTCGCTCTGGATGGCGTCGGCGGCGACGGCCGGCGCGCTGCTCCTCGGATTCGCGGCGGCCTATCTCGCGCTGCGCACCCGCGGCCGGCTCGGCGCCGCGCTCGAGACGCTCATCACGCTGCCGTGGGCGCTCCCCGGCACCGTCTTCGCCGTGGCGCTCGCCGCCACCTTTTCCGTGAACGCGCCGTGGGCCGGACGGTTCGTGCTGATCGGCACGCTCGTTCTCCTCCCGCTCGGCTACCTCGTGCGCGGGCTGCCGCTGACCGGACGCGCCGCGTTCGCCGGGATGCGCCAGATGGATCCGGCGGTGCTCCAGGCCGCCGCCACGCTCGGGGCCTCGCGCGCGCGCCGCTTCCGGCGCGTCCTCCTGCCGCAGATCCGTCCCGCGCTCGCCGCCGGCGCGAGCCTCGCGTTTCTTTCCGCGCTCGGGGACTTCGTCGTCTCGATCGTCCTCTACACGTACGAGACGCGGCCGATCTCGATCGAGATCCTCTCCGAGCTGCGGATCCAGGAGGTCGGCGTCGCCGCCGCGTACGGAGTTCTCCTGACGGTCCTCTCGGCGCTGGCGTTTCTGATCTGGGGCCGCGGCGCCGAGCGCGCCGCGGGATAGCCGAGCTACCGGACGACCGTCCTCGGCGGGCCGGGCGGCGCGACGCGGACGATCGGCGTATAGGTGAACGCGCCGGGGAGCACCGCCGGCGCCGTTCCCGGGTTGACCACGCTCACGGAAACGGCTCCCTCCGGACCCGCCGGTGCGAACGCCGTGAGCGTGGTCGGGTTCGCGACCTCGATGCCCGCCGCCGGCGCCGTCCCGAAGAAGACCTGCGTCGCGCGCGTGAAGTTCCCGCCGGTGATCGTGACCTGTTGCCCCCCGCGCGAGAGGCCCGTGCTCGGGGTGATCCCCGCGATCGTCGCCGCGGGCGTGACGGTCGCCGCGAAGAGGTAGAAGTTCCCGTCTCCGGTCCCCGCGTACAGCTCGCCGAAGGAGTCCTCGCCGAAGGTGTTCAGGTTCGGCGCCGACACCGGCAGGAGAGTCGGCGTCCACGTGTCGCCCTGCGGAGGCGCGCTCCAGAGCTCTCCCGAGCAGAGGTCGCCGTACACGTACAGCCCGTACAGCTCCGGAACGGACAGCCCGCGGTAGACGTAGCCGCCGATGATCGCGCAGCGCCCGTTCGAGTGGTCGTATTCGAGGACCGGACCGGTGTACGCCGGGTCGTTGCACGGAGGGACCGCCCCGGTGCATCCGGACGCGCCGCCGTCGCCGCACCGCGTCCCCTCCATGACCTTCCAGCCGTAGTTCTCGCCGCCCGGGCTGCCCGCCGGCTGGAAGTCCACCTCCTCCTCCACGCCCTGTCCGACGTCGCCGATGATCAGGTCCCCCGTCATGCGGTCGAACGTGAAGCGCCACGGATTGCGGAGTCCCTTGGCCCACGCCTCGGGCGGGGCTCCCCCGTTCGTCAGGAACGGGTTGTCCGGCGGGACCGCGTAGAAGGGCGGCGCGCTCGCGTTCACGTCGATCCGGAGCAGCTTCCCGAGCAGGCTCGTGCCGCTCTGCGCGTTGCAGAGGGGATCGTTGCCGGAACCGCCGTCGCCCATGCCGACGTAGAGGTACCCGTCCGGCCCGAACTGCAGCAGGCCGCCGTTGTGGTTCGCAAACGGCTGGGGGATCGTCAGGAGAACCGTCGCGCTCGAGGCGTCGGCCTGGTTGCGGTCGAAGCTCGAGACCCGGTAGCGCTCGATGACCGTGTCCCCGTTCAAGTTCGTGTAGTCCACGAAGAAGAGGCCGTTCACCGCGTAGGAGGGATGGAACGCGACGGAGAGCAGCCCCTGCTCGCCGCAGCAGCTGATCTTCGCGGAGACGTCGAGGAAGGGCGCCGGCAGCACCTGGCTGCCGTCCCAGATCCGGACCGTCCCGCTCTGGATCGTCAGGAAGACGCGGCTGTCCCCGGCCGCCCCGATCGACGTGATGCTGCCGAGGCCCGAGGCGAGCGGGGCGAACTGGACGGCCGCGGCCGCCCGCGCGGCGATCTGCGCCCGCACCGGCGCGCTTCTCTCCGGCGGGAGCATTCCGGAGGTCGAGAGCACGACGCCCAGAAGACCGGCGCCGATCGCGAGGGCCCGTGTCATGCCCCCGACACTAGCAAAAGACGAGCCTACGGAGCGGACGTCAACGAAAGCTTGAGGATGACGGCGTCCCGCAGATCCTCCGCCTTGTAGGGGTGCTTCGTGTCGTGGAAGAGGTGCCCCTGGTTGTTCGCCGTGAAGTACAGCGTCCCGTCGACGACCGTGCCGAGCGTGGGCTCGTCGAACGCGGGATGGTTCATCTCGAGGATGCGCGCGCGGAGAACCGCGACCCCGTCGGGAGCGAGATCCACGCGCGTGACGCGGTGCGGCGCGACGCCGTTCTGGATCGCGATGAGACTGCCCGCGAAGGAGACGAGGCCGTCCACGCCGTTGAACGAGACGTCGGCCGGAACGGCGAGCGGCGTCACGTGCTTCGTCGCGGTGTCGACGCGGTAGAGCCCGCGGTAGTCGGAGACGTAGAGCGCGCGGCCGTCGGGGGTCGGGGCGAGGCCCTGCGTGCCGCCGAAGACATCCGAATCGAGCCAGACCTCGAGCCCGGCCGACGGGCGCGCGGGATCGAGGGAGTAGATGCGCGGGTCCTGGCCGTCGTTGACGTAGACGCGGCCGTCCGCGCCGACCGCGAGGTCGTCGAAGTGAGGCGGCCGGGGCGACGGCGGCGGCACGTGCTTCTTGCGGAGCCGGCCGGTGTCGAGGTCGAGCTCGAAGAGCGCACTGTCCGGCGCATCGCCCTCCTTGCCGCCGTTCATGTGCGGGACGACTTCGCTGGCGACCCACAGCGTCCGCCGCTTCGCGTCGACGCCCATGCCGAGCGGGCTACGAAGTCCCGAGCCCGCCGCCACGAAGTCGGAGGCCTTCCCGTCCGGACCGATCCGCACGATCTTCCCCTTGTTCACGCTCGCGACGAAGAACGCCTTCGTCACCGGGTCGTACGCGACGCCCTCGGGCGCGAGCGCCTTCTCCGGGATCGTGAAGGCCGGGACCGCGCCGCTCGTGATCCGCTCCTGCCGGACGGCGCCGAGCCTCGCGACGATCGCGCCGTAGTCCTTCTCGTTGCGGATCGGGTCGAAGTCGGTGTCCGCGCCGACGTCGAAGAACGCGCGTCTCTGCGCGAGATCCGACAGCGTCGCGAGGGCGGCGCTCGCCTGTCCGTTCCGCGACTGCGCGCAGGCCAGGTTGTAGAGCAGGGCCGTATTCCCCGGGCGCATTCGGGCCGCCTGTTCGTAGTCGCGGAGGAACCCCGCCATGTCGCCGGCCTGGTACGCGCGGTTCCCGGCGGCGGCGTACTCGAACGCGGTCTTCGGCGCGGGCGTCGGAGTGGGAGCCGGTGGAGCGGCGAGCCATAGCAATGCCGCAGCGGCCAGAGCGAGCATGGGCACCTCTCCCGGTTTCTTACGGAGGAAGGCCCCGCGGGTTGCCGGCTTCCCGACTAGCCGATGACCGCGTACGCGCGGACCGGGAAGCTCCCCATCTTCAGGAACGGGGCGGGGACGCAGTGCAGGCGGAATCCGCTCTCCGGAAGGCTCCCGAGATTGCAGAGGTGCTCGACGATCGGGATGCCCGCCCCGAGGAGGAGCGTGTGCGCCGGCCGGACGCCGTCCGACGTGTCGTCGATGTTGAGCGAGTCGATCCCGACGAGCGTCGGTCCCGCCCCCATCAGGTGCTCCGCGGCGGCGCGCGTCAGGTGCGGATGGCCCTCGAAGTAGCGCGGCGTCCGCCAGTGGGCGTCCCAGCCGGTGCGGATGAGCACCGCCTTGCCCGCGAGCGCGCGGCCCTCGAACACCATGGGCTCGATCGCCTTCCAGGAGCCCGTGGCGTCGATGACGACGCCCTCGACGTCGGCGAGCCGCTCGAGCGGCAGCGAGCCGACGTCCTTCCCGTGCGCGAAGCGATGGAACGGGGCGTCGACGTAGGTCCCCGTGTTCGCGACCATCCGGATGCGCGCGATGTGAAAGGTCGTTCCCTCGGCGTAGTGGCCGCGCGAGGCGTCGCGGCCGAGGAAGTCGGAGATCACCGGACCGGGCAACCCCGGGTAGGTGACCATCCCGTGCTCGATGGGATGGGAGAGGTCGACGATGCGGGACATCGAGGCGGGATTCTAACGAACCCGGTCCCTCCAGAGGCGCTTGAGGACCTGGATCTGCCCGGTGTGGTAGACGTCGTGGCTGGCGACGCCGTACACGAGGGTGTCCGTCCGGCGCTTGCTGCCCCTCGGCTTCGCCGACAGGCGCGCGCCGCGGAGACCCGCGACGGCGGCGCGCAGGCGGCGGTGATGGGCGTCGAGCCGGGCGATCTCCGCGCGCCACGCCTTGTCCGTCGCGCCCTCCGCGCCGGGCCGGACGAACCAGTTGCTTCCCTTTTCCCCGAACGCGCCGCGCTTCTCGCCGGTCAGCATCCGACAGGCGGCGTACTTCCAGTAGGCCGAGTGGACGACGAGCTCCCAGACGTTGTGCCGCCCGCGCGCCGGGCGCCACGCCGCCTGGGCCGCGGTCACCCCGCGCAGCGCGCCCCGCAGGTTCGGACCCTGCCACGCGCTCTTCTCGTAGGACTCGTCGAGGAGACGGAGGAGCATCGCAACGGTCGAGTCGGCGCGTCCGGACATGGGTCGGGAAGACATCGGCGCGAGCTCGTCAGGCCGCCTCGCGCGTCATTTCCTCTTCCTTCCCCTTGCGTCCGCCGTAGCGAACGATCAGGGCGACCGCGCCCACGATCAGCAGCGCCGAGAGCGCCGTCCGCAGCGTGACCGCCTCGCCCGCGATCGCCCACCCGAAGAACACGGCCACGACCGGATTGACGAAGGCGTAGGTCGACACGCGCGCGGGCGTCGTCGCGGAGAGCAGGAAGACGTAGGCGGTGAAGCCGAGGAGCGAGCCCGCGACGATGAGGTACGCGAGGGCCAGGATCGAGCGCGAGGAGACCGCCGCCAGCGAGACCGTGCGCCACTCGCCCGCGACGGTCGAGACCGTGAGCAGGATCGCGCCGCCCGCGACCATCTCCATCGCGGTCGCGAGCAGAGTCGACGAAGGCAGCGGCGCGGTCCGCGAGTAGAGCGATCCGATCGCCCAGAAGAACGCCGCGCAGAGAAGCGCGATCGCCCCGAGGGGATCGACGTGGTTCGAGGCGACCGCGCCGGCCGACGGCAGGACGAGGAACGCCAGACCGGCCACGCACAGCGCGAGGCCCAGCAGCACGACCCCGTGCGGGCGCCGGCGCGTCTGCAAGCCGTGCAGCAGCGTCATCCAGATCGGCACCGAGGCCACGATCAGCGCCGCGAGTCCCGACGGCACGCGCTTCTCGGCCCACGTCACGAGGCCGTTGCCGCCCAGCAGCATCAGGGCGCCGATGATCGCGGCGGAGCGCCAGTGGCGCCGCTCGATTCCCGCCGCGCCGCCGCGCAGCCGCAACCAGCCGAGCAGGAGCAGGCCGGCGACCGTATGGCGCAGGCCCGCCAGGAGGAACGGCGGGATCGTCTCGTCGCCGATGCGGATCGCGAGGTACGTCGAGCCCCACAACACGTATACGGCCGCGAAGGCCAGGACGATCTGCGACCGCGAGGCGACGCGCTGGTGTGCGCCGGTGATGGTCTTACGCATGGAGAGTCTCCGGCGCCTTGGTGCAGCCGAGGTCGGCGTCCTCGCGGTCGAGCTCGGGGGCGTCCTCGCCTCCGGCGCGAATGATGAGCGCGACCGCGGCGACGATCACCGCCGCGGCGAGGAAGACCCGCGGCGTCAGCGCCTCGCCCGCGAGGGCCCATCCCAGGAAGACCGCCACGATCGGATTGACGTAGGCGTACGTCGAGACCCGCGACACCGACGCCACGCGCAGGAGCCACAGGTACGCCGTGAAGCCCACGATCGAGCCGAACACGAAGTTGTAGAGAACGGCCACGACCGACCGGGTCGAGACGCCGGACGGATCGAAGCGGCCGAGCTCGCCGGCGAACAGCCCGAGCGCCGCGAGGCACGTGCCGCCGGCGAGGAGCGTCACCGCCGTCGCCATGACCGGAGACGCCGGCATCCGCGAGCCCCGCGAGTACAGCGAACCGGACGCCCAGCAGAAGGTCCCGCCGACGAGAACGCCGCACGCCGCGAGGTCGAAGCGCTCGCTGCCGAGCAGGTTTCCGGGGCCGACGAGGATCCCGAGCCCCAGCAGCCCCAGGGCCAGTCCCGCGAAGATCGCTCCCTTCGGCATCCGGCGTCGCCTCACTGCCTCGATCAACACGAACGACAGCGGCTCGGTTGCAACCACGAGCGCCGCGACGCCGGACGGGATCCCGCGCTCGCCGAGCTCCGCCCAGATGACGGCGCCGGTGCCGCAGAAGAAGAGGAGGAATCCGGTGACGAGCCCCGCGCGCCACTCGCGCGCCGGGGGATGCGGGGCCCCGCTCAGGCGCGCCCAGAGGTACATGACCACGCCCGCGACGGCGAAGCGGATCCCGTTGGTGAAGAACGGCGGCAGCGTCTCGATCGTGAACCGGATGCCGAGGTACGTCGAGCCCCAGATCACGTAGATCGCGGCGAACGCCAGGACCAGCTTAGTGAGGGACGGCGAGGCCGCTCTGGACGGCGCGCTCGGCGCGGCCACTCGCGACACCGCCGCGGCGCGGGACGCCGCGTTCGAAGAGGATTGCCGATCAGACACGCACCGTCTCCGGCTCGCTCGGCGCCTCTTCGCGGATCGACAGGCTCGAGCTCTCCTTGACGGAGCCGAGCACGATCGTGGTCCGCGTGCTCGTGATCGTCGGGATGGACCCGAAGCGGTCGCGCAGCAGCCGCCCGAGCGACTCGGTGTCCTTGACGCGAGCCTTCACGAGCAGGCAGTCCTCGCCCGCGACGTGATGGACCTCGAGCACCTCCGGGATCTCCGCGACGCGGCGCGCCGCCCTGTCGTCGCCGGGTTTGTCGTCGTCCCGGATGAAGATGAACGCGAGGAGGGGCAGCCCGATGGCGGCGGGGTTGATGCGCGTGGTGTAGCCCTCGATGACGCCGCGCTCCTCGAGCTTGCGAATCCTCTCGAACACCGCCGACGGCGCGAGATCCACCTGCCGGGCGATCTCCGCGTTCGAGGTCCTGGCGTTCGATTGGAGAATATTCAGGATAATGCCATCGATAGTGTCGATCATTCTGAAATCTTACAACGAACCAGAAGGATCGTCTATGCCGGATCCATTTGGTTGAATAATTGATCCATGGCCCGGAAAGGGGCTCGCACTCCAGTGATTTCGGCCGCCGAGCTCCGGGAGCGCCTTTCGCGCCCGACATCGATCTCCGAATCCCGGACGCTCCATATCACCGAGGATCCTGCCGCCGAGGGAAGCCGTGCCCGGTTCCCCGACACGACACGAGGCTTACGCCGCGAAGTAGCGCGCCTGGGGGTGGTGGAGAACGATCGCGGAAACCGACGCCTCGGGATCCATCATGAACCCCTCCGTCAGCTCGACGCCGATCTTCTGGCCGTCGAGGAGGTGGAAGAGCGTGGCCTGGTCGGCGAGCTCGGGACACGCGGGATAGCCGAAGCTGTAGCGCTTGCCGCGGTAGCGCGCCTGGAAGCGGTCGACCATCGTCGTCTCGGGCGGATCCGGGAAGCCCCACTTCTCGCGGAGCTCGCGGTGCAGCCACTCGGCCGCCGCCTCGGCGGTCTCGACCGCGAGCGCCTGCAGCGCGTGGCACAGCAGGTACTCCCCCGCCGCCTTCAGCTCCTCGGCGCGCTGGCGCACGCCCTCGCCCGCGGTCGTGATGAAGAAGGCTACCGAGTCCTGCGCGGATTTCCGGTCCGCGGCGGAATCCTTCGCGGGCGCCGCGTCCTTCGGATGCACGAAGTCCGCGAGGCAGAGCCGCTCGCCCGCGACCTGGCGCGGGAAGCGGAAGCACGCCTGGCCCCCTCCCGGGACCTCCACGTGCAGGGTATTCCCCTCCGACGACGCCGGGAAGTAGCGGTACATCGCGCGCGCGCGGATCCAGCCCTTCGACTGGACCTGCTCGATGACCTTCTCGAGCTCGGCCAGCTTGGGGTCGCCGGCCTCCTTGAGCTTCCTGTAGCTGCCGCGCAGGCCGAGGTGCTTGGCGTACAGCATGTGCGGGTTCAGGTACGGCCAGACCTCCGCGAGGTCGAGCTCGCGGAGCACGTGCTCCGCGCCGTCGGGCGCCGCGAGCGGCGGGACGATCTCGACCTCGGTGCTGCGCACCGCGGGGGCGGACAGCGGGATCTCCTCGGCCGCGGGCGCGACCGCGCTCGCCGCGCGGCGCTTCTCCGCCTCGGCCGTGATCTCCGCCCGGGCCTTCTCCCCCGAGAGGACGCGGTCCGCCAGGGCGAGCCCGCGCATCGCGTCCTCGGCGTAGGCGACGAGGCCGGAGTACGCCGGCGAGATCCGGTGGTCGGTGAACTTCTGCGACAGCGCCGCGCCGCCGACGAGCATGGGCGTCGCGACGCCCGCCTTCGTCAGGTCCTGGGCCGTCGTCACCATCTGCTGCGCGCTCTTCACCAGCAGGCCCGACAGCCCGATCAGATCCGGCCGGTGCTCCGCGTTCGCCTCGATGAGCTTCTCGGGCGGCACCTTGATGCCGAGGTTCACGACGTCATAGCCGTTGTTCGAGAGGATGATCTCGACCAGGTTCTTGCCGATGTCGTGCACGTCGCCCTTGACGGTCGCGAGCATGACCTTGCCCTTGCGCGCGCCCGCCTTCTTCTCCATGAACTTCTCGAGGTGCGACACGGCGGCCTTCATCGCCTCCGCCGACTGGAGGACCTCGGCGACGATCAGCTCGTTCGCGTTGAAGAGGCGGCCGACCTCGCGCATGCCGTCCATGAGCGGGCCGTTGATGATGTCGAGCGGCTCCATGCCGCCCGTCCGCACCGCCTCGAGGTCGTCGACGAGCCCCTCGCGAGAGCCCTCGAGGATGTAGCCGGGCAGCCTCTCGATCGGCGTCCCCGGGCGGGCCTTCGGCTGTTTCGGCTGCGCGCCCTTCGCCTTGAAGTGCGCCGCGAACGCCGCGATCGGATCCTCGCCGCGGTTCCAGATCAGGTCCTCGGAGAGGCGCTTCTCCTCGTCGGGGATCGACGGGTAACGCATGATCTTCTCGGTGTTCACGATCGCGAGGTCGAGCCCGGCCTTGACGCAGTGGTACAGGAACACGGAATTGAGGACCTCGCGCCCGGCCTCCGGCAGACCGAACGAGACGTTCGAGATCCCCAGGATCGTCTTCGCCTCCGGGAACTCCGCCTTGATGAGGCGGATCCCCTCGATCGTCTCCTCGGCGCTGCCGACGTACTTCGCGTCGCCCGTCCCGCACGGGAAGACGAGCGGATCGAAGAGGATGTCCTCCGGCGGGAACTCGTACTTCTCGGTGAGCAGGGTGTAGCTCCGCCGCGCGATCTCGAGCTTGCGCTGGCGCGTCACGCCCATGCCGTGCTCGGGGTCCTCGTCGATCGTGCCGACGATGAGCGCGGCGCCGTAGCGCTGCGCGAGCGGCACCACGGTCTGGAAGCGGTGCTCTCCGTCCTCGAGGTTGATCGAGTTCAGGATCGACTTGCCCTGGCTCCACTTGAGGCCCAGCTCGAGGACCTTCGCGTCGGTCGAGTCGAGCATGAGCGGGGCCTTGACCATCCGGATGATCCGCTCGAGGAACTTCTGCGCGTCCGCGGTCTCGTCGCGGTCGGGGTCCTGCAGGCAGACGTCCAGGACCTGCGCGCCCGTCTTGACCTGCGCGCGGCCGATCTCGGCGGCGGCGTCGAAGTCGCCGCTCGCGATCAGCTTCTTGAACTTACGGCTGCCGAGGACGTTCGTGCGCTCGCCGACCAGCACGGGCCGGTTGTCGACGTCCACCTCGAGCGCCTCGATTCCGGAGACGAGCGTCTTCGTGTGGATCGCCGGGCGGCGCGGCCGGCGGCCGGCCACGGCCTCCGCGAGCAGCCTGATGTGCGCCGGCGTCGTGCCGCAGCAGCCGCCCACGATGTTCACCCAGCCCTCGTCCATGAAGCGCGACATCGCGCTCGCGAGCTTCTCGGGCGTCTCGGAGTAGCCGCCGTCCGCGTCGGGCAGACCCGCGTTCGGGTAGCACGACACGCGCGTGCGCGCGAGCGCCGAGAGGCTGCGCAGGTGATCCGTCATGAACTCCGGCCCCGTCGCGCAGTTGAGGCCGACGGAGAGGAGGGGCTGGTGCATGATCGACGCGTAGAGCGCCTCGACGCCCTGCCCGGCGAGCATCGTGCCCATCGGCTCGATCGTCACGGAGGCCATGACCGGCGTGCGCCAGCCCACCTCCGTGAACGCCTGCTCGATGCCGATCAGCCCCGCCTTGAGGTTGCGCGTGTCCTGCGTCGTCTCGATCAGGAGAACGTCGGCGCCGCCGGTCAGCAGGCCGATCGCCTGCGTCCGATAGTGGACGACCAGCTCGTCGAAGGTGACGCCGCCGGTCACGGTCATCGCCTTCGTCGTCGGGCCCATCGAGCCCGCGACGAACCGGGGCCGGTCCGGCGTCGACGCCTTCGCGGCGGCCTCGCGCGCGAGCTCGGCGGCGCGGCGGTTGATCTCCACGGCCTTGTCCGCGAGCCCGTACTCGGCGAGGACGAGCGGCGTCCCGCCGAAGGTGTCCGTCTCGACCATGTCGGCGCCGGCGGCGAGGTACTCGGAATGCATCCTCCGGATCACGTCCGGCCGGGTGAGCACCAGGTTCTCGTTGCAGCCCTCGAGCTCCCCGCCGCCGAAGTCCTCCGCGGTCAGGTTCTGCGCCTGGAGCCAGGTTCCCGTCGCGCCGTCGAGCACGAGGATCCGCTCCGCCAGGACCTCCTGGAGGGCCTCGGCGCGATCGCGCTGGGTCTGACCGTCGGGCGTCTTCGGCGCGTCCATGGGAACGGGCATTATGGGGGATAAGGCCCCGCCATTGCTCGGTTTGGGTCCCCCCGCTCGGCGGCCTAGTTCTCGACCGGGGGCCTCCCGAGGTGCGCCGCGGCGGCCGACAGCTCCTCTCGCGTCACGTCGGGCGTGCAGCTCCACATGAGCGAGAAGTCGTGCCCGGCGCGGCTCCGCCAGAGATCGAGCGCCTCCTCGAGAGGCGGAGCGCCTTCGCCGGCGCGCGCGAGTCCCGCGAGGGCCTGGATCACCAGGTAGCCGCCGCCCAGCGTGCGCGGGCGGCCGCGGAGGTGCGCCACCGCCTGGTGAAACGCGACGCGCGCGGTCTCGGCGTCTCCGGCATCGAGCGCCGAGCGGCCGAGCGCGCAGAGGCAGACGCCGCGGAAGGTGTCGCGATACATGTTGTCCGACTTCTCCACGGCCTCGAGCCCCTCGAGGCACCTTGCGCGCGCGCCCGCGGGATCGCCCAGCCGCCTCAGGCATTCGCCGAGATAGCCCGCGACGCCGGCGGTGCGGTGCGGCCCCTGGAGCCGCTCGAGCTCCAGGGCCTTCTCCAGACAGAAAATCGCCTCGGATCCGGCGCCGAGGTCGAGATGCATCCACCCGAGACCGAGCCACCCCCAGATGTGGCCGGGCTCGATCGCGAGGCCGCGCTGAAAGAGAGCCAGCGCCTCGCCCTGCCGCCCGAACATTCCCAGCGCGCAGCCCGCGAAGTACGGCGCGTAGGAATTGGCCGGGTCGAGCTCCATCGCCCGGCGCTCCTGCGCGAAGGCCTCGTCCGGCCGGCCCTGTCGAAAGAGGACGTAGCCCAGCCAGACCCTGGGCTCGGCGAGCTCGGGATCCGCGTCGATCGCGCGGCGCGCGTATCCCGCGCAGGTCTCGAGCTCAGCCGGATCGGTCATGAACGTGAACCGCATCGCGTGGACCGACGCGAGACCCGCGAGCGCGGGGGCGTAGCCGGGGTGCGCGCCGATCGCCTGCTCGAATAGCAGCCGCGCCTGATCCATGGAGCCCTTCTCGAGCTGCAGGAAGAGGCGCCGGCCGCGCGCGTGGCGCTCGAACGCATCGATCGGCGGCGGGGCGGCGGGGGCCGGAGCCGCTGCGCCCGGACCGAGGCGGCGCGCGACCGCGGCCGCGAGCGCGTCCTGCATTCCGAAGATGCCGTCGAGCGTGCCGTCGAGCTTCTCCCCCGCGGCGGCTTCGCCCGTTGCCACGTCGGTCAGTTGCGCGGTGATCCGGAGGTTCGGCCCGACGCGCTGATAGCCGCCGGAGAGCACCCACCGGCACGCGAGAAGGCGGCCGAGGGACGCCGCCTCCGACTCTCGCTCGGTTGCGTCCAGCCTCGCGCGGACCGACAGCATCTTCCCGCGAGGCACCACCGCGAGGCCCGCCACGCGCGAGAGGTCCGCCGAGAGGCTCTCCGCGATCCCGCTGCCGATCCAGTCGTCCGCCGGATCCTTCGAGAGGTTCTCGAAGTCGACGACGGCGATCGAGTCCGGCAGGACCGCGACGAACTCTCCGGAGGCGGCGGCGCGCAGGTCCGCGAGGAACGCCGCGGCGGAGGGATAGCGCCGCGACGGGTCGCGCGCGAGCGCCCGGTCCAGCACCGCGTTCAGGTCCGCCGCGGCCGTCGCGGCGAGCCGGGGCGTGGGCGCGGCGGAGAGGACCGAGGCGATGATCTCCGCCACGGAATCGCCGGGGAACGCCCGCGCCCCGGAGAGCATCTCGTAGAGCACCGCTCCGAGGGAGAAGACGTCCGAGCGCTCGTCGAGGGGCTGTCCCTTGAGCTGCTCGGGCGACATGTAGCCGATGGTTCCGACGACGGCGCCGACCGCGGTCAGCGCCGTTCCGGTCCTCTCCTCGGGAGCGGCCTCCTGAGGCCCCAGCAACCGGGCGATCCCGAAGTCGAGGAGCTTCGCGAGACCGCCCGGCGTGACCATGACGTTCTCGGGCTTGATGTCGCGATGGAGCACCCCGGCCGCGTGCGCGTGGTTGAGCGCCTCGAGCAGGCACGCCGTCACCGCGATCGCCTGAGGGCGCGGCAGCGGCCCGCGCTCGAGACGGTCGCGCAGGGTCTCTCCCCCCACGAACTCCATGGCGAGGAACACCGTCTCGTTCTCCTCGCCCGCCTCGTAGAAGGTGGCGATCGCGGGATGCTGCAGCCGCGCGCACGCCTCCGCCTCGCGCCGCAGCCGCGAGCGCAGCTCGCGGTCCACCGGCTGGGCGAGCAGCTTGATCGCGGCCGGGCGGCCCAGCGCGAGGTCGCGCGCGAGAAACACCTCGCCCATGCCGCCGGCGCCCAGGCGTCTCTCGACCCGGTAGTGCGACAGGGTCTGCCCGATCACGCGTCCTTCTGGGACATACAATCCCACAACTCCTTATGACTCTCGCCGCGGGATCGAAGCTGGGCGCGTACGAGATCCTCTCCCCCCTCGGCGCGGGCGGGATGGGCGAGGTCTACCGGGCTCGGGACGCGCGGCTCTCGCGCGAGGTCGCGATCAAGGTGCTGCCGTCGGCGACCGCGTCCGACCCGGACCGCCGCGCCCGCTTCGAGGGCGAGGCGCGGGCCGCCTCCGCGCTCAACCATCCCAACATCCTGACGATCTACGACATCGGGGAGGCGGACGGCACCGTCTTCATCGCGATGGAGCTGGTCGAGGGGAAGACGCTGCGCGAGCTGATCGCGGGGGGCGAGCCGCTGCCGACGCGAAAGCTCCTCGACATCGGCGTCCAGACTGCCGAGGGCCTCGCGAAGGCGCACGCGAACGGGATCGTCCATCGGGATCTCAAGCCCGAGAACCTCATGATCTCGAGGGACGGCTTCGTCAAGATTCTCGACTTCGGTCTCGCGAAGCTGACCGAGCCGGTGCACCAGGCGGCCTCGGTCCTGCCCACCGCCGTCGCCGCGCCGACACAGCCGGGCACGGTCATGGGCACCGCCGGCTACATGTCGCCCGAGCAGGCGAGCGGACATCCCGTCGACTTCCGCTCGGATCAGTTCTCGCTGGGATCGATCCTCTACGAGATGGCGGCGGGCGAGAAGGCGTTCCAGAGGAAGACCGGCGCCGAGACGCTCGTCGCGATCATCCGCGAGGAGCCGGCTCCCCTCTCCCAGGCGGCCCCGAAGGCGCCGGCGCCGGTCCGCTGGATCGTGGAGCGCTGCCTCGCCAAGGACCCCGAGGAGCGCTACGCGTCCACGAAGGATCTCGCACGCGACCTGAAGAGCCTCCGCGACCACCTGACGGAGTCCTCGCTCACCTCGGCCTCGGGCGCGCTCACAACCACCGAGCAGCCGAGACTCCGTCGCCGCGGCTGGCTCCTTCCCGCGATCGCGGCGCTCCTCGTGGGTCTGGCTGCCGGGCTCTGGATCCGCGGCGTGCGAGCCGGCGGCGGTGCGGCCAGCAACGTCGACTTCAAGCAGCTCTCGTTCAAGCGGGGAACCATCGGCAGCGCGCGGTTCGCGCCCGATGGCCAGACCATCGTCTACTCAGCCGCGTGGGACGGGAAGCCGTCGGAGCTCTTCTCCACGCGCGCGGACAGCACGGAGTCCCGGCCGCTCGGCCTGCCCTCGGGCGACATTCTGGCGATCTCGTCGGCCGGCGAGATGGCCATCTCGCTCGGCCGCCGCTTCACGATCGGATTCGAGACCACCGGAACCCTCGCCACCGTCTCGCTCGGGGGAGGCACGCCGCGTGCGATCCTGGACGACGTCGAAGACGCGGACTGGTCTCCGGACGGCAAACAGATCGCGGTCTCACGGCACGTGGGCACGAAGCGGCGCCTCGAGTATCCGATCGGCAAGGTCCTCTATGAGCCCGCCGGCTGGGTCAGTCACGTGCGCGTGTCCCCGGACGGCCGGCTCATCGCGTTCATCGATCACCCGGAGCAGGGAGACAGCAACGGAGCGCTCAGGGTCATCGATGCCTCCGGCAAGCTCGTTCTCCGCGGTCCCTTCGCCAACTGGGGCGTGGCCTGGTCGCCGCGCGGCGACGCCGTCTGGTCTGGTCCGCCGCTGACGGTGACGACGCTCTCCGGGAAGTCGAGGGTCGCGTGGCCCTACCCCGAGCGCACCGCGCGTATCGCGGATCTCTCGAAGGACGGGAACGTCCTCTTCTGTTCGAGCCGCGCGCGCCGCGAGATGGTGGGGCGCTCCGGCGAGGGCGCGGAGCGGAACCTGACCTGGCTCAATTGGTCCTTCCCCTCGGCCATCTCGGGAGACGGGACGACGGTGCTCTTCGACGAGCAGCAGACCGAGCCGATCGGCATCTACCTGCGCCGGCTCGACGGCTCCCCGGCCGTGCGCATCGGGGAGGGCCGCTCCTTCGCGATCTCGCCCGACGGCAAGACCGTCCTCGCGTCGCGCGAGCCCGGCGTGGCGGCGTTCGACCTGATCCCGACGGGGACCGGCGAAACGCGGCATCTTCCCAAGCTCGACTTCGCCCTCCAGTGGGCGAAGTGGTTCCCGGACGGCCGCCGGATCCTCTTTTCCGGCAGCGAGACCGGCCACGGTGTCCGGGCCTTCGTCATGGACCTCGAGGAGCGCAAGCCGCGCGGCATCACTCCGGAAGGCGTGGTCAACAGCGCGGGCGTGTCGCCTGACGGCAAGTCGGTGATCGCGCTCTCGGCCGACCATCTCGCCACGATCTATCCCGTGGAGGGCGGCGAGCCGCGGCTGATCCCCGATGCGCGGAGGGAAGACATCCCGATCTGCTGGTCCGCGGACGGCCGGTCCGTCTTCACGCTCATCGACGGCTCGACGCCGGCCCGCGTGGACCTCGTCGACATCGCGACGGGCAGGCACACGCCGTTTCACGAATTCGTCCCGCCCGATCCCGCCGGAGCCTCGCCCGTGGCGACGGTCGTCGTGGCGCCCGACGGCAACGCGTATGTGTACTCGTATCGACGGATCCTGGACGACCTTTACGTCGCGAAGGGATTCAAGTGACGCTCGCCGCGGGATCGAAGCTGGGCGCCTACGAGATCCTCTCCCCTCTCGGCGCGGGCGGGATGGGCGAGGTCTACCGCGCGCGGGACGCGCGGCTCTCGCGCGAGGTCGCGATCAAGGTGCTGCCGTCGGCGACCGCGGCGGATCCGGACCGCCGCGCGCGCTTCGAGCAGGAGGCGCGTTCCGCCTCCGCGCTCAACCACCCGAACATCCTGACAATCTACGACATCGGCGAGTCTGGCGGCACGATCTACATCGCCATGGAGCTCGTCGAGGGAAGGACGCTGCGGGAGCTCGTCGCCTCCGGCGACCCGATGCCGACGAAGAAACTCCTCGACGTCGCCGTGCAGATCTCCGAGGGCCTCGCCAAGGCACACGCCAGCGGCATCGTGCACCGGGACCTGAAGCCCGAGAACGTCATGGTGTCGAAGGACGGGTTCGTCAAGATCCTCGACTTCGGCCTCGCGAAGCTGACCGAGATCGCGCCGCAGGAGGCGTCGGTGCTGCCGACCGCGGTCGCCGCGCCCACGCAGCCGGGCACGGTCATGGGCACCGCCGGCTACATGTCGCCGGAGCAGGCGAGCGGGCAGCCGGTGGACTTCCGCTCGGACCAGTTCACGCTGGGCGCGATCCTCTACGAGATGGCGGCGGGCCAGAAGGCCTTCCAGAGAAAGACCGGCGCCGAGACGCTGGTCGCGATCATCCGCGAGGAGCCCGCGCCGCTCTCGCAGGCCGCGCCGAAGGCGCCCGCGCCGGTGCGCTGGATCGTGGAGCGCTGCCTCGCGAAGGATCCCGAGGAGCGCTACGCGTCGACGAAGGATCTCGCGCGGGACCTGCGCAACCTGCGCGACCACCTGACGGAGACGAGCGCCT
>DASXAG010000028.1:0-36249 GCA_036406835.1 Thermoanaerobaculia bacterium
AGTCGCGGACCGAATCGGATTACGACCGGGTGCTCCTCGTGGTCGCGCCCGAGGAGGCGCGGGTCCGGCGCTGGGTCGCCAGGGGGGGCGACGACGACGATGCGCGGCTCCGGATGGCGGCGCAGATCTCGGCCGACGCCGCGCGCGATCGCGTTCACGACGTGCTCGTCAACGACGGGTCCCTCGAAGACCTGCGCCGAAAAGTCACGGAGCTCTACGACCGCTGGATTCAATAGACTGTCGCCTCATGCCTGCCAGGAAACTCGAACCGCCCAAGCCTCTTTCCCCGCGCGACGGGGACGTGCTCCTCCTCGTCGGCACGATGAAGGGCCTGTTCGTCCTCCGCTCCGACCGCGGGCGACGGAAGTTCCAAATGTCGGGCCCGCACTTCCCCGGCAGCTCCGTCTACGCCGCGGCCCTCGACTCCCGCGGAGGGCGGCACCGGATCTGGGCCGCGCCGTCGAGCATGCACTGGGGCGCGGAGCTCTGCTGGACCGACGACTTCGGGAAGACGTGGAGTCGGCCCGAGACCCCGCGCGTACGGTTCCCGGAGAGCGCGGGCGCGACCCTCAAGAACATCTGGCAGATTTCGCCGGGCCTCGCGGACGAAGCGGACACGCTCTTCTGCGGCGTCGAGCCCTCCGCGCTCTTCGTCTCCACCGATGCCGGCGAGACGTGGGGCCTCAACGACGGTCTCTGGAATCATCCCCACCGTGCGAAGTGGTTCCCGGGCGGCGGCGGGCTCTGCCTCCATACCGTCCTCGTGGACCCGAAGCGGTCCGGGCGCATGGTCGTCGCCACGTCCACGGGCGGCGCGTACCGCACCGACGACGGCGGACGCAGCTGGAACGTCAAGAACAAGGGCGTCCGGGCCGAGTTCATGCCCGACCCGTATCCGGAGTTCGGCCAGTGCGTTCACAAGATCGCGCAGAACCCGGCGAATCCCGACCGGCTGTTCCTCCAGAATCACTGGGGCCTGTATCGATCCGACGACGGCGGGGACTCCTGGAGCGACGTCGCCAACGGCGTGCCCTCGGACTTCGGCTTCTGCGTGGGGATCCACCCCCGCGATCCCGACACCGCCTTCATCGTGCCGCTGCACTCCGACGGCTTCCGCTGCACCCCCGACGGGAAGCTCCGCGTCTACCGCACGACGAACGGCGGAAGGTCGTGGCAGGCGATGACGCGAGGCCTCCCGCAGAAGAACGCGCTCGAGACCGTCGTCCGCGACGCCCTGTCGGTCGACGCGCTCGATCCGGCCGGCGTCTACTTCGGGACCCGCAGCGGCCGCCTCTACGCCTCGCGCGACGAGGGCCGCACCTGGCGGCTCGCCGCGGACGGGCTGCCGCCGATCGTGTGCGTCAAGACCGGAGTCGTGGCGAATCGCCGCGCGAAGAGGGGCGTCGCGAACGTGCGCGCGAAACGGAAAGCCGCCCGGCCGCGGTCTCGCAAGGCGGCCTGATGGCCGTCGTCATCCTGATCCCCGGTCCGCTGCGGCCGTTCGCGGACGGTCGCGCCCGCGTCACGCTCGAGCGCGACCCCGACACCGTCGCCGACGCGCTCGCGGCGCTCGCCGCGGTCTATCCCGGCGTCCGGGACCGCGTCGTCACGGAACAGGGCGAGGTCCGGCCCCACGTCAACGTCTTCGTGGGCGAGGACAACATCCGAGACGCGAGCGGCCTCGCGACGCCGGTGCCGCCGGAGTGCGAGATCGCGATCCTCCCCGCCGTCAGCGGCGGCTGAGCGGAGCGCGGCCGTGCGTCTCAAGGCTTCGAGCTCGCCGGCCTGGGTCGCCGCGGTGCTCGCGGACTTCGACGCGTTCCTTCTCGATCATGCCGCGTGCGAGCGCAAGGCGAGCGCCTCGGCGCTGTCGTTCGTGGCCCACTACCCGGACCGGCCGGAGCTCGTCGCGGAGTGCATCGCGCTCGCGCGGGAGGAGCTGGAGCACTTCCAGAGGGTCGCGGAGTGGATCGCGCGGCGCGGCCTCGTGCTCGCGCCGGACCGCAAGGACGCGTACATGCAGGCCCTGTCGCGGGAGTTCCGCCGGGGCAGCGGCGCGTACTTCCTCGACCGGCTCCTGACCGCCGCCGTCGCGGAGGCTCGGGGCTGCGAGCGCTTCGGGCTGGTCGCGGCGGGCCTTCCGGCCGGCGACCTGAAGGATTTTTACCGCGACCTCGCGCGCGCCGAGGTCCGGCACCAGACCCTGTACCTCGGCCTCGCGGAGCTCTACTTCGACGGCGACGAGGTCGATTCCCGTCTCGAGCAGATCCTCGACGCCGAGGCGCGCATCCTCGCGGAGCTCCCCGTTCGCCCGGCGCTGTACTGACCCGCGATAGTCTCCGGTCGTGCCCGGAAAGCGCGCGCCCCACAAGCTCGTGCCGGATAAGGCGGTCGCCAAGTACCTCGCCCGCCACGCCGAGCCCGAGTCGCTCGCGGCGGACGCCGTCGCGGGCGAGTACGCGCACGCCCTGGTCGTCCCGGCCTACGGCGAGGGGCAGAGCCTGTTCGACACGCTCGGCTCCGTCCCGCGCGGTCCCGCCGGGGACACGCTGCTCGTCGTCGTGCTGAACGCACGCGAGGATTCGCCCCGCGAGAAGCACGAGGCCAACGCGGCGGCGCGGGAGCGCCTCCTCGGCGCGGCCTCCGAGGCGCGCGCCCTCCAGGCCGAGCATCCCCTGTCGGTCCTGTCCTATCCCAACGGCCGGGTCGTCCTGGTCGACCGCGCCGCGCCCGGCCACTTCCTCCCGGAGGGACAGGGCGTCGGGCTCGCGCGGAAGATCGGCAACGACCTCCTGCTCCGCCTGCACGCCTCGGGCCGCCTCGCCTCCGAATGGCTCCACAACACCGACGCGGACGTGATCCTCCCGAACGACTACTTCGACCAGACCCGGACGATCGATCCCGGCGGGAACGCCGCCGCGCTCTACTTCTTCGAGCACCGCTTCAGCGACGACGAGACGCTCGCGCTCGCGGGCCGCCTCTACGAGATCTCGCTGCGCTACTACACCCTCGGCCTCGCGTGGTGCGGCTCCCCGTACGCGTACCAGGCGATGGGGAGCTGCCTCGCGATCCGGCCGCACGCCTACGCGCGCGTCCACGGATTCCCCGAGCGCAACGCGACCGAGGACTTCTACATCCTGAACAAGCTCGCGAAGGTCGGCTCGATCGTCCGCCTCGCCGGCACGCCGGTCGTCCTCGAGGGCCGGATCTCGGACCGGGTCCCGATCGGCACCGGCAAGGCGCTGTCGAAGCTCGTCGCGAGCCGGCGCAACCTCGCGGGATTCCGGCTCTATCACCCGCTCGCGTTCGCGCACGTCGCGGCGTGGCTGGGCGTGCTCGCCAGCACGGCGCGGAGCGGCGGCCGGATCGAGCTCGCCCTCGAGCAGCTTCCCCGCGACAATCCCTTCTTCCGCTCGGATCTCCTGGTCGAGGCGCTCGAGAAGATGGGAGCGTTCCCCGCGATCCGCCAGGCGATCGAGCGCTCGAGCGAGCCGGGCGCGATGCTGCGCGCCTTCCACACCTGGTTCGACTCGTTCCGCACGCTGAAGCTGATCCACGCGCTGCGGGACGGCGGGATCCCGTCCCTTCCCTACGCGGAGGCGCTGGCGGAGGCGCCGTTCACGGGCCTCACCGCGGCCACCGAGGACGACGCCGAGTGGGAGCGCCGGGAGCTGGCCGACCGGGAACGATCACTCGCGGCGTCGCCGGCCGGTCTGCCGTCCCTGGCCTCGGCGCTCGCGGACGCCTGAGCCAATTTTAGATTTTAGGTTTTAGATTTTAGATTTAGTTCACGGAGCAAGATCCGGGGCCACGCGGATCGCCACAACTACCGCAACCGCCCTCCTCCGCCGACTTCGTGGAGCTCGTTCCTGCGCTCACGGCGAAGACAGAGAGAAGCTTGCGCAACTTCCGGCTCTCGCACGAAGGGCACCGCGGCTGTGAGTCGAGAACAAATTCCTCGAACTGCTTATCGCACTCGAGGCACTGGTATTCAAACAGCGGCATTGCTTGATTCTAGCGGCAATCTAAAATCTAAAAACTAAAATCTAAAATCGCTAGAACGGGTAGCCGATCGACAGGAAGATCCGTCCGCTCTCCTTCGTCGTCAGTCCCGTTTGAAGGATGATGGGTTTGCCGCTCTCCGGATCGGTCGTCGTGACGTCGAAGGGGATGGTCCGCGGCTGCAGGGGCAGGCCGTACTCGAGGCGCAGCGGCCCGATCGGCGTCATGTAATGCAGGCCGGCGCCGATCGACTGCCTCAGGCCGCTCGCGCCCTCGATCTTGAAGTTGATGTCGCCCGCGTTCTCCCAGACCTGCGCGAGGTCGTAGAAGACCGACACGCCGAGGTTGCCGAGGATCGGCACGCGGTACTCGAAGCTCCACGCCATGAACCCGTTGCCGCCGATGATCCGCGGCCCGTCGCTGCAGTCGAATTCCGACGCACTCGGGAACGAGTATTTCGGGACGCAGTTCCCCTTTCCGGCGCCGTCCGCCGGCGGCGTCGTGGCCTGCGTGTTGTAGTCGACCGTGACTCCGGGAATGCCGAGAACGTCCGTGTCGAAGCCGCGGCCCGTGGCCGATCCCCCGGAGAAGAACCGCTCCGCGATCGGAACGCCGGACTCCGACGGCGGGCCGTAGGGGAAGATCGCGCCCGCGCGCGCGGAGACGCCGAACACGCCGCGCAGAAAGGGCGTGAACCACGCGACCTGCGAGGACACCTTGCCGTAGCGCGCGTCCGCGGCGAGGAACGGGAACGCGTACTTCCCCGACAGCGTCACGTAGTAGCCGTGGTGCGGGTCCAGGATGTCGTCGCGGCGGTCGTAGAGCAGACTCGGCCCGATCGCCGACTGCTTGATCGGCCGGTCGGACGCGGGGAACTTCTCCCGCTCGATGGTGGAGAGGTCCTCCGGGTTCCTCGGCGCGATCTGCTGGTATTCGTAGCGGAGCCCGACGCGCAGGTGCTGGCCGAAGAGGCGGACCGACTCGAGGAAGCCTCCCAGCCGGTCGATGTCGACGTCCTGGATGGGCTCGCGGGCGGCGAAAATCACGAGCGTCAGGGGCACGTTGGTGTTGAAGAGGTACGGCTCGAGGAAGCTCGCGAAGACGTGGCCGCGGCCCGAGATCGGCGCGTACTGCACCTCGAGCGAGGCGGTCCGCATCGAGCCGAAGAGGTTGCGGTACGTCACGCCGGCGATGCCGAAGACGTCGTTGCGGTTCTCGGTCGCTCCCGTGACGTTCTGATAGCCGAAGCCGTAGAGGAGCGAGATCCGGCGCGCCTCGGCGAGCTGGAGGTCCACGTTGCGCTCCTGGCTCTGGGGGTCCACGGGCTGGGGGCGGATCTCGATCGTGCGGAACGCGCCGGTGCGCGCCAGGTTCTGCTGCGTCTCCGCGACCTTCGCCTGCGAGAAGGGCTCGCCCTCCTTCCAGGCGACCTGCCGCTCGATGCGCGAGAGGCGCGTCACCGCGTTGCCCCGGATGATCGTCTTGCCGAAGAAGGTGCGGTCGCCCTCCACGACCCGGTAGACCACGTCGGCCTTGGTGCGGTCCTCCGAGATCGTCGTCTTGTCCTGGACCGCGGCCTCGCGCCAGCCCGTGTTCCAGTAGAACGTGGTGAGCGCGCCGACGTCCTGACGCAGGACGACCGGGTTCAGGGGCTCCCCCACCTTGACCGCGAGCAGCTTGTCGATCTCCTCCGGGCTCAGGTGCTCCGCCCCCTCGATGCGCCGGTCGAAGACGTACGTGCGCGGCCCCTCCACGATCGTGATGCCGACGTCGAGCCGCCCGGGCTTCGAACCCTCGACGATCGCGGGCTTCTCGACCTTCGCGTCGATCCAGCCGTGCGTCTGGTAGTAGCCGAGAATCGCGCTCAGGTCGCCCTCGAGCGTGGGATCCACGAGACGACCCTTCTCGACCACGGGCAGGCCCTTCTTGTGCGTCTCCATGAGGGCGCGCAGCGTCTTCTCGTCGACCGACGCGTTGCCGGCGATCGTGATCTTCTCGATCGTGTACTTCGGTCCCGGCTCCACGGACATCGCGACGATCGTCGCCGACGCTCCCTGCGCGGTCGAGGCCGTGACCGCGGCGTGATAGTGGCCGGCCCGCTGGAGCTCGAGCTTGTGGTTCTCGACCCACTGGTCGAGCAAGTCCTCGTCGAAGGGCTGCCCCGCGAGCAGGGCGAGGATTTCCCGGCGCGCGTGCTTGAGCTTGATGCCCGAGACCTGGATCTGGTACAGGGGCCCGACGTCGATCCGGTACACGGGCTGGATCGAGCCCGCCTCCGTGGGCTCGGCCGCGATCAGCTCGACGGACGCCTTGAAGTAGCCCTGCTCGAGGAGGTACTTCCGGATCCGGTCGGCCGCGTCGCGGGCCTTCGACTCGCGGTACGCCTTGCCCTCCTTGATCTTTCCCTCTCGCGTCAGCACGTCCGGCGTGAACGGCTTCGTCTCGCCGTCGAAGAAGGGCGCGGTCACCAGGCCGCGTTTCCCCGCCTGGATCCTGTAGACGACCCTCACGGTGAACTGCGCGTGGTCGTACTCGACCTCCGGGTCCACCTCCGGGTGGAGATAACCCTCCGTCAGCAGGCGCCGTGCGATCGCGCCGGCCCCGGCGGCGAGGGGCGCCGGGTCGAACGGGTCTCCCTCCGCGAACGGGACGACCCGCCGGAGGTCCTCGGCCGAGAGGGAGGTCTTGCCCTCGAACTTGATCGCGCGGACCTTGAAGGCCCGCCACAGGTGCACCGTCACGGCCACGCCGCCGCCGGGCGCCGGCTCCGAATCGATCACGACGTTCGAGAACAGATACGTGCCGAAGAGATTGCGGATGGTCTCGGCCGTCGCGCCGTCCGTCAGCGGGTGGCCGACCTGCATCGCGATCAGGCGCTTGATCTGCCGCACGTCGACGGGACCGTCGGAGGTGAACGCGATGGATTCGATCGTGCCCTCGGAGGGCTCGAGCGGTTCCTGCGCGTCCTGCCCCGGCGCGCGGCCGCCGGCCGCGGCGAAGAGGACGGCCATCAGCAGGACGCGGGCGCCGGCGAGTCTCCTCACAGCCGCTGCCGCTTCCGGAAGGTCAGGGTCAGGATCCCGTTCTCGTCGCGGACGAGCTCGATCAGGACCGTGTTGGTGGCCTGCCACTCGATGCGGATCAGAGGCTGCTTGCTCGAGTCCACGGCGATCGACGAGGTCACGAGGAGGTCCTGCGTGATCTGTTTGCCGATCGTGGTGCGGAAGGTCGTCAGCGTGCTTCCCTCGAAGACGGGGTCGATCTGGAAGCGGTCCAGCTTGAAGATGTTGCGCGTCTGCCGCGTCAGCGGGCTCGTGACCGCGCCCGACACGATGCCGCCCGCCGCCGAGACGATCTGGTTCGAGGTCTGCACGGGGTTGCGCGTGTCGGGCGGCGAGCCGCTCAGGACCAGGCCGAGGATCTGGTCGTTCGTGAGGGGAGGGTTCGACGTGAAGCTCGCGTTGACGCGCGGCCACGTCCCGACCAGCGTCACGACGAGGTCGTAGCCCTTGATGTCGGCGCGCGCGCGCAGGTCGATGAAGGGCGCGAGCTCGGCCGTGTTGGTGAAGGTGATCGTGCCGGCCTCGATCTCGTAGCGGATGTCGGAGAAGACGACGCGGCCGCCCTCGTCGAGCAGGATCTGGCCGAGCAGCGTCGGGTCGGCGAGCGTCCCGCGCGCCGTCAGGTCGACGGTGCCCGACAGCCGCGCCAGGTTGTTGCGCACCTCGAGGGACGCGGCCGACACGATCCGGACGTCGAGCGCGGTGCGCTCCTTCCAGGGCTCGCGCGGCGCGAGCGCGCCCGACGGGCGGCTCCGCGTCAGCAGGTCCGAGACCGTCAGCTCGACGTCCTTCGAGTAGGTGCCGCGCAGCAGGGTGATCTCACCGCGCAGCTCGTTGCCGTCCGGGCCGCCGGAAGCGACGAGGTCCGCGTCGAGCGTCAGCCGCATCGACGGGATTCCCCGGAACTGGATTCGCCGCCCCTGGACCGCGATGCGGAAGTCGCGGAGCCCGCCGTGCGCGATCCGGAAGCTCCCCGCCGCGAACGCCTCGCCCTCACCGACCTTCGCCCGCACGCCCTCGAGCTCGCCCGAGGAACCGATGAGGCGCACGCCGCCCTCGATGTCGTCGAACGCGTAGCCGGAGGTCCGGTAGCGGCCGTTCTCGATGCGCACGGAGCCGCCGAGCGCCGGGTCGTCGACGGGGCCGTTCGCGGCCACGTCGATCGTGAGCTTTCCCTCGAGGCCCAGGTCGGGAACGAGCAGGCCGAGGACCGCGGCGTCGGCGGTGCCCGTGGCCTTCGCGTCGACCGCGGGCTTCGCGCCGGTCCCGTCGAAGAGGCCTCGCAGGCGCAGGTCGATCCCGTCTCCGACGGCGTGAAGCTCGTCCACGGTGATCCGGCCTCCCACGAAGCGCGCGCGGACGTCGCCCGCGCTGCGAATCAGATCCGGCCGGTCGCGCGCGTCGAGGCGCAGCTTCGTCAGCACCAGCTCGCCCGAGGGCTTCTCCCCCTCCTTCGAGGGGAGGACGACCTTCCCGTGCCCCGCGACCGCTCCGCCGGCGCCGGCCGGAAGCGCGAGCGGCGTGAAGAGCAGGAGCGCCGCGAGGTCCGCGACGTCCGCGTCCACGTCCAGCGTCGCCGGCGTCGCCGAGACGTCGCCGCGCGCCGCCACCGTCAGCTTCTCCGGCACGGAGATCTTCCCGTCCACGACGCCGGCCGTCTCCTTCAGGACGAGCCTCGGCTCCGAGCCCGCCGGGACCGGGTGCCCGAAGAACGTCGCGTTCGCGAGCGACGCCGCGATCGTCAGGTTGGGCTTGTCGAGCGCGCCCGAGCCCGAGACCTCGAAGGAGAGCCGGCCCTGGACCTCCTGCGAGAGGTCGCGCACGCTCTGGATCGACGCGAGCGGGATCCCGTCGCCGGCCGCCCTCACCTCGAAGGTCTTCTCCTTGTAGGCGAGGCTCGCCCGGCCTCCGGCCGCGCCGCCGCCCTCGAGCTCGGCGCGCACGTCGTCGAAGGTGACGTGCCCGGGAGTCAGGCCGAAGCGGCCCGTGACGCGCTCGACCTTCTGTCCCCAGAACACCGCGTCCTCGATCACCGCGAGGCCCTCGCCCGAGACCGCGTCGGGAGGGTTGCCGACGAGGGGGAAGCTGCCCGTCACGCGTCCCGAGATCGGGTAGTCGAGGTCGAGGAAGTCGAGGAAGCGCTGGAGCGGGTAGCCCTTCGCCGTCAGCGTCAGGTCGAGGTCGGGACGCCTCGGGTCGCGGCGGAATCGGGACGCGCCCTCGAGGGAGACGGTCGCGTCGCCCTCGTAGACGCGCAGGGGATGGAAGAGGAACGCGCCGTCGTGCATGTCGGCCGAGCCGCGCACGCTGCCGAAGAGGACGTCGGCGAACTTCGCGCTCTCCGCCGACACCTGCGCCGTCACGTCGGGGTCGCTCCACGACTTCGCGATGTGGCCGGACACCTCGCCGCTGCCGCCGAGGCCCAGCGGCTTGTGCGGATTGCCGCCCGCGGCCGCGAAGTTCTGGAAGATCCGATCGAGCTCGGCGAGGTCCCGCGAGCGGATCCGGAAGTCGAAGTCGGGAAGCCACTGCCCGATCCGCAGGCCGCCGCTCAGTTCCAGCGTCGACGCCGGGAAGCGGAAGGAGGCCGCCTCCAAACCGATGCGCCCGTCCACGACCGTGAGCGGCCCTCCCCCGCCCGTGGGCACGCCGAAGCGGCCCCGCACGACCGACGAGGCGGGGCCCGGCTCGATCGTGATGGTTCCTCCGCCGTTGGCGCGCTCGATCCCGCCCTCGCCCCAGCGCAGCGCGGCCGAGAGCGCGAGCGTGCCGGAGAGCCCGGTCCCGGGCAGCTTGATGTCGCCGAAGAAGCGCTCGACGGAGACGCCGCGCGCCTCGACCGTCAGCGTCATCGGCTGCGGCCTCCCGCGCGGCCCCGCGAGCGACTCGATCCGGAAGCTGCCGGTCGCATCCCCTCCCTGGTAACGCGCCTTGTCGATGTGCGCGACGAGCACCTCCGGCGAGGCGACGACCTGCGCCTCGAGGGCCTCGAGCGGGAACGCCTGTGCGTCGATCTTCGCGGACGCGAGGCGGCCGGTGAAGCGGAACGGGCCGTTCGGCGGCACGCGCAGCTTCCCGGCCAGCGTCACGTCTCCGCCGAAGCCGAGCTTCGAGCGGAACAGCCGCTCCACCTCGGCGACGTGGAGGCTGCCGTCGACCGAGAGGAGCGCGAGCGGGTGCTGGAGGTTCTCGACCGAGCCGGAAAGCGCGAGCTCGCCGAAGCCCCCCGCGAGCTTGCTCGCCTCCAGGACCACCCCGCGCGCGGGATCCAGGCGGAACCGCAGGTTGATCGAGAAGGACACCGGCTCGGCGTCGGGCATCTCGAGCGACGCCTTGCGGGCGTCGAGGAGTCCCCGATAGCGGTTGCCCGCGAGCGACGCGATCTCCACGGTCAGCCCCTCGAGCCGGCCGCTGTATCCCGCCTGCCGGCCCTCGAACGACAGGAGGCCCTGCTGGACGACGAGCTCGCCCACGCGGAGCTTCAGGCCGGCGCCCTTGCCCTTCGGGCCGGTCAGCCCGGGAGGCAGGTTCCACGATCCGTCCGGGAACTGGACGAGGGCGACGCGCGGGTGGAGCGCGCGCACGCGCGCGAGGCGCAGCTCCCCGCCGGTCAGGGAGATTCCGCCCCCGACCGTGATCTCGTCCGCGGTGTAGAACGGCTCGTTGGGAAGCCGCGGGTCGTTCGCGATCGAGACGTCGGCGAGCTGGACCTGCGGCGGGAAGATCCGGAAGCTGACGCGCCGGAAGTGAACGGGCCGCTGCAGGAGCTCCGAGAGGCGCTGCTCCGAGACGCCCTGCATGAGCGCCTGGAAGCGGTCGGAGTTCCAGATCGAATAGACCGCGAGGATCAGGAACAGCAGGACGATCCAGAAGAGACGAGACGTCGAGAGGCGTTGCACCTCGTGCAACAGCGGGTGGCTCGGCTTCTCCTTCTCGTGCTCGGCCATGAGGGACGGTTCGGACTACCGCGGACGGTTACCCGTTTCCCGTTTTCCGTTTCCCGTCACTCAGACGCCCCAGGAGAGCTTCTCCGCGAGCTGATCGAAATGATCGGACTCGGGAGGACGCAGGAGGGTCACCGTCGAGGCGCTCGACTGGACGTCGACGGGGATGCCGGCGAGGATCGGGAAACCCTCCTGGCCGTCGAGGGTCAGGTAGACGCCTCCGTCGCGCCGCTGCGGTCCCATCACGCCGAGGCGGATCCGGGTGGACGCCGGGACGACCAGCGGCCGCTGGGTCAGCGTGTGCGGGCAGATCGGCGTGATCACGATCGCCGCGAGCGCCGGGTGCAGGATGGGCCCGGCGGCCGAGAGGTTGTAGGCCGTCGAGCCCGTGGGCGTCGCGACGATGACGCCGTCCGCGCGGAACTCGGACACCGGGCGGCCGTCGAGCTCGACGGTGAAGGTCGCGATCCGCGCCAGCGCCTCGCGGTTGAGGACCGCGTCGTTCAGCACGCGGTACGTGCCGTGGTGCGGGCCGCGCCCGACCGTGACGTCCAGCCGGCGGCGGCGGTCCTCGCGGAAGCGTCCGTCGAGGACCTCGTCCAGCCGCTTCAACGCCTCCTCCTGGGAGAGTCCCGCCAGGAAACCGAGGAGGCCGACGTTGATGCCGAGGAGCGGAATCCGCGCGGGCGCGCTCCGCGCCACCGACAGCAGCGTCCCGTCGCCGCCGAGGACGATGACGAGATCGCACCGCTGCGCGATCCGATCCCGCGAGACGCCGTCCCGGTGGGACAGGGCCTCCGCCGTCTCGCTGTCGTGGAGGACCTGGCGGCCTCGCTTCCGGAGCGCCGTCTCGAGGGACCGCGCCAGGCGCAGCGCCGGCGCGGAGCCGACCTTGGCGACGAGGCCGATCCGCTCGAACTTCCCGGGCGTACGCGACCCCTTCATTCCGCTCAATTTACACGAAATCCGAGCAGAAACTCGGCGTTCCCGCGCGCGCCCCGGATGGGCGACGGAAGCGCTCCGATCGCCTCGAGGCGCAGCTCCCGGCCCAGCGCCTCGATCTCGGAGACGACGCGCCGGCGCGTCTCCTCCGACCGCACCACGCCGCCGCGCGGGACCTCGCGCCGCCCCGCCTCGAACTGCGGCTTCACGAGCAGCACGGCGACGCCGCCGGGCCCCAGGCGCGCGACGACCGCGGGGAGGATCAGCCGCAGCGAGATGAACGAGACGTCGACGACCGCGAGGTCGACCGGCTCCGGCACGTCCGCCTCGGAGAGGCGCCGCGCGTTGACGCGCTCGCGCACGATCACGCGCGGGTCCGCGCGCAGCCGCGCGTCGAGCTGTCCGTGTCCCACGTCCACGGCGTAGACGCGTGCGGCGCCGCGCTGGAGCAGGCAGTCCGTGAAGCCGCCGGTCGACGCGCCCACGTCGAGGCAGATTCGCCCCGCGGGATCGATCGCGAACGCGTCGAGCGCCGCCGCGAGCTTGACGCCGCCCCGCGAGACGTACGGATGCGCAGGCCCGGCGACCGTCAGCGGCGCGTCCGGATCCACGGCCTCCCCGGCCTTCTCGACGCGCCGCCCGGCGACCTCGACGAGGCCGGCGAGGATCATGGCCTGCGCCTTCTCGCGGGTCGGCGCGAGGCCGCGCTCGACCAGCAGGACGTCGAGCCGCGTGCGGCCGGCGCGCGTCATGCGGGCCGCCTCAATCGGCCCGGAAGACGACCTTCATCGACCCCTCCGGCTGCCGTGCGCGCGCGAACGCCGCGGGCGCCTCGGCGAGAGGGAAGCGGTGCGACACGAGGTCGGCGACCGCGACGCGCCGGTCGTTCAGGAGCGCCAGCGCCTCCCGCGTGTCGTCCGGGCCGCAGGAGTACGAGGGCACCACGGCGATCTCCCGGAAGTAAAGGTCGTAGAGCGGCGCGGTCCACGTCTCCCCCGGCGGAGCCATCGTGAAGAGGAGCAGCGTCCCACCGGCCGCCACGGCCTCGGCGGCCTCGCGGACGACGGCGCCCTTGCCCGGCCCGACGAAGACGCAGTCGAACCCCCTCCCGCCCGAGAGGCGTTGCGCGCCCGCCGCGAGGCCCTCGCGATCCACGTCGATCGCCTCGTCCGCCCCGCTCGTGCGCGCGGCCTCGATCCGGGAGGCGACGCGGTCCGCGCCGGCGGCCCGCCCGGCTCCCAGGGCGCGCCCGAGCCGCAGCGCGAGCTGGCCGGCCGGCCCGAGGCCCACGACGAGGAGCGATCGCCCCGCCTCGAATCGCGCGCGGCGGAACGCCTTGACCACCGTGGCGAGCGGTTCGGTGAAGCTCGCCTCCTCGTCGGAGAGACCGTCCGGGATCCGCTGCGTGTCGCGCGCGAGGTTGCCCGCCGGGATGCGCACGAGCTCGGCCATGCCGCCGGGATCGAGGCGCGACGAACGCCACTCGGCGCAGTGGACGTAGCGGCCCGCCGCGCAGGCGGCGCAGGCGAGGCACGGCGCGTGGTGGTGCGGCACGACGCGGTCGCCCGGGCGGAACGCCGTCACGCCGGCGCCGACGGCGGCGATCTCGCCCGCGACCTCGTGGCCGAGGACGGAGCCGGCCTTCCGCCGGACGTACCAGTCGAGCAGGTCCGAGCCGCAGATTCCGGAGGCGCGCGTCCGAAGCAGCGCCTCGCCGAGGCCGATCGACGGCTCGGGCAGATCCGCGACGGACACCGCCCCGTTCTCGTCCATCCGTACCGCCTTCACGGGCGCGATTATGGGTTATCTTTCGCGCGCGCCTGCGAAAGATCCATGCCCACCGCGATCGCTCACATCAGCGACACGGCCCTCTGGGTCGCCCTGTACCGGGCGATCGAGAGCGAACGCGCCGACGCGCACTTCCGCGATCCCTACGCGCGCCGGCTCGCCGGCGAGCGGGGCGAGGCGATCGCGCGAGGGATGCCGGCCTTCCGCTCGGGCATCTGGCCGATGGTCGTGCGGACCTGCGTCTTCGACGAATTCGTCCTGCGCGCCGTCCGCCGGGAGGGGTTCGACACCGTCGTCAACCTCGCCGCGGGCCTGGACGCGCGGCCGTGGCGGCTGGACCTGCCCGCCGCCACGCGCTGGTTCGACGTGGACCTGCCCGCGATCCTCGCGTACAAGCAGGACGTCCTCTCCGGTGAGAGACCCGTGTGCGCGTATCGGGCCGAGCCCGTCGACCTGCGCGACGCCGCCGCCCGCCGCGAGCTGTTCGAGCGCGTCGGGCGCGACTCCCGGCGCGCGCTGGTGTTGACCGAGGGGCTGCTGGTCTACCTGGCCGCGGAGGACGTCGCCTCGCTCGCGACGGATCTCCACGCGCCGCGCAGCTTCCGCTGGTGGGCCGTCGACCTCGTGAACCCGAAGCTGCTCCGCATGCTGCGGAGGCGCTGGTCGAAGTCCCTCGCCGCCGGCGACGCCAATCTCCAGTTCGGGCCCGCCGAGGGTCCCCGGTTCTTCGAACGGTTCGGCTGGAAAGAGATCGAGTTCCGGTCGACCTGGGACGAGGCGCACCGGCTGCGGCGCGAGATGCGGATGGCCTGGCTCTGGCGCTTCCTCGCGCGCCTCTCGCCGGAGGAGAAGCGCCGCGAGCTCTCCCGGATGGGCGGGATCGTCCTGATGGAGAGGGTCTAGGACTCAGCCGCGACGGGCCGCGACCTCGCGGACGCCCGCGAGCAGCCGGTCGATCTCCTCCTCGGTCGTGTAGCACGCGCAGCCCGCGCGCACGACGCCGTCGGTTCCGTGCCCGAGACGGCGCACGACGGTCCACGCATAGAAGTCGCCGCTCGACGCGAAGACGGCATGCCGGGAAAGCGACTCCGCCACGGCGTCCGCCCGGACGCCGTCCACCACGAAGGAGACCGTGGGCGTGCGCGGGCTGCCGGGCGGCGGTCCGAAGCGTCGCACGCCGTCGATCGCTCCGAGGCCGTCCCACATCCGGCGGAAGAGCGCGTCCCCGCGCTCGCGGAGCATCGCGTAGGACCGGACCAGCGCGTCGCGCCGCGGCGCGTCCGTCGAGCCCGAGAGCGACGCCAGGAAGTCGACGGCCGCGGCCGCCCCGAGGATCGCCTCGTGCGAGAGGGTTCCGGTCTCCCAGCGCTCGCACGGCGGGTCGTCGGGCGCCGGCACGAGCTTGGGCACGTCGATCGACTCGAGGAGCTCGCGCCGGCCCCAGAGGACACCGAGGTGCGGGCCGTAGAACTTGTACGGCGAGCACGCCAGGAAGTCGCAGCCGATCTCGGCCACGTCGACGAGGACGTGCGGCGCATAGTGCACGGCGTCCACGAAGAAGAGAGCGCCGGCGGCCTTCGCGAGCGCGGCGCCGCGCCGGAGGTCGTTGATCGTGCCCAGCGCGTTCGACGCGCCGCCCAGCGCGAGCAGCCGCGTGCGCGGCCCGACCGCGCGCTCCAGGGCGTCGAGGTCGAGCGTGCCCGTCTCCGGCCGCATCGGGACGGAGACGATCGTCACGCCGCGCTCCTTCTCGAGGGCGCGCCACGGATCCACGTTGGCGTGGTGGTCGAGCTCCGTGACCACGATCTCGTCGCCGGGGCCCCAGGTCCGGCCGAGCGCGCGCGAGAGGTGATACGTCAGCGTCGTCATGTTCTGGCCGAACACGATCTCGGACGGCGCGGCGTGGAGGAAGTCGGCGAGGGTCTCTCTCGCCCCGTGGAGCATCGCGTCGGTCTCCTCGGAGCTGGGATAGCGCCAGTGGGTGTTGGCGTTGTGCGCGTAGAGATAGTCGGCCATCGCCTCGACGACCGGGCGCGGCACCTGCGTCCCGCCGGGCCCGTCGAAGTACGCCACCGGCTTTCCCGCGTGGATCCTGTCGAGCGCGGGGAAGCGGCCTCGGATCGTCTTCACGTCGAGGGCGGTCTCGAGCGCGGTGCGGGTGTGGATCGTCGACATGGCGGCCGGGAGGATATCAGGCTAATCTTTCGCGCATGAGGCGCAGGTCGCTGGCGATCGCGGTCGTGCTGCTCGCTCCGCTTCGGATCGTCGGCTGCGCCACGGCGTCGCCGGATCCCGAAGCCGCGGACGTCCGGGTCTACCGGGCGTCCATGGACGGATCCCACAGGATGCCCGCGGGCTGCCGCGAGATCCGCCGCACGCCGCCGCAATCCTGGACGGAGATGGACCGCGTGGCGCCCACCGATCCCTACCGGGCCGAGCGCGCCGCGGCCGGGTCGGCCGGCGGCAACGTCCTTCTCGTCCTCGACCGCATGACCCGTCCGCGGAGCGATTTCGACTGCCCCGTCGCGGCGAAGATCACGGACTGCCCGCGCACCATGGGGGCGTGGTACGACCTCGTCTTCGTGTCGTACGCGTGCTCGGCGCCCGCGCTCTCCGAGCTCCAGAGCGAGCGGCGGCCGTGACGGAGCGCGGCGTCGCCGAGACCGCCGCGTCGACGGGTCCCGCCTCCTCGCACGAGGCGGATGCGGTCCGCTTCGCCCGGGAGCTCTACGATCTCGAGGGAACGCTGCGCCGGCTCCCCGGCGAACGCGACGAGAACTTCCACCTCGCCACTGCCGGCGTCAACGACGGCAACAAAGGTCGCCGCGACTTCGTTCTGAAGATCGCGATGGCCGCCGAGCGGGAGGAGACGCTCGAGCTGCAGGCCGCGGCGCTCTCCCGGCTCGCCGAGCGCGCCCCCACGCTCCCGCTGCAGCGGATCGTCCCCGCCGCGGACGGCCGGACGGCCGTGCCCGTCGAGCTCGCGGACGGGAGCCGCCGGTGGTTCCGGATCCTCACGTACCTGCCGGGCACGGTCCTCGCGGAGGCGAACCCGAAGACGCCGGCGATGCTCGAGGCGCTGGGGAGATTCCTGGGCGAGCTCGACGCGGCGCTCGACGGCTTCACGCACCCGGCGGCCCGCGACTCCGACCTCGCCTGGAACCCCGCGCGCGCCCTCGAGGTGATCACGCGGCACCGCGAAGCGATCGAGGACCCCGAGCGACGCGCGCTCGTCGACCACTTCGTGGCGACCTCCGACGCGACGCTCGCGCCGATCCTCCACCGTCTCCGGAGCGGCGTGATCCACAACGACGCCAACGACTACAACGTCCTGTTCGGCCCGCCCGCGAGCGACGACCCGCGGCGGCGCGAGGTCGCCGGGCTGCTCGACTTCGGCGACATGCTCCACGCCTGGATCGCGTGCGAGCCGGCGGTCGCGATGGCCTACGCGATGTTCGACCAGGGGGATCCGCTCGAGGCGGCCTCGCACGTCGCGGCCGGGTACCACCGCGCGCACCCGCTGAACGAGGCCGAGATCGAGGCTCTGTGGGCGCTCACGGCGATCCGCCTGTGCACGAGCGTGTGCCTCTCCGCGCACCGGCGATCGGCCGAGCCGGACAACGCGTACCTGAGGGTCTCCGAGGCGCCCGCCTGGAAGACGCTCGAGGCCATGCGGGAGATCCACCCGCGCCTCGCCCACTACACGCTGCGCGCGGCCTGCGGGCTCCCGGCGTGCCCGCGGACGCCCGCGATCGAGGCCTGGCTCGCGGCGCACCCCGAGGAGATCGGTCCGGTCGTCGCGGCGGACCTCGCGCCCGCACCGGTGCTGGACCTCTCGGTGGGCAGCCCCCTCTTCGAGACGCCGGCGCAGGCGACCGACGTCGCCGTCATGACGCCGCGAATTTTCCGCACGATTCACGGTGCCGGCGCCGCCGCGGGGATCGGCCGCTACGACGAGGCGCGGCTGCTCTACGCGAGCGACGCGTTCGCCGGCGCCGGCGGCGAGCATCCGGAGCGCCGCACCGTCCACATCGCGGTCGACCTGTTCGCGGAGCCGGGAGCCCCCGTGCTCGCCCCGCTCGCGGGGACGGTCCACGCGATCCGCGACAACGCCGCGCGCCTCGACTACGGTCCCACCGTCATCCTCGCGCACCGCCCCGACGGCGCGCCGCCCTTCTACACGCTCTTCGGACACCTGTCGGCGGAATCGCTGCGCCGGCTGACCGTGGGCGACCGCGTCGCGCGGAGCCAGCGGATCGGCGCGATCGGCGAGCCTCCCGGCAACGGCGACTGGCCGCCCCACGTGCACTTTCAGATCGTCACGGACCTGCTCGACCGCGACGGCGAGTTCCCGGGCGTCGCCCGCGCGAGCCAGCGCGCGGTCTGGAAGTCGCTCTCGCCCGATCCGAATCTCATCCTGCGCCTCGAGCCGGAGCGCGTGGCGGCGCCGCCCGCCTCCGCCGAGGACCTGCGCGCGCAACGGCGCCGGCGCCTGGGCCCCTCGCTCTCCCTCGCCTATCGCTCGCCGCTCGAGATCGTCCGCGGCGCGGGGCAGTACCTGTACGACGAGACCGGCGCCGCGTACCTCGACCTGGTCAACAACGTCGCGCACGTCGGCCACGGCCATCCCCGCGTCGTCCGCGCCGGCGCCGAGCAGATGGCGGTGCTCAACACCAACACGCGGTACCTCCACCCCGCGATCGTCGAGCTCGCGGGGCGGCTCACCGCGACGCTGCCCGAGCCGCTCTCGGTCTGCTTCTTCGTGTGCTCGGGCAGCGAGGCCAACGAGCTGGCGCTCCGGATGGCGCGCGCCCACACGCGCGGCCTGGACGTCATCGCGGTCCGCGGCGGATACCACGGCAACACCCAGGGCCTGATCGACGTCAGCTCCTACAAGTTCGACGGACCCGGCGGCTCGGGTCCGCCGCCGTGGGTCCAGATCGTCCCGATGCCCGACGACTACCGCGGCGCGCACCGCCGGGACGATCCCGAGCGCGGCGCGAAGTACGCGGAGCACGTCCGGGAGGCGGCCGCGAGGATCCACGACCGCCGCGGAAGCCCCGCCGCGTTCCTGTGCGAGAGCGTGCTCTCCTGCGGGGGCCAGATCGAGCTGCCTCCCGGCTACCTCGCCGCGGCCTACCGCCACGCGCGCGCGGCCGGCGCCGTCTGCATCGCCGACGAGGTCCAGGTCGGGTTCGGCCGCGTCGGCACGCACTTCTGGGCCTTCCAGACGCAGGGCGTCGTCCCCGACATCGTCACGATGGGCAAGCCCATCGGCAACGGCCATCCTCTCGCCGCGGTCGTGACGACGCCGGCGATCGCCGCCTCCTTCGCCAACGGCATGGAGTACTTCAATACCTTCGGCGGCAACCCCGTCTCGTGCCGGATCGGCCTCGCCGTGCTCGACGTGATGCGCGACGAGGGCCTTCAGGAGCGCGCGCTCCGTGTGGGCGGGCGGCTCGCGCTCGGCCTGGCGCGCCTGTCCGAGCGCCACCCGATCGTCGGCGACGTCCGCGGCCTCGGGCTCTTCCTCGGGATCGAGCTCTCGCAGGACCGCGTGACGCGCGCACCCGCCGCCCGGCAGGCCGCCTACGTCGTCGAGCGCATGAAGGACCACGGCATCCTGCTCTCGACCGACGGGCCCGACCACAACGTGATCAAGATGAAGCCGCCGCTCTGCGTCACGGAGGCGGACGTGGACCGCGTGCTCGCCGCCTACGACCGCGTTCTGGGCGAGGACTTCGTGAGGTGGCGATGAGGCTCCGTGTCGCGGCCGCGCTTCTGATCTTCGCCTCGAGCCTGCCGCTCTTCGCGGCCCCCTTCAAGACGAAGAACGTCGTCGTCATCGTGACCGACGGGCTGCGCTGGCAGGAGGTCTTCCGCGGCGCCGAGACGGCGCTCGTCTCCACGAAGCCGGGCGGCGTCGAGGACGAGCCCGCGACCAAGAAGGCGTTCTGGCGCGAGAGCGCGGCCGAGAGGCGCGTGCTGCTCCTCCCCTTCTTCTGGACGGTGATCGCGAAGGAGGGGCAGCTCTACGGGAACCGCGACGCGGGCTCGATCGCGCAGGTCGAGAACGGCTACAAATTCTCCTACCCCGGATACAACGAGATCGTGACCGGGACGCCCGATCCGCGCATCGACAAGAACGAGTTCGGCAGGAACCCGAACGTCTCGGTCTTCGAGTGGCTGAACGGTCTGCCGGAGCTCCGCGGGCGGGCCGGCGTCGTCGGCGGCTGGGACGTCTTCAACGACATCTTCAACCGCGAGCGCAGCGGGCTCGACATGCGGGTCGCCTACGAGACGCCGTTCCCCGGGGCCATCGGTCCCGGCTCCCGCGAGGAGCTCGTCAACAAGCTCTACCGGACGGTCACGCGCGAGTTCTCGGACATGCCCTGGGACGGGCTGCTCCAGGAGACGCTCCTCGGCTACGTCGCGGCGAAGAAGCCGCGGCTGCTCTTCGTCGGGTACGGCGAGACCGACGAGTGGGCGCACAACGGCCGCTACGACCTCGTGCTCCAGACCGCCCACAACGTGGACGCCTACGTGCGCGAGCTCTGGACCGCGATGCAGGCGATGCCGGAGTACAAGGACCAGACGACCTTCCTCATCACGACCGACCACGGACGCGGCGACGGGCCCGAGAACTGGAAGCACCACGACTGGAACGTCGAGGGCGCCGAGAACATGTGGATCGCGGTGCTGGGCCCGGACACGCCGCCGCTCGGCGAGCGGAAGAACGCGCCGCGCGTGACGCAGGGCCAGATCGCGGCGACGGCGGCGGCGCTGCTCGGGAAGGACTGGCGGGCGCAGAATCCGAAGGCCGCGCCGCCGCTGGCGGAGGCGATCGGGGCGGCGAAGTAGCCTTCCTCACGCCGTCATCCCGAGGAGCGCTGCGAAAGCGAGCGACGAGGGATCCCGCCCTGTCATGAGACGACGCGATCGAGTCCGGGATCCCTCGCTGCGCTCGGGATGACGGCCGGCTGGTCGACCGCGAAACTACAGCTCCACCGCCGCCGGTCCGGGTCGGGTCGTGAAGAAGCGTGACCGCTGCGTCGGGTGCGGAAACTCCTGCGCGTAACGCTCCGCCCAGCGCTTGCGGAACGACTCCGCGTCCTCGGTCCGCACGAGCGCCCACACGCTCCCGCCGAAGCCGCCGCCGAACGCGGACGCCGCCGCCGCGCCGAGCTGGCGCGCGGAACGGACGAGCGTCACCGTCTCCGGGATCTGGTTGTCGAGGAACCTCTCCGCGAGCTCCTGCGAGCGGTCGACGAGCGGCCCCGCCAGCACGACCTCGCCGCGCGCGAACAGGTCGCCGACCTGCGGGATGAGCGTGAACGACTCCTCGAGGAACTGGTCGAGGCGCCCCGTCAGGAAATTCGGCGAGAAGTCCGGCACCGGGAGGACCCGCACGAGGTTGCGGATCCGGTCGGGAGCGTCGGGGACGGCGAGGGCCGCCGCGTACAGGCTCGCGTCCGACCGCTTCGCGGAGCGGTTCCAGAGATCCAGGATCGCCTTCACGGCCAGGGGCAGGCGGTTGTACTTCTCGCGCGCGTCGCCGCTCTTGTCCGCGGGGATCCCGCTCGCCCCGATGACGAAGCTCCACTCCTCCTCGAGCGGAATCGTGCGTTCGCGGCGCGCCGGGTCGAAGACGTACTGCGCGAGCTGCCCGCGCTTCCCGCAGAGAATCGCGACGTGGTCCTCGCTGCCCCCGAACGTGCCGACGCCGCCCTCGCCGTCCAGCTCCCGGAAACCCCGTCCGTTCTCGACACCGCCGAGGTACGCGCCGAGGTCCTCCGGGCTCTGGATGTTGGCGGCGTACGCCGGATGGCGCTCGAGCATGTTGACCGCGGCGATCGCGGTGAACAGCGACACGACCAGCGCGCTCGAGCTCGAGAGACCGGAGGCGCGCGGCAGGTCGCTCCCCAATGCGATCTCGGCGCCGCGCAGGTTCCCCGGGAAGTTCCGCGCGACGCGCGAGGCGACCGCCTGGGCGTAGATCTCCCAGCCGGTCGCGTCCGGAGCGAGGTCCGCGTCGAGCGCGACCTCCGCCGTGAGCCCGCGGGCGACGTCGGTGATGCGGACGGTGAGGTCCGCGCGGGGGGCGGCCGCGACGCAGAAGCCGCGGCCCGCGGTGCACAGGAGGCTGCGGCCGCCGGCGTAGTCGGTGTGCTTGCCCAGGACCTCGATGCGGCCCGGGACGAACCAGCGCCGAGGCGGCTCGCCCGCTCCGCCCGCGTCCGACGTCGCGGCGAGCGCCGCGTCGACCTGCTCGAACAGCTCGAGCTTGCGCCGCGCCTCGGAAGCGCTCAGCCCCTCCGCCTGGAGAATCTCGTCGATGGCGTTCAGCTTCTCGCCGCCGACGCTCACAGGCGCACCTCGACTCCGGCGAGCGCGCGCTCGACCGGCGCGACGTCCGCGCGCGTCGAGAGGTCCAGCACGTCCTCGTCGCAGGGAACCGCGCGGAACCTCAGCCCGAGCGCGTCGATTCCGAGCTGAACCGCCTGCGGCAGCTCGCGCTCGCCGCGCTCGGACACGGGCACCCGCCGGCAGGCCTCGAAGATACCGGCCGAGAAGCGCCAGAGGTTCATGCTCACGAGCACCGGCCCGCGCTCGCGGGCCACCGCCGCGGCGCCCGGCTTCTCCGCGATCGTCTCGAGGTAGCCGTCCGCGCCGATCCGAAGCGTCGCGTACCGTCCGACGCGCTCCGCCGGGACGTTGCCGCGGCGCGTCAGCGTCTCGCGCGCGAAGACGGGCAGCCCCGGCTCCCCCAGGGCCCGAAGCGCGCGGTAGGCCACGAGCGGATAATAGTTGTCCGCGTTCGCGAGGAGGAAATCGCCGCCGGCAGAAAACGTTTCCGCGGCGAGTACGGCGTCCGCGGTCCCCCGCGGCGACTCCTGGACGGCGAAACGGACGGAGAGCCGGCGCGTGGGCAGACTCGCGTACCGCTGACGGATCGGGTGCGCCTCGCCCCCGGGCCCGATGACCAGGCAGACCTCCTCGATGCCCGCGTCCGCCATCCCCGACAGCACGTAGTCGAGGAACGGCCTCGGGACCGGGATCAGGCACTTGAGCCCCGCGTCCGCCGCGGCCGCCTGCCCGGGATCCAGCGCGACGGAGCCGCCGGCGCCGTTCGATCGGCGCATCCGGCTGCCGGCTCCGGCGGCGAGGATCACCGCCTTGTTCACGCCCTGCGAGGGGTCACGTGTACTTCTCGGCGAGCTTCTGGACCGTGTTCAGGTTGCGGAACGTCGCCTGGACGCCGAGGAGCTTCTCGAGCTTCGCGCCCGAGAACTTCGAGTCGCTGAATCCCCCGCGGATGCTCCAGTAGACCTCGCGTTCGCGGACCCGGAACGCGTCGACGCCGGTCTTCATGCCCTCGAGCTCCCGGACCGCCGCGGCCGCGGGCTTGTCGGAGAGAAAGCCGACGTGCAGCCGGGAATCCGCACCGGCGTCCTTGCCGGAGAAGGCGCGGTAGCTTCCGATCGCCGCGAGCTCGACCGGCGAGCGGATGAACGTGGCGACCGGATAGCCCAGCTCCTTCTCGAGGTGCGCCGCGATCGCGCGCTCGAGCGTCCGCGCGTTCTTCGAGGCGCACGCGAAGACGACGTTGCCGCTCGCGATGAAGGTCTCGACCTCCGCGTGGCCCAGCTTCTCGAAGAGGCGGCGCAGATGGTCCATCCTGACCATGTGCTGCCCGCCCACGTTGAGGGCGCGCAGGAACGCGATGTGCCGGGGCATGAGCCGTCGAGTCTATGACTAGAACCGGTCCGCCTGCGGATCCCAGAACGGGCCCGCGAGGCCGAGGCCCGCGAAGATCCTTCGCATCTCCTCGGGCTGCGGCCGCCGCGACGTCGTCTCGAGCCGCGTCGCGTACCAGGCGACCGCGAGCCCCCAGAGCTGGTCCAGCCGCACGAGCGGGCGCACCGGAATCCCCAGCCCCTCGCACCACTCTCGGACCCTTTCTTCCGACCGGAAGAAGAGCATGCGGCTTCAGGTGAGGACGATGTCGTCCCACCAGTGCGCGGCGGGCACGGCGCAGTGGAAGAGCCAGCCCTCCGGAGGCGGCTCGGGGCCGCCGGGGCCGATCTCGAGGCGCAGCGGCTCCAGCGTCTGCTCGCAGCGGGACTCGACGGCGCCGCCTTTCCGAAGAGCCGCGATGATTCCGAAGACGTCCCACGCGCAGTTCGCGAAGTACCGCTTCCCGCCGGCGACGGCCACGTGCTGCGTCGGGATTCCCGAGAAGGGCGGCGCCATGCGGATGGAGACGCCGTCGTCCTCGAGCACCAGCACGCGCTGCGCGCGCAGCCGCGCGTAGGCGTCGCGCACGTCCGAGACCGGCAGGCCCGCGCGCGACGCGACCTCTTCGGGCGAGGGACGCCGCGCCGTCTCCGCGAAGTGCCGGTACACGGCCATCTTGACGTCGAGGTCGCCGGCGCTCATCTCCGCTCCAGCGCCGCGCGGTCCCAGCCGCCCGCGTTCGCGGCCGCCTCGTACGTCGACTGCAGGAACGCGAGGAGCGTCTCGTCGGGCGACGCCGCCGTCCGTACCGCGTCGTACGGCAGGATGAACTCCTTGAGGTCCGTCGAGTAGAAGGCCGCGTCGGGGCGGACGCGCGCCTGGGCGAATCCGGGAGGCTCGGGATACGCATACGCGTAGTACGCGGGATACGCGATCGGACCGCCGCCGGGCCAGAAGCCGGCGCTGCTGACCTCGTGCGAGTAGGCGTCGCGCGTCACGCGGTCCGGCAGGCCGGGCACGCCGCCGGGATGGACCGGCGCCGGCCGCCCCGAGAAACGCGTCACGGCCAGGTCGGGCGCGCCCCAGAAGAAGTGGATCGGGCTGCACTTGCCGATGAAGCGCGCGCGGAAGAGCTGGAAGACGCGGTCCGACTGCTGCAGCACCCTCCCGAAACGCCGCGCGGCGTCCGGATCGTAGGCGGCGTGGCGCTCGTCGCGGTCGAAGGGGATCGGCTCCGCGACCTCGTTGGGCGTGCCGTAGATCCGGACCCTCAGGCCGAGCCGCTCGAGCTCGTCGAAGAGGCGGCGGTAGAACGCGGCGACCGACTGGGGGCGCAGCGGAACCGTCCCGGTCGCGCCGTCCCCGCACGCGATCCGGAGCTGCTGGTCCAGGAAGTCGAAGTCGATCTGAAACGTGCGCTCGCCGCAGGGCATGAGCCCGGTGGTCAATCCCCGCGAGGTCACGTAGAGCGTGACGTTCCAGCAGTGGTTGAGCGGCGGCATCGAGACGAGGCGGATCTTGCCGACGATCTGCGTCCAGAGGTGCAGCGTCGCGTACGTGTCGGCCCAGCCCTCGAGGGGAAGGGGCGGCCAGGGATCCATCGGCCGGATTCTAGCCGTCTGCGGTCCCCGCAGGGCGTGCCGCCCGGGCGCGGGGACCCTTAGAGTGCCGGCTCGAGCTTCACCCGGCAGGTCCGAACGTCGAGGTAAGGACCCAGCTCGTACACGTTCCGATATCCGTACATGTAGAGCGTCGCGTAGGTCGAGAGGTTGAGCGATGCCGCCGGGGCCTTGAGCGCGAAAGCCTTCGGGTCGTTCTGGAAGTTGTTGTTGCAATAGATCAGGATCCGCGTCGCCTTGTCCGGAATGATCTCCGCGAGCCGGTCGGCGGTGAAGTCCGGGAAGCTCAGGTTGACGGCGCCCCGGACGTGGCGCAAGTCGTACATCGCCTCGCTCCGCGCGTCGAGGACGACGGTTCCCGGCTCGCCGCTCATGCGGAGGAACTCCTCCTCGCTCACGCGGTGCGTCTCGCGGAGCCTCGCCGCCTCGGCGGAGAGGCGCAGGTGCGCCTCCATGTCGATCGCGGGATTCGGCGGGACCGAGTCGGACGCGGCGAGAGGCGCGGCGGCAAGAAGGAAGGCGGCGAGCATTCGGTGGCGTCTCATGGAGACCTCCCACCCGTTCTACGGATCCCGGGGCGAGCCCGTCGCCGAGTCCTCCGGGTCGGAGCCGAATCGGAGGACGTTGCCGTCCGGATCTTCGACCTGCATCTCGAGCGCCCACGGGAAATTCGCCGGCTCGGAGCGGATGACCGCGCCGCGCTCGCGAAGAGTCGCGTGGAGCGCCCGCACGTCGCTGACGCCGACCCAGACCCAGGCGCCGCCCCGGCCCTGTCCGTCCCGGCAGAGGTAGATGCCGCGCCCGTCGCGTCCGACGTGGGTGAAGTCGCCGTTGCCCCACGGCGCATTCGCGAAGCCGAGGACGTCCACGTAGTACGCCACGCTCCGCGCCATGTCGGCGACCCGCAGGATGGGATCGATGTGCTCGAATCGGACGGGCATCGGCCGCCTCCTCAGAACATCGTGTTGTTGTTGGCGGAGATCGCCGGGATCGGCTGCAGCACGTCCCAGTGCTCGACGATCCGGCCGTCGGGATCCAGCCGGAAGATGTCGATGCCGGCCCAGTTGCTCTCCCCCGGCCACTCCTGGAAGCAGTGCAGCACGACGTAGTCGCCCTCCGCGATCGCGCGCCGGAAGTGGACCCTCTTGCCGGGATACTCCTCCGCCATCCGGACGAAGTAGTCGACGAACGCCTGCTTGCCGTCGGCGACCTTCGGGTTGTGTTGCGTGTAGGTCTTCCCCGCGTAGCGCTCGATCGCCTCGGCGGGCTTGCACTGGTTGAACATCAGGTCGTAGAACGCCATCACGGTCTTCTTGTTCTTCTCCGTGTCGCTCATCCGCGGCGCTCCCCCGTGAACAGCGTCTTCTGGTCGACGAAGCACAGCCGGTTGCCGAAGGGGTCCTCCGCGTAGAACGAACGCTCGCCCCAGGGACGCGTCCCGATGACGCCGCCCTTCTCGCCGTGGACCTCGTGCTTCGAGAGGGAGCCCAGCGCCGCCGCCCTCTCGTGGAACGCCTCGAGGTCCGCCACCGCGAAGTAGAGGTGCTGCGGAAACGGCCGGAGCCTCTTCCTCTGCCCGGACACGTCCACGAGCGCGAGGATCACCGGGCCGCAGTCGAAGTAGACCCGGCCCCCGCCGACCATGCGCCCGGGCGCGCCGAAGAGCTCGGAGTAGAACGCGAGCGCCTTCTCGGGGCTCGACACCTCGAGCGCGACGCGGAAGAGGGCGGGAGCGGTGGGCATCGGAGACCTCCGGAGGAGGAAGTCTACCGTCTGCCCCGACGATCAGCGTGAAGGGAGGGTGCTCGGGATGCGCCCGGTCGTCTGCCAGACGCCGTTGGAGCCGGTTCCGAGATACACACGCCCCTCGCTGTCGGCCGAGATCGAGGACACGAAGCCGATCGGGCCGACTCGCACTCCCCACGGCGCGATCGGACGCCACGTCTCGCCGCCGTCGAAACTGCGCAGCGGTGTGTCGGGGATCGGCTGCGGGCTGTGCGTCGGGAACGTCAGGGTGCCGACGGAGACGACGCCGCGAGCGTCGACGGCGAGGGCGTTGGCGCCACGGAACGCGGGAAGTTGGACCTGGGTCCAGCTCGTTCCGCGATCGAGGCTCTTCCAGAGGCCGCCCGCTAGCGCGTAAATCATTCCGGGATGCGAGGCGTCGGCCACGATCGCGGATACCCACGAGCCTCCCAGTTCCTGGTCGGTGTGAATTCGCGACCAGCTCATGCCCGAATCGTCGCTGCGCCAGAAGTCTCCGTCCGAGGCGTAGAGGAAGTTCGGATCCGTCGGGTCCGCCGCGACGATCTGCGCGCTGGAGGGGAAGTCACCCCCGACCTGCTGCCAGCTCCCGCCCCTGTCAAAAGTCTTCCAGATGTGACCGGCGGCCGCGTAGACGGTCGCGGGCGCCTGGGGCGAGACAGCGATGGACATCACGAAGGTTTCGATCGGAAAAGTGGGCGACCAGGTCGCGCCGCCGTCGTCGCTCCGCAGCACTCCCGCCATGGCGCCCGAGGCGTACACGACGCTGGAATCCGTCGGGTCGACCGCCAGAGAGCCTCGCGGCGTCGCCGGATACGGGTTCGCGTCTCCATGGAACGCGACGGGCGCGAACGGATCGACGGACCAGGTCCGTCCGAAGTCGGTCGTCCGGGCAAAGCCCGCCGACAGCGCGTACGCGGTCCCGGGAGCGCTCGGAGCCGCCACCACGACGTCGACAGGTGCGGCGTCGAGGCCGCCGTTGTGGGCCGTCCAGGTCGCGCCGCGGTCGTCGGAGCGAAAGACGCCGTCTCCATTCGCTCCCGCCAGGAGCGAGTCGCCGGCCGCGGCCAGCGACAGGATCCCGCTCGGCACGTCGCCGACATGAGTCCACGTGGTTCCCCGATCCAGGCTCTCGTAGATGCCGCCGGCGGCCGACGCGGCATAGCTTCGTCCGCCGGCGTTCGGCACGAACGCCGCGATCGGCGTGGCGACCGGCCACAGGTTCGCTGTCCAGTGTGCGCCGCCGTCGTCACTGCGGTAGAGGCCGTCGCCCTCGGCATACACGGTGCGATGCATCGACGCGTCGACGTGAAGCCGAGCAGCGCCGACCCCCTGGAGCAGGGTCGGCTCCCAGGTGTCGCCTCCGTTCGTACTGGAGACGATGTCCACCTGCGGATACGTCGACCGGACGGCCGCGTATACCGTTGTCGGAGCCAGCGGGTCCACGGCCATCGACAGGCAGTCGAGTAGAGGAAGCAGCGTGTAGGTCAGGCCCTCGTCCGTGCTGCGCAGCGGATGTCCGTCCCCCTGCGAATTGACGTAGACGTAACCCGCCGCGATCGAGACCGAGAACGGCTCCTCCAACGGCCCATCGTTCAAGAAAAGACGCCAGCTCTGCCCGCCGTCGTCGCTCCGGTAGAGATTTCTCACGAGCGGGTCCTGGATCGGAGGAGGAGAACCACCCTGAGCCAGCGCCTGGACCGACGCGAAGACGAGCGACGGATTCGAGGGACTGATGAAGATGCCGTCGACGCTGTCGCCGAAAAGGCCGCTGACCGTGTTGAGGCCCGAACGCCCGAGCGGCAGCACGCTCCAGCTCGCACCCGTATCGACGCTCTTGAAGAGTCCCAACTCGGTTCCCGCGTAGAGGACGCTCGCATCCCGAGGATCCGCCGCCAGCGAGAGGATCCGCCCGCCGAACGGGCCGCCGTGCGAGAGCCGGTTGACGGGTTGGATCGGGTACCGCGCCGTCGTCTGGCCCAGCGCACTGCCAAGGGCGAGCGTCGCGAGGAGCGCCGACACGAGCGTCTTCATGGATGTCACGCTCAGTATACGGACCGACTGGCGAGGCTATCGGCGGCCGAGCAGCCTCCGCGCGGCGATCCCGATCCCTGCCGCCGCCGCGCACGGCAGCCAGACCCACGTCAGCTCCGAGCGCAGGATCCGCACGCCCCGCTCCGAGAAGAAGCGCCCGACGCCGATCGGCGAGACCTGGATCACGCGCCACGGCAGGAAGAAGCGCGCGTTCGAGAAGGGACTCAGGAACGCGACGCCCATGCCGCCCGTCGTGAGCGCGTCGAGCACGCCGTGCGAGGCGCCCGCGAGAAAGACCGCGCCGAAGGCGACCCCGCGCGACGCGCCCAGCCGCCGGGCGAACGCCGCGGCGGCCGCCGCCAGCAGCGCGGCGAACAAGAAGGAGTGGGTGAAGCCGCGATGGCCGAGCGGCGCGTCGTACGGCACGCCCGCCCAGTAGCCCAGCGCGTCCGCGTCCGGCAGCACGCTCGCCGCGCAGGCCGCGACCGCGAGGCGGCGGGGCACCGCGTCCCGCCCGGCCACCGCCGCGATCGCGATCGGGACGGCGGGATGGGAGAGGACGCTAGCGATGGGGCGCCTCCCGGCGCCGGCCGCTCACTTCTGCAGCGTGACCGCGCCGCCGTAGAGGAGGATCTTGTCGCCGAAGTCGGAGGGCGACCAGAAGTCGCCGAGCTGCACCGACATCGCCGAGGCCGACGCCGTCCCCATCACCGCGCCGCCCTTGCAGCCGCTCATCTCGATCTTGCCGTTCAGGGCGGTGCCGGAGAGGGTGGCGATGAGCGCGCCGCGGATCTTGCAGTTGTCGGCGGCGAAGATGCCCCGGACGTCGGACCCGTTCTGCTGGATCGTGACCGTGACCGGCGAGGTGCAGCCGGCCGTGTTCGCCCGGAAGGTCCCGGACCAGGCTCCGTCGAGGCTGACGGCGGCCGCGGGCGAGGTCATGGGGTTGGTGACCGAGTCCGATTTGCCGCAGGAAACCACGAGCAGCGTCAGAGCCAGAGCTGCACCGGCCGCGCCGGCCGCCCACGCCCTTCGAGATGGGACGCGCATTGGCGACTCCTTTCGGAATCCTTGGTGTACCACAACCGGAGCGCGCAGGCGCCGTCTTAAGGTGCCGGGGCGCCGGCGCGACGCCCCGGCCGGTAGACGAGGCCGACCACGACGCCGACCGCAACCCACTGGAAGAACGCCGCCACGGCCATCTCCGTGGCGAGACGCGGGCCGATGTTCAGCGTGACGTAGTTGTCGACGACGTGGGTGCAGGCCACGAAGATCCCGACGAGCGCCCCGAACCGCGCCCCCTCGGCCGCCCCGCTGCCGCCCTCGAACCCCTTGGCGTACATCAGCGCGAGCGCCAGCATCGCGACGAACGTGCCGGCCAGGCCGTAGGGCACGTACTCGGGAAGGGCGTCCGCCGACCGGTAGACCACCGAGTACTGCGCATAGTCGCCGCGGATCAGCGTCCCGTTGACCAGGAAACCGTAGGCGCAGAAGACGACCAGGGCGGCGACCGCGGCGGCCACGAGGCGTGCGTAGTTCATGGTCGCCATTTTCTCGCTTGACAGGGCCTCTCTAATACACAACTATTCGGTTGTGGATTCACCGAGCCTGGACCTCGCCATGGCCGCCGCGTCCGACCCGACCCGCCGGGCGATCCTGGCCCGCCTCGCCGAGGGGCCGGCGTCGGTCACCGACCTCGCGCGCCCGTTCCGCATGACCCAGCAGGCGGTCTCGAAGCACGTCGCCTGCCTCGAGCGCGCCCGCCTCATCCAGAAGCGGCGCGAGGGACGGCTCCGCGTCTGCACGCTGAACCCGGAGCCGCTCGAGCAGATCGCGGGCTGGGCCGAGGGCTTCCGCGAGCTGTGGACCGCGAACTTCCGGCGCCTCGACGCCCTGCTCGACGATCTCGCGAAGGACAAATCGAAGCCCGAACGACATCCCCGAAAAAAGTGAGGAGGTCACCATGACGACGAAGACGACGACCGGAGGCGCGTTGAGGATCACGACTCCCAGCGAGCGCGAGATCGTGATGACGCGCGTGTTCCGCGCGCCCCGCCGGCTCGTGTGGGACGCGCACACGAAGCCCGAGCTGCTCCAGCGGTGGCTGCTCGGCCCCGACGGCTGGTCGATGCCGGTCTGCGAGATGGACCTGCGCGTCGGCGGCCGCTACCGCTGGGTGTGGCGCCGCGACGGGGACGGCCACGAGATGGCGACCGGCGGCGTCTTCAAGGAGATCGTCGCGCCGGAGCGCCTCGTCTCGACCGAGGCGTTCGAGCAGCCGTGGTATCCCGGCGAGGGTCTCAACACGATCGTGCTGACGGAGACCGGCGGCCTGACGACGCTGACGCAGACGATGCGCTACGAGACCCGCGAGATCCGCGACGGCGTGCTCCGGTCCGGAATGGAGTCGGGGGTCGAGACGAGCTACCGGCGGCTCGACAGAATCTTCGAGAAGGAGACGGCGTAGGCGCGGCTCAGGACCCGGCCGCGTACCGGAGGAAGACCTTCCCGTTCGCGAACGCGCGGCTCTCGGTCAGCCGGAGATCCAGCCGCTTCGCGAGGCCCTCGAACAGCGTCCGCCCGCCGCCGAGGACGACCGGGCACACGACCAGCTGGTACTCGTCGATGAGGCCGGTCCCCGCGAGCTGCGCGACGAGGCTGCCGCTCCCCAGGATCACGAGGTCCGTCGCCGCGCCCTCCTTGAGGTCGACGACCTCGTGCCCGAGGTCGCCCTTCATCACCGTCGTGTGGGACCACGACGCGTTCTCGAGCGAGCGCGAGAAGACGTGCTTCGTCATGTGGTTCATGCCCTCGGCCACCTTCGGGTCGTTCTTCGCGGCCGCGGGGGTCGGCCAGTACGCGACCATCATCTCGTACGTCTTGCGGCCGAAGAGCAGCGTCCCCTCTCCGCTCGCGTTCCCCGCGATGAACCGGCCGAACTCGGGATCGTCGGCGCCGGCGTGAGCCCAGCTCAGGTCGCCGTCGCGGCCCGTGAAGTATCCGTCCAGGGTGACGCTCTCGAAGACCGACAGTCTCCTCATGCGGTTTCGAGGAGCAAGAGACGAGCCAGGCTAGCCGCGGCGCTTTCGGAGCGCCACGAGCCCCGGCCACGAGGCGAAGGCGAGCGCGCCGACCATGACCGCGACCCAGCCCGTCCAGATCAGCGGATCGGTCTGCCAGGAGTTGAAGGTTGGCCAACGAGAGGTCTCCGCTCGCGTCGGGTCGAAGAGATGACGGGTGTTGAGCGCGATGAGGATGGCTTTCCAGGCTCCGCCGCCGCTCCACAGGATGTTCACCCAGAGCATCGCTCGGGTGTTCCCGGGATATCGCTTCCAGGTCAGGATCGCGATCACGAGACAGAGGACGATGCCCGCGCCGAGACAGATTCCCTGGACGAAGTCGGTCCGGATGAACCACCAGGGCGGATTGTCGCCCGGGTGGCCGAATTCGCCACTGTGGCGACCGACGTAGCGGACTCCCACCGACGAACCGATCACGTACGCCAGGCCACCGATCCACGGCAGCCACCATCCGGGTCCGATGAACGCCGCCCGGGTCTTGAGGTAGTCGGCAGGAGCCGGTGGGTTCGTGGCGCGGGCCTCCATCTCAGGCTCCGGGCGCCGTCAGCTGCGCGAAAAGCTGGCCGAGGTTCCAGGAGTCCCAGCCCTTCACGATGCGGCCGTTCGCGACGACGATCCAGCTCATGCCGCGGAACGAGACGCGGCGGTGGCTCGGAGGAATCCCGAGCCCGGCTCCCTTGTGCGTGCCGGACGCGGACCAGCGCACGACGACGTTGTCCCCTTCCGAGACGACGTCGTCCACGGTGACGGCGATGTCGGGAAACGCGTCGAGAAGACCGGCGCGCGCCTTCAGGAAATCCTGCGGCGAGCGGACCTCGACGCCCTCCATCTGTCCGACGATGTTCGGATCGAGAAGCTCGGTGACCGTGGCGTCGATCTTCTCGTTCCACACTTCGCGGAACCAGCGTCTCGCGAGCTCGGCATTGGGAGATTGCGGCATGCGCGCCCTCCTCGGTTGTGCGGAGTCTACTGCGGGTGCGGCGTCGGGGCGGTCAGGATCGTGCGGAGCCGGTCGAGGATCCCCGGCGTCGGCGGCGGCCCCGAGGGCCGAATCAGCAGGACGAAATTGTCCGCGAGGATCTCCTCGGGATGGATGATGTAGCGGGTGTTGCGGCCGATCTGCTCGAGGTAATCGGGGACGGCCCCGGGCTCGAGCAGCCGGGGCCGGCCGTCGGCCGACGGGGCGAATGCGAATTGCCCGTCGCGCTCGTCGAGGACCAGCAGGCGGAACTCCATGCTGTCGAAGAACTCTCCGCCCCTCTTCACGTCGTAGTGTTCGGTCGTGGCGAGCAGGACCGGGGTGACGGGCCGCCGCTGGCCCTCCGGGCCCACGCGCACGCGGATGACGGAGTCGATCAGCGGCGCGTCCGGGTTGGTGATCTTGCGCGGCCGAAGGGACTTGGGCAAGGCGATCTCCGGGTAGACCTCGAAGCCCAGGATCCGATAGAGCGCCGGGCGCTTCTCGAGATGGTGCCGGCTGTAGATGTGGAAGAGCTCGTGGAAGACCGTCTTCTCGAGCTCGGCCGGATCGCCCCCGATCACGTTCGCCGGGAGGATCACCGCCGAGTCGCGGCAGTAGGCGGCCCGGCCCTCCTCCTCGCCCGTGGTCTTGACGAAGTGGACGGCGGCCGGCAACGCGAGATCGAGATTCGCGGTGAGGGCCCGGAATCGCTCGAGGATCGCCCGCAGCGCGTCCGTCTCGGCCTCCGTCCAGTCCCGCGTCTGGCGGGCGACGAAAGACAGGTACTCCTCCTCGGAGACTTCCCGGTCGGTCTTGAGCCGGGCCTGCCGGTCGAACGCGCTCATCGCGCCGACGAATACGTCGCGCGTCCCGAGCAACCGGGCGCCCTCGGCCGCCGTCGCGAACTCGGCCGTCGATCCCGGACCGACCCGGACCGGCGCGCTTGCCATCAGCCCGAGCAGAAGAATCTCAGCCGCGAATCGCATAGCGCACTCCCTCTCCCCGCTGCTGCGCCTCGAGGAAGCGCGGCAAGTCCGACAGCGCGCCCCGCCCGGCGATGAGCGGCGCCGGATCGACCGCGCCCGAGGCGAGCGCTTCCAGCGACTCGCGCGCCTCCTGTGGCGTGTAGTGGAACGAGCCGATGAGCGAGATCTCCGAGTAGTGAAGACGCGCGGCGTCGAAGGTCACGGCCGTCCCCGGCGCGCAGCCCCCGAAGAGCAGGACCCGGCCGCCGGGACGCACGAGCGCCGGCAGCCGCTCCCAGATCGCGCGGTCGCCCGTGCCGTCGACCGCGGCGTCGTACGACGCGGCCTCCGGAGGACCGGCCGAGACGTCAAGGAAGCGGGCGCCGTAGCGCTCGGCGAGTCCCGCGCGGTCGCTCCGGCGACCGGCGATCGTCACGTCGACTCCGCGCCGCGACGCGACGGCCGCCCACAGGAACGCGAGCGCGCCCGCGCCGTAGACGAGCATCGTCGACCCGGCCCCGGGCCGGCCCAGGCGGTTCCAGCCGTGGATCACCGACGCGAGGGGATCCAGGAACGCGGCGCCCTCGTCCGACACGCCGTCGGGAACGCGGTGGAGGCTCGCCGCGACGATGCCGGCCGGGATCCGCACGTATTCGGCGAAGGTCCCCCACATCCACGCGGGAGATCCGGAGCAGAGGTTCGCCCGGCCGCCCGCGCAGGCGTCGCAGCGGCCGCACGGACCGGACACGCCGGGCGCCGCGCGCTCGCCGAGCCTCCAGCCGGAGACTCCGTCTCCGAGCTCCGCGACCTCGCCGCAGACCTCGTGCCCCATCGTGACCGGCAGCGCGACCTTCGAGTGGCCGCGGCGCAGGATCTTGACGTCGGTGCCGCACGTCAGCGTCACGCGCATCCGCAGCACGACCTCGCCCGGCCCGGCCGAGGGCCGCGGAAGCTCCCGCTCCTCGAAGCGGCCGATCGCGGTCTGGACGAAGGCCTTCATGGGAAGTTGTCAGTCTTCAGTTCTCAGTCTTCAGTTTCAAACTGATTACTGATGACGGATAACTGACAACTACGACTTCCGGCTGCCCACGAACCTCGCCAATTCGGGCAGGACTCCCCCGCCGCCCGGCAGCGACGACGCGATGACGACGGCCTCGTTCACGTTCTCCGCGAGGAGCTCGCGCGAGCGCTCGACGCCCCACACTCCCGGGAACGTGGCCTTGCCGTGGGCCGAGTCCTTCCCGGCCGCCTTGCCGAGCGTCGCCGCGTCGCTTTCCACGTCGAGCAGGTCGTCCTTGATCTGGAACGCGAGCCCGATCCGGCGGCCGTAATGGTCGACGCGCGCCAGCGCATCCTCGCCGGCGCCCGCCAGGATCGCGCCGGAGAGCAGCGACGCGCGGATGAGGCGGCCCGTCTTGTTCTCGTGGATCTTCCCGACGAGCTCGGCGGTCGGATCGGTCTCCTTCTCGGCCTCGAGGTCCGCGGCCTGGCCGCCGATCATTCCGTGGGTCCCGATCGCGTCGACCACGGTCTGGAGCACGCGCACCTTCGCGGCGGCGTACGAATCCCCCCGGGGATACTGCGCGAACATCCCGAGGCCGTGGGTCAGGAGCGAGTCGCCCGCCAGGATCGCGGTCGCCTCGCCGAAGACGACGTGACAGGTCGGGACGCCGCGGCGCAGGTCGTCGTCGTCGAGCGCGGGCAGGTCGTCGTGGACGAGGCTAAACGTGTGCACGAGCTCGAGCGAGCACGCCGCGGGGAGCAGCTCCTCCGGCGGGCGCTCGAGCGCCTCCCCCGTCGCCAGGCAGAGCACCGGGCGGATGCGCTTGCCGCCGCCGAGGAGCGAGTAGCGGAGAGCCTCCTCGAGCCGTCCGAGCTCCGCGGCGAACGGGAGGCCCGCGAGGAACTCGTCGGCCAGGCGCCGCAGCTCGTCAAGCCGATGCATCGGTGTCCCTGCGGGCGCGCTCGACCTCGGCCTGAACCTCCTTCGCCAGCGCCGAGAGCTCCTCGAGCACGCGGACGGTCTCCTCGGGGTCCTCCGTGTGCTCCAGCTCCGCGCGCGCGGCCTCGACCTTCACGAGCAGCTCCTGGAGGCGCGCGACGGCGTCGGGCTCGCTCATGGCCTCGGCGCCTCCCGCACGAGCCGGCCGAGGATGCCGTTCACGAGGCGCCCGGCGTCCTCGCCGGCGAACCGCTTGGCGAGCTCGACCGCCTCGTCGATGGCCACCTCCGGGGGGACGTCCCCCCGCTCGAGCTCGAACAGCCCGATGCGGACGGCGTTCCGCTCGACGACGCCGAGCCGGTCGGCAGGCCACTCGGCGGAGGTCTCGGTGATGCGCGCGTCGAGCTC
>DASXAG010000029.1:0-94873 GCA_036406835.1 Thermoanaerobaculia bacterium
CCGAAGACCGACGACTGGGAGAAGGACGTCGACTGGGCGGACGTGATCGTCTTCGACGACACGCTCGGCCAGGGCGAGAAGGCGGTGGCGCTGCGCGCGAAGGGCAAGGCGGTCGTCGGCGGCACGCCGTACACGGACCGCCTCGAGGACGACCGCTCCTTCGGCCAGGAGGAGCTCAAGAAGGCCGGCGTGACGATCATCCCCTACCGCGACTTCGACAACTTCGACGAGGCGATCGCCTACGTGCAGGAGAACCCGACGCGCTACGTCATCAAGCCCTCGGGCGCGGCCGGCAACGTCAAGCGCCGCCTGTTCGTCGGCGACGAGGAGGACGGGCAGGACGTGGTCCGCATGCTGGAGGCGTACAAGAAGGCCTTCTCCGACGAGATCAAGGTCTTCCAGCTGCAGAGGCGCGTCGTGGGCGTCGAGGTCGCGGTCGGCGGGTTCTTCAACGGCAAGAGCTTCGTCTACCCGATCAACACGAACTTCGAGCACAAGAAGCTCTTCCCGGGAAACAGCGGCCCTCCCACGGGGGAGATGGGCACCACGATGTTCTGGAGCGAGCCCAACAAGATCTTCGAGCAGACGCTCCTGAAGATGGCGCCGCGCCTGGCCGAGGAGGGCTACGTCGGCTACATCGACGTCAACTGCATCGTCAACAACAACGGCATCTACCCGCTCGAGTTCACGTCACGCTTCGGCTACCCGACGATCTTCATCCAGCAGGAGGGCATGCTGACGCCGATCGGGCTCTTCCTCTGGGACCTGGCCCACGGCGTCGACCCGAAGCTCAAGGTCCGCAGCGGCTTCCAGGTCGGGGTGCGCATCGTCATGCCGCCGTTCCCGTTCGACGACAACGCGACCTTCGAGTCGTTCACGAAGAACGCCGTGATCGTCTTCAAGAAGGGGACGCCCGAGGAGGTCCACATCGAGGACGTCAAGATCGTCGAGGGCCAGTGGCTCGTCGCGGGGACGTCGGGCGTCGTGCTGACGGTCGTGGGCCTGGGCCAGACGATGAAGCAGGCGCGCGAGCAGGCCTACACGCGCGTGCGGAACATCCTCATCCCCAACATGTACTACCGCGACGACATCGGCGAGCGGTGGGCCGAGGACTCGGACAAGCTCCACAACTGGGGATATCTGAGGTAGCGAATCGACCCGTCCGGCACGCTCGCGAATTGAAGCGGGCGGCGGCCGCGGCGATCAACGCAGCATCAACGGCCGAGCCGGCCGCCGCCGCTTAATTCTCTCGCTCAGCTGACCGGTTTTCACGACCGCCGCAGCAGCAGCACGGCGATCAGCGCGAGTCCCACGCCGAGGATCGCGAGTCCCGCTCCCGAGAGCGCCGGCACCGGCGCCAGGGCGCCTTCGGCGAAGCGGACGACCGTGAGGAGCTGGATCGTCACCAGCACCTGCCAGCCCGCGAGCAGGACGCGGCCGTCCGGCTGGAGCGCGAGCGCCGACGCTCCGGCCGCGATCTGAGGCGGGGCGCCGCCGAACGCACGGACGTACCCGTCGGGACCGACGCTCGGATCGACTGCGCCGCTCGGCAGGAGACGCGTCAGGGCCATGCTTCCCAACGCATCGCCGCCGACCGCGATCCGGCCTCCGGCGTCCACCGCAATCGCGTTCGCGCTGACGGTGGGGACCTGAGAGACGCCGCCCGTTCCGAAGGCGGGATCGAGGGTCCCGTTCTCCAGGACGCGGACGACGAGGCTTCCGTCCTGCGGGTATGCGGGTCCCGTGGCGACGATGTTTCCGTCGTGCTGAAGAGCGAGTCCCCGACATTCGATCGACGGCGCGACCGCGAGCACGAGCTTGCCGCCCGATCCGAAGGCCGGGTCGAGGGAGCCGTCTGAAAGGAGCTGGGCGAACGCCATTCGGTAGAGTGCTCCGTCGGTCCTCCCGCCCAGCACGACTCGGCCATCGGGGCGAACGGCGACAGCGGAGGCATACTCGAAGATGTACCCGCCGAAGTCGACGAGGACGCGGCCAGCGGACCCGAACGACGGATCGAGGCTTCCGTCCGTCTCGAAGCGCGCGACGCAGAAGTCGTAGGCGTTTGCGGCCGATTCGAACCCACCCGCCGCGACGATCTTGCCATCCGGCTGGATCGCGAGCGCCTGGGCGCCAGCCCCTCCGCCCGGAAAGTCCGCGAGGACCAGCCCACCGGTGCCGAACGACGCATCGGGAGATCCGTCCGGCAGAAAACGCGCCAGCAGGACGCGCACGGTCGCACCGCTCGCCGATCCCGCGACGACGATCCGGCCCGCGGAGTCGATCGCCACGGCGTTGCCGAAGAAATCGCCGGGAGGAGGCGAGACGAGGTCCACCACTCCCCCATTGCCGAAGCTCCGGTCCAGAGATCCCGTCGGGGTGAATCGGGCCAGGATCACGCCGTGGGGAAAGTCGTTGGTCGTGCCGACCGTGACGACCTTCCCGTCGGACTGGAGGGCGACGCCGGAGGCGGCGGCGTTGCCGCTGACGAAAGCCTCTCCGCCGCCGAACGATTCGTCGACTCGAAGAATGCCGAACGCCGCGGAGGATCCGAGGAGCGCCGCGAGGATGAGGAACCCGGAGCGAACGGTCTTCATGGGCTTCCTCCTGGCTATGCTGTTATAGCATACCCACTAGGGCCTCAAGACCCGTGCTCCCCCGGCCGCGAGGAGCAACGCCAGCAGCGCCGTCGCCGTCACGCCCAGCGCGGGAACCGCGACGCCCTCGGCAGGCGGAGGAGCCGGCGGCGGCACGAGCCGCCCGATGCGGCCCGCCTGCTCCGCCTGCTCGGTGAACCAGACGTTGCCGTCGGGCCCGATGGCGACGCCGGTCGGGAACGAATCCACCAGCGGGACCGGGAACTCGACGATCGACGCCCCGTCGCTCGAAACGCCGGCGATCCGGTTCGCCGTGGCCTCCGCGAACCAGACGCGTCCGGACGCCTCCGCGCCGATACCGAGCGGGCCGGCTCCGGGAGTCGGTGTCGCGAACGGGCCGAAGAGCTGCCCGGCGGTCGTGATCCGCCGGATGGCGCTCGCGGTGAAGTCGGTGAACCAGAGCCCACCCGGGCCCGCGATCATGCAGGGCAACTCGAAGCTCCCGGTGCCCGTCGGAAACTCGGCGAGGGATCCCGACGGCGACAGTCTCCCGACGAGGCCCACGTTCGTCTCCGTGAACCACACGTTCCCATCCGGGCCGGCCGCGATGCCGTGCGCCGGCGAGGAGATCGGGAACTCGGTGAACGAGCCCGACGTCGTGACGCGGCCGATGCGCGCGCCGCCCGCCTCGCTGAACCAGAGGTTTCCGTCCGGGCCCGCGGCGATCTCGAAGGGAGCGCTGGCAGAGTTTGGCACCGGGAACTCGGTGACGGCACCGGCGGTCGTGATCCGGCCCACGATCTGTGCGTCGATCTCCGTGAACCACAGGCTTCCGTCCGAGCCGCTCGCGATCCCGTGCAGGTAGGCGGCGCCGGTCGCCACCGGGAACTCGGTGATGACGCCGTCCGTCGTGATCCGCCCGATCTTCCCGAGGCCGCTCTCGGTGAACCAGAGCGCGCCGTCGGGGCCGGCGGTGATGAAGACGGGGGCGCTCAACGGGGAGGCCTGGAACTCCGTGATCTGCTGACCACGCGACGCGGGCGCCGGCAGGAGCAGCAGCCCGACGAGAAAGGGAAGGAGCCCCTGCCGCCGGCGTATCGTCTCTACCCCCTCGCCACTCGCATCCCGGCGGCGGCCAGGAGCACCGCGAGCACGACCAGCGCCGGCAGCCCCAGCGCCGGCACCGCGGCCGCGAGCACGATCTGCGGGAATGCCGACGAGGTGCCCGACGCGTGCGTCGCGTCGCCGCTGTAGCTCGCGATCACCGTGTGCGTCCCGACCGGCAGGTTCTCGACCGTCAGCGTCGCGACCCCGCCCACGAGGGGGACCGGCGGCTGCGCCACCCCGTCGATCGTGAACGTGACCGTCCCCGTCGGCGGCTCCGAACCCGGCGGATTCGTCGACACCGTCGCCGTCAGCGTCACCGTCTGCCCGAAGATCGAGCGGCTCGCCGACGACGTCACCACGATGAGCGTCTGCGACCCGACCACCGTCAGCACGTACCGGCGGCTCGTCGCGCAGCCGCCCGCGTCGGTCGCCGTGAAGGTGACCGGAAAGCTGCCGGTCTCCGTCGGGGTCCCCGAGATCGTCGCCGTCCCCGCGTCGAACGCGAGCCCGCCGGGAAGAGCGCTCGAGAGCGCGAATGCCACCGGCGCGATTCCGCCGAGCTGAGTCAGCGTCACCGCGTAGGGCGTCGCGAGGCCCGCCGTCGGCAGGGCCGGAGGAAGCACGGTGAAGGTGTCGTTCAGGAGGACGGGAGTTCCCTGGCTCGTCATCGCCGCGATCACGAGGTCGCGCCGGCCGTCGCCGTCGAGGTCGGCCCCGGTCGACACGCGCGGCGTACCGCCGGGCGGGAAGCTGTTCGCGAAGGCGAACGCGCCGGTTCCGTCGCCCGCGAGGATCTGCACGTAATACGGGTTCAGGACCGCCCAGTCGAGGTGACCATCGCCCGTCCAGTCGTCCACCGCGACTCCGTTCACGAAGTCGCCCACCGTGTACGGAGTCCCGAAACCGAAACCGCCCGTGCCGTCGCCGAGCACGACATAGACCTTCCCGAAGCTCGGGTCGACGGTGACCAGGTCGTCGAAGCCGTCCTCGTTGAAGTCGCCCGCGCCCACCGAGTACGGCGGCGCACCGACGCCCGCGTGAGTCAGCGTGAAGTGGCCGGTGCCGTCGTTGAGGAGCACGGAGACGGCGCTCTGCCCGTACGTCGCCACCGCGAGATCCGTGTGTCGGTCGGCATTGAAATCCGCGGTCACGATCTGGAGAGGCGTGGGTCCGACGGGGATGCTGGCCGCGGGACCGAAGCCTCCGTTTCCGTCGCCCAGCAGGATCGAGACGTCGCCGCTGTTGGCGTTGGCGACGGCGAGGTCCGATTTCCCGTCGCCGTCGAGGTCGGCGGCGACGAGACCGTTGGGAGCGGAGCCGACCGGGAAGGCCGCCGGCGGGAAGAAGCCGCCCGCGCCGGAGCCGCCGCTCAGGAAGACGAGGACGGAATTCGCGCCGTCCGCGACCGCGAGGTCGGGCTTGCCGTCGCCGTTGAAGTCCGCCGCCGCGACGCCCGACGGACTCGGTCCCGCGGGGAGGCTCGTCGGCGGTCCCAGGCGCCCGCCCCCCTGGCCGTACGACAGCGTCATCGCGTGGGTGTCGGGGCTGACGGCGACGACGTCGAGGAGCCCGTCCCCGTCGAGGTCCGCGACGGCGATCCCCACCGGGCTGCCGTCGACGGGATAGATCGGCTCGCCTTCGAGCCCCCCGAGTCCATCGGCGAGGAGGAGGTCGACGGCCGCGTTCTCTCCCACGACGGCATCGACCCTTCCGTCGGCGTTGAAGTCCGCCGCCGCGAGAAACGCGGCGCTGCTGTCGGCGGCGTAGCTGACCGGAGCCCTGACGAACGAGCCGTGGCCGTCGCCCCGGTGGAGGACGAGGTTCGCCGAAGCCAGATTTCGCACGAGTACGTCGGCGTGGCCGTCGCCGTCGAAGTCGCCCGCGACCACGAGGCTGGGCACCTGGCCCGACACGAAAGTCGCCGGCGGGCCGAATCCCCCGCCGCCGTCGTTGAGCAGCACCACGAGCGCATCGGGGCCCTGGGCGGCGATCGCGACGTCCAGCGCGCCGTCTCCGTCGAAGTCGGAGGCGGCGATTCCCCTGGCGATCCCGCTTCCCGCCGGAAAGGGTCCGACCGCGGTAAACCCGCCGGCGCCGTCGCCGCGGAGGATCGTCAGGCCGTCGAGGCCCGGGACCGCGACGTCGGGGAATCCGTCCCCGTCGAAATCCGCGACCGCCGCAGTTCCCGCGAAGAGTCCTCCGCCTCCCCCGACGGCCGGCGCGAAGGCGCCCGTTCCGTCGCCGAGGAGGACCGTGACATGGGCCGCATCGAACGTCGAATCCACGAGCAGGAGGTCCGCGTGGCCGTTGGCGTCGACGTCCGCGGCCTCCAGGAGGAAGACGGCGGTGGTCGGAACGGGCGGCGTCGCGGGGGCGGGTGTGAACCCCCCGGCGCCGTCTCCCAGAAAGACCTGGAGTCCCACGGACACCGTCCACGCGGCGACGTCGAGGTTCCCGTCGCCGTTGAAGTCCGCCGCGGCGACGCGATCGCCGGTGCCGGAGTCGAGCAGCGTCGCCGCCAGGACGAGATTTCCCGCGCCGTCGCCGAAGAGAAGCGAGACGCCCGGCAAGTTGCTGCTTCCGAGCAGCACGTCGAGCTTTCCGTCGTTGTTGAAGTCGCCGGTCGCCTCGGAGAGGGGGATGGGCGTCACGGGGAAACGGCGGCCGACGCGCATCTCGAGGGCCGGACAGGCGATTCCGGGCGGACGCGGCCGGAGGGAGGTCTTCTCGATTCTCGGCGGTTCGGCCGAGGCGCGATGAGCCAGGGCGCCGGCGATCAGAATCGTCGCGGCGACGCGACGGAGCGGGGTCCGGGGAAGAACCGCAGCGATCATGGCCATGTTGATCCCTCGTTGGACCTGTATACGTCGGGCGCCGGTCGGGCGCTTGGACGGTGTCCTCACTGTCTCACGAGCCGCGCTCCGGCCACGGCGAGAAGTAACCCCAGAAGCGCGACGGCCGGCAGCCCCAGCGCCGGCACCGCGGCGGCCAGCACGATCTGCGGGAACGCCGCCGAGGTGCTCGAAGCGTGCGTCGCGTCCCCGCTGTAGCTCGCCGTCACCGTGTGCGTCCCGACGGACAGGTTCTCGACCGTCAGCGTCGCCATCCCGGCCACGAGCGGAACCGGCGACTGCGCCACCCCGTCGATCGTGAACGTGACCGTCCCGGTCGGCGGGTCCGAGCCCGGCGGGTCCGTCGTCACCGTCGCCGTCAGCGTCACCGTCTCCCCGAAGATCGAGTGGCTCGACGACGACGTCACCACGATGAGCGTGCGCGTCCCGGCGACCGTCAGCACGTAGCGCCGGCTCGCCGAGCAACCTCCCGCGTCGGTGGCCGTGACCGTGATCGGAAACGTGCCGACCTCCGTCGGGATCCCCGAGATCGTCGCCGCCGCCGCGTCGAACGCGAGCCCGGCGGGCAGAGCGCCCGAGAGCGCCAACGTCACCGGCGCCGTCCCTCCGAGCGCCGACACGGTCGCGCTGTAGGGAATCTGCAGCTGCGGCTGCGGCAGCGCCGGCGGCAGGACCGTGAACGAGCGGTTGAGCAGGACCGTCACCCCGCCCGCCGAGAACGCCGTGATGGCGATGTCCGGACGGCCGTCCTCGTCGAAGTCGGCGGCCAGGATCGAGCTCGGGACGCCGCCCGTGCCGTAACCGAACCCGCCAACGGCCCCGAAGCCGCCCGTGCCGTCGCCCAGGTAGATCCCGAAGTTGCTGAAGTCGGTGTTCGTCCCCGCCAGGTCGAGGTGGCCGTCACCGTCGAAGTCGGCGAGGTCGACCCCGCCGATGAACGAGCCGAAGACGTACGTGATCCCCTGCGGCGTGAAGTGACCCTGCCCGTCGTTGAGGAAGAGGGTGGCGCCGAACTCGTTCATCCCGAGGGCGATGTCCGGAGAGCCGTTCTCGTCGACGTCGCCGACCGCGAGCGAATGTCCGTCGAATGGCGCGGTGAAGTCCGCGCGTGGGCCGAAGGTTCCGTCGCCGTTGCCGAGCCAGACGGACATCGGAAGCCCGCCGAAGCCGGCGGCCACGAGGTCGGCCTTCCCGTCGCCGTTCAGATCGGCCGCGAGGACCGCCCGCGGAAACGCCCCCGCGACGACGCTCGTCCCTCCGGCGAAGTTCCCGTGGCCGTCGCCCAGCCGAATCGACACGTCGCCGGACTCGGAGTTCGCGATCGCGAGGTCGAAGTGGCCGTCGCCGTTGAAGTCGGCGGCGGTCAGGCCCCACGGGGCGGCGCCCACGGCGAGCGACTGCGGCGGGCCGAAGGCGCCGTGGCCGTCGTTCAACAGGACCGACACGGTGTTCACCGCGAAGTCGGTGACCGCCAGGTCCGGATGGCCGTCCTCGTCGAAGTCGCCGGCGACGATGCCGAGCGGCTGCGCCCCCGCAGGGTGGGTCACGGGAGGCCCGAACCCGCCGGCGCCGTCGCCGAAGAGCACCGCGACCTCGTCGGTCTGGTTGTTCGCCGTCGCGAGGTCGAGGTGGCCGTCGCCGTCGAAGTCCGCCGCGGCCACGGCGAACGGATCGCCGCCGGCCAGCGTGATGCGGTCGCTGCGGAACCCTCCGGCGCCGTCGGCGAGCAGCAGCGAAGACGCGATCTGGCTGAACACCAGCACGTCGGCGACTCCGTCGTGGTCGAAGTCTCCGAGCTCGAGGTCGTTCACGGGATTCGTGGCGATGAACTTCGAGGGCGCCACGAGCGCGAAGCCGCCGAGGCCGTCGCCCTTCAGGATCGTCAGGTCGCAGTCGATGTTGCTGACGATCCCGAGGTCGAGCTTGCCGTCCCCGTCCCAGTCGGCGACGGCGGCGATGTGCGGGCCGAAGTCGGACGGAAACGCCTGGGGCGGCCCGAAGCTTCCGTTGCCCAGGCCGAGGTAGACGGACACGGAGTCGGGCTGCGCCAGCGGCAGGGCGAGGTCCAGCTTCCCGTCGCCGTCGAAATCTCCGACCCCGGGGCGGCCGGGCTGTCCGGCGGTATCGACGAACAGCGGCGCGCCGAGCCCGCCGTTGCCGTCCCCCAGCAGGATCTCGAAGCCCTCGCGGAGCGTGACCACGACGTCGAGCTTGCCGTCGCCGTCGAAGTCCGCCGCCGCGAGAGAGATGGGGAACTGTCCGCTTCCCGCGGTCGCCTGGCCGGCGAAGTGCCCGGCGCCGTCGCCGAGCGCGACCGTCACGAAGACCTGGGCGCCCGCGTCGTTCAACTCGACGAAGTCGAGATGGCCGTCGCCGTTGAAGTCCCCGGCCGCGAGCCGGATCGGCACTCCTCCGGCTCCGATCGGAGGAATCGGATCGCCCGCCGCGAAGCCGCCGGCGCCGTCGCCGAGGAAGATGTCCAGGCCGTTCAGGTCCGTCGTGACGAGGTCCGGATGCCCGTCCTCGTCGTAGTCCCCGGCGACGATGACGCTCGCGCCCAGCCCCGCCGTGAACGGCGGACCGGGCTGGAATCCGCCCGCGCCGTTCCCCAGGAAGATGCGCATGCCGGTCAGGTCGAACACGGCGAAGTCGGCGTTGCCGTCGCCGTCGAAGTCGGCGACGACGCCGGCCTGCGCCGAGTTCAGGGGCAGCGGGCCGCCGAGGTCGAAGCGCATCCTCGCGCACGCGGCCGGCGCGCCGGCGGCGCGCCTCGGACGGGCCTTCCGCGGCGCCGCGGCCTGCACGCTCGTGGACAGGATGAGCGCGAGGAGGAGCATCGCCAACCGGCGAATCGATGCGACTCGAGCGGATCCCGCGGCCGGGGAACGGTCCATGCTGGCGCTCCCGCTGTTTGCGACTTGTTGGCCGGAACTCTATCGCAGAAGCGACTCCCTATCCCGCTCCGAACAGCTTGCCGGCGAGGTATCCGACGAACGCGGCGCCCAGGCCGATGACCGTCATCTGCAAACCCTTCCGCCGCCAGTCTCCGACCGAGGTCTTCGCCTCGTACGCGCCGACGAAGAACAGCGCCGCCGCGGAGATCGCGATGGCCGCCCAGAGCGCGGTCTCGCGAGGCAGGAAGAAGAAGGGCACGAGCGGCAGGAGCGAGCCCACGATCGTCGCGACCCCGACCACGGCGGCGCTGCGCAGGACCGACCGCTGATCGGTGGGCTCGAGCCCCTCGCCCTCGCTCATCAGCGTCGCGAGCGCGTTGCGCTCGTCCGCGGCGAGCGTGTCGACGATCCGTCCGAGGAGCTCGCCGCGAAAGCCCTTCGCCGCGTAGACGCGCGACAGCGCCTCGCGCGCCCGCTCCGGAGACCCCCGGAGAATCCGCAGCTGCCGCAGCCGCTCGCCCTCGTAGTGGTCCGCCTGGGCCATCGAGGAGGTGTAGGCCACGGCTCCCATCGAGACGCCCTCGGCGAAGGTCGCCGCGAGACCCGCGGCCAGGAGCACCTTCACGTCCTGGCTGGCCGCCGAGACGCCGAGCGTGATGCCGAGGACGTTCACGAGGCCGTCCTGGCCGCCCAGGATCAGGTCGCGCAGCCAGTTGTGGTCGTGGTCATGGGAGCCGAAGTCGGACTGCGCCGCGGCGGCGCCCCGATCGGCCTCGCTCAAGAGCGGGCCGCCGGCTTCTCCTGGGCGTCACCTTTCTCCTGAGCATCCACGACGGCGATCGCCGCCATGTTGACGATGTCGGCGACCTCGACGCCGCGCTGGAGGACGTGGACGGGTTTGCGCAGGCCCAGGAGGATGGGCCCGATCGCCTCCGCGCCCGCCAGCCTCCAGACCAGTTTGTACGCGGCGTTCGCGGCCTCGAGGTCGGCGAACACGAGGACGTTCGGACGCTGGACCGTGGCCCAGGGATAGTGCGCCTCGAGCATCTCGGGGACGACCGCGTAGTCCGCCTGCATCTCGCCGTCGATCGACAGGTCCGGCCGCGCGCGCTTGACGAGCTCGACCGCCCGCTTGACCTTCAGCGCGCTCGCGTGCGTGTTCGAGCCGAAGTTCGAGAACGACACCATCGCGGTGCGCGGCTCGATGTCGAAACGGCGCACGGCGTCCGCCGTCAGGATCGCGATCTCCGCCAGCTCCTCCGCCGTCGGCTCGATGTTGACGGTCGTGTCGGCGAAGAAGAACGTCTGGTCCTTGAGCATGAGGATGTAGAGACCCGACACCCTTCGCACGCCCGGCGCCGTCCCCAGGATCTGCAGCGCCGGCCGGATCGTGTCCGCGTAGGACTGCGTGAGCCCCGAGATCACGCCGTCCGCGTCCCCCGCGTCCAGCATCAGCGGCCCGAACACGTTGCGCACCCGCGCCTGCTTCCCGGCGTCCTCGGGCGTCATCCCGTGCCGGCGGCGCAGCTGCTCGAGCCGCTCCGCGTAGCGCGCGAGCATGGGCGCGCGGCTCGTGTTCACGAGCTCGATCTTCTCCATCGGCAGCTTGAGTTCGCGGGCGAGCGGCTCGATCTCCGCCTCGCGGGCCAGCAGGATCGGGCGGCAGATCCCCTCCTCGGCCAGGATCTTCGCGGCGCGCAGGACCTTGGGATGCTCGCCCTCCGGGAACACGATGCGTTTCGGATCCCGCCGCGCCTTCTCGATGACGGCGCTCATCACCTCGCGGGAGCGCGAGAGCATCGCCTCGAGGCGGCGGAGGTACGCGGCCATGTCCGCGATCGGCTGGCGCGCGACGCCGGACCGCATCGCGGCGTCGGCGACCGCCGGCGCGACCCACAGGAGCACGCGGTGGTCGAAGGGCTTCGGGATGAGGTAGTCGCGCCCGAAGCGGAAGGACTGGCCGCCGTACGCCTTCGACACGGAGTCCGGCACGTCCATCTTCGCGAGCGCGGCCAGCGCCTGCGAGGCGGCGCGCTTCATCGGCTCGTTGATCTCGGTCGCGCGCACGTCGAGCGCGCCCCGGAAGATGAAGGGAAAGCCGAGGACGTTGTTGACCTGGTTGGGGTAGTCGCTCCTTCCGGTCGCGATGATCACGTCGGGCCGCGCCGCCCGCGCCTCCTCGGGCGTGATCTCGGGGTCCGGGTTCGCGAGGGCGAACACGATGGGGTCCCGCGCCATGTCCTTGAGCATCTCGCCCTTGACGATCCCGCCCGAGGAGAGGCCGATGAACGCGTCGGCGCCGGCGAGCGCGTCCTGGAGCGTCCGCTCGGAGGTCTCGACGGCGAACTGCTCCTTGTACGGGTTCATGTCCCGGGTCCGCCCGCGGTAGATGACTCCGGACTTGTCGACCATCCGCAGGTTCTCGCGGCGGACACCGTACGAGATGTAGAGCTTCGCGCACGCGGTCGCCGACGCGCCCGCACCGACGAACACGACCTTCACCTGGTCGATCTTCTTGCCCACGATCTCGAGCGCGTTCAGGAACGCGGCGGCGGAGATGATCGCGGTGCCGTGCTGGTCGTCGTGGAACACGGGGATCTGGAGCCGCTTCTTGAGCCGCTCCTCGATCTCGAAGCACTCCGGCGACTTGACGTCCTCGAGGTTGATGCCGCCGAACGTGGGCGCGATCCGCGCGACCGTCTCGACGAAGCCGTCGACGTCCTGCGCGTCGACCTCGATGTCGAAGACGTCGATGTCGGCGAAGCGCTTGAAGAGGATCCCCTTGCCCTCCATGACGGGCTTGCTCGCGAGGGGGCCGATGTTCCCGAGGCCCAGGACCGCGGTGCCGTTGGAGATCACGGCGACGAGGTTCCCCTTGGTCGTGTAGTCGTAGACCTTCTCGGGGTCCTTCGCGATCGCGAGGCACGGCTCGGCGACGCCGGGGCTGTACGCGAGCGAGAGGTCCTCCTGCGTGCGGCAGGGCTTCGACGGGACGACCTCGATCTTCCCCTTGCGCCCGCGGGCGTGGTACTCGAGCGCTTCCTCGGGAGTGGTCCGTCGCATCAGGAACGGCCGGACCGGAGGCTCATCCGCCGAGCTCGGCCCGAAGCTGCTTGACGGCGGCGACCGCGTCGGCCTTCGGCGTCGGGCGCGGGGCGCGGTCCCTCCGCGAGACGATCTCGACGTTGCCCTCCTTCAACGCCCGGCCGCCGACGTTGACGCGGATGGGAAAGCCGATGAGGTCGGCGTCCTTGAACTTGACGCCCGGACGCTCGTCGCGGTCGTCGTAGAACACGTCCAGCCCCTCCGCGACGAGCGCCTCGTAGACCGCGTCCGCCTCGCGCCGCGTCCCCTCGTCCGAGGGGTTGAGCGAGACGACGACGATCTCGAACGGCGCGAGCGGCAGCGGCCAGACGATGCCCTCGGCGTCGTGGTGCTGCTCGACCGCGGCCGCCATCGTCCGCCCGACGCCGATGCCGTACGTCCCCATGACGGCGGGATGGTTCTCGCCCTTCTCGTCGGTGAACTCGCACTTGAGCGCCGCCGAGTACTTGGTCCCGAGCTGGAAGATGTGCCCGACCTCGATCCCTCGCGCGATCGACAACGGCTTGCCGCAGCGCGGGCACGGATCCCCGGCGCGCGCCTGCGCGAAGACGCCCCACTCCGCGACCTTCGCGTCCCGGCGCTGCACGAAACCGGCGACGTGCCAGTCGCGCCGGCCGGCGCCGGTGACGGCGTTGACGGCGTCGCGGATCGACTCGTCGGCGACGATCCGCAGGGACTGATCCGGCAGCTTGTGCGGTCCGACGTAACCGACGGGGGCGCCCGTGGCCTTCTCGACCTTGTCCTCCGAGGCGAGGGCCAGGTGGTCCACCTTCAGCAGCCGCTTGAGCGCCACCTCGTTGACGTCGAGATCGCCGCGCAGGAGCGCGACCACGAACCCCTGCTCGGTCTCGTAGACGATGCACTTGATCATCCGCGAGGCCGAGATGCCGAGGTACGTCACGACGTCGTCGATCCCGCCCTTCCCCGGCGTCGGCACCTCGACGAGCGGCGCCTCCGTCTCGTCGGTCCACGGCGCGGGACGCCGGCCCGTTTCCGCCTTCTCGAGGTTGGCCCCGTAGCCGCACGCGGCGCAGCGGACGACCGCGTCCTCGCCGGTCTCGGCCAGGACCATGAACTCCTCCGACTTCGTCCCGCCGATCGAGCCCGAGTCCGCCTCGACCACCGTGAAGTCGAGGCCGCAGCGCTGGAAGATGCGGCGGTACGCCGCGTCCTGCGCCTGGTACGAACGCGAGAGCCCCTCGGCGTCGACGTCGAAGGAGTAGCCGTCGTACATCAGGAACTCGCGGCCGCGCATCAGCCCGAACCGCGGGCGGATCTCGTCGCGGAACTTCGTCCGGATCTGGTAGAGCGTGAACGGGAGCTGGCGGTACGAGGTGACGCCCGCGCGAACCATCGCGGTGACGCACTCCTCCGCGGTCGGGGCGAGGCAGTACTCGCCGCCCTTGCGGTCCTTCAGATGGAAGAGGAGCTCCTCGCGCTCGTAGCGCTCCCAGCGCCCGCTCTCCTCCCACAGCTCGCGGGGCTGGAGGATCGGCATCTCCACCTCGAGGGCGCCCGAGCGGTCGATCTCCTGGCGGACGATCGTCTCGGTCTTGCGGTGGGAGCGCACGCCGAGCGGGGTCAGCGAGTACATGCCCCCCGAGACCCGGCGGATCATTCCCGCGCGCGAGAGGAGCACGTGCGAGATCGCCTCGGCATCGCCGGGCACTTCGCGGACGGTCTGAAGGAAATACCGGGACCAGCGCATTGGGCGTGAGGATACTAGAGAAGTTTTCAGTTATCAGTCGTCAGTCATCAGTTCAGAACAGAGAACTGAGAACTGAGAACCGACAACTACCCCCGGGTCTTTCCTTGCGGCGCGGCCTCTTTCTTCCTCGGACCGACCTTCTCGACCAGGCGCAGGTTGCTCCGCAGCTGCTGCATCATGCGGTCCTCGATGCCGGCGCCGCGAGCCGCCGTCTTGGCCTTCGTGAACGCGGCCTTGGCGTCGTCGGCCCGTCCCGCCGCGAGGTAGGCCATGCCCAGGTGATGGAACGTGGTCGGCACCGCGGCGCGCTCGCTCGACCGCCGCAGGCACTCGATCGCGCGGTCGTACTCGCGCCGCTTGTAGTGCACCCAGCCGAGCGCCGCCAGCGGGTAGGGCTTGAGCTCCTCGGGGGCGGCGGCGAGCGCCCGCCCGGCGTAGTCGAGCGCGAGGTCGAGGTCCTCCCCCGATTCGGCGAGGCTCGTCGCGAGCTCGTAGTAGCCCACGGCCTGCGCCGTCTTGGACGGATGCTTGTCGAGGAACTCGCGCAGGAACTCGGCGGCCTCGCGCGGCCGTCCCTCCGCCCGCAGCGCCTCCGCCAGCGTCGAGCACGCGGCCGCCGCCACCACGTCCTCGGGGTCCGCGGCCAGAACCTCGCGGCACGCCGCGATCGCCTCGTTCCAGCGGCCCATCGACGCCGACAGGAGCGCGAACGAGACGCGGATCGTGGGGTTGAGCGGCTCCGCGCGCATGGCCTGGCGGTAGAGCTCCTGCGCCCGCTCGAGCGACCCCCGCGCCGCGCTCTCCTCGGCGTCGCGGAACGCGGCGGCCCCCGGACCGTCCACGCGCGGCAGCGTGTAGCCGCGGCGGCTCTCGAGCAGGCGGACGGCCTCCTGGTACTCGAGCCGGCGCGGGTTCTTCTCGAGCGCCTGCTGGAAGCACTCGAGGGCGCGCTTCAGCCAGTTTTTCTCGAGGTAGCAGAGGCCCAGCTGGAAGACGGCCTCCTCCGACTCCGGCGCGAGGCGGCGCGCCTCCTCGAACTCGTGGATCGCGCGGCCCAGCTCGCCCGTCTCGCGCAGGACGTTGCCGAGCAGGATGTGCGCGGAGGGAACGGGCGCGGCCTCGAGCGCGCGGACGAGGGCGCTCTCCGCCTCCTCCCAGCGCGAGAGGTGCGCGTACAGGGTTCCCAGCGCGAAGTGCGGGAGAAACGCGTCGGGCTTGCGCTCGATCGCCCGCTGGAGCGCGGACTCCGCCGACTCCGTGTCGCCCGACTCGGACGCCGCGATCCCGCTGTAGACGAGCGCCTCGAAGTGGTTCGGGTCGACCGCCAGGATCTTCTTGAAGTACGCGGACGCGCGCTCGAGCTCCCCCGCCGAGAAGAACGTCTCCGCCAGGTAGAAGCCGAGCTCGACGTTCTCGCGGTCCGCGCGGTAGAGCTCCTCGAGCACGCGGATGCCGCGGTCCGCGTCCAGGGCCAGGATCGCGAACTCGGCCTCCCGCAGCTTGCGGAGGAAGCCCTCCCGGTCGGCCCCGGAGAACCGCCCGATGATCCGGTCGCGTCGCTCGAGGAAGCGGTCCTTCTTCTCGACCGCCTGCATGCGCTCGTCCATCTTGGATTCCCAGAGGTCGACGACCTCCTCCGCGCGGACGGCGCCGCGGCGCTCGAGCGTCTCCTGCAGCGCGAGGATCCCGGTGTGCGCGACGAAGAGGTTCTTCTCGAGGTTCCCCATCGACTCGAAGAGCGACTTGACCGCCTCGGCGGTGCGCTTGACGACGTCCTCGAGCGTGGAGATCCGCTCGAGGAGGTGCTCGTCGAACGGGATCTCCTCCTGCGGCTCCCCCGTCTCCTCGACGACGCCGACGCCGGAGAGCACCAGCAGCTTGGAGTTGCAGCGGCCGCAGTACTCCTCTTCGTCCGAGTTCTTGAGCCCGCAGACCTGGCAGTACATCAGGCGGGGTACTCGTAGAACCCGCGGCCCGTCTTCTTTCCCAGCCAGCCCGCGTCGACCATCCGCACGAGCAGCGGGCTCGGCCGGTACTTGGGATCGCCGAAGCCCTCCTGCAGCACGCGCAGGATCGAGAGGCACGTGTCGAGCCCGATGAAGTCGGCGAGGGTGAGCGGCCCCATCGGGTGATTCATTCCGAGCTTCATGATGCCGTCGATCGCCTCCCGCGTCGCCACGCCCTCGCGCAGAGCCTCGATGGCCTCGTTCAGCATCGGCATCAGGACGCGGTTCGAGATGAAGCCCGGGTAGTCGTTGCAGACGATCGGGGTCTTGCCCATCCGGCGCGCGAGCGCGTCGACGGCGCCGGCGGTCGCGTCCGAGGTCGCCATGCCGCGGATGACCTCGACGAGCGCCATCACCGGCACGGGGTTCATGAAGTGCATGCCGATGAAGCGGTCCGGGCGCCTGGTCGCGGCGGCGAGGCGCGTGATCGAGATGGACGAGGTGTTCGACGCCAGGATCGCCTCCGGCTTGCACGCCCGGTCCAGGCGCCCGAAGAGCTCCCTCTTGACGGCCTCGTTCTCGACGATGGCCTCGACCACCGCGTCGGCCGTGGAGAGGTCCTCGATCCGGGTCGTCAGCGCGATCCGCCCGAGGGCCGCGTCCCTTTCCTCCGCCGTGCGCTTGCCCTTGGCGACCTCGCGCTCCAGGTTCTTCTGGATCGTCCCGCGGGCCTTCTGGAGCAGCCCGTCGTCGACGTCGAGGAGGACGACCGGACAGCCGGCGGCCGCGGCGACGTGGGCGATCCCGTTGCCCATCTGCCCGCCGCCGACGACTCCGAGGGAGCGGATCTCCATGCGGCGGACTCTATCAATTGAGCTTGCAGCGTACAGCTGACGGCGCACAGCCGGAGGTCTGCTCGAGGCTCGAGCCTCTTCCGGCTGAAAGCTGTGAGCCGTGAGCCGTTAGCTCAGCGCCACTCGGAACCGGGGCGTGCCAAATCGCGATACGAGCGCGACTCCCACCGCGACGATCGAGGCGGCGCTCCAGACGAGCGCTCCCAGAAACGGAACGAGCGAGATCCCGCCGAGCAGCGCGAACCCCGCGGCGAGCGCGAGAGGGCGCCGCGCGGGGGCGACGCTCTTCACGAGCTTCTGTCCGATCAGCAGGAAGATCGCGACCATCCCGAAGATCTTGGCGACTACGGCGATCGCGGCGGAGCCCAGCGCGATCGGGATCGCGAGCGCGGAGGGCAGGAGCGACAGCGCGGCGCCCGCCGCGAGAAAGAGCGTGAGCACCCCGAGCGCGCCCGCGAGCAGGGAGGCGGACCAGTCCTCCTCCGCCAGCATCGCGGCCCGCGCGAGCGGCGAGGCGAACAGCCAGAGGAGCGCGAGCGCGACGGCGAGCCATGCCGCGAGCGCCAGGAGGCGCAGCCCGGACAGAACCGATCCCGCGGCCGAGCCCGACGCGTCCCAGGGCGCGCGGCGCATCTCGGAGAGGTAGAGACGCAGGAGCGTGCCCGGGGTCGAGACGCGTCCCTCGACCGGCAGCGTGCGGTCCGACGGGGCGTCGATCGTCCCTCCGAAGACGAGCAGGTCTCCCGCGACCGAGCCTCCCGGCGCGAACGAGACGTTGCCTCCCCAGACGACGACGTCGCCCGAGACGCGCGCCGCGATGCGGACGTCCGCGAGCACGGCGATGATGCGTCCCGGGTGCGCCTGCGACACGAAGACGTCGTGGCCGACCGAGGTGATCGTGGGCGCGGCCGCGAGAGCGGCGGGCGACAGCCCGAGAACCGGGGCCGCGGCGGCGAGAACGAGCAGGAGACGGAGGCCTCGGCCTCGCGTCATCGGCGGCCGGGAGCTCTTTCGGCGGGAACCCGCACGAGCACACGGCGCAGCGCGAGCCCCGCCGGAACGAGAATCGCGAGGGCGGCGAGGCCGAGCGCGCTGTGGCCGCGGAGTCCGTCGGAGAGCGCCTCGAGGCCGGCCGGTGCGACGCGGAGCGAGTCGAGCGCCCAGGCCGCCGTCGAGCGAGCCAGGGCGAGCGCCGGCGCCAGGGCCGCGGCTCCGACCGAGACCTGCTCCGAGGCGGTCAGGACGGGCAGCGCGAGCAGCGCGAGTCCCCCCGCGACCAGCGAGGCGTCGAGGAGGAGGGGGGCCCGCCAGAGGGCGTAAGTCCGGCGCTCCCGTGAGGAGAAGGCCCGCAGGCGGGTGACCCGACCGGCCAGCCCCTCGATCCCCGGGAAAGAGGGAAGCGGCTCGGAGAGGCCCTCCAGGGGGCCGGGGAGGCCGTCTCCCTGCATGCCCCTCACCAACTCGCCGCAGGCGGCGCAGGCGGCCGCGTGGGCGGCGGCGTCGGACGCGTAGATCGGCTCCGCTCCGGCGGCAACCGCTTCGGCGTCAATCGGATCCAGGGGGCGAGGGCACGTGGTCACGTCATTTCTCCCGACAACCTTTCCTTCAATACGGCTCTGGCGCGAAAGAGTTTGTTCTTGACGGTCCCCAGAGGCATGTCCTTGACCGAGGCGATCTCCTCGTAGGACAGGCCGGCAAAATGGCGCAGGGCGATGAGCTCGCGGAAGTCGTCCGGCAGATCGTCGATCGCCCGCAGGATCGCCTCGCCCCGCTCCACGTTGCGGAGGCGCCCGTAGGGGTCCAGCCCGGGCGAGCGCTGCTCCACCGGAAAGGGCCCGGCCCCCCCCTCCGGGTCCGGGGTCTCGAGCGGAACGGTCCGCGGGCGGCGCTTGCGGAGGTGGTCGATCGCCGCGTTTCCGGCGATCCGGAAGAGCCAGGTCGAGAACTTGTAGGACGGGTTGAACCGGTCGAGGGCCTGGAAGACCTTGAGGAAGATCTCCTGGGAGAGGTCGATCGCGTCCTCGCGGACGCCGACCATCCGGGAGACGTGCGAGACGACGCGCGCCTGGTACCGGCGGACCAGGACCTCGAAGAGGTCCTCCTCGCCGGCCAGAATCCGGCGTACGACCTCGCCGTCATCGAGCTCCGCGTTCTTGCCCTCCACCGCTTCACACCCTTCGACACCTTCAGGCTTCGCGCTTGCCAGCTGTTAGAATCCCCGGACCATTTTAGTGGAGCGGGACCGGCGGCAGTGGCCGCCTGAAAAGTAAGCCCCGATGGGAGCGTTACCGTGAGCACAATCGCCCAGCCGCCCTCCGAGCCGCAGTTTCCCACGATCGGGTCCCACCCTCAGGGGACCGACTCGGCGAATCCCTTCGAGGAGATGATGTCGCGGTTCGACCTCGCGGCCCAGAAGCTCGGCCTCGACCCGGGCCTCTACAAGGTCCTCCGCGAGCCGGTTCGCGAGACCAAGGTCTCGATCCCGATCGCGATGGACGATGGCCGCATCGAGGTCTTCGTCGGTTTCCGCGTCCTCCACAACATCGCCCGCGGCCCCGGCAAGGGCGGCATCCGGTTCGACAAGAACGTCACGCTGGACGAGGTCCGGGCGCTCGCCGCCTGGATGACCTGGAAGTGCGCCGTCGTGAACATCCCCTTCGGCGGCGCCAAGGGCGGCGTCATCTGCGACCCGCAGAGCCTCTCCCGGGCCGAGCTCGAGCGGATCACGCGACGCTACACCGCCGAGCTCATGGACCAGTTCGGCCCCGAGAAGGACGTGCCCGCGCCCGACATGGGCACCAACCCGCAGACGATGGCTTGGGTCATGGACACCTATTCGATGCACGCCCGCCACACCGTCACCGCGGTCGTCACGGGCAAGCCGCTGTCGCTGGGCGGCTCGCGCGGACGCGTGGAGGCCACCGGCCGCGGCCTCATGCTGATCGCTCGGGAGGCCGCGCCGCTGAAGGGCCTGACCCTCAAGGGCAGCCGGATCGTGGTCCAGGGCTTCGGCAACGTCGGCTCGATCGCCGCGCGCATGTGCCACGAGGCCGGCGCGAAGATCGTCGCGGTGTCGGACATCCAGGGCGGGATCGTGGCGAAGGACGCCATCGACATGACGGCGCTCCTGGCGCACTACGAGCGCAACCGCTCCTTCAAGGGCTTCGGCGGCGTCGAGCCGGTCTCGAACTCCGACCTGCTCGAGCTCGACTGCGACATCCTCATTCCGGCGGCCAACGAGAACCAGATCCGCGCGAAGAACGCGCCGAACATCCGCGCGAAGATCATCGTCGAGGGCGCGAACGGCCCGACGACCCAGCGCGCCGACGAGATCCTCAACGAGAAGGGCATCCTCGTGGTGCCGGACATCCTGGCCAACGCCGGAGGCGTGACCGTGTCCTACTTCGAGTGGGTCCAGGACCGCGCCGGCTTCTTCTGGCGGGAGAGCGAGGTCAACGAGCGCCTGGAGGACATCATGGTCCAGTCGTTCCGCGACGTCGCGACCATGGCGGAGAAGTACAACGTGAGCCACCGCATCGCGGCCTACATGCTGGGCATCTCCCGCGTCGCGCACGACACGATGGTGCGCGGGCTCTACGCTTAGGAAGCCTCTACTTCAGAGAGACCCTCGGCCGGATCTCCGGCAGCTCCTGCGCGAGCTTTTTCTCGAGCTCGCCGAGCGCCGCCTCGATCGGCTTCTTCCACGAGGGATCGAGCAGCGAGACCGTGAGGCGCCGGCCCGCGAGCGCCGTCGGCTCGATCTTCCGCGACAGCGGCTCGCCGACGATGCGTCCCCATCGCGCCTGGATCCAGGCGAGCGCGTTGTCGCCGCGAGCCATGCGCCGCAGCAGTCCGTCGGCCGCCGCGTCGAGCGAGGAGAACGAGGACTTCTTCTTGCCTCTCATCGCCGTCCCTCCGGCGGCGCGGGGCGCAGGGGCTTCTCCCCCGTCAGGACCCGGCGCACGTCTTCGACAACCATACGCGCCATTTCCCTCCGTGTCTCCACCGTGGCGCTGCCCGCGTGCGGCATCAGGACCACCCGGTCGTCGTCCAGGAGCGCGGGAGTGATCGCGGGCTCGTTCTCGTAGACGTCGAGCCCGGCCCCGGCGAGCGGCCCGGTGTCGAGCGCCCGCGTCAGGGCCACCTCGTCGACGATCGGGCCGCGGGCCGTGTTGATCAGGAGGGACCCCGGCTTCATCTTCGCGAGCGTCGCCGCGTCGAAGAGGCGGCGCGTCTCGTCGGTCAGCGGCACGTGGATCGAGACGACGTCCGACCGGCGCAGGAGCTCGTCGAAGGAGACCCGCGGCGGGTCGTCGGGGTTCGACTCGTCCCGAGGGCTCCGGCCCGCCGCGATCACGGTCATGCCGAACGCCTTCGCCCGCCGCGCGACGGCCTTTCCGATCCGTCCGGGGCCGACGACGCCGAACACCTTGCCCTTCAGGTCCCTCCCGAGCAGCAGGTCCGGCGACCAGCCCGCAAAGCCGCCCGCGCGGACGAGCCGGTCGCCCTCGACGACCCGGCGCGCCAGGGCGAGGAGGAGGGCCATCGTCAGATCCGCCGTCGCGTCGGTCAGGACGTTGGGCGTGTGGGTCACGACGATCCCGCGCGCCGCCGCCGCCGCGCGGTCGATCTGGTTGACGCCGACGGCGTAGCTCGCGATGACCTTGAGGCGGTCGGCGGCCTGGATGACCGCCGCGGTGACGGAGTCGTCGACCAGGCAGATGAGGGCGTCGGCGCCCGGGATCTCCGCGGCGAGCTCGGCCTCGGAGGCCGCGTAGCCCATGACCCGCACGTCGAAGTCCGCGCGCAGCGTCTCGAAGGGCTCGGGCAGCTCCCGCGTGGAGAGGATCACCGGGCGGGCTTCGCTCATCGCGTCACCGCCTCACCGAACGCTCCGCTGCAGGAGCCAGCCCGCCGTGAAGACGCCCGCCCCGATGGCGAGCAGCAACAGCTCGCGCCGCTCGTCGTGGCCGAGCAGACCCACGAAGAACCCGGACCCGGCGATGACGAGGCCGGCGAACTGGGCGAGTCGTGCGAGGAGGCGCACGCCTACCGCGTCCTCTCGGCCGGCGCGGCGACGCGGACGATTCGGTCGCCCTGCTCGATCCGGCCGACGATCTCCATCCCCGCGACGACGCGGCCGAACGCGGTGTAGCCGCCGTCGAGGTGCGGCTCCGGCGCCAGCGTCACGAACCACTGGCTGCCGCCCGTGTCGGCGCCCGCGAGCGCCATGCCGACCGTTCCCGTCTCGTACGGCGTCGCGGTCAGCTCGTCGCGGATCTCGTAGCCGGGACCGCCGTTGCCGGTCCCCGTGGGATCGCCGTCCTGGACCACGAAGCCCGGCGCGACGCGGTGGATGCGGACGCCGTCGAAGTAACCGCGGCGCGCGAGCGAGAGGAAGTTCTGCACGGTGAACGGCGTCGTGGCGGGCGTGAGGCGCACGACGAAGGTCCCCCGCTCCGTTTCGATCCGGACGACCGGCTGGGGCTCGCGCTCGGAGGCGGCCGCGCGCGCGTACTCCTCGGGATCCTTCGGCGGATAGGCCTTCCACGGGAAGGCCGCCGGGTCGGCGTGGAACTTCCGGACCAGCGACCGGCGCGCGAGGCGCGAGACCAGGACCGAGGGATGGGCGTAGGCCGCCTCCAGGATCTCGCGCGCCGCGGGATCGTCGGCATGCCCCTCGGCCGCGGCGATCGCCTCCATCGCGACGTCCGGCGCCGTGCCCCCGTACGACCGCACCACGGCGTCCCGGATGACCGGGAGCATGGACGGATTCTCGAGCTGCGCGAGCGCGTCGACGGCGGCGCCCTGGACGCCGGGATCGGGGTCGGCGAGCGCCGCGTCCACGAGCGCGCGGTTCTGCGCCACGGACTCCGGCGTCCGGAGCCCCTCGAGGAGCTTCAGCCGCACGAAGACCTCGGGGTCCGCCGCGAGCTTCGCCCGGCGCGCCGCGGCGTCGGCCGCGGGCAGGAAGGACAGCGACTCCGCCGCCGTGCCGCGCAGGAACGGGTCCGGCGAGGCGATCGCCTGGTCCACGAGATCCTTCGACCTCTCGCCCAGCCCCGCCATGAGCGCGCTCAGCGCGACCTGCTGGCGCCGGCCGCGTCCGCTCGACGCGATCGACCAGAGGCGGCGGAAGACGTCGCGGTCCGCAACGGCCCAGCGCGAGAGCGCCAGCGCGGGCACGGCCAGGCTCGGGTTCGTGTCGCTGGAGAGCGCGACGAGCCGGGCGGGCGCGTCCTCCGGGAGCGCGGCGCCCGGGGACCTCTCGAGAACCGCGGCGAGAGCGAGGAGCGCCGCGATCCGCACCGGACTCCGCCCGTCCCCGACCGCGGCCCAGAGCGGCGCGACGGACTCGGGCTTCCCGAGGATGCCGAGAGCGCGGGCGCAGACCGCCGCGGTGTCGGCGTCGACGGCGGGGTCGGAAAGCGCCGCGGCGAGCGCCGCCCGCGACGCCTCCTGGGGCCGGCGCGCGAGCGCGTAGAGCGCCGCCGCCCGTGCGAGCGGATCGGCGTCCGAGGCGTGGGCGAGCGCGGCGGCCGCGGCGGTCGGGGTGGGATACCGCCACAGGGCGCGCAGCAGCGCGGGACGGCGATCCGGCGGGGCGGCGGCGAGTGCCCCGACCAGCGCCGTCTCCGCCTCGGGTCTCTCGACGGCCGACAGTGCCCACGCCGCCTGCGCGGCGACCGAGGCGTCCGGGTCCGCGAGGAGCGGCGCGAGTGCTCCGACGAGCGCGGGATCCCGCAGGATCCCCGCCGCGAAGGCCGCCTGCCGCCGGACCTCGGAGGACGAGTCGCCCGCGAGCTTCCGAAGGAGAGGAACCGCGCGCTCGTCGTCGATGCGGCCGAGAGCGAGGGCCGCTCGGGCCCGCGCCGCCGGGCCCGGATCGGCCGCCTCGGCCCCGAGCACGCCGGCATCGAAGAGACGCCGGTCCTCGAGCTCCAGCAGCCGCGCCTCCGTGACGGGGCCGGGCGCGGCCGGCGACGGAACGGGGGCGGGCGCCTCCGCGGACGGCGTCGGGGGCGGCGCGTTGGGAGGCGGATTTCTTCCGACGCACCCGAACGAGGCGAGGACGAACGCAGCCCCGGCGGCGAAGCGCGCGCGCATTGCCGCCGCCTACGCTCCGACCAGCAGCCGGTCTCCGAGGATGTGCGGGAGTCCCGCCTTGTAGATCTTGTCCCGCGTCTTCTCGACCGAGTACGCGACGCGGTCGAAGTGCACCACGTGCTCTTCGGTGTCGTAGATCGCGTAGGCGGCCGAGGCGTTGCGGTCCCGCGGCTGTCCGATCGACCCGGGATTGATCAGGTAGCGGAGGCCCTCGCGCAGCGGGTAGCGGATCTTGTCGCCCTTGACGAGCTCGACCAGGATCCCGTGCTCCTCGAGGGTGAAGACGCACGGGATGTGGCTGTGCCCGAAGAAGCAGACCGCGGCGCTCATCTCGCGGAAGTTCAGGTAGGCGTCGTAGTCGGTGAAGATGTACGCGTCCTCGTCGCGCGGCGAGCCGTGGCAGATCGCGAAGGCGCCGTCCACGACCACCGGACCGACCGGGAGAGCCTCGAGGAAGGTCCGGTTGCGCGGCGTCAGCTTCTCCGTCGTCCAGCGGGCGGCCTTCAGCGCAACCGGATTGAAGAGATCGCCGGAGTCGATCCCGCACACCACCTTGTCGTGGTTGCCGCGGATCATGGTCTTTTCCTTGCGGATCTCGCGGATCTTGTCGATGACCTGGTTCGGGTTGGCGCCGTAGCCGACGAAGTCGCCCAGCACGACGACCCGGTCGAACTTCTTTCGGCGAACGCGGGCGAGGACCGCCGACAGCGCCTCGGCGTTCGAGTGGATGTCCGAGAGGATCAGGTAGCGCATGAGAAGAACCGGATCTCCTTCACGGGAATCGTTCGAGGCCATCGAGGGCCACCAGCACGCGGTCCGACGCCTCTTCGACCGTCTCGGCTCCGCTCAAGTTCACCTGGACCGACGCCATTCTATAAAACGGCGCGCGTTCGGTGTAGAGCTGCGCCAGCTGCTCGGGGCTGCGGAACAGGGGCCGGTCGGTCTTGCCCGACAGGCGCGTCTGCACCGTCGCGAGCGGCGCCTGCAGGGCGATCGAGACGCCGAGCCGCGCGATCGCCGCGCGATTGCCCTCGAAGGCGAAGCAGCCGCCGCCCGTCGCGACGACCGCCCGCGGAAGGCCCGCGGTGCCCTCGAGATACGCGGACTCGCGCGCGCGGAACGCCGCCTCGCCCGATTCCTCGAAGAGCGCGCGGACCGTCTTTCCCGACGCGCGCTCGATCTCCTCGTCGAGGTCGACGAACGCCACGCCGAGACGCTCGGCGATCCGCCGGCCCACCGCGGTCTTCCCGCTCCCCATGAACCCGACGAGGAAGAGTCGCCCGATCGGCCTCGCGCGCCGCGCGGCGTCGAGCGCTCGCCGCGCGTTCTCTTCGATCCGCGGCCGTCCCCCCTCCAGGAGTCCCGAGATCATCGCCGCGGAGTCGGCCCCCGCCGCGAAGACCGCGGGGAGCCGCTCGGCGGTGATGCCGCCGATCGCGACGAGCGGCCTCGCCTTCCCTTCGGCGACACGGGCCAGGGCGTCGAGGCCGGCCGCGGGGCGGACGCCCTTGGTCGGGCTCGCGAAGATCGGACCGAACGCCACGTAGTCGGCGCTCGGATCGGCGAAGGCGCGGCGCGCCGCGGCGAGGTCGTGGGTCGAGACCCCGATGACGGAGTCCGGCGGCAGGATCACCCGCGCCGCCGCCGGCGGCAGGTCGTCCTCGCCCAGGTGGACGCCCACCGCCGCCAGGCGCGCCACGTCGACGCGGTCGTTGACCAGCACGCGCGCGCCGAGCTCGCGACCCGCGCGCGCGACCGCCTCGACCTGGGGCAGCAGGTCCCGGTCCGCCGCCTCCTTCTCGCGAACCTGGACGCAGCGGACGCCGACCCGGAACAGCCGCTCGGCGATCTCCGCGTGGGAGGCTCCGCCGGCGGCGGCGCGGTCGGTGATCGCGTAGATCCCGGGGAGGCGCATGGGCACGCCGCCAGCGACGCCGCTCAGGCCGACGCCGCGAACCGTTCCATGAAGTGGGTCGAGAGCTTCCCGTCGATGAAATCGGGATCGTCGAGGATGCGGCGATGGAGCGGGATCGTGGTCTTGATCCCCTCGATCACGAAGAAGTCGAGCGCGCGCCGCCCGCGGCGGATCGCTTCGGTGCGGTCGCGCCCCCACACGATGAGCTTCGCGATGAGCGAGTCGTAGTGCGGGGGGATGACGTAGCCCTGGTAGGCGGCGGTGTCGACGCGGACGCCGAGCCCGCCGGGAGGATGGAAGGAGGCGATGCGCCCCGGCGACGGCGCGAACGTCACGGGGTCCTCGGCGTTGATCCGGAACTCGATGGCGTGGCCCCGGGGCGACATGTCCCGCTCGGCGAAGGAGAGGGGCGCGCCGGCGGCCACCGCGATCTGCTCCTTGACGAGGTCGAGCGCCGTGACCTCCTCGGTGATCGGGTGCTCGACCTGCAGGCGCGTGTTCATCTCCATGAAGTAGAACTTGCCGTCGCCGTCGAGCAGGAACTCGACGGTGCCCGCGTTCGTGTAGTGCACGGCGCGGGCCGCCGTGACCGCGGCCTCCCCCATCCGCTTGCGGAGAGCGTCGTCCAGCACCGAGGAGGGCGCCTCCTCGATCAGCTTCTGGTGGCGCCGCTGGATCGAGCATTCCCGCTCGCCGAGGTGCTTCAGGTTGCCGCGCGAGTCGCCGAAGACCTGGAACTCGATGTGGCGCGGGTTCTCGAGGTACTTCTCCATGTAGACCTCGGCGTTGCCGAAGGCCTTCTCCGCCTCCGCGCGCGCCGTGTCGAATGCCGCCGCCAGCTCGCGCTCGTCGCGCGCGACCCGCATCCCGCGGCCGCCTCCCCCCGCCGACGCCTTGAGGATCACCGGATATCCCGCCTTGCGCGCCCACGGGAGGGCCTCGTCCACGCTCTCGAGCGGGCCCGGCGAGCCCGGGACGGTCGGCACGCCCGCCGCGGCGACCGTGCGCCGGGCGACGGACTTGTCTCCCATCTTTCGGATCGCGTCGGGCGAGGGACCGATGAAGGCGATGTGGCAGTCGTTCAGGATCTCGGCGAAGTAGGCGTTTTCGGAGAGGAAGCCGTAGCCGGGGTGGATCGCGTCGGCCTCGGTGATCTCCGCGGCGGAGACGATCGCGGAGATGTTGAGGTAGGAGGCCGCCGAGGGGAACGGCCCCACGCAGACGTCCTCGTCCGCATAGCGCACGTGGAGCGCGTCCCGGTCCGCCTCGCTGTAGATCGCGACGGTCTTGATCCCGAGCTCCCGGCACGCCGAGATGATGCGCAGCGCGATCTCGCCGCGGTTGGCGATGAGGATCTTCTTGAACACGGGACCGACGTGCGGCTAGGCGGCCAGCCGAATCGCGAACAGCTTCTCCCCGTACTCCACCGGCTGGCCGTTGCGGGGATAGACGGCGACGACCTCGCCCTCGACGTCGGATTCGATCTCGTTCATGAGCTTCATCGACTCGATGATGCAGAGGATCTTGCCCTTCGAGATCCGCGAGCCGATCTCGGCGAAGGGGTCGGCCTCGGGCGACGCCGAGCGATAGAAGGTGCCGACGATCGGCGAGGTGATGACGTGCACGTTCGGGTCGACCGCGGGCTCCGCGGCGGGAGGGGCCACCGGCGCGGCGCCCGCCGCGGCCCGCGCCGCCGCCGGCGGGGCGGACACGGCATACGACAGCGACGACGACGCGGTCGCGTCGATCCCGTTGGAGCGCGGGCCGTCGATCCGGAGACGGAAGCCGGCGCGCTCGATCTCGAGCCCCGCGAGCCCGCTCTCGGTCACGAGCTCGACGAGCTCTCGGATTTCCTTAAGGGACAACATGACTCAGACCAGCTCCTTCTCCAGCGCGGACGCCGCCTTGCGGAGCTCGAACCGGCCGCGGCCGAAGTTGCCGTCCCGCGCCAGCCACAGCAGCAGATAGTACTCCTCGGTCACCCGGCACAGAATCGTGGTGGCCCTCCCGGAGCCGACGGTGAGCTGCGTGACCGCGTCGTTCTCGGTCAGGGCGCTCGAGGCCCGGGCCGCCTTGACGATGGCGCCCATCTCCGCCGCAAGCGACTCCATCGGCACGCCATCCTCGCCCACGTACGAGTCGATGGCGATCCCGTCGACGCCCACGAGCGAGACCGCGCGCGTGCCCTCCACGCGCTCCGCGACCCGCCGCAGGGTGTCCTGGAAGACGTTCATTCGGCCTCCGATGATGTCATGGGCGGAGGCCCGGAATCATCCCGCCTGGACGCGGGAGAGCCAGTTCTCGAGGACCCGGATCCGCGACCGCCGCCGCTCGACGGCGGGATCCGCCGCCGCGGGCGCGTGCACGAGGCCGGCCGGGAGCAGGCGCGCCTCGGCCTCCCGCCGCATCTTCATGAGCTCCTCGTCGAAGGGATGGCGGTTGACGAGGTCGTCGTAGATCTGCAGGGCCTCGGCGTAGTGACCCTGGCCGTAGTAGAGGTCCGCCAGAGCGCGGCCGGTCGGGGACGCCGGAGCGGCCGGAGGAGCCGACGCCGGGGCGGACCTCAGCGGTCCGGTCTCGTCGCCGTCGTCGCCCCCTTCGGCGGCGGGCGCGAGATCCTCCGGGTTCTGGAAGAGCTGCGGGACCTCGCCGAAGGCGTCGTCCGAGGGCTCGGTCCCGAGCGGACGGAAGAGCGCCTGCCCCGCGTCGTCATCGAGCGCCCGCGGCGCCCCGTCTCCACGCGTCTGCGGCGCACCGTCCCCGTTCGTCGGCGCGACCGACGCCGGAAGCACCGCCGTCGCCTCGCCGGGATCGTCCTCGGCGGGAGGCGGCTCGGATCCGAACGCGGGAGAAACCGGCGGCGGCGTGGGCGCGGCGTCCATCAGGGCGGGCCTGGGCAGCACCATGGGCCCCGTCGGCGCGTCGAGCACGGACGAGGCGGCGACCGGAGGAAGAGGAGGAGGCGCGACCGGCGCCGCGGGAGGCGGAGGCGCCCAGACGGGATCCGCGGGAGCCGCCGCCGGAGCCGCGGGAGCCGCCGCAACGGGAGGCGGGGGGACCATCGGAGGAGGAGGCTCGGGAGCGGCGAGTGAACGCGCGGCTTCCACCGCCACGGGCGGCGGAGGCTCCGGAGGCGACGCCGGCGCCGGCGTCACGGCCGCAACCGGGGTGGAGATCGCCGTGTCGCGGGTCGGAACGTACGGGAAGGGATCCTCCGAGCGCGTGCCGCCCGAGTCCTCGCCCGGCTGGAAATCGAGAGCCGTGATCTCGAAGGCGTCGTCGAGCGGAGCGGGAGCGGGGCCGCCCGGCCGCATCGAGGGACGGCGCTTGCTCTTGTCGGTCTCGTGGAACTTGGGCGCCGGCGGCGGCTCGGCCGCCTTCTTCACCTGGCGCGTCGGCGTCACCGGCCTCGGCTCGACCTGCGACTCGAGCGTCGCGATCTGCTCGTCGACCTTGCGGTCCCCCGAGAGCGCGCGGTAGAGCTTGAGCTTCTTGAGGGACTCGAGCTTGTCGCCCCGGGCGAGGTAGATGTCGGCGAGGGACCGGGACGCGACGAGGTTTCCGGGATCCGCGACCAGCACCTTCGTGAAGGTCGCGATCGCGTCCGTGCTCTGTCCGACCTCGACGTAGACGCGCCCGAGCGCGACCTGCGCGGCGACGTAGCCCGGGTGCGCGAGGAGGCCCTTCTGGAGCGCGGAGAGGGCCTGCTTGAACCGGCCGAGCTTGCGGTACTCCTCCGCCAGAGAGACGAAGAGCCGCGAGCCCGGATCCATGTCCAGGCGGCGCTCGAGATCGCGGATGCGGGCGTCTGCTGAGAGCTCAGCCACGATCGGAAATTGAGCCGCCCCCCGAAGGGGGCGGCGTCGGATTACCTATTGGCCGACCGAGGCGGCGGTCGGCGTGGGGGCGATGCACTGTCGCTGATACGTGAACGCCTGGGACAGCACGGACGTACATCCCGTGATGCTCGTGACGGTGATGTCGACCGTCTCGATGTTGGTCTCGGTTCCCCCTCCCGTCCCGGGCGGGCACGTCGGCGCCACGGCCAGGTCGTCGGGGATCACCACGCTGATCTGGGAGTCGCTCAGGATCGTGAAGTTCGCCGCGCGGGATCCGACCGTGACCTTCGTGACGCGCGACAGGCTCTGGCCGAAGAGCGTGACCGTCAGGCCGGGGTTGGCGAAGACGTCGCCGGCGTTCGGCTGACTGAATTGCAGCGCGGGGGCGAAGGTCTTCACGAGGTACAGCCACGAGAGCCCCGTGACCGTGTCGCCGGAGTTGATGTTCGTCACCGACACCTGTCCCGGAGTGTCGCTGCAGTCCGTCACCAGCAGGCTCGTCGGCAGGACCACGATCTCGGTGGCCGACACGGAGCTGACCACGGCCGGGCGGCCCGCCAGGACCACGGCCACCGGCGCCTGGAAGCCGGCGCCGAAGATCGTCACCGGCGTGAACGGGCCGTCGGCGGGCTCCTCATTCGGCGCGATGGAGTTGAGCTTCAGGGCCGGCCGGTACGTGAACGTGACCGCGCCGGACACGATGCCCGAGTTGATGTTCTTGACCGTCACGCCGACGGGGACCTCGGCGCCGTTCCCCGGGGGGCCCGCCGGCGAGAGGGCGACGATCTGGTTGAAGGTCGTCGAGATCACGGTCGCCTCGACCGTCCCGAAGAAGACCTGAACCCCGCCCGTCGAGAACCCGGAGCCGATGATCGTGACGCGCGTGTTGCCGTCGAAGGTACCGGAGGACGGCAGGATCGCCGTGATGGACGGCGTGTTCGAGGGCGACGTGCCGAACGCGAAGCAGTTGGGCAGCGACAGCACGACCGGCGACGAGAGGTTCGTCCCGAGGGTGAGCGTGATGGACGTCAGCGTGCTCGGGGCGGTCAGCTCGGGGAACTGCGGCGTCTGGACCGTGACGGCGTTGCTCGTCACGCCCGTGACGATGCCGTCGCGCGTGATGCCGTTGGCCGTGAACTGCACGCGGGTCGAGCCCGTCGTGCCGAAGAACCGTCCGCCGTTGAGCGTGATGGTCTCGTTGCCCGCCGGGTTGCCCGTGCTGGGGTTGCAGGAGGAGACGAACGGAAGCGTTCCCGCGTCCGGCTGGAAGACGACGACCACGTTGGCGGAGTTGGTCTTGCCGCCCGTGGTGACCGTGGCCTTCACCTTGGCCTGGCCCGCGCCGGGACCGCAGAGCGCCGTGACGGCCGCCCCGCTCGAGCTCACCACGGACACGGTCGGCAGGCCGTTCTGGGAGAAAGTGCCGAAGTCGGTCGTGAACACGACGCTCGTCCCGTCCGGAACGGGATTTCCGTTGAGGGCCGCGACCGCCTCGACGAGCGTGCACGTCCCGGCCTTCGGGTTCGCGTCGCTCGTGAAGAGCGAGATCGTCAGGGCGCTGTTGTTCCCGCCGCCTCCGCCGCCGCCGGCAGGGGGCTTCGTCGGCGCGTCCGCCGCGCAGGCGTGCAGCATCGCGACGAGCGCGACGAGCGTCAGGGCGATGGCTATGCGGCGCATGAGTCCCCCTTACTACTGGGCGACGAAGATTCGGATTCCGGTCGCGGTCTCACTCTGGACCCGGAATCCGGAAACCGTCTGCCCATAGAACACGACGTCGTAGTACATGCGAATCTCGGTGTTGCCCGTCTCGCGATCGATTCCCCCGTTGAAGGGCAGGAGCTGATCGAAGGGGGTTCCGGCCATGGCGCTCTGGCTGAGCAGGGGGAAATCGTTCAGCGTCACGCTTCCGCCGCTCGTCAGAGTCTCCCCGACCGCGAACTGCTGCACCGGCGGAACGATCGTTCCTCCATCGGCGCGGCGGTAGGTCACCGTGTAGTCGGCCAGCTGGACGGTCGCGAAGCCCGCGCTGTCGGGCGCGCCCGGGTTCTTCAGGTGGCTCTGGAGCGTCATCGTCGGGATCGTCAGGGTCCGGGCGGGGACGATGTTGGTCAACCCGGCCTGGTCGGTCAGGTCGACCGTGACGTAGACGGGGGCCTCGGTCTCGCCCTGTTTGTTGGTGCACGCCGTCGCCAGCGCCAACGCGGACGCCAGAGCGATCCAGGCCAGGAATTTCGTCTTCATGCGCGTTCTCCCTTTACGACCGAAGGATGCGGGGAGTGATGAAAATCAGGAGCTCGTCGTGCTTCTCGGTGCGCGTCTTGTTGCGGAACAGGTTGCCGAGCACCGGGATCTTCCAGAGGCCCGGGATCATGTTGTTCTGGTCCTGGTCGTTGATCTGGAAGATGCCGCCGATGACGGTCGTCCCGCCGTCCTTGACGAGGACCTGGCCGCGGTACTCGCGGATCGTCAGCGGCACGTTCTGACCGAGCGAGAGGTTGAGGGCGACCGCGGGCTCGCGCTTGGTCACGTTGACGTTGAGGAGGATCGTCCCCTCGGCCGTGATCTGCGGCGTCACGTCGAGCTTCAGCGTGGCGTCGACGTAGATGACCGTCGTCGTGTTGTTGACGGTGGTCTGCACCGGAATCTGGACGCCCGACTGAATCAGCGCCGCCGTGTTGGTCAGCGACGTGACCTTCGGCGAGGAGATGATCTTCAGGAGGCCCTGGTTCTCGGCCGCCGTCAGCGCGGCGTTCAGGTTGAACGTGTTGAGGATGTTGCCCAGCACCAGCGAGGCGACCGTGGGCCCGTTGCCGAGCCCGACGTTGATTCCGCCCGCGACCGAGTTCGGGAAGATCAGGTTCGTCGTGTTGCCGTGCGCGTTGTCCGCGTTGCCGGTGGCGCTCCAGTTGATGCCGAGGCTGCGGCCCAGGCTCTTCGTGGTCTCGACGATCCGCGACTCGATGACGACCTGGGGCGTCGCCGTGTCGAGGTTCTCGATGAGCTGGAGGACCGCCGGCAGGTACGTCGGGATCTCGCGGATGATCAGGGTATTCGTGCGGCCGTCGATGACGATCGAGCCGCGCTTGGACATCACGCTCTGCAGGGTCGGCGTGATCTCGCTCGCCCTCGCGTAGGAGAGCTTCTTGATGACCGTCCGCGTGGGTTCGGCCGCCTGGCGGGCCTCGGCGAGGCGCGCCCGATCGCCCTCCTCCGCCTGCAGCTTGGCGGTCGTGGCGATGCGCATGATGTTGTTCTCGAGGACGTAGCCCAGGCTGTTCTGCTTGAGGATGAGGTCCAGCGCCTGGTCCCAGGGGACGTCCTCGAGCTGCACGGTCACCGTGCCGCGCACCTCGGGGTCGATCACGATGTTCAGGCCGGTCAACTGCGAGATCGTGCGGAAGACGTCCTTGATGTCGGCGTCCTTCAGGTCGAGCGAGATCGGCTCGCCCGTGAACTGCGTCGACGCCTCGGCGATGGTGCGCGAGCGGTACGCGGAGCCCGCCTGCGCGGACGCCGCCTGCTCCTGGTCGAGCGCCGCCGCGGCGGCCTCGAAGAGCGCGTCGTTGCGGCCCTTGGCCGCCGAGGAGCTCGCCTTCGCCGACGAGGACGCCGGCCTCGACGCCGCCACGGTCGTCGTGGTCACGGGCGCCGCCGGTTCGCTCTTGTGCGCGACGGGCACGGGAGCCGGAGCGGGCGCGCTGACGGGAGCCGGCGCCGGCGGAGCCGACACCGCGGCGACCGCCATCGGAGCCTCGTCATGCGCCGGCGCCGGGGCCGGAGCCGCCGCGACCGCGGACTTCGCCTCGACGACCGCCGGCTTGCTCTCCGGGACCGGAGCGGGGGCCGGCTTCGTCTCGGACATCGTCGCGACCGGAGCCGGCTCGGGCGCCGGGGAGATCGCGGTATGCGTCACGGGGGCGGGCTCGGGCTTCGCCTCGGGCGCGCTCTGCGGCGCGACGGGGGCGGCGAGGGCGACCGTATCGGCTCCCGAGTTGTGCGCCGCCTCTGCGGCGACAACGTCCTCCGTGTTCCGGGCCGACGCCGTCTCCGAGGACTGCGCCGCCGCGGCGGCGACCGCGTCGCGACCGACGATCACGGCCAGCCGCTCGCCGTCCGAGGCGAGCGCGTGCGCCGTCGGGGCGGAGAGGTCGAGCACCACGCGGGTGATGAACTCGGGGGAAGTCTGGAACTGCGAGACGCGGACCTTCGTCACGACGTTGCCGTTGACGGCGATCGCGCGCTGCCGGACCTCGTTCTTCACGCCGGGCAGGTCGAGCACGACCCGCGGCGGGTTCGCGAGGACGAAGTCCTTCGGAGCCAGCCAGCCGTCGCCGAGGAGCGTGACGGAGACCTGTCCGTCGTGCGTCTCGCCGACCGTGACCTTCTCGAGAGAGTGCGCGACTTCGCCTCTGGCGGCGCTGGACGCCGCCGTCCCTGAAGCCGCGATCGCGTGCGTCGGAGCCGCGACCGCCGCCGGCGCGACGCGCGGAGCCGGGACCGAAGCCGCCGACGCCGTCGCGATGGGCTCGGTCGTGACCGGCGCGGGCGCGGCCTCGGCCGCCGCCGGAGTCTCCGCCGTCTCGGCCTCGGCCACGGCCGTGGCGCCGCTGAACGCGATCGCCAGGCCCTGTCCGACCGAGCGAACGTCGGCCCTGGCCTCGGGCTTGTGCTGGATCGACAGGCGGGTCATCCGCTTGCCGAGCTCTTCGACTTCGTCGAACCGGATCGAGCCGACCACCGCCCCGGCGGCCTGAGGCGCCGCGAATCCCTGGGCCACCGCGGCGTCGCGGAGGTCCACGATGAGAAGGTCCGGACGGGGCTCGTACGAGGTGTACAGCAGGGGCGCGCTCGCGGAGAGGACCACGCGGGCGCCGTCGGCGTCTTCGTTGAAGGCCGCCTGGGTGATCTTGGCGGAGGCGGGAGGAGCCGGCGTCGCGGTCGACGGGCTGGAGTCCGCCGGCGCCGCGAGTGCGGTATCCGCGGCGTCGTGCGCCGTGTGCGCGCGCGAGGAGCAGCCGACAGCGGCCCCCCACACGAGCGCGAGCGCCAGTGCCGTCGCGGTTGCTCTGAAAGTCCTTCGCATCGTTCCTCCCGTCGCGCGAATGCCCATGCTCGCGGAGGTTGTCATTGCTTGACCGTCGCGTTGAGCTGCTTGGTCACTTCCCGAAATGGCTTCACGCTTTGCGGATCGTTCAGGTTCTGGCGGAACGAGACCTCGTTGGGTCCCACGCGCGTGACCTCGCCGTCGTAGAGCAGATCGCCCGCGCGAATCAGGTAGCTCTTGTTGTCCGTGGCGCGGATCTGGGCCACGAATCCGGAGCGGGTCTTCCAGATGCCGTGCACGACGAGGTCGTCGATCGCGATGCCGGCAATCCCGGGCGGGCGCTCCGCGCCGCCGCGGTTCTGCTCCCGGACGAGCAGGGAGCGGAACGGATCGCGGCGTCCGGCGGGGTCGTAGGAGTAGGCGCGTCCCGACATCGCGGACTCGTCCTGCTCGATCAGCGACTGTCCGGGCGATTCCGGGACGGGCGCGATCACGGCCTGGGGCGTCGTGGACGGCGCGGGCGCGGTGGCGGCGGCCGGCGCCTGCGCGACGGCGACCGTCGCGATCGCCGAGGCGCACACGAACAACAGGGCGCTCGCGGTCAGGCTCTTCATTCGGCCCCCCTGCCCTCGGCGCGGCTCTTCAGGGACTCCGCGTTCTTCGCGGCCGGCGCCGGCTTCTGCGCCGCCGCCGGCGGCGGCACGCCCGGCTGGCCCTCGGACGCCGTCGCCTGCCCAACCTCGTCGCCGGTGTAGATGAAGGTCTTCGCGATGAAGTTGGACGTGATCGACTTGCCCGGAGCGTTCTCGAGCGTGTTGACCTTGAGGTCTTCGACGTTGATGATCCGCGAGAAGCGGCTCATCCGGTCGAAGAAGAGCGCGAGGTTGTGGTACGTGCCGTCGATCGCGATCTGAATCGGCCACTCCGCGTAGAAGTCCTTCTGGATGAAATCGCCCGGCTTGAAGGTCTTCAGCGTGAAGTCGCCCTGGCGCGTGAGGGTCTCGATCCGCTTGATGAGCTCTTCCGTGTTGCGCTTCGAGGGAAGGATCTGAAGGAGCTTCGACAGCTCGAGCTCCAGCCGCTTGACCTCCTCACGGAACTGCGACAGCTTGCGCTCCGCGGCGCGGCCCTTCTGGATCTCCGTGTTGAGACCCTCGAGCTCGACGCGCTTGTTCGCGATCTCCTGGTTGAGGTTGCGGAACCAGGCGTAGTGGACGATGCCCGCCATCACGGCGCCGAAGATCACCCCGACGATGAGGGCGTAGTACCAGGGCTTGTCCTCCATCTTCAGCTCGAGCGCCATGGCCTATGCTCCCGGCTTCGCGGCTGGAGGCCGCGGATGGCCTGCCGCGCCCGCCCCGGGCTTCGCCGCGGCCGCCTCGGCCTGGGGCTTCCCGTGGGTGAACGTGACGGTCATTTCCCAGCTGTAGATGCCCTGGGGACCCGAATCGCGGCCCAGGTTCTTGAAGACCGGTTCCGCGAAGTACGGGCTCTTCTTGAGGTTTTCGAGATAGGTCGCGACGGCGTTCGGGGACAGGGTCTTGCCGCGCAGGGTGAGCTGGTTGTCGCCGGCGATCGACATCTCGGTCAGCCAGACCAGGTCCGGCAGCGCCTTGGAGATCTCGTCCATCAGGCGGACCGGGCCCTTCTGGTTGGTCTTGAGGTTGTTGATGAGGGCGATCTTTTCCTCGAGGCTCTTCTTCTTGTCCTCGTAGCCCTTGACCTCGTCGATGATCGACTTCAGCCGCGCGACCTCTTCCTTCGCCTTGCCGATCTCCTCGTCGAGGTGGCGGCGGCGGTTCGTGAGGACCAGCGCCATCACGCCGATGTAGATCAGGCCGAGCGCGACCCCCGCGATGAGGAGGAGGTTGTTGAGCTTGGCGCCGGTCGGAAGCGCCGGGCCCTTCTTCTTGGCGGCGGCCGCCCTGGCTTCAGTGAGGAGATTTATTCTGATCAAGCGACTTCATCCCCGATGTGCCGGATCGCCAGGCCCACCGCGACGGCCAGGCTCGGCGCGTTGTCGGTCAGCCACTCGCCCGAGACGGGCGCGCCCGCGATGTCGATCTGGCGGAAGGGATTCAGGATCTCGACCGGAATGTTGAAGCGCTCCTTGAGCTGCGCGTCGAGGTTGACCACGCGCGACGACCCGCCCGAGATGAAGAGCTGGTCGATCTTCTCCGTCGACGTCGTCGCCAGGAAGAAGTCGAACGTCTTCTGGAGCTCCTGGGAGAGGTCGTCGGAGACCGACCGCAGGATCGGCAGGATGTCCTGGAGGGAGTGGTCCCCGGCCTTCTCCCCCTTCTTGAGGGCCTCGGCCTGCTCGAACGACAGCGACAGCTGCTTCTGGATCGCGTCCGTGTACTGGTTGCCGCCGAACGAGATGTCGCGCCAGAAGATCGTGTTCGCGCCCGACAGGATGTTGACGTTGGTGACCGAGGCGCCGATGTTGACCAGGGCCACGACGCGGCCCGGCTCCACCGGGTAGTTGGCCTCGAAGGCGTTCTGCAGCGCGAAGGCGTCGACGTCCACGAGCACCGGGTTCTTCCCGGCCTGGGTGATGACGCTCGTGTAGTCGCCGATCTTGTCCTTCTTGACCGCGACGAGCAGGACGTCCATCGTCTCGCCGCCCGCGGACTCGAGGACCACGTAGTCCAGGTTGACGTCGTTGATGTCGAAGGGGACGTACTGCTCGGCCTCCCAGCGGATCGACTCCGCGAGCTCCTCGGGCGACATGGCCGGCAGCGAGATCTTCTTGATGATGACGGAGTGCCCGGAGAGAGAGGTCCCGAAGTCGGGATTCCGGACGTTCAGGGAGGAGACGATCCGGTTGACGGTGTCGACGACCAGGGAGCCGTCCATGATGGCCCCGTCGACGATCGCCTCGGGAGAGAGGGCCTCGAGGCCCGTCTTCACGAGGCGATAGCCGCCTCCCTTCGAGTCCTTGAGCTCGACGAGTTTGATCGCCGAGGACCCGATGTCCAGACCGACCAAGTTCTTGGACTTACTGAACAGCACGCTCCGCCCCAACCCGAAAGAATTAATACGGTTACGGGCTTCGACTTATGGTTATTTCGGCTGGTTGTCAAAATAGCAAAAGGTTTTTCCGTAGTCAAGAGATGAAGCAGGGCAAAGCATCAGTTTCGCAACGACTTATGTCGATTGGACAGGGATCGTCGAAGCGGACAGCTGTTCTTTCTTGCGCCGGGATTCGTACCGGTGTAGGCTTCGCGGGTTTTTTGGCCCAAACGGCCTTAACAGGAGCGCCATGGCCCAGCACTGCCAGTTCTGCGGAAAGATCCCGATGTCGGGCCACCGCGTCAGCCACGCCCACAATCTGACCAACCGCAAGTGGCACCTGAACCTGAAGACCGTCCGCGCGGTCATCGACGGCGTGAACCGCAAGGTGCTGGCGTGCACCCGCTGCATCCGTTCGGGGAAGATCACGAAGCCGGCGCCGAGGCCGAAGCAGGCCGCGGAAGCGGCCCGCTCGTAGGATCTCCTCCTACTCCCGCTCCCCCGCCTTCGGCACGTTGTACTTCCGGATCACGTCGCGCACGCCGCGCACGGACCGGATCCGGCTCAGGATCTTCTCGAGCTGTTTGAGGTCTGCCGTCTCGAGAGACACCGCCACGAAGGCCTCCCGCGTCTCCGCCACCCGCGCCTCGATGCGGCGGATGTTCGAGCCCTCTCCCGCGATCGCCTGGGTCACCTCCGCGAGCAGCCCGGGGCGGTCCTCGGTCACGACCTCGAGCTCGATCGCGTAGGACGCCTTCTTCTCCCCCGCCCAGGTCACGTCGATCTGGCGGCCCGGGTCATAGAGGAGGTTCTCGACGTTCGGGCAGCTCTCCGAGTGCACCGAAACGCCGCGGCCGCGCGTGATGTAGCCGATGATCTTCTCGCCGGGCACGGGGTTGCAGCACTTCGCGAGGGAGGCGAGCAGGTCGTTGTGCCCGACCACCACGACGTCGGCGCCGGCGAACGGCAGGATCTTCCGGACCACGCGCGAGACGGCCGACTCCTTCTTCTCGGCCTCCGGACGCGCCAGCTCCTCCGCCGACACGAAGCGCTCGAGCGCGTTGCGAGGGGCGAGCTTGCCGTACCCGATCGCGGCGTAGAGGTCCTCCGGCTTCGAGAAGCCCCAGTGGGAAAGCTCGCGGAGCAGGCTCCCGTCGGCCTCGAGCTTCTTGATGCTGCGCTTGAACTTCTTGAGCTCCCGCTCGAACAGCCGCCGGCCGAGCTCGACCGCCTGGAGCTTCTCCTGCTCGTGGATGAAGTGGCGGATCTTGTGGCGCGCCCGGCTCGTGACGACCGACGAGAGCCAGTCCCGCGAGGGCGTCTGGGTGGGCGCCGTCAGGATCTCCACGATGTCCCCGCTCGTGAGCGGCGTCCGCAGCGGCACGAGCTTCCCGTTGACCCGCGCCCCGACGCACCGGTGCCCGACGTCCGTGTGGACCCGGTAGGCGAAGTCGATGGGCGTGGCCCCCCGGGGGAACGCGAAGACCTCGCCCTTCGGGGTGAAGGTGTAGACCTCGTCGGGATAGAGATCGACCTTGAGCGAGCTCAGGAACTGGCGCGGGTCCGAGACCTCGCTCTGCCAGTCCACCAGCTGGCGGAGCCACTGGAACCGGGCGTCGTCGGCGTGGGAGCCGAGCCTCCCCTCCTTGTACTTCCAGTGCGCCGCGATGCCCCGCTCCGCGATCAGGTCCATCTCGCGCGTGCGGATCTGGATCTCGAACGGCTGGCCCGTCTCCCCGATCACCGTCGTGTGCAGCGACTGGTAGAAGTTGGGCTTGGGCATCGCGATGTAGTCCTTGATGCGGCCCGGGACCGGCCGCCACACCTGGTGCACGAGGCCCAGGGCCGCGTAGCAGTCCCTGGTCTCCGGGACGACGATCCGGAAGGCCAGGATGTCGTAGAGCTGCGCGACGTCGACCGCGGTCCTCTTCATCTTGAGCCAGATCGAGTAGTACCGCTTCATGCGGCCGGAGACCTCGGCGGCGACGCCGGCCTCGGCGAGGCGCGCCTCGAGGCGCTCGCGGATGCCGCCGATCATGGCCTGCGACACCTTCATGCGCCGAGCGACCTCGCGGGCCACCTTCTCGTGCGCCTCCGGCTCGAGGTAGAGGAACGCGAGGTCCTCGAGCTCCCCCTTCACGCTCCCCATGCCCAGCCGGTGCGCGATGGGCGCGTAGATGTCCAGCGTCTCGCGCGCGATCTCGTGCCGCTTGGACTCCGGCAGGAAACCGAGCGTGCGCATGTTGTGGAGGCGGTCGGCCAGCTTGACGAGCACGATCCGCAGATCCGAGATCATCGCCAGGATCATTTTTCGGAAGGTCTCGGCCTGCTCCTCCTCCCGCGAGACGTAGGAGAACTTGCCGATCTTCGTCAGGCCGTCGACGAGCTCCGCGACCTCGTCGCCGAACTGGGCGGCGATCGAGGCCTTGGTCGTCAGGGTGTCCTCGAGGACGTCGTGCAGGAGCCCCACGACGATCGAGAGGTCGTCGGCCTTCAGCTCGGCCAGGATCGCGGCCACGTTCAGCGGGTGGACGAGGTACGGCTCCCCCGAGCGGCGCACCTGGCCCTTGTGCTCGCGGGCCGAGAAGACGTACGCCCGGCGCAGGAGGTCCTGGTCGCTGTTGGGGTTGTACGCCTCGACCTTCTCGAGGATTTCCTCGAAATGGATCACGGCTTAAGGGTAACCCGGGAAGGGAAGGCGGCGCGTCCTACCGGCGGTTCTTCTTCTTCTTCGACGGCTGCGCCGGGGCCGCCGGCTGGGGATTCGCCGGCGTCACGGGCTTGACCGGAGCCGGCGCCGGAACGACGGCGAGCTTGCCGCGGCTCTGGAAATCCTTCCAGATGACCACGATCGACGCGGCCACGTAGATCGAGGAGTACGTGCCCACGATGATGCCGATGATCAGCGTCAGCGCGAACGTGTTCAGCACCTCGCCGCCCAGGAAGTAGAGCGCGATGACGACGAGCATCGTGGCGCCCGAGGTCAGGATCGTCCGCGACAGCGTCTGGTTGATCGAGCGGTTGATGACGACCGGGAGCGGTTCCTTCTTCGGCGTCTTCAGGTTCTCGCGCACGCGGTCCAGCACGACGACGGTGTCGTTGTTGGAGTAACCGACCAGCGTCAGGAGCGCCGCCACGACGATGAGGTTGAACTCGCGACCGAGGAGCGCGAGGAGCCCGACCGTGATCAGGGTGTCATGGACGAGAGCGACGACGGCCCCGACGCCGAAGGGCAGCGAACGGAAGCGGAAGACGATGTACAGAAGCATGCCGATCGTCGACCAGATGATCGCCAGGAGCGCCTTGCGCTGCAGGTCCGCGCCCACCTGGGGTCCGACGTTCTCCGCCGAGAGGAGGACGAACGGCCCGATGACGGTGTTCGCGGAGAGCCACGCCTTGACCTCGTTCGAGATCCCGGGGACCGTCCCGAAGTCCGCCGCCGACCGGTAGAGCCCGAGCTCCGAGCGCCGCGCGATGACGCGTTCCGCCGCCTGCCCGTACGCGGCCGCGAGATCCGCGTCCGCGCGTCCGGCCACGTGGTCGGGGTCCGCCGCCGCGAGGCGCGCTCCGAGCGTCGCCTTGCCTTCCGTGTTGATGTCCACCTTCGCGGGATCCGTCGGGCCCTCGAGGCCCGCACGGAGCGCCTTGAGGACGTCGCCGGCCACGTCGCGTCCTTCCTTGGCCTGCTGCTGGACGCGGATGAGGACCTCGTTCTTCTCGGCCTCCTCGTAGCGCTGGATGCCGATCTCTCCGAGGTTGGCGCCGTCGAGGGTCTTGCGGAGCTTGTCGATGTCGGGACGCTCCTTGAACCGGACCGCGATCGCGGTCCCGCCCGAGAAGTCGATGCCGAACTTCAGACCCTTCTGGACGAAGATCGCGAACATCCCGACGAGGATGAGCGCCCAGGAGGCGCCGATCGCCCACCACTTGTATCTCAGGAAGTCGATGTTGGTCTGTCGGAAAAGCTCCATCGTCTTTCTTTCTCGCCTCGCGGGGCCTTAGATCGAGACGGCGTCGATATGGGCCTTGCGGCCGTACTCGAGCTCGAAGATCGTGTGCGATACGAAGACGGCCGTGAACATCGAGATGAGCAGGCCGATGATCAGGGTCACGGCGAATCCCTTGACCGGACCGGTTCCGAACTGCAGCAGGAAGACCGCCGAGATGATGGCCGTCGCGTGCGTGTCGACGATCGTCGCGAACGCCTTCGAGAACCCGTTCTCGATCGCGGCCTTGGGCGCGCGCCCGTTGCGGAGCTCCTCGCGGATGCGCTCGAACACCAGCACGTTGGAGTCGACCGCCATACCGATCGTCAGGATGAACCCCGCGATGCCCGGCAGCGTCAGCGTGGCCTCGAAGAGCGACAACGCGGCCGCGAGCAGGATCGCGTTCAGGATGAGGGCGATGACGGCGTTCCAGCCGGCACGCCGGTAGTACACGGCCATCGCCACGAAGACGAGCAGCGCGCCGACGACCGAGGCCGTGACGCCCTTGCGGATCGAGTCGAGCCCGAGCGAGGGACCGACGGTGCGTTCCTCGAGGTACGTCAGCCCGGCCGGCAGCGCGCCGGCCCGGAGCACCAGGGCGAGGTCGTTGGCCTCCTCGGGCGTGAAGCTGCCGCGGATGATGCCGGAGTCCGTGATGCGGTCGTCGATCTTGGGCGCCGACTGCACGCGGTTGTCGAGGATGATCGCCAGCTGACGGCCGATGTTCGCGCCGGTCGCCGCGCCGAACTTCTGGGACCCGCCCGCCGTCAGCGAGAACTGGATCGTGAACGCGCCGAACTGGCCCTGGCTCGGGCGCGCGTTCTTGAGGTCGCGTCCCGTGATCACCGCCTGCTTGCGCACGATGTAGTAGGTGCGCTCGGTGCGCCCGGCCTCCGCCTTCGCCTCCACCATCTTGAGATTGTCCGGGATCTTCCCGCCGGGGTAGCCCGCGAGCAGCGCGTCGCTCGTCGACGGGCCCTTCTCGACCAGCGAGAGCTCCAGGAAGGCGGTGTTCTTGATCAGGTCCTTCACGCGCTTGGGGTCGTCGATGCCCGGGAGCTGCACGAGGATCCGGTCCTTGCCCTCGCGCGCGATCAGCGGCTCGGCCACGCCGAACTCGTCGATGCGGTTGCGGATCGTCTCGACCGCCTGCGCGACGGCGTTGTCCTCGATGCTGCGCCGCGAGGGATCCTTCAGGACGAAGGTCCACTTCCCCCCGCCGGTCGAGTAGGTCCAGTCCGGCAGGAAACGCTTGGCGGCGTCCTCCAGCTTCGTCTGGTCGGTCTTCTCGTTGACGAGGATGCTGAAGGTCGAGTCGGTCGGCAGCTCGGTCCCCGCGACGCCGGCGTCCTTGGTGTTGTTCTTGAAAGTCTCGACCGCGTCGTCACGCTCCGCCTTCACCGCGTCGGCCGTGTTGACCTGGAGCACGAGATGGATCCCGCCGCGCAGGTCGAGGCCGAGCTTGATCGCGTGCTTGAGCGCGTCCTTCAGCGTCGGCGTTCCGACGCCCAGGTCCTTGCGGGCGCGGGCGTACCCGGTCAGCACGAATCCGGCCGCCGCCCCGACGAGGACCAGAAGGATCAGGAGAACGCGCCACCGCAGCTTCTTACCCAAGCAACCTCCCAAAAAAAGAACGCGGCATCTTACACGAGGTAGGAGCTGACAGCGAACAGCTGACGGCTCACCGCCGGAGGCTCACCCGCCGAGCGCTGGCAGAAGATCCCGAGCTGTAAGCTGTGAGCTGTAAGCGGTGAGCTAACTTCCGGCAGCCGTTGAGGTTGTCTCGGGCTCCCCGGCCAGGCCGGCGACGGCGCTGCGGAGAACCTTGATCTTCGTGTTGTCGGAAATCTGCAGAATGACGAAGCCCCTCTCCTCGTCGAGCGCGGTGATCCGCCCGAAGATCCCGCCGCCGGTGATGACCTCGTCGCCCTTCTTGAGCTTCGAGAGCATCTCCTGCGTCTTCTTCTGCTTCTTGCGCATCGGCGCGATCAGGAGGAAGTAGAAGATGACGAAGATGAAGATCATCGGGAGGAACTGGACGAGTCCTCCCGCGGCGCCGGGGGCGGGTGCGGCCTGAAGCAGTTGAATCATGGGAGGCGCATCATATCCGAGCCCCCGTCATCCCGAGGACCCCGAGCGAGCGAGGCGGACCGAGGGACCCCTTTCCGAGCCTCACCGTGACTTCCAAGGGGTCCCTCGCGTCGCTCGGGATGACGCCGGGCCTCAGGCCCCCGGCTTCGAGAACGGCAGGGGCTCGGTCCGGGGCGCCATGGCCTTCTTCGCCGCCTCGGCCCGGTCCCAGAACTTGAGGAAGTTCTCGCCCAGCACCCCGCGGACCTCCTCCTCGGAGTGGCCGCGGCGCAGCAGCTCCTCGGTCAGCTTCGGCAGCTTCGAGACGTCCTCGAGACCCGCGGGGGGATCCTCGATCCCGTCGAAGTCGGTGCCGATTCCGGCCGCCTGCGGCCCGCCGACCTTCATGACGTGCTCGATGTGGTCGACCGCCTCCTTCCAGTCCGCGTCCGGGTACTTCACGCTCTCGCGGAGCTTCTTGACCTCCTCCTCGGCGCGCTTCGGATCGTCCTTGTACCGCTCCCTGGCCTCGGCGATCTTGACCTGGGCCGCCTCCCGCGCCGCGAGGTACACGTCGACCGACTTCTGGTCGAGGAAGAGCGTGCTGACGTTGACCATCACGATGCCGCCCTTGTCCGCGATCGCCTTGATCTGCGCGTCGGTCAGGTTGCGCGGGATGTTCGCGAGCGCGCGGCACGAGGAGTGCGAGGCGAACACGGGCGCCTTCGAGGTCTCGAGCACGTCGCGGATCGTGTCGTCCGACACGTGCGACACGTCCACGAGCATGCCGAGCCGGTTCATCTCGAGCACGACCTGCCGTCCGAAGTCGGTCAGCCCGTTGTGGACCTTGAACTTCGCCGGGTCGAAGCCGGGCGAGAAGAAGGTGCCGGAGGAGTCGGCCCAGTTGTTGGTGTTGAAGTGCGTCAGCGTCATGTACCGCACGCCGAGCCGGTAGAACGACGAGAGCGCGCCGAGCGAGTCCTCGATCGCGTGGCCGCCCTCGATGCCGATCAGGATCGCGATCTTGCCGTCCTTCTTGGCCTGCCGGATGCCGGCGACGGAGTCCGTGAAGACGAGGTCGTTCGGGTGATCGTTCGCGATCCGGTGGATCAGGTCGATGAACTCGAGCGCCTTCTTGGCCGAGCCGCCGCTCTTGACGTAGTCGGCGTTGACGTAGGCCGCCAGGAACGGGGCCGTCATGCCGCCTTCCTTCCAGCGCGGGATGTCGATCTGGCCCACGGTGTTGCGGACGGAGAGGTCGATCCATTTCTGCTCGAGCGCCTCGGGCACGTCCTCGTGCGTGTCGACGACGATCGCGCTCTTGTGCAGGCGCATCGCCTTCTCGTGGAGGTCCTCGGCGCGGAGGACGGACACACCGATCGCGAAGAGGAGGACCGCGGAGGTTCTTTTCATGCGCGAGAGGCTATAACAGCCCGCGCGGGCGCGAGCTATTGCCGCGCGATCGCCGGCCGGCCGCCCCGCAGCACGTACTTCTGGACCTTTCCGGTCGCCGTCTTCGGAAGCTCGTCGACGAAGATCACGGCCTTGGGCGTCTTGAACCCGGCGAGCCGCTCGCGTGCGAAGACCCGCAGCTCCTCCTCCGTCACGGCGGCGCCCGCGCGGCGGACGACGAAGGCGTGCGGCGCCTCGCCCCACTTCTCGTGCGGCATGCCGACGACCGCGACCTCCTGGACCGCGGGATGGCGCAGCAGGACGCCCTCGACCTCGATCGACGAGACGTTCTCGCCGCCGCTGATGATGACGTCCTTGAAGCGGTCGCGGATCTCGACGAAACCGTCGGGGTGCACGACGGCCGCGTCGCCGCTGTGGAACCAGCCGCCGTCGAACGCGCGCGCGGTCGCGTCGGGATCGCGGTAGTAGCCCTCCATCACGACGTTGCCGCGGACGACGATCTCCCCGATCGTCTCCCCGTCGGCCGGAACCTCGCGGCCGTCGCCGTCCACGACGCGCACCTCTCCCGACGTCAGCAGCTCCACGCCCTGGCGGGCCTTGACCGCGGCGCGCTCGGACGCGGGCAGAGCGCCGTGCTCGGGCCGAGGCTCGCAGACCGTGATGAACGGCGAGGTCTCGGTCAGGCCGTAGACCTGCAGGATCGTCCAGCCGAGCTCGTCCTCGACGCGCTGGATCGTCGCCGCGGCCGGCGGCGCTCCCGCCGTCACCACGCGGACCCCGCGCCGGGCGCCGCGCCGGATTTCCTCGGGCGCGTTGGCGATGCCGATCAGGACCGTCGGCGCCGCGCAGAGCATCGTCACGGACTCGCGGGCGACCGCCTGGAAGACCGCGCCCGGCTCGGGACGCGGGATGCAGACGTGGGCCGCCCCGGCGGCGGTCGCCGTCCAGACGAACGTCCAGCCGTTCGCGTGGAACATCGGGAGCGTCCAGAGGTAGCGGTCCTCCACCGTCATGGGATGGTGGAGCAGCGTGCCGACGGTGTTCATGTAGGCGTTTCGGTGCGTGATCATCACGCCCTTGGGGCGCGCGGTCGTGCCGCTCGTGTAGTTGAGCGAGAGGAGGTCGCCCTCGGCGATCGGCACGCGCCGGAAGTCGGGCGATGCGCGGCGCAGCTCCTCCTCGTAGTCGAGCCATCCGGGGCGGGGCCCGTCGAAGGCCACGCGGTGCTCGACGGCGGGCGTCTTCTCCCGGATGCGGTCCACGAGCTCGCAGGAGTCGCCCAGCGCGCAAACGACGCGCGCGCCGCTGTGCTCGAGGATGTAGGCGATGTCGTCGCCGGTCAGCCGGTAGTTGATGGGGACGAGGACCGCGCCGATCTGCGGCACCGCGTAGAAGGCCTCGAGGAGGGCGGCGGAGTTGCAGGCCACGACCGCGACGCGGTCGCCCGGCGCGACGCCGAGCGCCTGGAGCGCCGCCGACCAGCGGTCGCACCGCTCGAAGAACTGGGCGTACGTGAATCGCCGCGGGCCGTCGACGACCGCCTCGCGATCGCCGTGCAGCCGCCGCGTGCGGCGCGCGAACTCGAGAGGCGTGAGCGGGACTTCCAAGACGACCTCCGCGCGAGGCGATGGTATCCCCGGAATTCCCCGGGCTCACTCCCCGTCGGCGATCTTCTCCTCGGGCGGCGCCTGCAGCGCGGCGAGCGAGCCCGCGGCGATCGCCTCGCGAATCGTCCGCATCCACGCCAGGTAGAAGAAGACGTTGTGGATCGAGATCAGCATGGGCGCGGAGAAGTCCTTGACGACGAAGAGATGGCGCAGGTACGCGCGGCTGTGGCGCCGGCAGACCGGACACGCGCAGGCGGGATCGAGCGGGAGCCGATCCTCCTTGAAGCGCTCGTGCTTGATCGTCACCTCGCCCTGCGCCGTGTAGGCGTGGCCCATGCGACCGTTCCGCGTCGGCAGGACGCAGTCGAAGAGGTCGACGCCCGCCCGCACCGACGCGAGAAGGTCCGCCGGCGTGCCGACGCCCATCAGGTAGCGCGGCTTCTCCTCCGGGAGCAGAGGCGCCGCCAGGGCGGGCACTTCGCGGATCGCCTCCTTCGACTCGCCGACGGCGACGCCGCCGATGGCGTAGCCGGGAAAGTCGAGCGCCGCGAGGTCCGCGGCGGACCGGCGGCGCAGATCCTCATGCGTGCCGCCCTGCACGATCCCGAAGAGGAGGCCCTCCCCTTTCTCCTCGCGCCACGCGCGCTTCGAGCGCTCCGCCCACGCGAGCGTCCTCCGGCACGCCTCCTCGACCTCGGGGCGCTCCGCGGGAAAGGGCGGGCACACGTCGAGCGCCATCGCGATGTCGACGCCGAAGTCCGCCTGGAGCTCCATCGCCCGCTCGGGGGTCAGGAAGTGCGCCGTGCCGTCCTCCGGCGCGCGGAACTCGACGCCCTCCTCCGTGATCCGGCGCCGCGCGGAGAGGCTCATGACCTGGAATCCGCCGGAGTCCGTCAGGATCGCGCGGTTCCAGCCGACGAACGCGTGCAGACCGCCCGCGCTCCGGATCGTCCCGATCCCCGGCCGCGCCATGAGGTGGTACGTGTTCGCCAGCACGGCCCGGCAGTCCCACGCCTCGAGGAGGTCGAAGGTCACGCCCTTGACCGCGCCGCGCGTGCCGACCGGCAGGAAGCAGGGTGTCTCGACGACCGCGCGCGGCGTCGTCAGCGCGCCGCGGCGCGCCGCGGAGGCGGGGTCACGGCCGAGAAGCTGGAACAATCCCTAGAAGTGTAGCTTCACCGCCAGCGAGGCGCCGAGGTCCAGGCGGTCCGTGTCGGTCGGATCGATCCCGCCCTGCGGAGAGAGCAGCACGGAGGCGTCGATCGCGATCACCGGCGCGCGGAAGCCGACCCCTCCCGTGATCGCCCAGTGCGAATCGGTCGCCGCGAAGTCGTGCATCGCGCCGGCGCGGAAGGCGAAGAGCGGGATCCGGCCCTCGACGCCCAGCGAGAGCTGCTGGCTCTTCGCTCCGGGCGCGAGCGTGTCGCTCTTCAGGAAGTCGCCGTCGGCGGCGAGCGTCAGGAAGGGCAGCGGGTCGACGGAGATCCCGCCGCGGATCTGGCGCGGCAGCGGCACCGTCCCCGGCGAGCCGGGCAGCGCGATCACGTCGAAGTGGGGCTGGTTCAGCGCGATCCCCGTGACGCCCAGCTTGACGATACCGAGGTTCGCGAGAACGCCGGCGTCGAACGCGAACTCCGTGTCGTCGACGGCGTTGTTCTGGAACGCCTCCTTGACGATCTCCGAGAGGTTCTTGTTCTGGCAGTCGTCGAACACGCCGCAGCGCTCGAAATACGTGCGGCCGAAGACCAGGCGCGCCGCGCCGCCGACGGAGAGGACGCCGCCCAGGAACTGATGCCCGTACGCCAGCCGCACCTCGCGCGCGGAGAGGCCGGCGAGGTAGAGGCCGGTCCCGTTCTCCGCGAGGTTGCGGCCGGGCGGTCCTCCCGGCACGACGTGCACGAGGTCGATGACCGGGTAGATTCCGGCGTACGGGACGTCGCCGACGGACAGCGCGAACCCCCGATAGGTCCCGACGATGCCCGCGACTCCGGAGAACACGACGCTCGTGTCCTCGGCCGCCAGCCCGCGGATGTCGCCCAGAAGCTGCGGAATGAGGTCGAGCCGCTGACCCGCGAGGATCTGGTCGAACGGGAGGCTCGTCAACAGGTCGATCGTGCCGACGAGGTCGTTGCGGTCCGAGGCGACGCCGCCGGCGAGGATCTCGAAGTTCAGGCCCTGGAGGCGGGAGAGGGCGGCGGGGTTGGCCCACGCCGCGGTCGGGTCGTCGACCGCGGCGACCTGGGCGCCGCCCATTCCCATCGCGCGCGCCCCGGCCCACGGAAACTGCGCCCGGGCGGGCGCGGCGCACGCCCAGAGGACCGGCACGAGAAGCGTGAGGATTCGGAATCGTAAGGCGGTCGTCATAAAAGAGCCCCGCGTCGACCCTAGCAAGTTGCAAGCCACGGAATCGGTTGACCCCCGAAAACTCGCGTGCTAGGTTTGGCCGCCTTTCGAGGGGGAAATGCCCGATCTCGGCAAAAAGTACGAGTGCTTCCACTGCCACACGAAGTTCTACAACCTCGGCAAGCCCGACGCGATCTGCCCGAAGTGCGGCGCGAACCAGAAGAACGCGAAGTCGGACGACGCGCCGCCGCCGCCGCCGCGACCGCCGCGCCGCTCGGCGCTCCTCGAGACGATTCCCGACGAAAACCCGCCGGAGTTCGGTGAAGAAGGCGGCGGTCCGTCGGAGCCGGAGGAATCCGACCTCGACGACGACGAGCTCGAGGAAGGCGAAGAGCCGCCCGAAAAGGACGACGAGGAAGAGGAAGTCTACTGATCCGCGGCGCGGTCCGCGAGGCCGCCCCGCGATCGCGTACCTGGCCCTCGGCTCCAACCGCGGCGACCGCCGCGCCTACCTCGAAGCGGCCCTCGAAGCCCTGACCCGCATCGCGCCGGTCCTCGGCGTCTCGTCCCTCTACCGCACCGATCCGGTGGGCTACCTGCGGCAGCGGCCGTTCTACAACGCCGTGGCGGCGATCCGCTGGCGGGGATCGGCGGCCGGTCTCCTGCGGGCCACGCAGGCGATCGAGAGAGAGGTCGGACGCACGCGCAGCTTCCGCAACGGTCCGCGCGAGATCGACATCGACATCCTCGACGTGGGCGGGCGGCGGCGGAAGACGGATCCGATCCTGCCGCACCCGCGGCTGCGGGACCGCCGCTTCGTGCTCGCTCCGCTCGCCCAGCTCGCGCCCGGCTGGCGCGATCCCGAGACGGGGGCGACGGCGGAGGAGCTGCTGCGCGCGCTGCCGGCGCGACCGCGGGCGACGAGACTGGCTCGCCCTTCTAGGACTTCTTCCAGCTCTCGAGGTTGGCCCTCGCGTCGTCCTGGATCTTGAGCTCCTCGACGAGGTGCTGGGGCGAGGGCGCGTCGTTGACGATGCCCTCCTCGAGCGTGATCGCCTCGGCCTTCGCCTTCGCGTCGCCCTTGTGGAGCGCCTCGGCGAGGAAGTGACGGTTGACGAAGTTGCGGCTGTCGATGCCCATCGCGAGGCGCAGGTACTTGACCGCGTCGTCCTCCGAGACCCAGCCCGTGATGAACGGAATCCAGGGCGCCTGGTCGTTGAGCCGGCCGAGGATGCGGTACCCGCCGCCCTCCTCGAACTCCGGGTCGAGCCCCATGACCGTCAGCGCGTAGTCGCGGATCCTCTCGGCGGCGCCGGACTTCGCCGCCTCCATCTTCCCCTTCGCGAGCGCCCACTCGCCCCACGCGACGGCGGCCCAGAAGTACGTCGGAGCGGCGTCGGAGCGGTCCTTGAGCTTTCCGGACAGGAACTCGGGTCCGAAACGCACGGCGTCCTGGACGTCCTCGACCTTCCCGGTGAGGCCCTTGTTGAGGATGGCGATCGCCTCCTCGGAGACGCGCTTCGCCTTGTCGAAGACGGCGCGCCGGCTGTCCTCGTCCAGTCCCGTGTAGACGCCCTTGAAGTAGAGAGCGCGCGCGAGCTTCCAGCGCGCCTCCACCTGGTCGGGCGCGCGCGCGGCCTCGTCGTAGTTCGCGATCGCCTGGTTGATGGGTCCCACCGAGGCGCGCGAGCCGGCGCGGCCCTCCTGCCGGCGGCCGTACCAGCGGTCGGCGTCCACGACGAGCGGGTTGCGCGGACCGCCGAAGGTCCGGTTCGGGTCGCCGGACATCCCCGTGCCCTGCCCGAGGGCCGCGGCCGTTCCGAGGAGGAGGAGCAGGAGAGCCGTCGCCGCGGGCCGCAGGAGGAGCATCGCGCGAGAGTGTATCCCGACTGGCGCGCTAGACTTCGGCCTGACGCGGAGGACGCCATGGCCGATCCCAAGCCGATCCCGATGAAGGTGACCATCGACGAGTCGACCTCGGAGGGGCACTACGTCAACTTCGCCAACATCCTCCACAACCCGACGGAGTTCGTCCTCGACTTCGGGCGAATGGTCCCGGGCCGGCCGGACGCGAAGATCATGAGCCGCCTGCTGACGACGCCGTACCACGCGAAGCAGCTGCTGCGCGCGTTGCAGCAGAACATCGAGCTCTACGAGCGCAGCTACGGCGAGATCCGCTCGGACTTCACACCGACGGCGGAGATGACGGATACGAAGACGAACTAGCCGGGCTTCCGGATCACTCCCCCGCCCAGCACGACGTCTCCGTCGTAGAACACGCACGCCTGTCCCGGCGTGACGGCGCGGACGGGCGCCTCGAAGACGACACGGGCCTCGCCGTCCTCATCGGGGAACACCGTCGCCGGCGTCTCCTCGGCCCGGTGGCGGATGCGTGCGGCCGCGCGGAACGGCTCCCGGCTGGCCCCGGCGAACAGGCGGAGGTCTCCGACCCGGGCCTCACGCGACTCGAGCGCGGAAGCCGGTCCCACGACGACGCGGTTTTCCGCCGCGTCGACCTCGAGCACGTAGAGGCGCTCCGAGGCGGCTCCTCCGTTCCGGCGCGGCCTCGAGGCCGCGGCTCCGATCCCGCGCCGCTGGCCGATGGTGTAGCGGAAGTGCCCCTCGTGCGTGCCGAGCGCGGTCCCGCGCGCGTCCTCGAGGCGACCGGGCGACGACGGCAGCGACAGTCCCATGCCGGCCGCCTCGCGCGCCACGAACTCGCCGGCGCGCGTCCCGGCGGGCACGAAGCAGATTTCCTGGCTCTCCGCCTTGTCGGCGGTCGGCAGCCGGGCGCGCCGCGCGTGCGCGCGCACCTGCTCCTTCGTCAGCGCGCCCACGGGGAACCGCGCGGCCGCGAGCTGCTCCCCGGTCAGGTCCCACAGGAAATACGACTGGTCCTTGGCCGGATCGACGCCCTTGCGCAGGACCGGCCGGCCGGATGCCGGATCGGCGCCGGCGCGCACGTAGTGTCCGGTGGCGACCGCGTCGCAGCCGAGCCCGCGCGCGCGCTCCCAGAGCGTCGCGAACTTGATCTTCGTGTTGCACGACGCGCAGGGGATCGGCGTCTCGCCCGCGAGGTACGCCGCCAGGAACGGACGGACGACGTCGTGACGGAACTCCTCTTCGAGGTTCAGCACGTAATGCCGGATGCCCAGCGCCCAGCCGACGCGGCGCGCGTCGTCGAGGTCGTCGAGCGTGCAGCAGCGTCCGGAGCGGCCGGCCTCCCCCGAGTGGTCCCACAGCTGCATCGAGAGGCCGACGACCTCGTGGCCCTCCTCCTTCAGGAGAAGTGCGGCGACGGAGGAGTCGACGCCTCCCGACATGGCGACCGCGATGCGCATGGGGAAGAAGTTATCAGTTAACAGTTGTCAGTCCGAAGACTGACCTGCGAACGGATGACTGAAAACTGAGAACCGACAACTCCTCTCACGCCGCGGTCACGATCAGCATCAGCGTCGACCCGCCGACCGTGAACTCGCTCTGGTTCTCGAGCGGCGCCTGGCTGATCGCCTGCTCGCCGACGAACGTGCCGTTGGTCGAGCCGAGGTCGAGGAGCAGAATGTCCTCGCCCCGCACCTCGATCGCGGCGTGGTGGCGGGAGATCTCGGGGTCGTCGAGCGCGAGGTCGACCTCCTCGCGGCCGATGACCACGCGCGGCGTCTCGATCGCGAACATCCGTCCCGCGTCGGGCCCGGCGATCACGGCCAGCGAGAGCTTCGAGTCCATCGGCAGCTTGAGCGGTCCCGCGGACCGGCGCCGCTCGCGCGCCGGCTCGGGCCGCAGGGCCGCTTCCGGGAACATGTGCGCCGAGCGGCGCGTCATCGTCGTGCCGTCGGCGATCGGCGGGCGCAGCGGCGGCTGCGCCTCGTAGGCGTGCGTGTTGAAGATCTCGAAGATCGAGCGGCACTTGGAGCAGCGCAGCTTCTTCGAGGGCTTCCCGCCGAAGCGGGCCTCGTCGTAGTGGTACTTCGCGCGGCACTGGTCGCACTCGACGATCACGAAGACCTCCGAGCGGCCGCGCCGTTCTCGAACGCGGCCGGCGACGCCGCCCGGCGCACGTCCCCGACGACGCCGGGCAGGATCTCGAGGACGCGCGCGATCTCCTCTCCGGTGGTCGCGCGCGAGAGCGAGAAGCGCACGACGCAGCGCGCCTCCCGCGGCGGAAGTCCCAGCGCGAGCAGGGCCGGCGAGGGAGCCAGCGTCCCGCTGGAGCACGCGCTCCCGACCGAAACCGCCACGCCCTCGAGGTCCAGGCGCATCAGGAGGGTCTCGCCGGGCGCGTCCTCGAAGAGCACCGCCGACGTGTTGGGCAGGCGAGGCGACTCGGCTCCGACGATCCGCGTCCCCGGCACCGCCGCGAGCACGCCGCGTTCGAACCGGTCGCGGAGGATGCGCATCGCGTCGGCGTCCGTTTCGCGGCGCCGCGCCGCGAGACCGGCGGCCGCCCCGAAGCCGACGGCCGCGAGCGTGTTCTCCGTGCCGGCGCGGCGGCGCTTCTCCTGGCCGCCGCCCGGCGTGTGCGGCGCGAGCGGCACCCCGCGGCGCACGTAGAGCGCTCCGGCCCCCTTGGGGCCGTGCAGCTTGTGCGCCGAGAGGGACAGCAGGTCCACGCCCCACGCGTCGACGTCCACCGGGAGCCGGCCGGCGGCCTGGACGGCGTCCGTGTGCACGAGGCACCCCGAACCCGAGGCCCGCCGGCGCGCCTCGTGCGCGATCGGCGCGATCGGGAACACCCCGCCGTATTCGTTGTTCGCCGCCATGACGGAGACGAGCACGGTGCCGGGCGTGACCGCGTCGAGCACGCGCTCCGGGTCGAGCGCCCCGCCGCGACCCGGTGGGACCTCGACCACTTCGAAGCTCCCCCCGGCGCCGAGCCGCGCCGCGCACTCGCGCACCGAGGGGTGCTCGGCCGCGGAGATGACGATGCGTCCGGACCGCCCGATGCCCCCGAGCGCTCCGAAGAGCGCGAGGGCGTTGGCCTCGGTGCCACCGGAGGTCCAGACGATCTCCTCCGGGCGCGCCCCGACGAGCGCGGCCACCTCTTCCCGCGCCTCCTCGAGGCGCCGCCGCGCCGATTGACCCATGGCGTGGACGGACGAGGGATTTCCGTAGAGGCCGGACGCCTCCTCCATCGCCCGCCAGGCTTCCGGCGCGAGCGCGGTCGATGCGTTGTTGTCGAGATAGATCATCGCTTCAGATTCCCGGACGGCCTTCAAAATTATCGCTCCGTTGCCGCGACGCCGTAAAACTTTTCTGAAGGAATACCCGTACCGGCACGAGGAGTTGAGTAAGATCGACAGTCCGATGGTGCGAACGGCGCTCCTGTTCCTCTTCGCCTCGGTCCTCACCCCTCCCGGTGCCCTCACGGCTGCCGTGCCCCAGGATCTGACCCCCGCGCAGCGTGCGGAGCGGATCAAGGCTCTTCCTCCCGACGATCGAAAGTGGCTCGAGGACTACGTCGCGCCGATCATTCTTCCGGAAGAGACGCAGCTCTTCCTCCAGCTGACCGAGCCGCATCAACGCGAGCTCTTCAAGAACGCGTTCTGGGCCCGCCGCGAGAGGGACGGCCTGCAGCCGCCTCTCGGTCCCGGCTACCGCACGCGCTACGACCACCTGCGCGAGCTCGCCGCGTCCGAGTTCGACGGGCTGACCCAGGACGCCGGCAAGCTCGTGCTGCGGCAGGGGGAGCCCGACTCGATCCAGAACTTCACCGACTGCAACGATCTCTTCAAGTCGATCGAGCTGTGGACGTACACACGCGACAAGGGCGGCGTCCCGGGAAAGACGCTCTACCTCTTCTACCGGCAGTCGGTGGGGGCGCCGCGCAGGCTCTGGTACCCCGCCATTCCGCAGCGCGACCTGATGCAGTCGTCGACGTGCCTCGCGGGCTTCGCCGAGGCCTGCCGCTCATCCGGCACGACCGCCGGGGCTGCCGGAGCGGGAACGGCGAGAGGCAGCACCAACTGTCCGACGCCTCCGGCGGAGGCGAGCTGCCCGAACGCCTGCGCGATCGCGGAGGCGGCGGCCGTGATCTCGGCGAAGGGACTCGGCGTCGCCGAGTACGCGGTGCTCGACACGCCGCCGCCGGTGAGCACCGAGGACCTCGGCCAGCTCGCGGAGACGTTCGTGACCGCTCCGGACACGCAGGTCAAGAAGCTCGACGTCGAGGGTCCCGGTACCGAGGGAAGCGCTCACGCGCCGTCGTCGCCGTCGGCCACGGTCACGGAGAGCACGCCCGAGCCGGGAGAGGCCTCGGCTTCCGGAGCGCCCGGGGCCGCGGCGGCGCCCGGCGCTGCGGCGACGCCGCCGGCGTCCCCGGCAGCGGCGTCCAGGGCCCCCGCGAGCGCCGCGGCTGCGCCCCTGCCGGCGCACAAGAAGCTCTCGAAGAAGGAGGCCCGCCAGCTCACGGACGCCCTCGACCAGAAGTACAAGAGCTTCCTCGACCTCGTCGAGCTGATCATCACCGACGAGGAGCGCGAGGTCTTCCTCGAGATCCACGAGAACTACCAGAAGGACAAGTTCATCGAATCCTTCTGGAAGCGCCGCTCGATCGACAACCAGGGGCTCCGGACCGACTACCGCGCGGTCTACACGCGGCGGGTGGAGCAGGCGCTCGAGCAGTTCCACGACCTGCACAACGATCGCGCCAAGATGTACGTCATCCAGGGACCGCCCGACGCGGTCATCCCGATCGAGTGCGAGGACATCTACGTTCCGCTGCAGATCTGGTTCTACCAGCGGATCGAGGTGCTCAAGAGCAAGCTCTACCTGATCTTCTACCAGCCGCACGGCGTGGGGCCGTACAAGATGTGGCTCCCGCTGGACGGACGCGGCGTCCTGCTCGTCGGCGTCGAGTCGAACATCATGACCGGCGCGCGCGTGCCCGACATCCAGCGCTGCATCGAGTGGCGCACCGTGGAGCAGGCGCTCCAGTACACCACGACGATCCTCGGCCAGGGCGCCTTCTCGATGCAGGGCGCGAGCAAGCTGTTCGAGCCGCCCCAGATCGAGACGGAGGGCGTGGACCAGATCCTGTCGATGACGACCGACCTCCACGAGAACTCCACGAACCTCGCGGTCGCGAAGCTCGTTCACTTCCCCGAGGTCCGGGCGAACAAGCTCGGGATGGACCTCTCGCTGCTGGTGCCGAAGGCCGAGCTCAAGTCGCGGTCGCTCGGCGAGGAGACGTTCTACAACGTCGACATCATCGGCGAGATCGTCAAGGACGACCGGCTCGTCGACAACTTCAAGTACCGCTTCGACATCCCGACCGGCGAGATCGGAGGCGAGAAGATCCCGCTGACGGTCCGCCGGTACCTCTACCCCGGCGACTACAAGCTCATCCTCAAGATCTCCGACGGCAACCAGAACGCCGAGGGGCGCCTGACCGAGCCGCTGACGGTGCCGGAGCAGCCCGATGCGCCGCCGCCGCAGATCGCCGCCGCCCGCGCCGACGGGAAGGCCGCGATCGAGAAGGTGCAGGAGGCCGGGCTGATGCCCTCGGCGATCTCCCTCCTGCCGATCGCGAAGGAGATCGTGACCGGCCTGCAGCGCTTCGAGACGAAGGCCGCCGACGGCGTCAAGGCCGTGGACTTCTACCTGAACGGCGCCAAGATCATGACGCGGACCAAGGCGCCCTTCGACGCGGACCTGAACCTCGGGCCCCTTCCGCGCAAGCAGACGATCCGCGTGGTGGCCTACGGCACCACGGGCCGGTCCGTGGGCGAGGACGAGTACACGGTCAACGAGGGGCGCGAGATCTTCCGCGTCCGCATCACGACGCCGGAGAAGGGCTCGAAGGTCACCGGGCCGACCCGGGTCGTGGCCGCGGTCGCGGTCCCGGAGGGCAAGGCCCTTCAGAAGATGGAGTTCTACTCGAACGAGGCGCGCGTGGCCACGCTCTACCAGCCGCCCTACGAGCAGACCGTGAACATCAAGAAGACCGGCAATCTCGGCTACGTCCGCGTGGTCGGCACTCTCGACGACGGCGCGGTGGCCGAGGACCTGCGCTACGTCAACGCGCCGCAGTTCGTCTCCGAGGTCACGGTCGACGCGGTCGAGCTCTACACGACGGTCACCGAGAAGGGCCGCCCCGTCAACACGCTGCAGCAGTCCAACTTCAAGGTCTTCGAGGACGGCGTCGCGCAGTCGATCCAGGCGTTCGAGTACGTCAAGAATCTCCCGCTGTCGGTCGGGATCATGATCGACACCTCGGCGTCGATGCTGGAGTCGCTGCCCGACGCGCAGCAGGCGGCGCTCAACTTCCTCGACTACACGATCGGCCAGAAGGACCGCGCGTTCGTGGAGTCCTTCGACAACGAGCCGTATCTGCTCGCCAAGCTGTCCGGGCGCAAGGACAAGATGCTGCGGGCGCTCTCCGGCCTGCGCGCCGAGGGCTCCACGGCGCTCTACGACGCCATCATCTACGGCCTCTACCAGTTCACCGGCGTCAAGGGGAAGAAGGCGCTCGTCATCCTGACCGACGGCAAGGACACGGCGTCCAAGTTCGACTACGACACGCTGCTCGAGTACGTGCGCAAGTCGGGACTCTCGATCTACGCGATCGGCCTGAAGATCTCGGGCACCGACCTCGAGGTCAAGTACAAGCTCAACAAGATCGCGCAGGTCACCGGCGGACAGACCTTCTACGTCGATTCCGCGAAGAACCTGGAGGCGGTCTACAAGCAGATCAACGAGGACCTCCGCAGCCAGTACCTGCTGACCTACTACTCGACCAACGCGGACACCAGCAAGGACAAGTGGCGCAAGGTCGACGTCAAGGTCGAGCCGTCGAGCCTGCAGGCGAGGACGATCAGCGGGTATTACCCCTGAGCAATTTTCGATTTTAGGTTTTGGATTTTAGATTTAGATTTTCCGGGTGACTCGCAATCGAGAATCTAAAATCTCAAATCTGAAGTCCCCCTTGGTCCTCGCCTCCGCCTCCCCCCGCCGCGCCGAGATCCTCCGCAGCCTCGGCATTCCTTTCATCGCCATTCCCGCCGACATCGTCGAGGACCCGCTGCCCGGCGAGACGGCCGAGGCGGTCGCCGCGCGGCTCGCGGCGGAGAAGGCTTCCTCGGTCGCCCGGCGCGAGGCGGGCGCGTGGGTCCTCGGCGCCGACACGCTGGTGTTTCTCGACGGCCTCATCCTGGGCAAGCCCCGCGACCTCGACGACGCGCGGAGCATGCTCCGGCGGCTCTCCGGCCGCGAGCACGCCGTCGTGACCGCGCTCCACCTGACGCGTGGGTCGGGGCCCGGGCAGTCGCACGCCGAGATCTCGCGGGTCCGCTTCGCGCCCATGGGCGAGGACGAGATCGCCTGGTACGCCGCGACCGGCGAGCCCGCGGACAAGGCCGGCGCCTACGGCGTGCAGGGCCTGGGAGCGCGGTTCATCGAGGAGATCCACGGGTCGTTCACGAACGTGATGGGCCTGCCGGCCCGCGCGGCCTACCGCCTGCTCAGAGACGCCCCAGATCCCGCTCTTGCGTCGCTCGCGCTTTCTTCCGGCTGAGCTTCATCTCGTACATGCGCGCGTCGGCCTCGGCCAGGGTCTTGGGAAACTCCGCGTTGGGCTGGTGCGTCGCCCAGCCGACGGAGAGGTCGATCCGAAGCCTCTCGTCGCCGGGCAGCTTCGGGAGGTGCCGGTTGGCCAGCTCCTCGCACTTCTGCGCGGCCGACGCCTCGTCCGCCTGGGTCAGGAGGACCAGGAACTCGTCGCCTCCCCAGCGGAAGACGAGGTCCGACTCGCGCACGCCGGCGGTCAGGTAGTTCGCCACGAACTGGAGCACGCCGTCGCCGACCTGGTGGCCGCGGACGTCGTTGATCTCCTTGAAACGGTCCACGTCGATGAGCAGAACCGAGAGCGCGCCGCCGTGGCGGCGGGAGCGCGCGAGCTCGCGGCGGATGACGTCGTTGAAGTAGTGCCGGTTGTAGAGGCCCGTCAGGCGGTCGCGGATCCCCATCTCCTTGACCTGCGAGTCGGACTCGACGAGCCGCTGCATCTCGGACTGGAGCTGCGCCTGGCTGGCCTCGAAGAGCAGGATGATGATCCCCACGCCCACGGTCATCTCGAGGAACATCTCGACGAAGTGGGCATACCGGTAGACGCCCGGCATCCCGGCGGGCTCCTGGTAGTGCAGGTAGGCGAACCCCATGACGACGCGCTCGATCGCCCAGAGGAAGAAGGAGGAGGACAGGATCGCGCGTCCCCCCACCGAGCCCGGGGTCAGCGCGAAGGCCGCCGCCGTGATCACGTACGCCGCGGCCCGCAGGAAGGCGGGAGGCGCCTCGGGCACCTGCATCGTGGAGAACCACCAGGCGACGGCCAGGATCGGGATCGCCCAGAGCATCTCGACCGGCCGCGACACGGACTCCTGCTGCCGGAACCGCCACACGCCGCGCAGCAGGAAGAAGACGTGCCCGAGCAGCGCGACCTCGAGGACGGGGACCGCGATCTTGCGCCACGCCTCGGCCTGGGAGACCGCCGACATGCCGATCGAGGCGAGGAAGAAGCCCCAGGAGGCGATCCAGTCCAGGAAGGCGGGCCTGCGGAACTTCTGGTACAGGAGCAGGAACACGATGAACAGCAGGACCGTGCCCGCCGCCTGAACCAGCAGTGAGAACAGATACGTGTCCATCGGGTCGTGTGACTCCAGTGTAACGTGACATTGGCCGGAACCGTGCCATCGAGTATCGTGGCGCATGGCCGGCGGCCGCCAGATCGTCTGCATCGCTCCCCGCGGCCGTCTCGCGCGCGCCGACGAGGCCGCGCTCGCGGCGCGCCTTCCGGGCGTCGCGCTCTCCGTCCGATCGATCGCCGGCTACTGCGCGTCGCCGACGCCCGAGTCCCGGATCCTGATCTGTCCCTCCGGCGCGTCGGCCTCCCGCGACCTCGACTTCCTGCGGCGCGCCGCGGACCGCCTGCTCTGGCCGGCCGCGCCCGCCGACTTCCGCGACGCGATCGCCGGGCTGCGCACGACCACGTCTCGTCCGCGCCCGGCCCGTTTTCGCCGGGCGCGCGCGCGGGCGGGAGACACGGTGTCCGCCCTGCTGCTCGAGGGCCGCGTCGATCCGGCGCGGATGCGCTCGATCCTCGCCGCCGCCTCGCCGCGGAGCGTCCCGCGCGACTGGATCGTGGAGTCCCCGTGCCACGTCGCGCTCTCCGCGCGCTGGGCCCGGACGCTCGCGCGGGCGGGCGTCCGGCTGTCCGCGCTCGAGCCGGTCGAGCTCGTCGCGGTCTACGCCGCGCCCGCGCTGGCGCGGATGAGCGCGCGCTGGCGGAGGCTGCTGCCGCCGAGGACGCCGGTGTGGGTCAAGGAATTTTAGATTTTAGATTTTAGATTTGAGATCTTCCGGAGCCCAGATTCGCGACGCGATGAAGATGTCGAGGAGTCCCGCGTCCACGGCGCCGCGTTTCGCCGCGGCCCGCAGGATGTCGAGCGCCTCCTCTCCCGGGACCGCGGGCTTGTAGGGACGGTCGCGCGCCGCCAGGGCGTCGAAGATGTCGCAGATCGTGAGCATGCGCACCGGGATCGGGATCGCGTCGGCGGTCAGGCGGCGGGGATAGCCCGAGCCGTCCAGCTTCTCGTGGTGGGCGTAGGCCCAGTCCGGAACCCGGGCCAGGTCGCCCGTCCACGGAATCTTCGACAGGAAGCGGAAGGTCTGGGTCACGTGCGACTCGATCTCCTGCCGCTCCTCCGGAGTCAGGCTGCCTCGCGCGATCGCGAGGCAGGCGAGCTCCGGCTCGGTCAGGAGCGGCAGCTGGCTTCCGTCGCCGCCGCGAAACCGGAGCCGGCGCAGCGCGTCGAGCTCTCCGGCCGACCCGGCCTCGAGCACGTTGGGCTCGTCCGCCCGCTCGACGAGCCTCCACCCCGCCTCGAGCTCCGTGCGCCGCCGATCCAGCGCCGCGGCCACCGCCGCCGCGTCTGCCCCGTTGCGCGCGGCGGCCTCCCAGGCCTCGGCGCCGGCCGACAGGAGCGCCTGCTCGAAGCGGGCCCGCACCAGGTCGCGTCCGCCGGGCGAAAGCTTCCGGGCCTTGACGAGGACCTGCTCGCGGACGCCGACCTTGCCGAAGTCGTGGAGGACGGCCGCGTAGCGGATCTCGCGGAGCTCGTCGCGGCTGACGCGGAACGCGGCGTAGGGACCGTCCTCGGCGCGGTCGGCGGCCTGCGCCAGCCCGCACGTCAGCGCCGCGACCCGGTGCGAGTGGCCCGACGTCGTCGGATCGCGCTGCTCGATCGCCGTGACGGCCGCCTCGACGAAACCCTCGAAGAGCGTCCGGATCGACTCCGTCAGCCGCCGGTTCTCGACGGCCACGGCGGCCTGCGCCGCGAGCGAGCGCGCGATCGCCTGGTGGCTCTCGTCGAACGACACGACCTCGGCGCGGATGAAGCCGGTCGTCACCGCGTCGGGGATCACGAGCCGCTTGCGGTTGATGAGCTGCAGGACGCCGATCGTGCGCCCGTCGGGCGTCGCCAGCGGCACGGCCAGGATCGAGCGGGTCTTGTATCCGAACCGTTCGTCGAGCTCCGCGTCGAATCGGTACGGCGCGGCCGCCGGGATCTCGCGCGCCTCGGCGACGTTGACCACCTGTCCCGTGCGCGCGACGAATCCGGCGATCGACGGGTGCGCGAGCGGCAGGACCGTTTCCCGGAATTCGAAGCGGAGGGAGTCGTTCTGCGCGAGGACGAACCGGAGCGAGTCGGGCGACTCGGGCGGCGTCACGAGATAGAGACTGCCCGCGTCGGCCGCGGTCAGCGTGCGCGCGCGGGTCAGGATCGTCTCGAGCAGCCGGTCCGGATCGGTTTCGGCGGACAAAGCGATCCCGATCTCGACGAGGGCCTGCGCCTCGTTCGTGCGCGCCATCAGCGCGCGCCGGTCCCGCGCCCCGCGCGCCCGCTCCTCGAGGATCCGGAACGAGGCGAGCAGCGCCCGCGCGCGATGCGGCTGGAGCGCGTCCTCGGGGAGCGAGAACACGAGCCGCGCCTCCCAGAACGGATCCAGCGAGGCGAGGGACTCGCCGAGCTGCAGCAGGCCGACGCGGTCGGCCGCCTCGCCGAGCCCCGGCGGGGGCGGATGGGACAGCGCCGGAGCGAGCTCCGGGGCGCCGAGGACGAGGCCCACCTCGTCGGCCGCGAGCGACCACTCGTGCTCGCGAAACGGCTCGGCCCGAATGCGATCGGCCGCGAGCCAGACGGCGAGCTCCGGGCGAAGGGCGCCGTGGAAGAGCACGCGCCGGAACGCGGGCGCCGCAGGCTCGGCCATCGCTCTCTAGTCTAAGCGTCTCCCTCCGAGGCCGCGCCGCACGACCGGTTTGCGCGGAATGATTCCAACGACTCCTCGCGCGCGCCGAGACGTGTCCGCAGGTCATGCGGCGCGCGAGGCCGGCCGATGGCGGCGCGGTAGAATCGATCCCGCTTGGAAACCTCGGTCCCGCCGCCAAAGACGGCCGAGAGGGACTTCCCTCTCGGCGACTCGGGCTTCACCTACCAGGACCTCCACCGGGAGGACCGCCTCGCGGCGCTGGACCGCGCGTTCCTCGACGAGCTCGGACGGAGCGACCCCGGCCTGGCGGCGCGCCTCGAGAACTACCGCCGGGAGCCTGCGTCCCTCGACCCCTTGTCCCGCTCCCGGCTGCTCGTGGCGGCCGCGCGTCCCCTGTCGCTCTTCATCGCGCGTCTCTTCGGCATCGAGGCGGAATGGCGCCGCCAGTCGGCGTCCGCGGAGCCCGAGGCGGTGCTCTTCCGCGTCCGCCGCGATTTCCTCGTACGCCGCGCCGCGCGGGTCAAGCTGCCGGCGGACCTCGCGACGGTCGACGTCGCCGCGCGCGAGCGGGCGGCGCGGGCTCTCGAGCGGGAGCTCCACCCCGAGCTGCCCTGGGACTCGGACCCCGAGCTCGCGACCGCTCGCATGGTCGGCTCGCTGCTCGACCTCGAGGCCGACTTCATCGCCGCGCTCCGCCAGAAGAAGATCCCCGAGGTGCCCGCCGGGAGCCGCGAGCGCGCGCGCGAGCTCGCACGCCGCGCGGCCGCCTCGCCGGCCGCGGAGGACGGACTTCCCGGGCTGAACGGCGCCGCGGAGGCCGCCGGCGACGACGCGCTGCTCTCCTTCCTCGAGAAGACCCTGGAGGGCTACGCCTTCTGGTGCCGGCTCCGCCTGGAACATCCTGCCCTCCGGGCGGCGATCGCCGGCTGGGCGTCCTTCCATCTCCCGGAGAACCTCGACTACCAGAACCTCGTCGCGACCGAGCGCAACAACCCCTCCCTGCCGGAGGAGCGCGTCGGCCCGGCGGAGCACCACCGGCGCCGCGAGGGATTCCGCCTGACGGACAACCGGATGACGCGCCGGCAGGTGCTGGGCGAGACCCACTACTGTCTGCTCTGCCACGAGCGCGAGAAGGACTCCTGCTCCAAGGGGTTCTTCGACGAGAAGACCGTGTCGTGGCAGAAGAATCCGCTGGGCATCGCCCTCAAGGGCTGCCCGCTCGACGAGAAGATCTCGGAGATGCACGAGCTGCGCCGCGAGGGCGACGCGATCGGCGCGCTCGCACTCGTGTGCATCGACAACCCGATGTGCCCCGGCACCGGCCACCGCATCTGCAACGACTGCATGAAGGGCTGCATCTTCCAGAAGCAGGAGCCGGTCAACATCCCGCAGATCGAGACCGGCGTCCTGACCGACGTGCTCCATCTCCCCTGGGGCGTCGAGATCTACGGCCTCCTGACGCGCTGGAATCCCCTCGCCGCCGACCGGCCGTACGCCCTGCCCTACTCCGGGAAGAAGGTGCTCGTCGTGGGCCTCGGCCCCGCCGGCTACACGCTCGCGCACTACCTCTTGAACGAGGGCTGCGGCGTCGCCGGCATCGACGGCCTGAAGATCGAGGAGCTGCCCGCCGACTGGACCGGACGCGACGGAGGCGGGATCCGTCCGATCCGGGACTGGACGGAGATCCAGCGCCCGCTCGACGCGCGACCGCTCGCCGGGTTCGGTGGCGTCTCGGAGTACGGCATCACGGTCCGCTGGGACAAGAACTTCCTGACGCTCGTCCACCTGACGCTGGCGCGCCGGCGGCGCCTGGCGATCCTGGGCGGCGTGCGTTTCGGCGGCGCCCTCAACGCGGAGCAGGCGCTCGACGCCGGCTTCGACCACGTCGCGATCGCGGCCGGGGCCGGGCGGCCCACGATCATTCCGCTCAAGAACAACATCATTCGCGGCATCCGCAAGGCGTCCGACTTCCTCATGGCGCTCCAGCTCACGGGCGCCTTCAAGGAGGAGGCCCTCGCCAATCTCCAGGCGGAGCTGCCGGCGGTCGTCATCGGCGGCGGCCTCACGGCGATCGACACGGCGACCGAGCTCCTCGCGTACTACCCGCTGCAGGCGGAGAAGACGCTGGGCCGGTACGAGACGCTCTGCCGGGAGCACGGCGAGGATGCCGTCCGCGCGCCGTTCGACCCCGAGGAGCGCGAGATCCTGGACCGGCTCCTCGCGCACGGCCTCGCGGTCCGCAAGGAGCGCGAGCGCGCGCACCACGCGGGAGAGATCCCGGACCTCTCCCGCCTCTGCCGCGAGTGGGGAGGGGTCTCGATCGCGTACCGCCGCTCGATGGAGGAGTCGCCCGCCTACCGGCTCAACCACGAGGAGGTCGTCAAGGCGCTCGAGGAGGGCATCTCCTTCATCGAGGGCCTCGAGCCCGAGGAGGCGGTGCCGGACGAGTACGGCAAGCTCAAGGCCGTGCGGTTCCTGCGGGGAGGCTCGGGCGAAACGGTCGAGCTGCCGGCCCGGACGCTGCTCGTCGCGGCCGGCACGACGCCCAACATCACGTACGCCAAGGAGTATCCGGACGCGCTGCCGCTCGACGCGCGGCGGCGCTTCTTCGCGCCGCACAAGGCCGTCCCCGAGGGCGGCGGCTTCCGTCTGGAGCCCGCGGCGGCCGACGACGAGACGGCCTTCTTCACGGGCTATTCGCGCGGCGGGAAGTTCGTGACGTTCTTCGGCGACAACCATCCCGCCTACAACGGCAACGTCGTGAAGGCCATGGCCTCCGCCAAGAACGGCTACCGGGCGATCGCCGCGGTCGTCAACGGAGGGTCGCACGCGCCCGTGCCCGACGCGGAGTGGGACGGGTTCCGCCGGCGCCTCGAAGACGAGCTGACCGCGCGCGTCGTCGCCGTCAACCGGTTGACCCCCACGATCGTCGAGGTGGTGGTGCGGGCGCCGGCCGCCGCCCGCAACTTCCAGCCCGGCCAGTTCTTCCGGCTCCAGAACCTCGAAGCGCTTGCCCCGCGCGTGGCCGGCTCACCGCTCCTGATCGAGCCCTGCGCCTTGACCGGCGCGTGGGTGGACGCGGACCGCGGCCTCCTGTCGATGATCGCGCTCGAGATCGGCGGGTCGACCCGGCTCTGCTCGGTGCTCAAGCCCGGCGAGCCGGTCGTGGCGATGGGCCCGACCGGCAGCGCCACGGAGCTGCCCGAGGGGGGCACGGTCATGCTCTGCGGAGGCGGCCTCGGCAACGCCGTCCTGTTCTCGATCGGCAAGAAGGCCCGCGAGCAGAACAACCGCGTGGTCTACTTCGCCGGCTACAAGAAGGCCGAGGACTTCTACAAGCGCGACGAGCTCGAGGCGGCGTCCGACGTCCTGGTCCTGTCGGTCGATCGCGGCGAGGCCATTCCGTCGCGGCGGCCCATGGACCGGAGCTTCGTCGGCAACATCGTCGAGGCGATGTCGGCCTACGCGTCGGGGCGGCTGGGCCCCGTCGCGATCCCGCTCTCCCAGGTCGACCGGCTCATCGTGATCGGCTCGGACCGCATGATGGCCGCCGTGGCGCGCGCCCGGAAGTCGGTCCTCGCGGCGCACCTGAAGCCCGAGCACGTCGGCATCGCGTCGATCAACTCGCCGATGCAGTGCATGATGAAGGAAGTCTGCGCCCAGTGCCTCCAGAAGCACGTGGACCCGGCGACGGGCAAGGAGGAGATCGTCTTCTCCTGTTTCAACCAGGACCAGAAGCTGGACGAGATGGACTGGGGGAACCTCGCGGCGCGGCTCCGCCAGAACACGGTCTCCGAGAAACTGACCAACCTGTGGATGGACCGGCTGTTCCGGATGGACGACCCGAGGGTGGTTTAGAGCCCCCCTCACCCCGCCCCTCTCCCCCCCGCCGGGTGGAGAGGGAGGCTCGTTAGGGCACTGCCGCGAGGAACAGCAGGTAGGGGTTGATCGCGACGCCGGCACGGAAGTCGTCGTCGTGGTCGGGCAGGCGGGTGATCGAGAAGTGCAGGTGCGGGCCGCCGATGACGTGGCCGGTCCGGCCGACGTAGGCGATCACGTCGCCCTTCGACACCTTCTGGCCGGTGCGCAGGCCCTTCTTGTAACGGGTCAGGTGGCAGTAGAACAGCAGGTACTTGCCGGTCGAGTCCTTCTGGTACAGCGAGATGCCCCCGCGCTTCTCGCGGCGCATCGAGCCGATCTCGCCGTCGGCGGCGGCGAGGACCGGCGTCCCCTGCGGCGCGCCGATGTCGATCGCCAGGTGCTGCCGGTGCTTGCCGCGGGAGTTCAGGAACGAGTCCTTGAGACGGGCCGCGTCCACCCCCTCGACCGGGATCTGGACGCCGGCGGTCAGGAGATCGGAGAGGTCCACGTCCTCGGGACGGACCGTGGATTCGGCCGACTTCGGCCGCAGGAGGGATCCCAGCGAGCGGGCCATCCGCGTGATGGCGCCGGCGGGCGGGGGCACGACGACCTCTTCGAGCTCGGCCTCGGTGAAGTCGGGCTCGGGAGTCTCCTCACGGACGTCGTGCAGCGTGGCCTCGGCGACCGCGTCGTGGTCCGTGCACGGCGGCCGCGGGTAGTCGTAGGTCTCGAGGGGAAGGAACGGACCGTAGAGCTCGGCCGCCTGGGCCTGCTCGGCCGCCGCGGGAGCGTTCTTGCGCGAGGCGGCCGCCCTGGACGAGGACCTGGAGGTCTTGCCGGAGTGCGAACGCGACGCCGCCGCCGACCTGGAGTGGCTGCGGGCGTGCTTCGCCTCGGCAAACGAGGCTCCAAAAACGAACCCGGCGGCTGCGAGCGCCGCCGGGATGACTGACATCCTGCGCACTGAGGGCGATTATCTGGACGCACCCAGGAGCCGTCAACCCAAAAGTTCAATCGAATCAATTATTTATGCTGAATCAGCATAACGGGACAAGGCGTCCCACACGCCGCGAGAACCGGGTCCCTAGGCTCGTTCCAGGTAGCTGTTGTCGCGCGTGTCGATCTTGATGCGGGTTCCCGCCTCGATGAACTGGGGCACCATGACCTCGAGCCCGGTCTCGAGCTTCGCGGGCTTGTACGAGGCCGACGCCGTGGCGCCCTTCATCCCGGGCTGGGTCTCGACGACCTCGAGGGTGACCGTGTTGGGAAGCTCGATGCCGACGGGATTGCCCTCGTAGAAGTCCACGTGAATCGCGGTGTTGGCCAGCAGGTACTTCATCTGCTCGCCGATGACCTCGTCGGACAGCGTGACCTGGTCGTAGTTGCTCTGGTCCATGAAGTGGTGGCCGGCGGAGTCCGAGTAGAGGTACTCCATCTCCCGCTCGTCGAGGGAGGCCTTCTCGACCCGGTCCGTGGACCCGAAGCGGTGCTCGTTCATGGCGCCGCTGCGGACGTTGCGCATCTTGGCCTGCACGAACCCGCGCAGGTTGCCGGGGGTCTTGTGGACCATGTTGTGCACGCGGTGGAGCTCCCCGTTGTGGATGATGAGCATCCCGCTGCGAAGTTGTGTGGCTGGAATCATCATGGTCCGCCCCCCTGAAAACAGTACCCCCGAAAAAGACGGCGAAATCTAGCAGAAGCGGCCGGATCCGTCCAGCCGGGGCTCAGAAAGGCGAAGGCCCCGGCTCGCGCCGGGGCCCCGCGGAGTCTCGCGATGGAGGGAAGACTATCTGTCGACGCCGGTACGGGAGACCGATCGGGTCGTCCGGCCCGGCCGCGACGGCGGCGCCGCCCGGGGAATCTCCGGCAGCGCCATGGGCCCGAGGCTCGAGGCGAACCGGTCGAGCACGCCCTGCCACGTCGAGAACGTGTACTCCCAGGCGCCGCCCCGCTCGACGGACGCCGGCGCGGACGGAGCAAACGGCGACACGTTCGGCGTGAAGAGGGCCGACGCGACGTCGGGCCGGGGAAAGACGTCGGGGCCCTGCGCGTTGAGCGTCTGGATGAGCTGATCCGCGACCACCGCGTAGCCGATGTTGGAGGGATGGACGCCGTCGTAGCTGAAGATCCCGCCCTTGACGAACGAGGTCGTCACCGTGACGCCCCCGATCGTGTAGCCGTGCGCGGCGACGTCGGCGAAGAAGCCGTGCGTGTCCCAGAGCGCGCCGCCCGCCGCGCCGATCTGCTCGGCAATGGTGGCGTTGTACTCGTCCGTCCGCGAGCGCAGGAGCGCGACCTCGTCCGGGTAGAGCAGGACGCCCGGGTGCGCGCCCATCGCGTCGATGCTGCCGTGCGGAAGCGGCAGACCGCTGCCGCCAGCGGCCTTGGGAATTCCCAGCAGGAGAGGCGGGGCGAGAAGAGACGAGGCCGGCAGGTTCACGAGCGTTCCCGGCGGCAGCGGGCAGCCCAGGTCGGGCGGGGTGGGCACGCAGGGGTTGGCCGCGTCGCCCGGGCCCAGGAGCGGAACCGGCTGGCCGCCGATGAGGACCGGCTGCATCGTCGCCGGATCCACGAGAACGGGCGGGATCGTGCTCGTGAAGGGGATCGCCGTCACGTCCGGAACGTTCGCGCCCACGAGCCGCGTGCTCGGGAGGAGCCCGTCCATGATCGCGGTGTACGCGGCCTCGAAGTCCGCGGCCGTGGTCAGCGTGACGCCGTCCACGACGATGCCGGACGTCGCCGCTCCGAGCACGTCGTTGTTGCCGATCCAGAGGCTCACGAGCGTCGGCCCGCTGGCCGGCCCGAGGAGGATGTCGGCCTGATCGACCGCGCTCGTCCCGTCGAGCGGGAACCCCGGGATGTTGCGCAGGATCAGAGCGGCGGTCTGCTCCTTCCCGCTTCCGGCGGGATTGCCGTGCTTGATCTGCGTGAGGTCCGCGGCGTTGAAGCCCGGCAGGCCCAGGTTGTCGTAGGGCCTCGGCAGGAGGGCGTTGAGGGGCTGGCCCATCGTAGACACGGGCACGACGGTGATGGCTCCGCCCACGATCGCCGGGCCGAGGCAGGAGTTCGGCGGGACCAAGGGCGTGGTGATCGGCACCTCCTGCACGAGCGGCTGCTGGAAGTCCGCGATGCCCAGCGTGCGCGCGATGACCGCGGGAAAAGAGTTGAGCTGGTTGCGCTGCACGAGGCAGTTGCTCTGGAACCCGGCGGTCAGGCTGTCGCCGAGCGCCACGTACTCCGTGATCTGCGCCGAAAGCGGAGACGCGAGAAGCGAGGCCGCGAGCCCGAGGACGGCGAAGGCGGGCGTTTTCTTCTTCATGTTTGGCTCCTGGTCAGAACGAGAAGCGGAAGCTCGCGGTCCCGACCCACGCGTCTTCCGAATAGTGGCCGAAGAAATTGTCGGTCGACTCGGTCAGGACGTTGCGGTCCTTGAAGCGGATGTAGAGCCCGCCGACGTCGATGCCCCACTGCGGCGTGTTGTAGCCGAAGCCGGCCGAGTAGACGTTGCGGTCGTTGTCGGCGAGGATCGGGCCGACGTCCTTCTCGGGCTGCGGCGTGTTGTCGTAGTAGTAACCGCCCCGGACGGCCCACCCGCTCGCGAACTTCTTCTCGAGCCCGACGCGGTAGGCCCAGCTGTCCTTCCACAGCGTCGCGCGGTCCTTGTCGGGCGCGACGCCGTCCGGGAAGTGGATGTTCAAGGCGCTGAAGCTGGACCACTCCGTCCAGTCGGCCTCGAGCGCCAGGAGGAACCCGGCGGGGAGCTCGATGCCGACGCCCATGTTGAGGCTCGCCGGGAACTCGATCGAGGTCTCGACCGGGTGCTCGCCCTGGGGCAGCTGTGCCGCGACGAGGTTGTCGATCGCCGGGTTCCCGGTGAAGCGCTGAGTGAAGACGGCCGTGCCGTCGAAGTCGACGTTGATCTTGCTGCGGTAGGCGACGCCCACGCCGATGTCCGGGATCGGCTTGAAGAGCAGGCCGACGTTCCAGCCCCAGCCCGTGTTGGAGGTCAGCGAGCTGTTGAGCTTGACGTGCGCGAGGTCCCGGACCTGGCCGCCGAACGGGTCGACGATCCCGAGGTTGGTGTTCTGCTCGAGCTGGACCTTGGAGAACCGCAGGTCCGCGCCGGCCGCGATCGACAGCTCGGGGAACAGCTTGTAGGAGAACACCGGGTTGACGTCGAGCGACTTGATCACCGCGTTCTGCGAGATGAACCGCCCCACCCAGTGCTCCGGGTCGTTCCAGCGCAGCCCGAGGCCGTAGGGGGAGTTGACGCCCAGCCCGAAGTTGAGCTCCGAGGTCAGCGGGACCACGGCGTACAGCTCCGGGATCACGAACTCCTGCTTCTGGACGCTCCCCGACGTTCCGTCGCCCGGGAACGGGTCCGCGCCCTCGAAATCGGCCTTCTTCCGGCCGAGGACCGAGCCGCCGATCATGATCGAGAAGTGCTCCTGGAAGCCCATGCCCGCCGGGTTGTAGAAGATGGCGGAGGGATCGTCGGCGACGCCCGTGAAGGCGAGGCCCATGCCGGTGGCCCGGGCGCCCTGCGTCATGACCTGGAATCCGGAGGGTGTGGCCGGCGCGGCCAGCAGCCATCCACACACGACGAGCGCCAGGAAGACGCGGGGCAACGCGACGCGGGGACGGTGTGTCACGGTTCTCCTCCCTCGATTGTTCACACAGGAGTTTCGTCGACCGGGACGATGGGTTCGCACGCTTGACGAAGAATCTAGCCCCCGCGTTCGCGAAAGTCAAAGAAACGGGAGTCTTCGCCGCGTCCTCGCGCGCCTCTCCGGGCTAGAATTTGCGCCAGCTTGTCCCACGAGAGCGAGTTCCCCACGCGCGACGGCAAGGCCTCCCGGTCGAATGCGCGAGAGGCGCCCGTCCGAATCGGCACGATCCTGGGAGGACGCTACCGGATCGACTCCGTGCTCGGCTTCGGCGGCATGGGCGTCGTGTATCGCGCGCGCGACCTGAAGCTCGACCAGGAGATCGCGCTCAAGAGGATCCGGCCCGATCGCGTCTCCCCCGAGCGCCGCGAGACGCTGCGCCGCGAGATCATCCTCTCGCGCAAGGTCACGCACGAGAACGTCTGCCGCGTCTACGACCTGGTCGAGATCGAAGGAGAGGAATTCGTCTCGATGGAGTTCCTGCCCGGCAAGACGCTCAAGGAGATGGAGGACAAGGAGCGCATGCTCCCGCTGGGCCGCGGCCTCGCGATCGCCAAGGGCATCTGCGGCGGGCTGGCGGCCGCCCATCGCATCGGGGTCCTCCACCGCGACCTGAAGCCCGAGAACGTGGTCGTCGGCGACGACGGCACGCCGCGTCTGATGGACTTCGGGATCGCCATCGAGTCGGGCGTGTACCGGGGCGAGGAGGGCGACACCGTGCCGGGGACCCCGCAGTTCCTGGCGCCCGAGCTCCTGCGCGGCGACGCGCCCAGCCAGAAGACCGACGTCTACGCCATGGGAGTGCTCCTGTTCGAGATGTTCACGGGCCGGGTCCCCTTCGACGACAACGACACCGCCCGCCTCGTGCGGCGCGTCATCTCGGAGACCGCGCCCCGCATCGAGACCCTCCGCCCCGACCTGCCCCCGGAGCTGCGGGACATCCTGGAGCGCGCGATCGCGAAGGACCCGGACTCCCGCTTCCCGGACGCGACCTCCCTCTCGGATGCGATCTCCGCGTTCGAAGGGCAGGTCCTCGACCGCGTGCTCGCCGAGGTCTCGGTCACGCGCGCCAAGATGGTCAAGCTGATGGTCATCCTGGAGGCCAACAAGGCGCTCGCGACGACCTTCGACCCGACCGAGACGCTCCGCATCATCCTCAAGACCGCGACCTCCGAGACCGACGCCGAGCGCGGCACGATCTTCCTGGTCGACCCCGAGACGGGCGAGCTCGTCAGCCAGATCCTGGAGGGCGGGGCCGTCAGCCCGATCCGCCTCGCCGTCGGCACCGGGATCGTCGGCGCGGTGGCGAAGACGGGGCAGCTCGTCAACATCGCGGACGCCTACCAGGACCCCCGCTTCGACAAGCGGACCGACGCCTCGTCCGGATTCAAGACCTCTTCCGTGCTGGCGGCGCCGATGCGCACGCCCCGCGGCGACATCGTCGGGGTCGTCGAGATCCTGAACAAGCGGCGCCGCGCCTTCTCCAAGGAGGACGAGGAGTTCCTGGCGGAGGTCGGCACGCACGCGGCGCTCGCCGTCGCGAGCGTGCGCGAGCACGAGGCCGAGGTCGCCCGGGCCCGCCGCGAGGGCGCGCACGCCGTGCTCAAGGGCGTGCTGCCGCTGCTGAACCCGACCGCCTGGCCGCCGACGCCGGGATTCGAGTCGGCGCCGCTCCGCTGGCGCAGCGATCAGCCGAACCTCCTGATCTACTCGGTCGAGTCGGGAGCCGACCGGCTGGCGTTGCTCCTTCTCGAGGACCGGCGCTCGCTCGAGGACGCGATCGCGGGACTCGTGCGGGCGTCGAACCTCGGCCGGCCGATGCTCGCGACCGCGACGCCCTCCGAGATCGTCGCGCGGATCGGCGCGCAGGAGCCGGCGTGCTCGGTCACCGCCGCGCTCTGGCAGGACGACCGCGTCCGTCTCGCCGCGCGCGAGACCGGGGTGCCCTATCTGTTCCGCTCGGGACGGCCCGTGCCCTTCGAGGCCGCCGAGTCGAACGGGATCCGCGAGGCGTCCTCCGAGACGGCGAAGGGCGACCTCCTCGTGCTCGCCTCGATCGGGCTGTTCACCCTCGAGTCGGCGGGGAGGCCCGCCTCGGCGGACCAGTCCGTGCTGCGTCTCGCGCACGCCGCGGAGACCCAGCCGCTCTCGGCGGCCTTCGCGACCCTGGTCGCGGAGTGGAAGAAGACCGGGTTGCAGCCCGGAGCGCGGGACGTGCTGCTGATCGCGGCGAAACGGACCTAGCGCTTCACGGCAGCACGGCGACCGCCAGCGCTCCCGGCCCGCCGTGCGCCCCGAGCGCCGGTCCGCACTCGACGATCATGACGTCGGACTCGGGGTAGCGCTCGCGGACCTCCCGGGCCAGATCCTCCGCCGCGTCCTCGGCGTCGCAGTGCGCGATGCCGAAGCGGCGCGACGCGCTCTCCCTCTCCCCCGCTTCCGCGAAGAGCAGCGCCATCATCTTGCCGCGCGACGCCGCGTAGCCGCGCGCCTTGGCCGCGGGCTCGGCCTTGCCCTCGCGGGTGATCGTCAGGATCGGCAGGAGACCGAGCATCCGGGCGATCCAGCCGCGCAGCGGCGAGACGCGTCCGCCCCGCACGAGGTGCTTCAGGGTCGGGACCGCCACGAACGTCCGCACGCGGGCCGCGGCGTCCCGCGCGACTTCGGCGACCTCCGCGGCGGCCTTGCCGGAGCCGGCGGCCTCGGCGGCGGCCCTCACGACCAGGCCCAACCCCACCGAGACGTTCCGGCTGTCGACGTGGTCGATCGCCGTCTTCGGCACCGGACGCGCGCCGACGACCGCGGCCTGGTACGTGCCGGACAGGCCCGCGGAGAGGTGGACGGAGACGATCGAGCCCGCGTGCTGGGCGACGTTCTCGTAGACCTGGGTGAAGTCCGCCGGCGGCGGCTGCGACGTCTTCGGCGCCACGTCGGTGACCGAGAAGCGCGCGTAGAACTCGGCCGGCGTGATCGTGACCTTGTCGAGGTAGTTCTCGGAGCCGAAGTAGACGCGCACCGGGACGACGCCGACGCCCAGCTCCTCGAGCATCGTCGGCGGCAGGTCGCAGGTCGAATCCGTGACCACGCCGACGCGCTCCGCGCGGTTCTTGTCGAAGCGGGACTCGTGCTGGGCCCGCATGTCCTCGACCTTCGTCTGCGCCACGTCGGCGAAGCGGGCCGCGGTCTGGAACAGCTTCTCGGGCTCGTTGGTGTGGACGTGGAGGCGGACGCGCGCGGCGCCGCCCGCGATGACGATCGAGTCCCCGAGCAGCGCCACCTCGCGCCGCAGACCGCCGCGGTCGATGCCGTCGCCCTCGAGCAGGACCTCGGTGCAGTAGCGGAACAGGATCGCCTCGGGCGTGCGGTCGAACACGGCCGCCGCGACCTCCTCCGGCGCGACCGGCGGCGGGACCAGGCGCGCGGCCTCCCGCAGGTAGCGGACGATCCCCTCGAGGAGATAGACGAAGCCCTGCGCGCCGGCGTCCACCACGCCCGCCTTCTGGAGCGCCTTCATCTGCTTGGGGGTGTTCGCGAGCGACGCGCGCGCCGCCTTCAGCGAGTCGGGCACGAGCACGCCGAAGTCCCTGACCGCCGGGGCGCGGTCCGCCACGCTGCGCGCCCAATCGCGGATGACCGTGAGGATCGTCCCCTCGACGGGGCGCGCGATCGCCGAGTACGCCGACTCGGCGGCGCGCACGACCGCGGCGCCGAACGCGGCCGTCGAGACCCGCGGCGCGTCGGGGAGTCCGTCGGAGAAGCCGCAGAAGAACTGCGCCAGGATCGCCCCGGAATTTCCGCGCGCGCTGCCCACGGCGAAGTCCGCGATGGTCTTCGACATCTCGCCGATGTGGCGCTGGCGCGTGCGCGCGATGGCCGCCGCGATCTTCTGGAGGGTGGAGGCGACGTTGGTGCCCGTGTCGCCGTCCGGAACCGGGAAGACGTTGATCTTGTTGAGCGCCTCCGCCCGCTCGGCGACGAAGTGGGCGCCGGCGATCACCGAGCGCGACAACCGATGGCCGTCGAGGTAGGCGATCCCGATCAAGGCTTGATGGTGGCGGGAAACCCCTCGGGCGCGCGCTTCGCGTCTCGCGCGGTCCGGTACTCCTCGGCGACCGACGGGAGCCGCTCCAGGTAGAAGAGGACGACGCCGCACCCCATGCAGGCCCAGGGATACACCTTCTCGACGCCCCACGAGAAGAGCCCCGACTTCCACGGCTTCTTCCAGAAGTAGGACGTGTAGCCGGAGGTGTTGGACCGGGAGCGCAGCATCTCGCCCCCGCAGAGTGGGCACTTGCGCTGGAAGGCGTCGGCGGCGCTCATGCTGGTGGGCGAGAGGATATCTCAGGCGGCCGGGACCGGCGGACCCGTCTCCCCCGCCGCGCCGGTGCTTAGTGCGCCCTGGTCGGAGACGGCGGGTGCGCCGAGGACTCGAGCTGCGCGATCCTGGCGCGCGCCTGGCTCGCGAGACCATCCGACACACCCGGGGTCGCGAGCACCGCGCGAAAGTGCGCCAGCGCACCCGTCCGGTCGCCCTTCGCGAGCCGCTTCATTCCCTCGTCGTACTCGTGGCGCGAGCGTTGCCACGACTCCTTGAGCCGCGCGGCCGCCAGCTCGTCCTCGACGAGCGCGCGGTCCTCCTCGGGGGTGACGCGGACGAGCTCCTCGAGCTCCGCGATCGCCTCCTCGGTCCGTCCCTTCTGGATCAGCGCGTGGACCTCGTCGAGCGCCGCGTTGCGCGCGAGCCGCTCCGCCCGCGGCGTGGGCCGCGCGCCCTCCGCCGTCAGGAGCGCGGGGTCCACGGCCGCCCGTCCGCGCAGCGTCTTCAGGTCCTTCACGAGGTCCTCGCGCGACGGGAGGCGGGCGACGGCCAATTCGAGATAGGGAACGCCCTCCGCCGCGGCGGGCCCGACCTCGGCGAGATACGTCTGGCCCAGGAGCGCCTTCGCCTCGGGGAAGTCGTCGTTGAGCTCCACGCTCTTCCGCAGGTCGGCCCGCGCCTCCTCGATCAGGGCCCGCGACTTCGCGTCGAGGCGTCCCGCGTACTGCACCGACCGGGACAGCTGGTGCATCCGCGACAGGCCGCCGTAGTAGTAGACGCGGAAGTCCTTCGAGCCCGACGCCCGCGCCCGCGCGACGAGATCCGCGGCGTCGTCGTAGCTCTTCTGGCGGACGCGGATCCAGACGAGGCTGGCCAGGGCCTCCGCATGCTCCGGCTTCGCCGCCAGGGTCGTTTGCAGGAAGCGCTCCGCGTCGGGCAGGCGGTCGTCGGCGCCGTGCGCGAGGAAGTCGCCGAGCCGGGCGACGACGTCCTCCCACGGCATCGGCTCCACGTGCGCCTCGCCGGGCACGGTCAGCTCGGAGAACGTGATCCGGTTGTAGAAGAAGCGGCTGCTGCGCAGATACGCGGCGAGCTCGGCGAGGAGCGCCGCCGTGTCCGTCTGGAACGCCTCGCGGAACGCCTCGTCGCGGGGACGCCCGTTCTGGACGAGGAGCAGGTAGCGGCCCAGCTGCGGCGCGCGCTCCGGCTTCCCGCGCATCAGGTAGTGCACGAGCGCCCAGGACTCGGCGTAGAAGAGGTCCTTCTGCGACTCCTCGTTGTACTCGGGCGACTCGTGGTCCACGGCGAGCAGACGGTCGAGGGGCATGAGCTTCGTCCCGAGGAGATAGCGCACGTGCTCGTCGCGCACCAACCCGGTCTGCGCCTCGTTCTCGGTCGACCGGAACGTGCTGTAGAACTCGGCGAGCCCTTCGTCGTACCAGAGCGGCTGGGGCGGGAAGTTCGCGTGCAGGAAGTAGTGCAGGTACTCATGGTAGAGCATCGGACGCGGGTCCTTGTTCCAGGCCGCCGTGAACGCGATGAAGTTGCCGTCCGACGACGCCTGGAAGTAGCCGTCGACGCTCTTGGGCTGCCCGAGCGGCAGGTAGGGATCGAGGGCCTCCCGGTTCTTGAACACGAACAGCAGGGTCGGCACCGGGGAGTTCGCGGTCAGCGACGTCTTCATCCGCAGGAGGACCGCGCGGAAGCGCTCGAGGTCCAGCCCCGCGGTCTTGATCTTCGACGCGCTCGCGTCGCCGAAGAGAGTGAAGTTCGCGGTGCGGACCTGGACCCAGGCGTCGTCGCGGGCCGGCAGCGCGATCCCGCCGGCGTTCGGCTGGGGCGACGCGCCCCTCGCGGCGGCGCCGCCGATCAGGGCGAGCGCGGCGGCCGCCCGAAGGCGCGCCACCCCGGCGCGCGTCAAGGCGCCCCGGGCCTCCAGCGCAGGACCAGGTTACGCGCCGCGCCCACCTCGTCGACCCGGCGGACGGGCGTCGTGTGCGGCGCCTTCCGGACGATGTCCGGATCCTCCGCGCACTCCCGCGCGATCTCGCGCATCGCGTGGATGAACGCGTCCAGCCCCGGCTTGCCCTCGGTCTCGGTGGGCTCGATCATCAGCGCGCCGTGCACGATCAGCGGGAAGCTGACCGTGGGCGGGTGGAATCCGTAGTCCATCAGCCGCTTCGCGATGTCCATGTTGGAGACGCCGCGGTCGACCTGGCTCTTGTCGGAGAAGACCACCTCGTGCATGGACGGCGCGTCGTACTTGAGGTGGTACACGCCCGCGAGCCCGGCGCGGATGTAGTTTGCGTTGACCACGGCGTTCTCCGCGACCTCGCCGATGCGGTTGCCGTACGACGCGATGTAGGAGAGCGCGCGCACGAACATGCCGTAGTTGCCGAGGAACGTGCGGAGGCGGCCGATCGAGTCGGGCCGGTCGAAGTCCAGGACGAAGCGGCCGTCGGAGCGGCGCTCGACGGTCGGCCGCGGCAGGAACGGCGCGAGCGACTCCGTCACCGCGACGGGTCCGGAGCCAGGACCGCCGCCGCCGTGGGGCGTCGAGAACGTCTTGTGCAGGTTCATGTGCATGACGTCGACGCCCATCCGTCCGGGCTTCGCCACCCCGACGAACGCGTTGAAGTTCGCGCCGTCGCAGTACAGGTAGCCGCCCTTGGCGTGGACGATGCGGGCGATGTCGAGGATCCGGTCCTCGAAGACGCCGAGCGTGTTGGGAACGGTCAGCATGAGCGCGGCGACGTCCTCGGTCATCGCCGTCTCGAGCGCCGCGAGGTCGACCGTGCCCTTCGGGTTCGACTTGAGCTCCCGGACCTTGTAGCCCGCGAAGTGGGCCGAGGCGGGGTTGGTGCCGTGCGCCGAGTCCGGGATGAGGACCGTCGTCCGCGGCCTGCCGGTCTTCTCGAGCGCCTTGCGGACCATCAGGATCCCGGCGAGCTCGCCCTGCGCGCCGGCGGAGGGCTGCAGCGTGACGCGCGCGAGGCCGGTCAGCTCCGCGAGCGCGCGCTCGAGCCTCCAGGCGAGCTCGAGCGAGCCCTGCGAGGCCTCCTCGGGAGCGAGCGGATGCGCCGCCGCGAATCCCGGCAGCCGCGCCATCTCCTCGTTGACGCGCGGGTTGTGCTTCATCGTGCACGAGCCCAGCGGGTAGAGGCCCTGGTCGATCGAGAAGTTGAGGCGGGACAGGCGCGTGAAGTGGCGGGCGATCTCGACCTCCGAGACCTGCGTCTCCCCCTCGATCTCCGTGCGGAGGAGGTCTTTCGGGATCGCCACCGTGTCGGGAACGTCGAGCGGCGGGAGCGAGTAGCCGCGCTTGCCCTGGCCCGAGCGCTCGAAGATCAGCGGCTCGACGCGCGGCTCGGGATGGAGGCGGTCCCGGTCGGAGACTGGGGTCTCGAAGACGTCTGTACTGCTCACGCGTCGTTTCCCGCCGCGGTGCTCATGCGCCCGTGTGCCCCGCCGACGCCGCCTCGGCCGCGAGCGCCGCGACGAACACGTCCATCTCCGCCCGCGTGTTCAACTCGGTCGCCGCGACGACGAACCGACGCCGATCGGCGCGGTCGTACCGCGAGAGCGGGACGCCGCCCAGGATCCTGCGGCGCGCGAGTCGGTCGAGCAGGTCCGCCGCGTCGACGGCGCCGTCCCCCTCGACCTCCACGAGGAACTCGTTGAACGTCGGCCCGCCGTACGGGATCCGGTAGCCCGGGACCTTCGCGATCTCGCGCTTCAGGTACTCGGCCTTGGCGTGCGACTGGAGCGCGACCTCGCGCAGGCCCTCCTTGCCGAGCAGCGACATGTGGATGTTGGACGCGAGGGCCATGAGCCCCTGGTTCGTGCAGATGTTGGAGGTCGCCTTCTCGCGCCGGATGTGCTGCTCGCGGGTCGAGAGCGTCAGGCAGAACGCGCGCCGCCCCTCCGCGTCGCGGGTCTGGCCCACGAGGCGCCCCGGAATCTGGCGCTGGTGGTCGGTCTTGCAGGAGAGAAAGCCGAGGAGCGGGCCGCCGTTGTGCATCGGCACCCCGAGCGACTGGGCCTCCCCGCACGCGATGTCGGCGCCTCCCGCTCCCGGGGGCGAGAGCAGCGCCAGCGAGACCGCCTCCGCGACGACCGCGATGGACAGCGCGCCGGAAGTCCGCGCCGCCTCCGACGCGACACGCCAGTCCTCGACCAGCCCGTAGAAGTTCGGGGACTGGACGGCGACGGCGAACGTCGTCGCGTCGATCGCGGCGGCGAGCGCGGCCGGGTCCGTCACTCCCGCGGCCGACAGCGGCACCTCCACGATCTCGAGGCCCAGGTTCGTGAAGTAGGTCCGCGCGGTCTCGCGGTACTCGGGGTGGATGCCGGCCGAGAGCACCGCGCGGCGGCGTCCCTTCACGAGCCGGTCCGCCATCAACAGGGCCTCGACGAGCGCCGACGCGCCCTCGTAGAGCGACGCGTTCGCGACCTCGAGGCCGGTCAGCAGGCAGATGTGGGTCTGGAACTCGAAGATCGACTGGAGCGTGCCCTGCGAGACCTCGGGCTGGTAGGGCGTGTACGCCGTCAGCCACTCGGCGCGGTAGAGCATCTGGTCCGCGATCGACGACACGTAGTGGTTGTAGACGCCGGCGCCGAGGAAGAACGCCGTGTCCCGCGCGTTCGCGTTCCGCGAGGCGAGCCCGCCGAGGAAGCGGCGGACCTCGATCTCCGACAGCGGCGCCGGCAGGTCGGGCTTCCCGCGCACGGCGGGAGGCACCGAGGCGAAGAGGTCGTCGATCGAGGAGACCCCGATCGCGGCGAGCATCTGCTTCCGCTCGGAGTCGGAGGCGGGGAGGAATTTCACGAGGGTTGCGCCTTACCCGTGGTCTTCCTCGGCGACGTACTTGGCGTACGCGTCGGCCGTCATGAGACGCGCCACGTCCTCGTCGGTCGAGAGCTTGACCTTGATGAGCCAGCCGTCGCCGAGCGGGTCGTCGTTGATGATCCCCGGCTCGGTCACGGCCCCCTTGTTGACCTCGACGACCTCCCCCGACACCGGGACGTAGAGCTCGGAGACCGCCTTGACCGACTCCACGGTTCCGAACTCCTCGTCGGCGTTGAACACGTGCCCGACCTCTGGGAGCTCGAGGTAGACGATCTCGCCGAGCTGCTTCTGCGCGTGGTCGGTGATGCCGATCGTGCCGATGTCTCCGTCGACGTGGACCCACTCGTGACTCTCGGTGTAGCGCAGCTCTTCGGGATTCAAGACGGGTCCCTCCTTGCATCCGGTCGCTTGTAGAACGGGGTGGGAATCACTCGAGCGCGGGCGTCCCTGCCTCGGATGTCGACGTCGAACTCCGAGCCGACCGCGCCGGCCGCCGTGGGCAGGAGCGCGAGGCCGATCGGCTTGCCGAGCGTGGGCGAGTGCGTCCCCGAGGTCACGACGCCGGCCCCCGCCGGCGTCTTCGCGGGATAGCCGTGACGCGCGATGCCGCGGTCCACCATCTCGAATCCCGCGAGCTTCCGCGCGACGCCGGCCTGCTTCTGCGCGGCGAGCGCGTCGCGCCCGATGAAGTCGCCCTTGCCCATCTTGACGATCCACGCGAGGTCCGCCTCCCACGGCGTGACCGTGTCGTCGATGTCGTTTCCGTAGAGCGCCATCTTCGCCTCGAGGCGCAGCGTGTCGCGCGCGCCGAGCCCGCACGGCGCGACGCCGTCGGACTTCCCCTCCGCGAGGAGCCCGCGGAAGATGCGCTCGGCGTCCGCCGGACGGCAATACACCTCGAAGCCGTCCTCGCCCGTGTAGCCGGTGCGCGACACGAGCGCCGTCGCGCCGCAGACGGCCGTCGCCTCGCGGAAGCCGTAATACGGCAGGTCCGACGGGTCCGGCGCGGAGACGCGCCGCATGAGCCCGGCCGACGCCGGTCCCTGCACCGCGATCAGCGCGTAGGCGTCGCTCCGGTCCTCGATCCGCACGCGATCGCCCGCGTTTCTCCTGGCCCACGCGAAGTCCTTGGGCGTGTTGGAGGCGTTGACGACCACGAGGTAGGAGTCCGCGCCGCGGCGGTAGACGAGGACGTCGTCGACGAAGGTGCCGCGCTCCGTCAGCATCGCCGAGTAGTGGATCCGGCCGTCGGTCAGGCGCGCGACGTCGTTGCAGGTCAGCCGCTGGAGCGCGGCGAGCGCGCCCTCGCCGCGGAGCTCGAGCTCGCCCATGTGCGAGACGTCGAAGAGGCCGACGCGCTCGCGCACCGCGCGGTGCTCCTCCAGGATGCCGGCGTACTGCACCGGCATCTCCCAGCCGCCGAAGTCGATCAGTTTCGCGCCGAGCTCCCGGTGGAGATCGTAGAGCGGCGTGCGCTTCAGCGCGGTGGGCGCGGCGGCGGGGGCGGCCATCGGGAACCGGAAGTTAGCACAACGCTGCGTAAGCCGTGAGGCGTAAGCGGTAAGCCGATCCTCTAGAATCCCGACAGGCATGCCGAAGAACCCGAGCCGGCTCACGGCTCACGGCCCGGGGCTCACGGTCCCGTGACCGAGAACAGCCCGGCCTCCCGGGCGCGCGAGGCCGCGCGCCACTGCGAGGCCGCGGGCCTCTCGGCCGAGGCGGACATCCTCTACCGCCTGGCCGAGACGATCGACGCTCAGGACCGAGCCTCGACCGCCGCCTCCTTCGCCCGCGTCCTGATGGCCTGCGGCCGGATCGACCAGGCCCGCCCCTTCGCCCTCGACGGCAACGACCCGGTCCTCGTGGCGCGTCTTCTTCTCGAGGTCCACAACTTCGCGGAGGCCCGGCGTCTCCTCGACGAGGCCCGCCACCGCGACCCCTTCGACCCGCGCGTCGCCTCGGCGCGCGGACGGCTCGCGTTTCTCGAGCGGCGATTCGGCGACGCCGTCTGGGACCTCCTCGAGGCCGCGCTGCTGAGGCCGGACGGCCTGCCCGACGCGACCGACCGGCGCTTCCTCCGCGCCGCGCGCGCGCTCGCGCCCGCCGAGATCCCGGCCTGGAATCACGCGGTGACGGTGGCGAAGGACCGCCTGGAGCAGGAGGCCCGGCGGCGCTGCCCCGGCGTCGACTGGCCGGACCGCTCCGGGGACCTCCTCCGCTCGCTGATCCGCCGGGGCTCGGCCGCGTCGGAGGGCGTTCTCGAGCGCGCGCGCAGGCTGTCGGACCTGCCCGCGCTGCAGGCGATGGACGAGCTCGCGCTCTTCTCCGCCGCGACTGCGGGCGAGCTCCGCCGCCTCGCGAACGGAAGCACCCTCTACAAGGCCGGTGACCGCGCCGGCGAGATCTCGGTCGTGCTCCAGGGCGCGATCGTGCTCTCGCGCACGACCGCCGTCGGCGAGCAGCCGCTGGGCGAGGCGCAGCCGGGTGACGTCGTCGGCGAGGAGGCGCTGCTCCCGGCGCCGCGCGTCTCCGACGCCCGGGCCCGGGGCGCCGTGACGCTCCTCGGATTCGCCCCGGACTTCTTCTCCCCCGAGCCGGATCAGGCGGTCTGGCTCCGATACCTCCGCACGCGGCTCGCGCGGCGGCTCTCGTCGCTCAACGACCTCTTCCGGAACTTCTGGCCGGAGGGCGAGCCGACGCGCCGGCCGACCGTGGACGCGTTTCCGGACTCGCGCCCGAGCGACTCGATGTCGCTCGAGGAGAAGTCGCGCTCGCTGACCAGCGTCGGCCTCGCCGAGTCGGATCGGTTCCTCTTCGCGGCCTTCGCCGAGGAGAAGCAGTACCCGGCGGGATCGGTCATCTTCCGGGAGGGCGACGCCGGCGACGCGATCTCCGTCATCGCGCGCGGCCGCGTCCGCATCTCCCGCCAGATCTCCGGAGGCGAGGAGGCGTTCGCGATTCTCTCGCCCGGTGAGATCTACGGCGAGATGGCGCTGCTCGATCCGGGCACGGGCCGCTCCGCGGACGCCGTGGCGCACGAGGACGCCACGGTGCTCGAGCTCTCGCGTCCCCGATTCGAGGCGCTCGAGAGTGCGGACCCCGAGGGCTGCGGCGAGCTCTCGCTCCTCCTCTGCCGGCTGGCCGCGCGCCGCGCGGTCGAGACGGCGGAGCGGCTCGCGAGCTGGCGCCTCCTGGCCGGGCCGGGATAGCGTGCCGGCCTCCCCGGTCCGCGCGCGCGTCCTCTTCGCGCTGACCCTCGTCGTGCCGCTCGCGGTCTACGCCGCCGGCGCCGCCCGCTTCCTTCGCGCCGGCGTCGGCTACGAGATGGACGAGGCGATCTACACCGAGTCCGCCGTCTTCATGCTGCGCGGGGACGGGGAGCCTCCCTTCGTTCACGAGCCCGCGGCCTGGATCCCCGTGGGGGGCCGCCCCTGGCCTCTCATGATCATTCCCTACGTCGGCGCGACCAAGGCCTACGCCACCCTGCCGCTCTTCGCGGTCTTCGGCATCTCGACCCAGACCGCCCGGCTCGCCGGCGTGGCGCTCGCCGGCCTCGGGCTCGTCGGGCTCTCGACCCTGATCGCCGTTCACGCCGGGCTCCTCCCGGCGTTCTGGACCGGACTCTTCCTCGCGATCCACCCGTCGTACCTGGACCTGACCGTCTTCGACAACGGCGGCACCGCCGTCTGGATGGGCGCGATGGGGCTGCTCGCGCTGGCGCTCGGCCATCACCTGCGGCACGCCACGCGGGCCTCGGCGTTCGGGCTGGGCCTCGCCGCCGGACTCGCGGTCTGGGCGCGCGCCAACCTCGCGTGGCTTCTCGCCGCCGCGATCGCCGCCGCCTTGATCCTCCTGCGCCGGCGCGCGGTCCCACCACGACGGATCCTCACTTCGATGGGAGTCGGCGGCCTCCTCGGCGCGAGCCCGCTCGTCTGGTACGAGCTCGTCTCCTGGTTCGCGACGCTTCGGTACATGCACGGCGCGTCGCAGCCGTTGACGGCGCCGCTTCTCGCGTCGCGCCTCCACGGCGCCGCGGAGGTCATGGTCGCGGACCGCGAGCAGCGCGTGATCTGGGGCGGACCTCCGAACCCGGCCTGGCAGGTCGGGCTCGGCGCCGCGCTCCTCGTCCTCGTCGCGGTCGCGGTGCTCGTGAAGCGGCCGCCGGACGGCGATCGGCGGACCGCCGCACGGCAGGCGTGGCGCCGGTGGTTCGCGCTCACCGCGCTTCTCCTCCTCCTGATCCTCGCGACGTCGGGACTCAACGTCAGCCAGCACCACATCGCGGCGATCCTCCCGCTCGCAGCCGCCGCGCTCGCGATCCTCGCCGTCGAGCTCGCGGCACGGGCCCGCACGCTCGTCCCGATGCTGGCCGCCGTCGCGGCCGCCCTCGCGGTCCTCCTCGTCGGCTGGGACCTGCGCATCGACCGCGGGCTGCGAGCGACCGGCGGCATCCGCGCGTTCTCGAGCGCGATCGACGACGTCTCGCGCGAGCTGCTCGCGCGCCGCCTCCCCTCCGACCGCCTCAAGGTGCTCAACTGGGGGATCCACAACAACCTCTACGTGGTCTCGGGCGGCGCGGTCCACGGGACGGAGCTCTTCTGGGGAGCCACGAAGCGGCGCACCCAGCAGGGCCGGCTCTGGGACGACGAGATCCGGGACGGCGGCGCGTTCCTGCTGTTCGCGTTCCCGATGGGTCCGCCGTCGATCGGCGACGGCGCGGTCGGATTCGAGGAGGCGCTCGCGCGCTACCCCGGTCCGCGGACGGTGACCGTCTTCAGGGAGAGGTCGGGGACGCCGTACGCTCGGCTGGTGGAGATCCCCGCGGCGCACTGAGTCGGCGCGCCGTCGGCGCCGCTACTCCGCCTTCAGCTTCTCCTTGACGACGGCGCGGTCGCGCCCGGCGTTGCTCGAGACGAGGATCCGCACCGGCTTCGGCTTTCGACCCGGAGCCGCGAGCAGGAGGTCGTGCACCGCGGGTCCGCGGAGCTGGAGGGGCGAGGCGGACGAGAACGACGACGCGGGTCCGAGCCCCCTGCCGCCCTCCGAGACGGTCGCGTCGGCCGGATCCACCTGGAACTCCACCGCGCCGGTCGTCCGGTCGTACACGGCCGGGAGCTTGTCGTAGGAGAGGTGCTGGATGCGCTCCATCTCGTCGTCGATCGAGATGTTGTCCTTCTCGGCGTCGGGCGAGACGTCGATGCGCACGTGCAGCGTCCGGTAGCCGGGCAGCTCCATCCGCACGTCGTGCGCTCCGGCGCGGTCGAACTCGAAGGCGCGGCCTCCCCCGCGGTTGTCCCAGTCGTCGGCAATCCCGACGGGGCGCCCGTCGACGATCAGCCGGGCCTGATCGGGGCTCGACGTGAACCGGACGCTCCGGCGCGTCGTGTAGCGGACGTCCACGCGCTCGGACGCGGCGGACTCCGCGGGCGCGGCCTCGCGCGGCGCGGGGGCCGGCTCCGCGCGCGCGAGCTCGACGGGCGTCGGCGCCGGCGCGTGCCGGGCGGTCGGTCGCGGCGTCGCTCGCGAGGCGCTCGTCGTGCCGGTCGTGCCGTCGACGGCACGCCCACCATCCGCCGCGCGCGGGACTCCCACCGACGCGGCGGCCGCCTCGCGCGGGCCCGGCGTCGGGAGCTCGACGACTTCTTCCGCGGCGATCGCCGTGGGCGGCGCGGGCTCCGACACCGACGCGGGCGCCGCGGCAGGCGCGGCCGTCGCCGCGGGCGTCCGGACCGCCGGCGTCGGGGCGGCGACCGGCGGAGCCACCGCGCGCTCGCCGCGTCCGCGGAAGAGCAGGACCGCCGCGAGCGCCAGCACGGCCAGCGCGAGGAGCACGATCGGGAGAGCGCTCCGGCGCGGCGGCGGGGCGCTCTCCGGAGGCGGCGACCGCACCGTCGGCGGAGCGGCAGGCGGCGGCTCGTTCCAGGAAGTGGCGGACTCGGCGGCGGGCGGCGCGGGCGGCGGCGGACGCACCGGAGCGACCGCGCGGCGCGTCATCTCCGATTCGCGCTGGATGGACTCGATGCGCGAGAGCTCCTGCAGGAATTCGCGCGCGTCGGCCGGCCGCTTCTCGGGGGACTTGGCGAGGAGGCGCGCCATGACCTCCCGGGTCGCGGGAGGCAGGCCGGCCTTCAGCTCCAGCGGGTCCCGCGGCTCGGTGTGCAGGATCTGGTAGACGAGCGTGGTGATCGACTCGCCCGGGAAGGGGCGGGCCGACGTCAGCAGCTCGTAGAGCACCACGCCCAGAGAGAAGAGATCGGATCGCCCGTCGAGCTTCTCGCCGCGGACCTGCTCCGGCGACATGTACGCGGGGCTCCCGATCATCTGGCCGGTGCGCGTCAGGTCCGACGTCGTCGCGGAGGTGAACCGGCCGATCCCGAAATCCGTGACTTTCACGCGGCCGTCGCGCGCGATGAGGATGTTGCCGGGCTTGATGTCGCGGTGGAGGACTCCCCGCTCGTGCGCGTGCGCGAGCGCGTCGGCGGTCTGACGGATGATCGCGATCTTCGCGCCGAGAGGCAGGTCGTCCGGCGCGACGAGGTAGCGGGTCAGCGACTTGCCATCGACGTATTCCATCGCGATGAAGGAGTCGTCGCCGTGCCGCCCGACGTCGTAGATCGTGACGATGTTCGGATGCTGGAGGCGGCCGGCGAGACGCGCCTCCTTGCGCAGCCGCTCCTCGATCTCGATCGCGGTCTCGTCGCGCGCCATCCCCGGACGAACGGTCTTGATCGCCACGAGACGGCCGATCTGGGGATCGTCGGCGAGGTACACGACCCCCATCGCCCCCTGCCCCAAGACCGACTTGATTTCGAAGCGGCCGAGCTTCGCGCCCGGCGTGAGGAAGCTCATGCCTCGTCGTCTTCGGCCAGGTTCCTCTCGGCGTCCCTCTCGCGTTCGGCGATCAACGCCTTAGCCTCCTCGGCGCGATCCGGGGGCACCAGGACCTTCGTGGTCCCGAGCGAGCCCAGGTTCTCGGGCAGGATCGACGGCGCGTCGTTCTCGATCTCGCTCGGAATCCCCTCCGACTCGAGGAGGCCCGCGATGATCTCGGCCTCCTCGTCCTCGCCGACCGATGCGACCTCGACCCACTCCTCCTCGTCCCGCTCCGCCATGCTCCGTCCTTTCCGGCGTTCAGCCCTTGACGACCCGCAGGAGCCTCGCGCCACGCGGCTTCACCGAACCGACGACCGCCGCTCGGACGGCCCCGAGCGCACGGCACCGCGCCGCGAACGGCTCCGCCTGCGACTCGGGCAACGCGACCAGCAGTCCGCCCGAGGTCTGCGCGTCGGAGAGGATCAACAGATCGTCCTCGCCCACGCCGGGTCCCGCCTCGGTTCGCTGCTGCAAGTTCCGCATGTTGGCGCGCGAGCCGCCCGGCGCGACGCCCTCGGCGACCAGGCGCCGCACCTGCGAGAGGAGCGGGATCGCCGCCATCCGGAACTCGGCCGTCGTGCCGGACGCGTCCATCATCTCGTGCGCGTGGCCGAGGAGGCCGAACCCGGTGACGTCGGTCGCCGCGTGAATGTCGAAGCCGTCCATCGCGTCCACGGGCGCGCGGTTGAGCGTGCACATGACCTCGACCGCCTCCTCGAGAGCGTCGTCCGACAGCTTCCGCGGGGAGTCCGCCGCGGCGGCGGAGTCGATGCGTCCCGCGCGGATCGTGATCCCGATCCCGAGCGGCTTGGTCAGGACGAGCGCGTCGCCCGGCCGAGCCCCCGCGTTCCGCGTCACTTTCGCCTCGTCGACGACGCCGGTCACCGACAGGCCGTAGAGCGGGATGTCGTGGTCGATCGAGTGGCCGCCGGCGATCACGGCGCCCGACTCGGCGACCTTCTCGGAGCCGCCGCGCAAGATCTCCTCGAGCACCGCGGCGGGAAGCACCTTCATCGGAAACGCGACGACCGCGAGCGCGAGCAGCGGCCTTCCCCGCATGGCGTAGACGTCCGAGAGCGCGTTCGTCGCGGCGATCCGCCCGAAGAGGCGCGGGTCGTCCACCACGGGGGTGAAGAAGTCGATGGTCTGCACGATGGTCGCGCCCGGGGCCACGCGGTAGACGGCGGCGTCGTCGGACTGCGCGTTGCCGACGAGGAGGTTCGGATCCGCGGCGCCCGGCACGTTCCGCAGCAGGGCCGAGAGGTCGAACTGGGGGATCTTGCACGCGCAGCCCGCGCTCGAGGCGAAGGTGGAGAGCGGCGGGTGGCTCGGGGCGGTCGTCGACATCGAGGCGATTCTAGCTCCCGGCGCGAACCGGGCGGGGACGAGCCCCGCCCCCAGGGTGGACGTCCCTAGTCGTCGTCGCCGCGGACCAGGAACCCGAGCACGAACCCGACGGCCGCCGAGATCGCGATCGCGGTTCCGGGGTTTGCGCGCACGTAGCCGCGCAGGTCGTCCCAGAGGTAGCCGTAATCGCTCTCGATCTTCTTCGCGGCCGACTTGACCGACTTGCGGACGTCGTCGCTGACGTCGTCGAACTGGTCGCGCGCCTTGGAGTAGGAATCGCCCAGCACCTCCTTGGTGCGGTCGATCTTCTCCTCGACGAAGTCACGCGCGCGATCGAACGGAGTCTCTTTCGCCATGATCGCCTCCCCTTGCGAAACCGCATCATATACCCTTGCCCGAGTCATGAGCACCGCGGTGGCGCCGCGCGAAAAGACCGCCGGCTGGTCGCTGCGCCGAGTCCTGGCGGAGACGTTTCGAGGCTTTCGCGCGGACCGCGGCCTGGACCTGGCCGCCTCCCTCTCCTTCACGTCGCTCTTGACGGCGATCCCGCTGCTGGTCACCTTCTCGCTCTTCCTGGCGACGTTCTTCCAGGAGAACGACGACCAGATCCTGACCGTGGTCAACGCGATCCTTCCGTACCAGACGACCCGGCTGATGCAGAATCTGGGGGACTTCGTCCGCGAGTCCACCGCGATCTCGACCGTGGGCCTGATTCTCCTGATCATCGCGTCGGTGCGGCTGATCTTCGTGGTCGAGGGCGTCTTCAACGCAGTTTGGGGGGCGCCGCGCCGCCGCGCCCGGCTGACGCGGGTGATCCTCTACACGTTCGCGCTCGTGGCGCTCGGTCTCGTCCTCGGCGGGATCTTCTGGGGCCTGCGCGTCATGCGGAAGTACGTCGGCTGGGACTCGGTCCTCGCCTCTCCCGCGTTCGGGGCGGTGGCGCCGTTTCTCCTGAAGGCGTTCTTCCTGACCCTGCTGTACCGCTTCCTGCCGAACGCGAAGGTCCGCTGGCTGGTCGCCGCGGTCGCGGGCGCGCTCGTGTCCCTCGCGCTCGAGCTCCTGCGCCTCTTCTTCGGCCTCTACGTCGACGCGCTGCTCCGGATGAACCTGATCACCGGCTCGCTCGCCTTCCTCCTCTTCGCGGTTCTCTCCCTCTACTTCGCGTGGGTGCTCATCCTCCTGGGCGTGGAGCTGACGCACGTGCTGCAGACGGAGACGGCCGGGGGCGCCGAGAGCCGGCGGGAGGGGCGGGCCGAGCGCGCGATTCGGATGCTCCTGCGCATGTCGAGCCACGAGCCGGCGCCCCTGGCGGATCTGGAGCCCAATCCGGAGGCTCCCTCCCCGGAGACGATCGGGATCCTCCAGGACCTCGCGCAGGCCGGTCTCGTCTCGGGCGACGCGACGTCCGGATTCCGCCTCGCCGCGCCGGGGCGCGACATCACGGTCGCGCGCGTGGTCGACGCCTTGATGCCGGGACTCTACGACATCAGCCCGAGCAATCAGGACCGCGTCGCGCTCGTGCTCGAGCCTCTCTTCTACCGGCTCGACGCGGAGCGCCGCGCACTGCTCAACGCCACGCTCGCCGACCTGCGGCGGACCTAGGCCGCCTTCGGGCGGAGGACCTTCAGGAGCGGCGGCGTCACGAACGTCGTCGCGAACACCGCGACGAGCACCGCCACGAACTCGGCCTCCGGCAGCGCCTTCGTCGCGAGCCCGATGGAGGCGAAGATCAGCCCGACCTCGCCGCGCGGCACCATCCCCGCGCCGATGAACGCGCGGCGCACCGGCCCCCACGCGCAGAAGCCGGCCGCGAACTTGCCGACGAAGCCGATCGCCGTCAGCGCAACCCCCAGCAGCAGCGCCGGACGGTTCGCCGGCACGGCGGGGTTGAGCAGGCGCACGTCCACCTGCGCCCCGACGAAGACGAAGAAGACCGGCGCGAAGATGTCCACGATCGGCTGGAGCGCGGTGTCGATCTCGTGGCGGCGGTTGGTGCGGGCGAGAGCGAGCCCCGCCGCGAAGGCGCCGATGATCGGGGCCGACTCGGCCTTCTTCGCGGCCCACGCCACGAGGATCGCGAACGCGACCGCCGTGGCGACGAGCACGCCGCGCACGGCCGCCTTCCCGACGATGCCGACGAGCCAGCGGGCGAGCGGGATGCCCAGCGCGACCGCGCCGATCAGGAATCCGATCGCGAGCCCGCCGGAGCGAATCGCCGCGCCGGGATCCACGGAGCCTCCCTCGGCGACGCGGCTGACGATCGCGAGGACGATCAGCCCGAGCACGTCGTCCGCGACCGCGGCGCCCAGGATGATCTGTCCCTCGCGCGTCTTGAGCGCGCCGAGCTCCGAGAGGACGCGGGCGGTGATCCCGATGGAGGTCGCGGTGAGCGACGCCCCGACGAAGACCGCCGTCAGGTTCTCGAATCCCATCGCGCGGGTGACCGCCCAGCCGCCGGCGAACGGCAGCACCATCCCCGCGACCGCGACGGCCATCGCCGGCCCGCCCACGCGGACGAGCTCCTCGAGGTCCGTCTCGAGCCCGACGTGGAAGAGCAGCAGGAGGACGCCGATCTCGGACAGGAGGAAGACGCCCTCCGACAGCGGCACGAGACCCAGGACCGACGGCCCCAGCACGATTCCCGCGAGAAGCTCTCCGAGCACCGCCGGCTGCCCCACGCGCTCGGCCAGCTCGCCCAACACTTTCGCGCCGACCAGCGCCGAGGCGAAGGCGAGCAGGAAGGGCCCGACGTCGGCGTGGCTCACGCGAGCGCCATCATACGAGTCGTTTGCCGCAGTCAGGCCGGCGTGCTATCCTGCGCGCCCTCTTCCGCGTGGGGCTGTAGCTCAGTTTGGGAGAGCGCGTGAATCGCACTCACGAGGTCGCCGGTTCGATCCCGGTCAGCTCCACCAGCCTACCCCTTCACGCACACGACCTGCTTGAGCCGCGCGACCACCTCGACGAGGTCCGAGGAGTTCTCGATGACCTCGCCGATCGGCTTGTAGGCGCCGGGAATCTCGTCGAGGACGCCGGCGTCCTTGCGGCACTCGACGCCCGCGGTCTGGGCGGCGAGGTCCTCCGTCGTGAACGCGCGCCGCGCGGCGCCGCGGCTCATCTTCCGTCCGGCGCCGTGCGGGGCCGAGTCGAAGGAGTCCGCGTTGCCGCGTCCGCGCACGACGAAGGATCCCGTGCCCATCGAGCCCGGGATGATGCCGAGGTCGCCCGCCCGCGCCCGGATCGCGCCCTTGCGCGTGACCATCACGTCGCGCCCGAAGTGCCGCTCCCAGGCGACGTAGTTGTGGTGGCAGTGGATCTCCGGCTCGAGGCCCAGGTCCTCGGTTCCCCGACAGATCGTTCGGCGGAGGGCCTCGAGGATCTCGGCGAGCATGATCTTCCGGTTCTGCACCGCGAACTCCTGGCACCAGCGGAGATCCGCGACGTACGCGTCGAACGCCGCGCTGCCCTCGGAGAGGTGCGCGAGGTCCGGATTCGGCAGGCGGACTCCGGAACGCCGCGTCCAGTCCTTCGCCTCGTCGATGTGCCGCTCGGCCGTCACCTTGCCGATGTTGCGCGAGCCCGAGTGCAGGAGGACCCAGACGGGTGCGCCGCCCTCGGCTCCCTCTTCGACGCAGACCTCGAGGAAGTGATTGCCACCGCCGAGCGTCCCGCACTGCAGCGCCGCCTTCTTCTTCTCGCTCGCCGTCGCGACCGACGGCAGGCCGCCCGCCCCAGGTCGACCCATGAACTCCTCCGCGTCCGGGTGCGGCTCGTCCCGCTGGTGGAACCCCACGGGGATGCGGCGCTCGATCGCGTGTCGCAGCGCCGGGAGCCTGCCCTCGAGCGCCGACGCGTCGAGGCGCGTCTTGACGGCGGCCATGCCGCAGCCGATGTCGACGCCCACGGCCGCCGGACAGATCGCGCCCTCGGTCGCGATCACGCTGCCGACGGTCGCGCCCATGCCCCAGTGGGTGTCCGCCATGGCCGCGACGTGGTGGTAGACGAACGGCAGCTCACCCGTCTGGAGGAGCTGCCTGCGCGCCGAGTCCTCGAGGTCCGCCGTCCAGACCTTGACCGGCACCCGCGCGTTCAGGACCTGGCGGACCGGCATGGGAGGGAAGTTATCCCAGGCGCCCGCTCTGGTAATCCTCGAAGGCCTGGATGACCTCGGCGCGCGTGTTCATGACGAAGGGGCCCGCGCGCGCGACGGGCTCGCCGAGCGGTTCGCCCGCGACGAGCAGGACGCGCAGCGGCTCCCGCGTCGCCGCGATCCGGACGCCGTCGCCGTCGTTCTTGAAGAGCACGAGCTGGTGGGGCCCGGCCGGCGATCCGCCCGCCCCGAACTCGCCGGCGCCCTCGACCACGTAGGCGAAGGCGCGGAGGCCCGGCTCGAGCGGCTGCTCGAACACGGCGCCGGGGCGCAGCCGCGCGTCCAGGTAGGTGATCGGCGTGCGGGTGTCGATCACGGCGGTCTTGCCCAGCGCCTCTCCGGCGAGGACGCGGACCGTGACGCCGCCGTCGTCGGACGTCGCCTCGGGGATCTTCGCGGCCGGGATCTCCTGGTAGCGCGGCGACATCATCTTGTCGCGCCGCGGCAGATTGACCCAGAGCTGGAATCCGTGCATCCGTCCGCCCTTCTCCTGGAAACGCGCGGCGGGCATCTCCGAGTGGACGACGCCGGAGCCGGCCGTCATCCACTGGACGTCGCCCGGAGTGAGCCTCCCCTGGTTCCCGCGGGAATCGCGGTGCTCCATCTCGCCGGAGAGGAGGTAGGTCACGGTCTCGAACCCGCGGTGCGGATGATCGGGCGCGCCTTTGGCCTCGCCGGGCGCGAGGTCCATCGGGCCCATCTCGTCGAGGAGGAGGAAGGGGTCGAACTGCTCGAGCGCGGACGTGGGAAACGGGCGGTGGACGAGAAAGCCCGCTCCCTCCAGCGTCTCGACGCTGGGGAGAACCTTGTGAACCGACCTCGACGCGCGTGACGTATTCATGCTTCGCGAAGTACGCGTTCGAGCCCAACCAGGGTTCCGGCGTGTTGTAATACCCGATTCGAGGAGAACAGGTCATGGCCAAGGCGACGTTCGGCGCGGGATGCTTCTGGGGAGTCGAGGAGGATTTCCGAAAGGTGCCCGGGGTCCTCGCGACCGCCGTCGGGTACAGCGGCGGCAAGCTCGAGAATCCGACCTACGAGGACGTCTGCAGCGACGCGACCGGCCACGCCGAGGTCGTCGAGGTGGACTACGACCCCGCGAAGGTTTCGTACGACCAGCTGCTGGACGTCTTCTGGAACGGGCACAACCCGACCCAGCTGAACCGCCAGGGCCCCGACGTCGGCACGCAGTACCGCTCGGCCATCTTCTTCCACACGCCCGAGCAGGAGGCGGCCGCGCGCGCCTCGAAGGAGCGCCTCGCCAGGAGCGGCAAGTTCGGGCGGCCGATCGTCACCGAGATCACGCCCGCGCAACCGTTCTGGCGCGCCGAGGAGTATCACCAGCGGTACTTCGAGAAGCGCGGCGGCGGCTCCTGCCACGTCTGATCTCCGGGGCCTCCGCTCTCGGGATCGCCTCGGGTCCGTGATAGATTCCGCCGCTTCGTGAAGGCCGGCGCGCGCCGGCCCCGTCGATCGATTTCCCTAAGGAGAAGCCCATGAAGAAGGTACTCGCGATCGCTCTCTTCCTCGGAGTCGCCGTGGCCGCTCCAGCGCCGCAGGCGAGCGCCCAGCAGGCCGCCCAGAAGCCCGCCGCGTCGGGCGCACAGAGCACGATGCCGGAGCTGAAGCCCACCGACGTCGACATGGCGAAGCTCCAGCACGCCCTCTCGACCAAGCGCCGCGAGCTCGTCGCCGCCGCGATGGGCGGGCTGACGCCGGATCAGATGCAGACGTTCTGGGCCGTCTACGGCGACTTCGAGAAGGAGCGCGACGCCAACATGTCCGACCGCCTGGCCCTCCTCAAGAAGTACACCGACGGCTACGCGACGCTGTCGGACGCCGACATCGTGAAGATGGCCAACGAGTCGGCCGCGATCCAGAAGCAGACCCTCGACCTGCGGATGAAGTACTTCGGGATCCTGAACCAGAAGCTCGGCGCGAAGGCCGCCGGCCGCTTCGCCCACATCGACGACTACCTCTCGACGCTGTTCCGTCTCTCGATGCTGGACGGCATGCCGGCGCTCCAGGTCGGCAAGTAAGACGGCGCGGAACGCCGTCGCGCGGCGGTAGGCGGCGCATTCGCGCCGGGGGCCTCCGCGCAGAGAAGACGGCGCGGAACGCCGTCGCGCGGCGGTAGGCGGCGCATTCG